>CALETE010000060.1 GCA_937920085.1 uncultured Alphaproteobacteria bacterium | reverse complement strand
GGAAACCTGCCGGACCAGGCTTCTATCGGCTACGGGTCGTCGACGGCCAGGGCCGGGTCGCCGCCTCAAGGGTGCGCTTGGTAGGTGGGTCTTGATTTAAGACTGACCCAGTTTCTTAGGTCGCATGACCAGCCAAGGCGTCGGCGACATCCGCCATTCCCAAGTGGCCAGGAGGTGGTCCATGGGCGCCAAGGGCTTGAACCATCCAGGCAGCTCAATGGACTTAAGCTTGGCCTCCACCCGATCAATATCGTGGGTGTCCTTGAACCGCTCCATCAGGGTCGCCAGGGCACCTTTGGTGAAGATGTCATGGGTTTCGACAATGATGTTCATGCCTGCCAGGGCCGGGCCCTGGGCAGGGTCCAGAATCTCGAGTTCAGCGCCTTCCGTATCGACCATGACTAGGCACTTGCGGCCTTCAAAGCCTTGGAAGTCGGCGGGGGAAAACCGCTCTCCAATAATGACCCGGTCAGAGACGCCGTTCTTTTCCGCCAGCTCCTTGCAGGCGCCCCGGGCGTAGGCGTCAATATCATAGGCATAGACAGTCAGGGTCGGATGCATGCGCGCCAAGCCAACGGCGTAATAGCCTTCGGCGCAGCCCACATCGATGACGCAGTCCACCCCTTGTCCTTCAAAGAAGTGCTTCAGGTAGGGATGAAGTTCGGACTCATATGTTCCCAGCAGCCGCGCAATCAGAGCGCCCTCAGATGACTGCTTTACATAGGTCATCCCAGCAAAGGGCCCCTGGAAAACGACCGGTCCGTTGTGCTGGATATAGGTATTGGCCAGGAGGGTAGACCGCCACTTTCCCAGAAGTCGGAGGGCGTCATTCATCTGCTCATGAGTGTCAAAAGGCTGACCCTCCATGACCATTTTCGACAGGATTTGGGGGACCGTCATGCCGGCATATCGAGACATCGCGTATTTTTCCGCTTTCAGGAGCGATCCAGAGCCACGACTTCGACGAAGTCGCCCTGCTCAAGGGCCGGCGCGTGGGGTCGACGACGCACGAGAAGATTGGCGGCTTCAAAAACCGTCACCAGAGACGAATCTTGATCGCCATAAACCTCAACCGCGCCTTCGCCGCTTATAAAGTCGACCCGCCCTCGCATCCAGTGTTCCCGTGGCCCATTGGCGCTTAGAGGCGCCGCCAGCTTCATACGGCGGAGGGGCAGGTCCCGGGATCGATCGACATAGGCTTCAAGAATGGGGCGTAGAAACAGCTCAGCGCAAACAAAGGCCGAGGCGGGATTGCCAGGCAGGCCCAGCATCCGACGGCCATCTCCAAGCACGCCAAAGAAGGTCGGCTTGCCAGGGCGCACCGCCACGCTCTCGACCCGAAGGGAGAGGTCCAGGGCCTTGGCGGCGGTCCGCACGAGATCATAATCGCCCACCGAGGCGCCGCCCACGGTCACCACCAGATCGGCCTCCGCCCCTTTTAAGGCGGCGATGACATCTTCGAGACGGTCCCGCACCCCCGTCAACCGGGTGACTACGCCGCCCCAGCCTTCGACCATGGCCTGCAAAGCTGGGCTGCCTGAGTCGTAGATCTGGAAGGGGCCAGGGGTCGCCGGAGCTTCGACAATCTCCTCGCCGGTCGACAGTATGGCCACCCGAGGCCGTCGATAGACCTGAACCTCCGCACGGCCGGCTGAGGCACAGAGCGATA
>CALETE010000059.1 GCA_937920085.1 uncultured Alphaproteobacteria bacterium | reverse complement strand
CGCGCATGGCGGCCAGGTCCACCACCGCAGGCACGCCGGTGAAGTCCTGCATCAGAACCCGAGCCGGCCGGAAGCTGATTTCGTGCTCAACGGAACCTTTGTTTTCGGTCCATGCCGCAAGGGCCTTAAGGTCGTCGCCGCCGACGGTTTCACCGTCTTCGTTGCGCAACAGGTTCTCAAGAAGCACCTTCATGGAGGCGGGAAGGCGAGAAACACCGGCCAGACCGGCTTCTTCCGCAGCGGGAAGGCTGTAATAGATGTAGGTCTTAGTTCCCACCTTGAGTTCCCGGCGGGTCTTGAGGCTATCGATTGAAGCCATTGTTAGGAATCCTTCCTCTGTTTACGGCCGCAGAACGCCTACCTCGGAGATCGCGCGCTGTACGAGGCGGACACACAGCGTTCGCCCCCGCGCCGCGAATACCCCCCGAAGGGACGTCGGCCGGAGGCGTCATACCCCTTCATGCGAGGCGCGTCTATTCGGGCTGGACCCTTCTGACATGATGTCTGCCCTGGAAATCAAAGAACTTGCCATCAGCCGGGGTGGAAGACCCCTGTTCCAAGGCCTGAACCTCAATCTGAGCGCTGGCCAAGCGTGCGCCCTTACGGGGCGAAATGGATCGGGAAAGACCAGTCTATTGCGGGCAATTGCAGGGCTTTTGTCTGCAGACACCGGCGAGATTGGGTTTGGCGAGCAAGATCCAGATCAGGCGCGTCGAACTGAAATTCACCTTGTTGGCCATGCAGATGGCCTGAAATCGGGTCAGACAGCCCGGGATGAACTGGCCTTCTGGACCCGCTGGTCGGGGGGAAACCTGTCGTCCCTGGACAGCGCCATAGATCGCCTGGACATTCGCAGACTTCTCGACCTGGAGGTCCGTAGGCTCTCGGCGGGTCAAAAGCGCCGATTAGCCCTGGCACGGCTCTTGGCAGCGCCCCGCACCCTTTGGTTATTGGATGAGCCCCTAAGTCCCCTAGATTCGGTCTGGCGGACCCGGTTCGGGGAGATGATGAGCGATCATCTTGGGTCGGGCGGCATGATCGTCGCGGCAATCCATGACCCCCTGCCCATTCCTGCCCAGGTCCTGGAGATTAATCCATGAGCCTGGCCTGGGAGCTGTTGAAGCGGGAAACCGCCTTGTCTTGGGGTCGCGGGGGCGGGCCCTTGGTGTCTGCTGGCTTTTACCTCGGCGTCGCCACCTTACTGCCCCTGGCCGCCGGTCCGGAGCCAGCCCGCCTGGCGGCGGTGGCGCCCGGCGTCGCCTGGATGACCCTGGCCCTTGCGACCTTGCTGGGTCTCGATCGTCTCTTCGAGCGGGACTACGAAGATGGGGCCCTGGATCTGCTGACCCTCTCCCCCCTGCCGCTGGAGTTTGTCTGCGCCCTCAAGTGCTTAGGCCAATGGCTGGCGACAGGCCTTCCCTTGGCCCTGGCCGCACCCATCACGGAAATCGCCCTGGGCGGTAGCCCCACCTTAGCCCCCCTGGTCCTGGTGAGTGCCTTGGTCGGCGGCCTAGCCTTTGCCTTTGCCAGCGGTATAGGGGCCGCCCTTAGCCTTGGGGCCCGTCGCGGCGGCCTGCTGACGGCGGTCATTGTTCTACCCCTCTTTACCCCGCCGGTGATTTTTGGCGGTGGCGCCCTAGACGCCTTCGCGTCGGGCCTGCCCTGGAGCGCGGGGTTCGTGCTTTTGTGCGCCTATGCTGCTGCGGCCATCGCCTTAGGGCCCCTTGCCATGGCGGCTGCATGCAGGAACGCGCTTTCATAGGCCCTCGCATTGCGGAAATCTCATTGCCCCTGGACGCGCTGGGGTCTAATCCGCACCCATGATCTCGGCACCGGCCTTTCTGTCCAATCCTGAGCGGTTCATGGCCTTTTCCAGGTGGGCAGCCCCGCTGTTTGGCGGGCTTGCCGTGCTGTTGGCGATCACAGGCCTGTGGCTCGGATTTACCGCCCCGGAAGACTATCAACAGGGTGATACCGTCCGGATCATGTTCATCCACGTGCCCGCCGCCTGGCTGAGCATGTTCGCCTATTTCTGCCTGGGCATTGCCAGTTTTCTGTCCTTAGTGTTCCGCCATGCCCTTGCCGACGCCGCCGCGAAGTCCGCCGCGCCCTTGGGTGCTGGATTTACAGCCCTAGCCCTGGTGACCGGCTCCCTTTGGGGGCGACCCATGTGGGGCACTTGGTGGGTCTGGGATGCCAGATTGACCAGCGTTCTCGTGCTGTTTCTCTTCTATCTGGCTTATATGGCCCTGCGCAGCGCTCTGGACGATGAGACCAAGGCAGCAAGGGCATGCGCCATTCTCGCCCTCGTCGGCCTGGTCAACCTGCCGGTGGTGCATTGGTCGGTGAACTGGTGGAATAGCCTGCACCAGGGGGTGACGGTCTTCGCCAAGGGCGGACCCAAAATGGCCCCGGTTTTCTTAGTGCCCCTTCTGCTGATGGTCCTGGCCTATATGGCCGCCTTTGGGGCTCTTTGGCTGGTCCGTATCCGGGGGGAGGTTTGGCGCCGCCGAGCTGATGCAGCCCTGTCACGACTGGCCCGGACCTAAGCCATGCTGGATTTGGATTTCGGAAAATATGAGGGCTTTATCTGGGCCGCCTACGGGATCAGCGCCCTGGTCTTCGTCCTCTTGACGGTCGCCAGTCTGCGCTTTTCTGCGCACTGGAAACGTCAAGCTGAACAGCTGAAGGCCCAAGAGGACGCTAGATCGTGACCCGCTGGCTCGCCCTAGCGCCCCTGGCCATTCTAGGGGCGCTCGCCCTGCTTTTCAGTCTTTACGCCCTCAAGCATGACCCTAAGGTCCAGCCTCGCGCCCTGGTGGGCCAACCCTTGCCAGACCTGACCCTGCCAAGCCTGGACGATGGTCGGCCCATCGCCCTGCGCAGCCTGGCAACGGGCGGCAAACTGGTGCTGGTCAATGTCTATGCCTCCTGGTGCGGCCCCTGCGAAGTTGAGGCCCCTCAATTGATGGCACTGAAGGATCAAGGTGCCGTGCTGATCGGCGTCGCCTATAAGGATGCGCCTACGAATACTCAGGCGTTTTTAGCCCGGGTGGGCGACCCCTATGCCTATCGGCTCGTGGACCGTGATGGCCGGGCTGGGATTGAGCTGGGCGTCACCGGGGTCCCGGAAACCTATCTGGTGGACGGCAAGGGTACCATTCTGGCCAAGTACCCTGCCCCCCTGTCAGAGACCGACGTCAAAAGCCTGCTGGTCCGACTGCGGCGTTAACCCTTCCTTGACCGTAAACCCGCCATGGTCATGTTTGGTTAACCACGTTTGAGGGCGTCATGGCTGGGCCGATCCAGACGAATTTTCAAAATCCAGTTGCGGCGCCCCGGGTCGATTCCCAACGTAGCGCAGCCCAGCGCGCCTTTTTTCAGGCCGCCCTCACTGGGACAGGGACGGTTACACCCGCCGTCGAGCGGGCCCCGCCTAGCCGTCCCGCACCCGTCCAGAAGGTCATGACCGCAGCGCCAACCGAAACACCAAGCCGCATTTTGCGCCCGGGCTCCTTCCTCGACATCAGAGTTTAGGCGTCTGCCTGGGCCGCCTTTTTCAACTTCTTCTTTTCGGCCTTGGCGGCTTTTTCAGCCTTGGACTTCTTCGGCTTTACCGGGGCCTCTGGGTCTCCTGCTGCGACCAGATCGCGGAGTAAGCCCGTAAAGACCTCGCGCTTGCTCCCTGACAGCATTTTCAGCAGACGCGTATCGACGGCCTCCATCTTGGGCTGGGCCTCTGTCAGGACAATGCGGCCCTCAGCAGTCAGCCGCACGCTATTGGCCCGGGCGTCCGTTGGAGACTTCTGCCGCTCAAGCAGGCCCTTGGTGATCATTCTGGCGACCATGTCTGCCAAGGTGGACCGATCAATCCCCGTTAGGCCCACCAGTTCCGTCTGGGTCAAACCTTCGCGGCTTTCTACAGCCGCTAAGACCGCAAACTGCCTTTGGGTAATCCCTGCTGGACCAAATTCTTCTGCGTAGAGATCAAGCGCGACCTGCAGCGTCCTGTGCAGCAAATGACTGGGGGACCGATCCAACGGTCCTGCAGATTTCGCTTTACCCTTGGCCATGATGATCCCTCGTCTCAGCGCGGCGGAAGATAACTACGGAAAACGTCAGTTTGAAGACAGTCAAAAACCCCTAAGCGTCCGTACCGCCAGAGGTTTCAGAATGGGCATGTTTCATCATGACAGGGGCCTGACTCATGGAGAACAGCACCGTCAAAATCATCAAGCCGGGGAACCGGAAAAGCACCCAGGTCGAGTCTGCTTGGGTGCGCCAGACGAATTCATTCAACCCGGCCAGGGCGATAAAAAATAGGCCATATCGCAGGGTGAGAATCCGCCATCCAGCATCGGTGAGGGGGAAGGCCTCCCCGAGCAAAAGCTTGAGTGGGGTCTTCTTCAAGGCAAGACCGCCCAGCAGCAGGATGCCGTAAACCAGGTTCATTATGGTGGGTTTGATCTTCAGAAACCGGGCATCGTGGAAGAAAAGGGTAAGACCCCCAAACACAAGGCCTGCGGCGCCGGCGATCAAGGGGACGGGCGCTATGCGCCGCTCAAAGATCAGTCCCAGGGCCAAACCTAAGAGGGAACCGCCAACCAAGGCCCAGGTGGCGTTGACGAGATTACGCCCTCCGAGGAAATAGGCTGCCATCCAGGCGACAAGGCCGCCATAGTCGACCACAGCACGGATCCATTTGCGGGCATTTGGCGACAGGGTCATTTGGCCTCCAGGCCAACAAGAGAGCGGGCAAAGGCACGGGCGTCGAAGGGCTGAAGGTCCTCAATTCCCTCACCAACCCCGATCAGCTTGATGGGGCTGTCAGACGCCTGAGCCACAGGCACCAGGACCCCGCCTCGGGCCGTACCGTCCAGCTTGGTCATGACAATGCCCGAAACGCCGATCTGATTGCCGAAGATGTTTTCCTGGGCCAGGGCATTGCGGCCCACCGTGGCGTCGAGGACCAGAAGGGTCTCGTGGGGGGCGTCTGGATCGACCTTTTTGATCACACGAATAACCTTCAGCAGCTCATCCATCAGACCCTGCTTGTTCTGAAGGCGGCCCGCCGTGTCGATCAGGACCACATCGAAGCCCTCGGCCTTAGCCTTTTCGAGGGCGTCAAAAGCCAGACCCGCCGCGTCGGAATTGGGCGGGCGACTGATAAAGGCCGCACCGGACCGTTCTGCCCAGACCTTGAGTTGCTCAACCGCCGCAGCCCGGAAGGTGTCTCCAGCCACCACCAGCACCTTGGCACCCCTGCCGGTCAGGTCGGCGGCGATCTTGCCGAGGGTCGTGGTCTTGCCCGAGCCATTAACCCCAATAAACAGCACCACATAGGGCCTAGGACCGGTCAGGGGATCGAAGTGACCCTGGCGGGTGCTGAGCTCATCGCCGATGGCGGCTGCCAGGGCTTCATTGATCTCTTGCTCGTCGACGGATTTGCCAAACTTGGCGTCTGAAAAGGCCTTGGTAATGCGCGCTGCCGAATAGGGGCCCAGATCCGCCTCGATCAGCATTTCTTCCAGCTCATCGAGCTTGGCTTGATCCAAAGGCTGTTTGGTGAAGGTGGCGGCCACCTGTTCGGTCAAGGCCTTGGACGAGCGCGAAAGCCCGCCTGCCAAGCGCTGCAACCATCCGATCTTGGGTTCAGTCATAGGGCCGCTTCTAGAGTATCTGCAACAGGCAGACCAGCCTTTGAGACCCACCCCGCAGACTGGCGGCGCAAAGGCATCCGCGTTAGGGGATGTCTATGGTCTCTATCGCCTCCGCCGTGATTGCCCTGGACTATGCCGCCGTCGCCGTGTTCGGGGCCACTGGGGCCCTGGCCGCAGCCCGGCGCAAGCATGACATTGTCACCTTCGCGTTTTTTTCCGCCGTCACCGGGGTTGGCGGAGGGACCCTTCGGGATCTTCTGTTAGGGGCACCCGTCTTCTGGGTGCAGAGACCGACCTATCTGGTGGCCTGTGGTCTGGCCGCAGTACTGGTTTGGTTTGTTGGCCCAGGCCAGGGGCGGCTGCGGGTCCTGCTCTGGCTCGACGCCTTAGGGCTTGGTGCCTATGCGGTGATTGGTGCCGCAAAGGCCGGCACCCTGGGTGCACCGCCCGTGTCAGCCATGGTTATGGGGGTCTTGACCGCCTGTTTCGGTGGGGTCATCCGCGATGTCCTGGCGCATGAGCCCTCCGTCCTGTTGCGACGGGAAATCTATGTGACCTGCGCGGGTCTCGGGGCGACGACCTTTGTGGCCCTGCAGTGGGCGGGCTTACCGGGCTTGGCCGCGGGGGCAGCAGGCTTTCTCGTGGGCTTTGGCGTGCGGGCTGGCGGGCTCTTATGGAACTGGTCCCTGCCCGGCTATCCGGGTCGTGGCGAGACCCAGGCCGATCAAACTGCAACCGCCACAGCGCGAGATCCGGAATAGCCCACGACCCGAAGGCCGATAATGGAGCCGATTTCGCCCGCCCCTTCAAAGGCGATTTCGGTGAAGTCTTCGCCCCGGGCGACCCCACCGCGCTCCACAAGACCCGTAACTGTCTGGCCCACGAGGCCCTGAAGATGGCGGACCAATGCGGCCTCACCAGCTGCCCGAAGGCGGGCGGCTCGATCCTTGACCTCGGCGCGCGGCACCGGCGGCATGCGGGCCGCAGGGGTTCCGGGCCGGGGGCTATAAGGAAACACGTGCAGGAAGGACAAACCCGCCTCATCGACCAGGGAGAGGGTATTGCGGAACATGTCCTCAGTCTCGGTTGGAAACCCGGCAATGACGTCCGCACCGAAGGCGACGTCTGGCCTGACGGCGCGCACTTCGGAAATCAGTTTCAGGGCGTCGGCGCGGCTGTGACGCCGCTTCATCCGCTTGAGGATCATGTCGTCCCCGGCCTGGAGGGACAGATGCAAATAGGGCATTAGCCGCGGCTCGCTGGCCAGGCAGGCCATGAGATCAGGGTCGATCTCGGCGGCGTCTATGGAGGATAGGCGTAGGCGGGGCAGGTCGGGCACCAGCTTCAGAATCCGGGCCACAAGCTGACCCAGGGTGGGTTGACCAGGAAGGTCTGCACCCCAGCTGGTCACATCGACCCCGGTGAGAACAACCTCGCGATAGCCCTGGGCGCTCAACCGCCGGATTTGATCCACCACTTCCCCCGCTGGGGCCGACCGGGAATTGCCCCGTCCGAAGGGGATGATGCAGAAGGTGCAGCGATGGTCGCAGCCATTCTGAACTTCCACATAGGCCCGGGCGCGGTCCTTGAGCCCATCGATCAGATGACCGGCGGTTTCCCGCACGCTCATAATGTCATTGACCCGGACCCGACCTTCGGGGGCTGTGACGGCATAGGAGCCCTTCGCCGCCTTTTCCATATTACCCAAGACAAGATCGACCTCGGCCATGGCCGCAAACGCCCCCGGATCGATTTGCGCCGCGCAGCCGGTGACAATCAAGCGGGCGTCCGGGCGTTCCCGCCGTGCCTTGCGAATGGCCTGACGCGCCTGACGAACGGCCTCCGCCGTCACAGCGCAGGTGTTGAAGACCACCGCGTTTTCAAGGCCATCCTCGGCGGCACGGGCGCGGATGACCTCACTCTCATAGGCATTGAGCCGGCAGCCGAAGGTGACAATATCGACCCTGGCTGTCATGGCAGCTGACCCTCGAATTCGATGGCCACAGGGCCGGTCATGATCACGTGGTCATCGGACTCCCGCCAGTCAATCACCAGATCGCCCCCGTCCAATTCCAAGGTCGCCTTGCGGTCTGTAAGCCCCCGGCGGGCGGCGGCGACCAGGGCCGCGCATGCCCCAGTCCCGCAGGCCTTGGTCAGACCCGCCCCACGCTCCCAAACCCGGAGACGAATGTGATCCCGGGCCCTGATCTCGGCAAAGCCGACATTGACGCCTTCGGGGAACAGCAGGTGGTGTTCAATCAGTGGGCCGACCTCACGGACCGGCGCAGTGTCAATGTCGGGAACGAAGAACACCACATGGGGATTGCCCATGGAAACACAGCCCGGCGTATGCAGCAGGGGGGCGTCTATGGGGCCGACCTGGAGTTCAATGCCGCGGGTGTCCATGGGCTCTGCCAATGGAATTTGATCCCAACTCAGTCGGGGCGGGCCCATATCGACACTGACAAGATGATCGCCTGCTGAGCGCGCAAATAGCCGACCGCCTTGGGTATCAAAGGCCACGTGATCGATGCCCGCTTCCTGCATGAGCAGCCAGGCCGCGCAGCGGGATCCGTTACCGCAGGCCCCGACTTCTTCGCCATCGGCATTCCAGAAGCGGACCAAAGGAATATCTCCCGCCCCAGAGGCTATGGAAATCAGCTGGTCACAACCAATCCCACCCTCGCGGCGCGCAATATTTCGCACCTGATCAGCCCTTGGCTCAAAGGGCAGGGCGCGGGCCTCGACCACGACAAAGTCGTTGCCGAGCCCATTCATTTTCAGAAACGGACGGCTCATGGTTTGGCGTTTATAGGTGAGAAATCTTCATGGATCACCTTAGACGGAATATTTCACTTCGGGTGGCGTTTGGTTCGATCATGAAAAGATCCCTTTTGGCACTGGCCTGCGCGGGCAGCTTGGTCGTCTCCGCACCTGGCGTCCTTGCCCAACAGAGCGACCCCTTCCTAAGCCTGGAAGACATCGAGTCGCCCAGTTCCATGGCCTGGGTGGCCGCTGAAAATGCCAAGACTGCAAAGCGCCTGGAATCAGATCCGCGCTATGAGCCCTTCCATGCGCAGGCCAGGGCCATCTTCACTTCCGCAGATCGTATTCCTTGGCCCGACTTTCGAGCCGGTGGCGTCGATAACTTCTGGCAGGATGGCGATCACGTCCACGGCATTTGGCGTCATGCGTCCCTGGCATCCTTCCGCGCCAAGGCGCCAGAGTGGGAGACCCTGCTGGACCTGGACGCCCTGTCAAAGGCTGAAGGCCGAAACTGGGTCTGGAAGGGAGCGACCTGCCGCCAGCCTGATAACGCGATCTGTCTGGTTAGGCTCTCCGACGGAGGCACTGACGCTGTTGAGATCCGTGAATTCAACACCATTACCCGGCGCTTTGTCGAAGGCGGATTCACCGCACCTGCCAGCAAGCAGACCAATGACTGGCTCGACGCCGATACCCTGATCGCGGCCCGCGCTTGGACCCCCGCCGATGTCTCCACCTCGGGCTATCCCCTGGCCATCAAGACTGTAACCCGCAAGGGGGTTGCCACAGAGATTTTCCGGGCTCAGCCATCGGACATTGGCGTGAGTTTTGCGGTCCTGAGGGGCAAGACGAGCCAGGTCGACGGCATCGTCCTGCGACGGGAAGTGGTCTATTTCAAAACCGAATTCTACCTGCTGAGGGATGGGAAGCAGGTCCGGATCCCCCTGCCGCTGAAGTCCCAATTTGAGGGCTATGTGAATGGTCGCCTGGTCTTCACCCTGAAGGAGGATTGGCAGGGTGCGGGTGCAGGGTCGGTCATCGCCTACAAACTGGCAGACCTTGGTCCTACCCCTGAGATCATTTTCCAGCCCGGGCCCAGGCAAGCCATCCAATCCGTGGACGTTACGGCCGGCAAGGTGGTGGTCAACCTCCTCGACGAGGTGAAGGGCCGGGTTGAGGTTTTTGATCTGGCGCGGGGACATTGGGTCGGTGAAACCCTGAACCTGCCCAAGGACTCGAGTTTCCAAATTAGGTCCCTTGGGGAGAGCGATGACCTGATCTTCGTCTCTGCCGAAGGTTTCCTCGACCCGCCGAGCCTGTGGCTGGCCGATGGGGCTACGGGCATGACGGCCAAGCTCAAGGACCTACCGCCGCAATTCGATGTATCAAAGGACATGGTTGAGCAGTATTGGGCGACCTCATCTGACGGGGTGAAAATTCCCTATTTCATTGTCCGACCCAAGGCCGCCAAGATGGACGGCTCCACCCCCACCCTCATGTATGGATATGGCGGCTTCGAGCTCTCCAAGCCGCCGATCTATCTGCCGGAAATGGGCAAGATCTGGCTAGAGCGCGGCGGCGCCTATGTCATCGCCAATATCCGCGGCGGCGGCGAATTTGGACCCGCCTGGCATGAGGCGGTTTTGCGGGAAAAACGCCAACTGGCTTTCGATGACTTTGCCGCTGTGGCCAGGGACATGACAGCTAGGGGGCTGACGTCCCCCCGTCGTTTGGGAATCTATGGCCGGTCTAACGGCGGCGTACTGACCACCGTCTCCATGACCCAGCATCCTGAACTGTGGACTGCCGTGGTGGTGGAGAGCCCGCTGATCGACATGTTGCGATATCACAAGCTGTCGGCGGGATCGTCGTGGATCGCTGAGTATGGTGACCCCGATGTACCCTCCGATGCAGCCTTTATCGGCGCCTATTCCGGCTACCAGAACCTAAAAGCCGGGGTGCCCTACCCTGAGGCCTACATCACCACCAATACCCGGGACGATCGGGTTCATCCTGGTCACGCCCGCAAGTTCGCCGCCAAACTACAGGCCATGGGCATACCCTACCTCTATTATGAGCAGACCTTTGGCGGTCACGCCAATGACGCTGACCCGGAGCTAAACGCCCGCCGTTGGGCCAGACATTATGTCTATCTGGCTCAAAAATTGATGGATTAGCCGAGCGCGAGCTTGCCCGAGGCGGCACCCTAAGGAAGGGCTTGCAGGACCTGGGCCAAGAGTCGACCCTCTGGACCTCGGCTAGAGCCCTGACGCCATGCGACGACGATTTCTCGGCTGGGATGCTCAGACCCCAGGGGGCGAATGGTCACCGGCGCACTGTCCACCAGGCCCGCGGTCAGCGACATGGCGGGCAGAAAGCTGACCCCAAGCCCTGAGCCCACCATCTGAACCAGGGTCGGCAAGGAGGTGGCGGCAAAGGCCTCGTCATCGCCGGTTGCCCTTGGCGGTCTCAAGCCACAGGCGGCCAGGGCGTGATCGCGCAGACAATGACCATCCTCCAACAGGATCAGGTCTTCGCCCTCCAGGGCTGCTGCCGACATCTCAGACAGGGCGGTCAACCGGTGATTGGCGGGCAGGGCGGCCATGAGCTCATCGTCAGAGACATGGGCATGATCGAGACCCGTAAGGTCAAAGGGCAGGGCAATGAGGGCTGCGTCCAATTGACCCGCACGAAGGGCGAGGATCAGTCTCTGCGTGAGGTCCTCCCGCAGATAGAGTTTCAGGCTAGGAAATTTGGCCCTCAGGACCGGCAGGGCGCGGGGCAGGAGAAAGGGGGCAATCGTGGGGATGACCCCAAGCCGGAATCTTCCGGTCAGGGGCTGGCCCGCATTGCGCGCGGACTGAACCAGCTCTTCGGCTTCATTGAGAATGACGTGGGCCCGGGCCAGAGCCGCTTCACCCACAGCCGTCAGGATGACCCCGGAGCGCGCGCGATCAACCACCGGCGCCCCGAGGATTTTTTCCAGCTCTTGGATACCTGCCGAAAGCGTCGGCTGAGTCACATGGGCAGCATCCGCCGCCTTACCAAAGGCACCGTGTTCAGCCAGCAGCTTCAGGTATTGCAGCTGACGTAAGGTCGGCAGCATGACCCTAGGCCTGCTCGAAACTTAAGGGGCCGCCCCAGAAGGTTTCGGCCAATATGTGCTGGACCCCAGGTTTGCCAGTCGTCAGGAAGAGACGGCGGCCTTCCGACCCCACATCGTAGTGCGGATGCTTGTCCAGATAGTCCACGAGGGCATCGGCTGTGGCCTGGGGCTGGTGGATCAGGGGCGTCCCCGGCGGCAAGGCCGCCCGGAACATATCGGCAATGATCTCATAGTGGGTACAGCCCAATATGGCGCGATCAGGGGGTCGACCAATCCTGGCGCTCACCGATTTCACGTGCTGGTCAACGGCGGTCGCTAACTCAACAGCTCCGGCACCGGTTTCAATAAGGCTGGCGAGGCTGGGGCAGGGTTCGACAAATACCGCGACATCCTGCCGGCGCTTATCGATTTCAATTTCATAGACCCTGGAGCGTGCGGTGGCGGGGGTGGAAAACACCGCCAATATGTCGAGTTTTTCGACCTTATCTCCCCGGCGCTCTGCCTCATGTTCCCAGGGCATGCCAGTGGCAGCCTCAATGGTGGGGACGATAATGCCCAGAACATTGACCGGTCGCCCAAGGTCTCGGCGATAGCCCGGCAGCCAGGTCTGCTGAAGGCGACGCAGGGCGATGGCTGAGGCGGTATTGCAGGCCAGAACCACCAGATCGCAACCAGCTGAGAATAACCGCTCGCAACCGGCGCGAGTCAGATCGACGATCGCCTCACCGTCCTTGCCGCCATAGGGGGTATTGGCCTGGTCCGCCAGATAGATGAGATTGGCATCAGGCAAACGATCCACCAGCTTGCGATGGACGGTCAGACCGCCAATTCCGGAATCAAAGACGCCAATAGCCATGCGTCCGAGTTAGCTGACCTCACGGCTCAAGACCAGGGCTGCCTCGCACGGCTCGACACAGCGAATAGAAAATGAAGATTCCGACATGTGACGCGGGCGCAAAGCCCGGCTAGTCTGGTGCCAATCGCGGCGCAGGCCGCACATCGACTAAGTTTGGAGTTTCCATGAAAAGGCGCAGCTTCCTGGCCGCATCCGCCGCCCTCGCCGCAAGTTCGGCACTTCCCAAGGGTGCCCTCGCCGCACCTCTCCCCATGACCCAGGCCTGGACCGGACCCTTTGGCGGCGTCCCGGCCTTCGACAAGGTCAAGGTATCTGACTTTATTCCCGCCATGACGCAGGCCATGGCCGCAGAACTGGCCGAAGTCACAGCAATCGCAAATAACAAGGCCGCGCCGACCTTCGAAAACACCATCATCGCCATGGAAAAATCCGGCCAGGTCAGCCTTTGGGTTCAGACCTTCTACGGCATTTGGACCAGCACCCTCTCGACTCCAGAGGTCCAAAAGGTCGAGACCACCCTCGAGCCCCTGCTGGCCGCGCACTATGACAAGATTGTTCAGAACCCCGCCCTCTTTGCCCGGATTAATGCGGTCTATAATGCCCGCAAATCCCTGACCCCCGAACAGCAGAGACTGACCTGGGTCTATTGGAATCGCTTCACCCGGGCCGGCGCCAATCTGTCGGTGGCAGACAAGACACGGGTGGCGGCGATCAACCAGGAACTGGCCGGCTATTTCACCACCTTTAGCCAGAATCTGCTGGCCGATGAGACCGACTATGTTCTGTTCCTGACCTCTGAGGCCGATCTCGCCGGCCTGCCTAGCGACATTAAGGCGGCCATGGCGTCAGCCGCGGCGCAGAAGGGAAAGGCAGGTCAATGGGCCGTGCTCAACACCCGCTCGTCCATGGACCCCTTCCTGACCTATGCCGACAAGCGCGATCTGCGCGAGAAAGTCTGGCGGACCTTTTACAGCCGCGGCGATAACAATGACGCCAAGGACAATAATGCGGTCATCAAGAAGATTCTCAAGCTGCGGGCCGAACGGGCAAAGCTGCTGGGCTTTCCGACCCATGCCCACTGGCGGGTGGCTGACGCCATGGCCAAGACCCCAGAGAATGCCATGGATCTGATGATGCGGGTCTGGCCCGCCGCCATCGCTCGGGTCCATGAGGAAGTGGCCGAAATGCAGGCCATTGCCGATAGCGAAAAGGCCGGGGTCAAGATCGCACCCTGGGACTATCGCTATTATGCCGAGAAGGTCCGTGGGGCGAAATACGACCTCGATATGAACGAAGTGAAGGCCTATCTGCAGCTAGACAAGCTAAGGGAGGGCATGCACTGGGCCGCTGGACAGCTCTATGGTTTCACCTTCCATCCGGTGACGGGCCTGCCCGTCGCCCATCCCGATATCAAGATCTGGGAAGTCAAAACAGCCGACGGAAATCATAGGGGGCTCTGGTATTTCGACCCCTATGCCCGGGCCGGGAAGCGATCAGGCGCCTGGATGAACGCCTATCGAGAACAAAGCACCTTCAATGGTCAGGTCACGACCATCGTGTCCAATAATGCCAACTTCGTGAAGGCGGCACCTGGCGAGCCGGTCCTGGTCTCATGGGACGATGCGACCACCATGTTCCACGAGTTCGGTCACGCCCTGCATGGTCTAAATTCCAGCGTGGTCTATCCGACCCTATCGGGCACCAATGTCTCCCGGGATTATGTGGAATTCCCAAGTCAGCTGAACGAAAACTGGTTCCCCACTCCAGAAGTGCTTAACCAATTTGCCCTGCATTATAAGACCGGCACGCCCATCCCGAACGCGTTAGTCACTAAGATCAACAAGACCCATACCTTCAAGAAGGGCTTCGACGTCACCGAATACCTAGCCTCGGCCCTGATTGATATGAAGCTGCACCTGGCTGGCGATGCCGATATCGATCCCCGGGCCTTCGAAAAGACGGAGCTGGCCAAGCTCGGCATGCCCGAAGAATTGCCCATGCGGCATAGGACGCCGCAATTTCAGCATATCTTCGCCAGCGATAGCTATTCCGCCGGTTATTACAGCTATCTGTGGTCAGAAGTCTTGGATCACGATGTCTTCGAAGCCTTCACAGAGGCGGGCGGGCCCTATGACAAAGTGGTCGCCAAGCGCCTACACGACACGATTATGAGCCGGGGCAATACGACCGACCCAGCCGATCAGTATCGCGCCTTCCGGGGTCGGGACCCCGACGTAAAGGCCTATCTGCGAGACAAGGGTTTTCCCCTCGCCTAGGGGGCATTTCAAAGCTGCAGGGCATGGGGTCTAGGCCCTGGCCCTGCGGCATTGGCGCAAATCCTTGACCTTTCGGCGAGTTTCGCGCATAGACCCGCGCTTCCGGCGCAATGCAATCGCGCCCTCCACCGTCACGACCCCTGCTGACTTATGGCGGGACGAGGACGGCGAGGCCCCCCGTCGACGTGATCGTCCACGGGGGTCGATTGCGTTTGGGCCACAAAGATGAGGCCCACTTGTTCGACGCTCTAACCGATAAACTGTCCTCCGTCTTCGACCGGTTGTCCGGTCGCGGGGTGCTGTCGGAAAAGGACATTGATGAGGCCCTGAAGGAAGTTCGCATCGCCCTGCTGGATGCCGATGTCGCCCTTCCCGTCGTCCGTCAGTTTATCGCCAAGGCTAAGGAGCGGGCAGCCGGCGAAGAGGTGATCCGCTCGGTTCGCCCTGCCGACCAGGTGGTCAAGATCACCTATGATGGTCTGGTGGAAATGCTGGGTGGCGAGAGCGCCGAACCCCTGAATATAAGCCTGAACCCCCCCACCGTGATCATGATGGCGGGCCTGCAGGGCTCGGGCAAAACCACCACGGCCGGTAAGCTGGCGCTCAAGCTGTCCCGAGACCGCAAGAAGGTCCTGTTGGCCTCCCTGGACACCCGTCGTCCGGCCGCCATGGAACAGCTGGCGACCCTGGCACAGCTGGCCAAGGTGGACAGCCTGCCCATCGTCGCAGGACAATCAGCGCCCGATATTGCCCGCCGCGCCATGTCGGCAGCCAAGCTTCAGGGTTATGACATCCTGATCCTGGATACCGCCGGACGGACCACCCTCGACGAAGCCATGATGGCCGAGGCCGCCGAGATCGCCAAGATCGCCACGCCCTCTGAAACCCTGCTGGTGGCAGATAGCTTGACCGGACAGGACGCGGTCCGCACCGCCACCGCCTTCCACGAGCGCCTACCCCTCACCGGCCTGGTCCTGACCCGGGCCGACGGCGACGGTCGCGGCGGCGCGGCCCTGTCCATGCGGGCCGTGACCGGCCTGCCGATCAAGTTCCTGGGCGTCTCAGAGAAGATCGATGGCCTGGACGTTTTTGATGCCGCTCGGGTGGCTGGGCGCATTCTGGGCCAGGGTGACATTGTCGCCCTGGTGGAAAAGGCCAGCCAAGACCTCGACGTCGCCAAGGCTGAGGCGATGGCCAAGAAACTGGCCAAGGGCCAGTTCGACCTGGATATGATGGCCGACCAGTTCGCCCAGATGAAGCGCATGGGCGGCATGGAAGGCATGATGGGCTTCTTGCCGGGCGTGCAGAAGATTAAGAAGCAAATCGCCGAGGCCAATATCTCAGACAAGATGCTGGACCGGCAGTCGGCCATCATTTCGTCCATGACCAAGCTGGAGCGTAAAAAACCCGACATTCTAGCAGCATCCCGCAAACGGCGGATTGCGGCAGGGGCCGGGGTCGATGTGGCCGATGTCAATCGTCTGCTAAAACAGCACAGGCAGATGGCTGACGCCTTTAAGATGATGAGCCGTGATGGCGGCAAGGGTCTTGCCCGGATGGCAGGGATGCTGGGCGGCGCTGGCGGCGCAGGTGGCATGGACCGGCTGAAGTCCCTGGGCGGGGGCAAGCTCCCGACCGCAGACGCATCACAATTGGAAGAGCTCGGCAAGATGGCCAGCGGGTTGAACCTACCCGGCCTTGGCGGCGGCTCACCTCCCAACCTTCCGGGACTGGGAAACCTCCCGCCCGGCTTTAACCCTTTCAAGAAATCCTAGACACCACAAGGACTTAGAATGCTTAAAATTCGTCTCGCCCGTGGCGGCGCCAAGAAGCGTCCCTATTATTCGATCGTCGTGGCCGACAGCCATTCGCCCCGCGACGGCCGCTTCATTGAAAAGGTCGGGACCTATAATCCCCTGCTGAAAAAGGACGACCCAAACCGGATCAGCCTGAAGCTGGAAGCAATTCAAGGCTGGCTTTCTAAGGGCGCCCAGCCCACCGATCGCGTCGCTCGCTTCCTGGCAGCCGCCGGCGTCATGACCTGGGTTCACGGCCAGAACCTGAAAAAGGGCGTACCTGGCAAGAAGGCCAAGGAACGCGCTGAAGAACGCGCCCAGAAGGCAGCCGACGCTGCAGCTGCGGCAGCCGAAGCCGCTGCCGCGCCTGCCCCTGAGCCGACCCCGGAACCGGAAGTCGCTGCAGAAGCGGTGGTCGAAGCCGCACCTGAAGTTGCCGCTGAAGCACCCGCTGCTGAACCAGCCGCCGAGCCGGAAGCTTAAGCCGGCATTAGGGGGCGGTTGACTCATGGCTGACCGCCTCCTCCTCGTCGCCCGCGTTGCCGGAGCCTTCGGCGTCAAGGGCGAGATTCGCATCACCACCTTTACAGAGGACCCGACGGCCCTTGGCCGTTATCGGAACCTCTTGCGCGAGGATGGATCCGCGGCCCTGTCGCTTACCAGCGTCCGTCCCGTTAAGGGTGCTGTCATCGCCCGCGCCCGGGGCATTGATACCCGGGACCAGGCCGAGGCCCTTCGGGGCCTAACCCTTCACGTCCGACGGGAGGACCTTCCCGAGCCGGAAGACGACGATGAATTCTACCTGGCAGATCTGATCGGGCTAAAGGTCGAGACCCCGGAGGGCGATGTCCTGGGTCAGGTCAAGGGTGTACAAGACTTCGGCGCTGGAGACCTGCTGGAAATCCAACCCCCTAAGGGGGCAAGCTGGTGGCTGCCCTTTACCCGTGAGACGGTGCCCGAGGTGCTCATCGCCGAGGGCCGGGTCATCGCCGTCAAACCCGACGAAACCGAATAGACCCAAGGGCGGAGCCCAGGCCCTGTCCCAACCGATCAGGTGGGCTTGCGCATCCGGATCAGGCCTTCCTGGGCCACACTGGCCACCAACTCGCCCGATTGGGTATAGACAGAGCCCCTGATGAAACCCCGGCCGCCGGACGCGCTTGGGCTGTCATGGGTGTAAAGATGCCAGTCGTTAAAATTGATCGGCTTGTGGAACCACATGGCGTGGTCGAGGCTCGCCGACTGGAAGCCCTTGGTCTGCCAGTGAACCCGATGCGGACGCATGGCTGTGGCCAAAAGACCCATGTCCGACGCATAGGCTAAGAGCACTTGATGCATGTGCTGATCCGCCCCGATCGGGGCCTTGGCGCGCATCCAGGTCTGGCTTTCTGGTTTGCGGGCTTCGGGGGGTTTGCCATCAAAGAAGAATGAGCCATCGACGGGGCGCATTTCAATGGGGCGGGGCCGTGTGGCCCATTTCCGGGCCTCTTCCGGCATTTTGGCAACCATCGCCTTCATGGCTTCGGTCTCATCAATCAGGTCATCGGGGCCTGGAACATCAGGCATGTCTGATTGATGTTCAAACCCTTCCTCGGCCACCTGGAAGGAGGCTGCGAGATTGAAGATCTGTTGTCCGTGCTGGATCGCCACCACCCGACGGGTCGTGAAGGACCCGCCATCCCGAGACCGATCAACCTCATAGATGATCGGCACCTGGGGATCGCCCGGTCGGATGAAGTAGCAGTGCAAGGAATGACAAATCCGGTTTTCAACCGTTTCGTAGGCCGCCAAGAGGGACTGACCAATGACCTGTCCGCCGAAGATCCGGCCCGGGCCGTCATCGGCAGACACGCCCCGGAACAAGTTCAACTCAAGACGCTCAAGGGCCAGGGTCTCGGTGAGGTCTTCAGGGGTGGCCATGGACGCTCTCAATGGATGCTGCACTGCGGGAAGGGTGGAATTAGGCGTAACTTCCCGTGGCCGCAAGGCTGCGAACTCCACATGAAGGCTTCAATTGACCGCCATCTTGGGTCATGAACCCATGGCCATGCCCTTTGACGCCACAGTCCTGACCATGTTTCCCGAGGCCTTCCCCGGCCCCTTGGGCGTTTCCTTGATCGGAACCGCCTGGAAGGAAGCCGGACTCTGGAGTCTGGAAACACTGGACATTCGGCGGTTTTCCACAGATAAGCGCGGTTTCCTCGACGACACCCCTGCGGGTGGTGGTCCTGGACAAGTCATGCGGGCGGACGTCATCGCAGCGGCGCTAGACAGCGTTGAGCTTCGGGGGCGGCCGCTTTTGTACATGAGCGCCAGGGGTCGGCCCCTGACCCAGGCGCGTGTTAAGACATGGTCCGAGGGGCCGGGACTGATCGTCCTGGCCGGTCGGTTCGAGGGGGTGGATCAGCGGGTGCTCGACGCCCGGGGGTTTGAGGAGGTCTCTGTCGGAGACGCGGTTCTCGCCGGTGGCGAGGCGGCGGCCATGGTGGTGATCGAAGCGTGCGTAAGGCTGGTGCCCGGAGTTCTCGGCGCGGCGCAGAGCCTGAGTGAAGAGAGTTTCGAGGACGGGCTTTTAGAACACCCGCAGTACACGCGACCGCGGACGTTTGAAGGCCTGGATATCCCCGATGTGCTTTTGAGCGGTCATCATGCCCAGGTTGGCAAGTGGCGGCAGGCACAAAGGGAACAAACCACGCGGGAGCGGCGACCGGACTTGTGGGCGCAGCATCTCGCCAATCAACAGGCAAAGGGCGATTAAGCCCGGAAGACAAGGAATGTAGTCATGAACCTGATCCAGACCCTGGAAAAGGAAGAAGCCGACCGTTTGGGCGCTGCCCGGTCGACCCCAGACTTTCAGCCGGGCGACACCGTCCGCGTCAATGTGAAGATCAAGGAAGGCGAGCGCGAGCGCGTTCAGGCTTATGAAGGTGTCTGCATCGCCCGTCAGGGTGGCGGCATCAACGAGAGCTTCACGGTCCGCAAGATTTCTTTTGGTGAAGGTGTGGAGCGGGTTTTCCCGATCTATTCGCCGATGATCGAATCCATCGAGGTCAAGCGTCGCGGCGTCGTCCGTCGCGCCAAGCTCTATTACCTGCGCGATCGCCGCGGAAAATCGGCACGGATTGCCGAGCGCCAGATGAATCAGGTGCCAAAGGAATCCACCTAAGGCAAAGGCCCTAGGCCGGATAGCTTCGCCTGGAACGGCGACCCTTGTCACGAGGGTTGCCCTTTTGGTTTGGCGTCCCGCCTAATCTGGTCATCGTGCGTCAGGAGGCTCTGTGAGCTCAGTCGCCCCGAATCCTGAAACCGGCGACTTGCCCATTCTGCTGACTGGCGGAACGGGTCAGGTTGGTGCGGCCTTGCGTCGGTTATCGGGACCTGGTTTCCAAATTCATGCGCCGGGTCGAGATCAGCTGGACCTAAGGGATTGCGATCAGATCGCCGCCATCGTTGCCAGTCGCCCCTGGCGGGCGGTCATCAATTCTGGTGCCTATACCGCCGTAGACAAGGCGGAGCACGACATAGAGTCCGCCTGGGCCATCAACGCAAATGCACCTGCAGCCCTCGCCAGGGCCACAGCCCAGGCCGGGATTCCCCTTATCCACCTGTCAACGGACTTCGTCTTCGGTGGGGCAAAATCCACCCCCTATGAAGAGATGGATACAATCGGTCCCCTTGGGGTCTATGGTGCCTCTAAGGCTGCTGGGGAGTTTTCGGTCCAATTGGGGAACCCGAAACATTTGATCCTGCGAACCGCCTGGCTGGTCAGCCCTGACGGCGGCAACTTCGTCAAGACCATGCTGCGGTTGGCGAAAACCCTCGATGAAGTTTCAGTGGTCAATGACCAGCTTGGATGCCCGACCAGCGCCGAAGACCTGGCCGCGGGTCTTAGACGCGCCCTTGGGCGATTGGAGGCCGAGGCCCCGCCCTATGGCATTTATCATCTGGTCAATTCTGGTGAAGCCACCTGGTATGACCTGGCAAAGGCGGTCTTCGATCAGGCCCAAGCTGCCGGACATAGGATTCCAGTTTTGAAGGCTATTCCCACGAGCGGATATCCGACGCCCGCCAGGCGCCCAGGCAACTCCCGACTGGACACAAAAAAGCTAAGGCGCGACTTCGGGGTAAGTCTACGCCCCTGGCAAGAGGCGGTCAGCGATGTGGTTGCGGCCCTTCTGGCTCAACCCACCAGATAGGAACGGCCATGAAGGGCATAATTCTCGCCGGCGGGTCCGGCACCCGACTGCACCCGGCCACCTTGGCGGTGAACAAGCAACTGCTGCCGATCTATGACAAGCCGATGATCTACTATCCGATGTCGGTGCTGATGCTGGCCGGGATAAGGGAGATCCTGCTGATCTCGTCGCCGGACTATATCGAGAACTACCGTCGCCTGTTTGGCACCGGCGAGGACCTCGGCATGGATATCCAGTACAAGATTCAGCCAAGCCCGGATGGACTGGCCCAGGCCTTCGTCCTTGGAGAAGAGTTCATCGGTACAGACCGGGTCGCCCTGGTCCTGGGGGATAACATCTTCTTCGGGGCAGGCATGTCGGCCCTGTTGGCCCGCGCCGTGGCCCGGGAAAAGGGCGCGACGGTGTTTTCCTATCAAGTGGATACGCCCGAAGCCTATGGGGTGGTCGAGCTGGACAAGGATGGCCGCGCACTCAGCCTGGAGGAAAAACCCCAGGCCCCCAAGTCACGCCAGGCGGTAACCGGGCTCTATTTCTATGACAATCGGGTCGTCGACCTAGCCAAACAGGTCAAACCCTCGGCGCGGGGCGAATACGAAATCACCGATCTGAACCGCGCCTATATGGAGATGGGTGAGCTCTATGTAGAGCAGCTATCCCGGGGCTATGCTTGGCTCGATACTGGCACTCACGAGAGCCTGATTGAAGCGTCTGAGTTTGTCCGCGCCGTCCAAAAGCGCCAGGGCGTCCAAGTGGCCTGCCTGGAAGAAATCGCCTTCCACAATGGCTTTATCACCCGCGACCAGCTCAAGGCGCGGGGTGAGGTGTTCGGCAAGACTGCCTATGGTCGCTACCTGCTGGACGTTGTCGCTCAAGCGGGCGGCTAGCCCTTCAGCTTGCGCTCTTCTGCCAGGAAGGATGACAGGCCCTCGGCCAAATGATCGAACATGAGTCGCATACGGCGCGACCCTTTGAGATTCTCATGCATGGCGACCCAGACTTCCAACTCGAAATGGAAGGCGTTTGGCATGATCGGCACCAAGCCCCACCGGCGGGCCAGGGTACTTTGCACAGCGCCAATGCCCAGCCCCGCGCGCACAGAAGCCGCCTGGGCCAAGTTATTGTCCGTCCGCACTTGGAAGGTGTTTCGCGAGATTTCGATGTCGCCAAAGTCCACGTGCCGCAGGGCCTCTAGGTCAATACGCTCGCGATCATAACCGATCAGAGTGTGCCCCTTTCGCAGATCCTCAAACCCTGAGGGCACACCGTGGCGGGCCACATAATTTTCGGAGGCATAAAAGCCCAGTCGGATCGCGCCAATCTTGCGTGCGACCAAGGCACCCTGGGTGGGCCGAACCATGCGAACGGCGATATCTGCATCCCGTCGCGACAGGTCCTCAGTGCGATCAGAAAGCACCATCTCGATTATAATGTCCGGGTGCTTTTCGTGAAAGCTAGACAGGATCGACGGCAGAACTTCCACGCCCATGAACTCACTCACGGCGACCCGGACCACTCCCTGTTCCCCATCGGCTGCGCCTGAGGCGTCCCGGAGAGCTGCGCCCGCGGCGGCGGCCATTTCTTCCAAATGGGGTCGCAGGGTTTCTGCAAGATCCGTCGGCGTCAGCCCCCTGGAGCTGCGCAGAAACAGTGGTGCCCCAAGGCTCTGCTCAAGAGACTCAATATGACGGCCCAGGGTCGGCTGGGTCAGACCCCGCGCCCGGGCAGCCGCAGAGAAACTACCGGTCAGTAGGACAGCATGCAGGCTTTGATAGAGGTCCCACGCGGGTTCTGAGCTCATACGATTATGAATACCAGAGCCACGTCAAAGCGCAATTCCGCAGGTCAAAGCCTTCGCAGATAGTCCAAGACATCAGACAGGAAAGGAAGAAACCCATGTCCTCCAAGCCGCTTGCCCTCGTCATCGGTGCCACCGGATCCATTGGCGGTGCTGTGGCGGCTGCCCTTCTTGCTCAAGGTTGGCGGGTCCGCGGCCTGAACCGGTCTTCCAGCCGTCCAGACCGTCCTGATCTTAAGGGCATTGAGTGGATCACCGGCGACGCCATGAATCCTGCCGACATTCTCGCAGCCGCAGAGGGGGCCCAGATCATCTTCCAAGGTGCCAATCCGCCCGGCTACGCCAATTGGGCCAAGTTTCAGCCAGGCATGATGGAGTCCTGCATTGCAGCCGCCAAGGTAACCGGAGCCCGCGTCGTCCTGCCCGGCAATGTCTATAATTATGGCCCCGACGCTTGGCCTCGGGTGACTGAGGCCTCGCCACAGAACCCTCAGACCCGAAAGGGGGCTATTCGAGTAGCTCTGGAGACGCGCCTGGCTGACGCATCTTCTGTGGGCGTTCGCAGCCTTGTGGTCCGGGCCGGGGACTTTTTCGGCCCCGAGAGCGGATCCTCCTGGCTGACGGAGGGCTGGGTCGCCAAGGGCAAGCCCCTCAAGACCGTCACCCTGCCTGGACCTGCACACGCCGCGCATACCTGGGCCTATCTTCCAGACTTCGCTCAAAGCATTGTGCGCCTTATCGCCATGGAAGCAGATCTGCCGGCCGTGGCGGTTTTCAACCATGGGGGCCATCAGTTGACAGGCTTTGATCTGGCGCAGGCCCTAGACCGCGTCGCCGGTCGCAAGCTGGCCCGCCGGAACCTGCCTTGGTTCGCCTTTTCCCTTGCTGCCCCTTTCGTGGAGATGGTGCGGGAGATGCTGGAAATGCGCTATCTATGGGAGGCAGATTTGCTGCTGGAGAACGCAAAGCTGGTCGCCGCCCTCGGTGAAGAACCCCATACGCCCCTAGACGAAGCCCTGAGGACGACGCTGATGGGTCAGGGATGTTTAGGCCCTGCCCTCGTGAAAGCTGCCTAGGTTACGCCAAAACTCCGGCGGATCAGCGGTTTCCTCGCCTTGGAAAATGCTCTAGATGCCGCCCATGTCCGGTAAGACCCTTTATGACAAAATCTGGGATGCACACCTCGTTGCCGAACAGGACGGCGAGGCCATTCTCTATATCGACCTGCATCTGATCCATGAGGTCACCACCCCCCAGGCCTTTGCAGGGCTGCGGGCCGACAAACGCCCTGTTCGACGACCTGACAGGACCCTGGCGGTGGCAGACCACAATATCCCTACCGCAGGGCAGGCCAAGGGCGTCGGTGCGGTCGCCGATGAGGAAGCCCGCCTGCAACTCCAGACTCTGGAGCGAAACGTCAAAGACTATGGGATCGAGTTCTTTCCCATGGGCGATGTGCGCAATGGCATCGTCCACGTGGTCGGACCTGAGCAGGGCCGCACCCAACCGGGTATGACCATTGTCTGCGGCGACAGCCATACCTCGACCCACGGGGCCTTCGGGGCCCTGGCCCATGGCATAGGCACCTCTGAGGTCGAACACGTCCTGGCCACCCAGACCCTGCGGGCCAAGAAGGCCAAAAATATGCGGGTGACTCTGAATGGGACCCCCGCTCCGGGCGTTGGAGCCAAGGATTTCGCCCTGGCTGTGATCGGCGAGATCGGCACAGCCGGCGGCACGGGCTATGTGATCGAATATGCTGGCGAGGCGGTACGCGCCCTGTCCATGGAAGGCCGCATGACCCTGTGCAACCTCACCATCGAGGGCGGCGCAAGGGCGGGTCTAGTGGCACCGGACCAGACCACCTTCGATTATCTGAGGGGTCGGGCCTCAGCCCCTAAGGCTGGTGCCTGGGATATGGCCCTGAGCTATTGGAAAACTCTGGTGACCGATGAGGACGCCGTCTTCGACCGCGAAGTGGTGCTTAACGCTGCTGAGATCGCACCCCTGGTGACCTGGGGAACCAGCCCTGAGGACGTCGTCGCTGTTACGGGGGTTGCCCCAAGTCCTGACCAATTCACGACGGCCGACAAGAAAGCCGCCATTGCGCGCGCCTTAGACTATATGGGCCTTGTCCCTGGCCAAGCGATGACCGATGCGAAAATCGATGTGGTCTTTATCGGGTCCTGCACCAATAGCCGGATCGAGGATCTGAGGTCAGCCGCCGCCATCGTCGAAGGCCGCAAGGTTGCAGGCCATGTCCGCGCCCTCGTCGTTCCGGGATCGGGCCTGGTTAAGGCCCAGGCGGAGGAAGAAGGTCTGGATGAAATTTTCATCGCCGCTGGATTTGATTGGCGCGAGCCGGGCTGCTCCATGTGCCTGGGCATGAACCCTGACCGCTTGGCCCCGGGCGAGCGGTGTGCCTCCACCTCAAACCGCAATTTCGAAGGCCGCCAGGGCCGCGGCGGTCGTACGCATCTGATGAGCCCGGCCATGGCCGCCGCCGCTGCGGTCGCGGGACATATTGTCGACGTCCGGGACTTTATGCAGGGCCCGTCTGAGGCATGATCACTCAGATCGACCATATCGCCCTGGCGGTGAAGGATCTCGACGCCGCCATCGACGCCTATCAGCGCATGTTGGGCCTTGAACCCAATTGGATCGGCGGGGGCGGTGGTGCCCGCCATGCCTGGTTCCAGCTGCCGAACATGGCCTTAGACATCATCAGCCCGAGCGGAGAAGGGGCCTTTGGCGACGTCATTCGCAGCCACCTGGAGTCTCACGGAGACGGCATGTGGGCCCTGGCCTTTTCCAGCGACAATGTTGCAGCTGATCAAGCCCTGATGGCGCGTCGGGGCATATCAGGAACGGCCCCCGCGGCGACTGGATCGACCCATGACGACGGGCGAAAGCGTTATTGGACCACTAGCGCCCTAAGGATCGAAGATACCGCCGGCGTGAACCTCCTCCTGGTGGACCCACCACGGGATGGTCAGCCTTGGCCCCAGTCGACGGCAAGTTGCACCTCGCCTGTTACTGAGCTGGATCATATTGTCATCCGCACCCCAAACCCCGACCGGGCCCTGGGAATCTATGGGGCGAAGCTTGGTCTGGACCTCAGACTGGATCGCTCCAATGCCGACTGGGGTGTGCGCCAGCTCTTCTTCAAGTGTGGCGGCGGCATTGTCGAGTTCGGTGCCAGCCTGAAGCACCCTGCCAGCGAGGCCCCTGACAGCTATGGTGGCCTAGCCTGGCGGGTTAAGGACGCAGACGCCGCCCGCGATCGCCTGATCGCTTCAGGCTTTGATGTGTCCGACGTCCGCAAGGGCCGCAAGCCCGGCACCAAGGTCCTGACCGTCCGCTCCGGCGTCCCCGCCGGTCCGGCCCTGCTCATTGAACAGAACGCCCAGCCATGAAAGCCTTTACCCGCCTGGACGCCCGCGCCGTCCCCCTGCAGATCGCCAATATCGACACCGATCAGATCATCCCCAAACAGTTCCTCAAGACGGTGGAACGGGAGGGCTTGTCTAAGGGACTGTTCTACGATTTTCGCTTCGACCCAGAGGGCAAGGAAAAGCCGGACTTCATCCTCAACCGGTCGGAATACAAGGGTGCGGGCGTCCTGGTGGCGGGTGATAACTTCGGGTGCGGTTCGTCCCGGGAACATGCCCCCTGGGCCCTGTTGGACTTCGGGATCAGCTGCGTGATCTCCACCAGCTTTGCTGACATCTTCTACAACAACTGCTTCCAGAACGGCCTGCTGCCGGTGGTCCTGAAACCCGATGAGGTCACAGCCCTGATGGATGAGGCCAAGGGTGGCAATCACATGGTCAGCATTGACCTGGAGACCCAGACCGTCACCTCCCCGTCGGGCAAGACCTTCACCTTCGAGATCGACGCCCAGCGCAAGACCAAGATGCTGAAGGGCCTGGACGCCATTGGCGAAACCCTGACGGCGGCCACCGATATTGATGTCTACGAGGCCAAGCGGGCCCTCGACCAACCCTGGCTGGAACGCGCATGACCGATCTCCTCCTCCTCCCCGGCGACGGGATCGGCCCTGAAGTCACGGCCCAGGTCCGCCGGGTCGCAGAAGCTCTGACCCCGCACCTGTCGCTGGAT
Source organism: uncultured Alphaproteobacteria bacterium (assembly GCA_937920085.1). Taxonomy (GTDB): domain Bacteria; phylum Pseudomonadota; class Alphaproteobacteria; order Caulobacterales; family Caulobacteraceae; genus Phenylobacterium. The sequence continues at coordinate 64,337 of CALETE010000059.1, read as the reverse complement.
GAGCGCCTGTTTGGCGGCTGCAGCTATGATGCCCATGGGGTGCCATTGACCGAGGAGGCCCTCTCTGCGGCGAAATCCTCTCGCGCAGCCCTGATGGGCGCGGTGGGTGGCCCACAATGGAGCGGCGTCCCCCGGGACAAACGGCCAGAAGCTGGCCTGTTAAATCTGCGGGCCGGCATGGAAGTGTTCGCCAACCTGCGACCTGCCCTCTGTTTCCAACCCCTGGCCGACGCCTCCAGTCTCAAGCGGGAGCTGGTGGAGGGTCTGGACTTCATGATTGTTCGGGAGCTGACCGGCGGCATTTATTTCGGCAGCCCGCGCTTCATCGAAGACCTTCCCGGCGGTGGCCGCAGGGCTGTGGATACCCAGGTCTACACCACCGCAGAGATCGAGCGGGTGGCGAGAGTGGCCTTTGAACTGGCCCGGGGCCGGCGCAACAAGGTTCACTCTGCCGAGAAGTCTAATGTCATGGATTCCGGTCTCCTGTGGCGCGAAGTGGTCACCGACCTGCACAAGCGCGACTATGCCGATGTGCAGCTGGAGCACATACTGGCCGACAACGCCGCCATGCAGATCGTCAAGGCCCCCAAGCAGTTCGACGTCATGGTCACCGACAATCTGTTTGGCGATATCCTCTCTGACGCTGCGGCCCAGCTGACTGGATCCCTAGGCATGCTGCCGTCGGCCGCCTTGGGCGCGGCGGGCATGCCTGGGCTTTATGAGCCGATCCACGGATCAGCCCCCGACATTGCAGGCCAAGGGGTGGCCAATCCTCTGGCGGCGATCTTGTCCTTTGAAATGGCCTTGCGATGGTCCCTCGATGAGGTTGCTGCCGCAGATCATCTCAAGGCCGCCGTGATCCGGGCGCTTGAAGACGGGGCCCGCACCCGTGATCTCGGCGGTCAGCTATCGACGGTCCAGATGGGCGATGCGGTTCTTAAGGCCCTGGACGCGACAGCGGTCTAGAGCCGACGGTATTCGATGATGGAGCCGTCCTGGAGCTTGCCCTTGAGGCCAGCCCAAACGCCAGCGGCATCATACCAATCGTCGATCTCGGTCTCGCCACGGATTGACCAGAGCTGGGCGTCGATCTTGCGGCCGTTGGCGAGCACGACCGGGGATGTGCCCTTGCGGCTGGCCGAAACCTTTAAGACCTTGCCTTCCTGTGGGTTGAACAGGGGCTTACCGAAAACGTCAGCGTTCCAGTGGGTAAAGGGTGCCGCAGTGGGTGGGGCGATGACCGGTCCCTTTAGGGTCTCAATGGACAAGCCCTCTGATGAGCGGCGGGCCGTGACCTTTTCGCGCTTTCCGTTGGAATTGGTGGCGGTGTCGAGGCTGGCAAAGCGACCGCCAGCCCAGCGCTCAACGGCGTGGTGGGTGTAGCGATAAACCGGCACAGGGCCGAGCTTGACCAGCATAGAGACATCGGTTGTCACAACAGGGGCTGACGGATCATCCCCAAAAACCATCAAATGCTCGCCAACCTTCACATCATTCCGCAAGACCGCAAAGCTCAGGCGCTTGCTGTTGGGTCCAGCGGCAAGGGCAGAAGGCGCAGCCATGCTTAGACCTGCGGCAAGGACAGCGCGGCGGGAATAGATCATCACGACCCCTTTGGAAGTCCCAGCAGACTCTCATAACTATACCGAGCCAAGCCATGCGCGAAAACGGGTTAACCTGGTCTTTCCCGACTTCGATCGCGGTTGCGGCATGCTAGCCTGGCAACAGACTTGGGAGGTCACCTTGGCAGATACAAGATCCTATTGGCTGGTTAAGTCTGAGCCCGCCAGTTTCAGCTTTGAAGCCCTGATGCGAGACGGGCAGACGGTCTGGGACGGCGTTCGCAATAATGCTGCAGCCCTGCATCTTAAGGCCATGAAGGTCGGGGACCAGGTCTTCTTCTATCACTCGCAGGAAGGGCTCGCCGTGGTTGGGATTGCTGAGGTCTCGAAGCCCGCTTTTCCAGACGCCTCCGATCCCACGGGTCGATTTGTTGCCGTGGAGCTCATCCCTGTCCGCGCTCTGAAGGTGCCGGTCACCCTTGCCCAGATGAAGGCCAACCCGGCCCTGGCAGATCTGGCCATGCTAAGACAGTCGCGGCTTTCAGTGTCTCCCGTTAGCCCCGAAGCCTGGGGCGAAATCCTAAGGATGGCCGACGAGGTCTAAACCGCCGAGATTGCAATTCGCGCCCCTGGGGCGTAGACGAACGCTCCCTTTCAATCAGGAGAAACCACGATGGGCTACCGCGTCGCCGTCGTTGGGGCCACAGGCAATGTGGGCCGCGAAATGTTGAACATCCTGGAGGAAGTCGAATTTCCCGTCGATAAAATCCACGCCATTGCCAGCCGTAAGTCCATTGGCGTCGAGGTGTCCTTCGGCGAAAAGATCGTGAAATGCGAGGACATCGAACAGTTCGATTTCTCCAAGGTCGATCTGGTGCTGATGAGCGTGTCCGGCAGCTTCTCCAAGATTTGGTCGCCGAAGATTGGTGAGGCTGGCCCCATCGTCATCGACAATTCCTCGGCCTTCCGCATGGACCCCGACGTCCCGCTCGTCGTGCCGGAGGTAAATCCAGACGATGTGGAATGGGCCGACCGTAAGAACATCATCGCCAATCCCAACTGCTCCACCGCCCAGCTGGTGGTGGCGCTGAAGCCCCTGCATGATCGGGCCCGTATCAAGCGGGTGGTGGTCTCGACCTATCAATCCGTGTCTGGCGCCGGCAAGGAAGGCATGGACGAGCTGTGGGACCAGACCAAGGGCATCTTTGTGCTCGGTGCGCCGGAACCTAAGAAGTTCCCCAAGCAGATCGCCTTTAACGTCATTCCCTTCATCGGAGCCTTCAACGACGACGGCTATACCGATGAAGAAGCCAAGATGTGGAATGAAACCCACAAGATGATCGATCCTGAAATCAAGCTGACCGTCACCTGCGTGCGGGTGCCGGTCATGGTGGGCCATTCCGAGGCGGTGAATGTCGAGTTCTGGGAGCCTCTGGACGAGGAAGAAGCGCGAGACCTGCTGCGGGAAAGCCCAGGCATCGTCGTCATCGATCAGCGCAATGACAAGGGCTATATCACCCCGAAAGAAGCCCAGGGCGAGTTCCCGGTCTTCATCAGCCGTATCCGCAATGACACGACGGTGGAATACGGCCTTAACATGTGGGTGGTGGCCGATAACCTTCGAAAGGGTGCGGCGCTGAACGCCGTACAGATTGCCCAGCTGCTGCACGAGCGGGGTCTGATCCGCCAAGCTGCCCTGACCTGAGACCTGCCCATGGCAAGACGATGACCGACCACAAGCCTGCAACACCGCTCCTTGCGGGGGTCATCTGCTATGTGATCTGGGGTTTTGTTCCCCTGGTTTTCCAGGCCATGGACAGGCTCGGCATGGGGTCCTGGGAGATCCTCGCCCATCGTTCCATTTGGGGAGCGCCCACTGCCCTGCTCTTCGTCCTGATGGCGGGACAGGGGGCTCAGGCCCTCGGCGTTTTCCGAAATCCGCGGCTCCTTGCGGGGCTATGCTTTTCGGCCCTGCTGATCGGCTCTAACTGGGCCCTCTATGTTTGGGCTGTAAATTCAGGCCGGGTGCTCGAGACCAGCCTTGGCTATTATCTAACGCCCCTGCTGAACATGGCAGCTGGGGTTGTGTTCTTCCGCGAGCGCCTGGATCGGGTGGCCATTGCTGCCATGGTGCTGGCGGCGATCGGCGTCACGATTCAGGGACTGGCCGTCGGCCACCTGCCATGGGTCTCGCTGATCCTAGCCGTGTCCTTCGGGGGCTATGGCATTGTGCGCAAGCAAATCGCCGCAGACGCCCAGACCGGCCTCTTTGTGGAATGCCTGATCCTAGCAATCCCGGGCCTAGCCTATGCCTTTTGGCTCCCGACCACTGGGGGGGCGCACTTTGGTCTGACCCCGACAGACACCCTCTGGCTGCTGGCGGCAGGGCCGATCACTGCGGTGCCCCTGGTGTTGTTTTCCTGGGCGGCCAGACGCATTCCCCTGTCGACCATTGGCTTTCTACAATTCATTGGCCCCACCATCGCCTTCACCATTGGCGTGGCGGAGGGGGAAGCCTTCACACCCCTGCGCGCCCTGTCCTTTGTCTTCATCTGGGGTGGGGCGGCGGTTTACGCCTTTGGCGCCTGGCTACGCATGCGGCAGGCGTCTGCCGCGATCGAGGCGGTCGCAGACTGACCAAGGGGCCAAGACAAAGGGGACGCATGGGCTGCGCCCCCTTCACCGCTGGAGAAGCGGCTTGATTTCGATTTATCCCTTTAGACGATGTCATCAAAAGGGATAAAAATGATGCAATTCAACTCGTTAGAGAAATTTTGGGTCCCGTAACCGGTTCCCCGTCATTGAATCACGCTCTAGTAGCGATAGTGGTCTGGCTTGAACGGGCCCGCTTCCGGCACGCCGATATAGTCGGCTTGATCCTTCGACAATTGGGTCAGTTTGGCGCCCAGCTTGGCAAGGTGCAGCATGGCGACCTTTTCATCCAGATGCTTAGGTAAGGTGTAGACCTTGGTCTCGTACTTCGCACCATGGGTCCACAGCTCCATTTGAGCCAGGGTCTGGTTGGTGAAGGACGCGCTCATCACAAAGCTGGGGTGGCCCGTGGCATTGCCGAGGTTCACCAGACGACCTTCGGACAGAAGAATGATCTTCTTGCCGTCTGGGAATTCCACGTGGTGGACCTGATCCTTGATCTTGTCCCATTTGAAATTCTTCAGGCCAGCCACCTGAATTTCGCTATCGAAGTGACCGATATTGGCAACGATGGCGTTGTTCTTCATGGCCCGCATATGGTCCACGGTCAGAACATCCTTATTACCCGTCGCGGTAACGAAGATATCGCCCTTGCTGGCAACGTCGTCCATGGTCTGGACTTCATAGCCCTCCATGGCCGCCTGTAGAGCGCAGATCGGGTCAATTTCTGTAACAATCACCCGGGCGCCGCCATTGCGCAGGCTGGCCGCAGAGCCCTTGCCCACATCACCATAGCCCAGAACCACAGCGACCTTGCCCGACAGCATAACGTCGGTACCGCGACGAATGGCGTCCACTAGGCTCTCGCGGCAACCATAAAGGTTGTCGAACTTGGACTTGGTCACGCTGTCATTGACGTTGATGGCTGGGAAGGGCAGCTCGCCCCGCTCGGCCATTTGGTAGAGACGATGAACGCCCGTGGTGGTTTCCTCCGACACGCCCTTACAGGCGTTACGGATGGCGGTGTAGAAGCCTGGCTTTTCGGCAAGGTAACGCTTCATCACCTTGAAGAGGGCTTCTTCTTCTTCGTTCTGCGGATTGGACAGGACCGAGGGATCCAGTTCCGCCTTGGGACCCAGAACGCAGAGCAGTGTTGCGTCGCCACCATCATCAAGGATCAGGTTGGGGTACCCGCCGTCCGACCATTCGAAGATCCGGTGGGCATAGTCCCAGTATTCTTCAAGGGTTTCGCCCTTGATGGCGAACACTGGCGTACCATTGGCAGCGATGGCAGCGGCAGCATGATCCTGGGTCGAGAAGATATTGCAGGAGGCCCAGCGGACATCAGCGCCAAGGGCTTCCAAGGTCTGGATGAGCACCGCCGTCTGGATGGTCATGTGCAAGGAGCCGGCGATCCGAGCCCCCTTCAAGGGCTGGTCCTTACCGAATTCAGCACGAACCGCCATCAGGCCGGGCATTTCAGTCTCAGCAATGGCGATCTCCTTATTGCCGAAATCGGCCAAGGAAATGTCTTTCACCACATAGTCGGTCATTGGAGGCGTCCTGTCAGCAAGTTGAGGGCCCTATACCCGCAAGACAGGACACCCGCAAGGTGCATATAAAGAAGTCTTTATGTCGCCCAGGGCGATGTTTGCCCGAGAAGCCGCTTGAGCTTCCGATTAGTGGCAGCCACCCGGTGCTCCAGCCTGCTGGCTGTATCGATGACAAGTCGCCGCACCAGGGGCTCAAGGTCCCCCAAATTAAGGCTATCAAGCAGGTGCTCTGCGGTCGCCACATCATTGAGATCACCAAGGTCAGATTGGATCGACCGAAGGGTCTTAAGATAGCGCGTGGAGCCACCTGAGGCGAACAGGGATGCAAAAGCCTCTAGGACATAGCGCAGACGTTTGATCTTCAGGCGGACCTCATGCCTGGCCTCTGGATCGAGCCTCCGCAGGTCCCCTGCCCGCCGATTGAGGCCTTTGAGGCTCCGGGACAGAGTCTTGCGGGCGAAGGGCTTGAGCCTTCCCTCAAGGGCCCGACGGGCCCGGTCTGTCCGCCCCCTCCACGCGTCTGTCTCTAGCCAGGCCACAAGATCCAGGAGAAGACCGCGAAAGCGTGCAGATGCCAAAACACCCTGGGTTCTGGCATGGGCCGCCGCACCCGCAGCCATCACCGCCGGGGCAAGGTCAGCAGGAGACTCAGCGTGGAGATAGGTCTGGGCAAAGACATCGATATTTCGAGCCTCGGCGCTAACCTTGAGCAGCCAGTTCAGATGTTGGCGGACCCTTTTGGCACCTGTCTCGTCCAGGAGTCGTTCGAAGGTCGCCAGATAGCTCTTCAGCCTCCGGGTAGAAACCCGCAGGGCGTGGAGCGCACGGGGCTCGCCAAATTCACTATAGGCCTCAGCGTAAAGGGCCAGGTCGATAATGGCGCGGTTGGCCAGGCTCTGGAAGGCCTCCGCCGGAGGGGTGTCCCGGGTCAGGGCAAGGGACGTGTCCTGGGAAAACGAAGGGGCGTGCTGGACAAGCATCTGACCCTGTGACGCCTTGCCCAGAAAAGATAGCCGCAGGGGTGCGGCCTTGGACAAGAGGTGAGCCAGGTCGAACAAATCTGCCCGAGAGCCCGCCTTGAGTTCCAGCTCTACCTCACAGATCGTCCGCGTGTGATCGCCCCGGCGGGCTTCGCCTTGATCCAGGGCCAGCTCAATTCGCGCACCCTGATAGTCAAAGGTCCTTTGGCGGCGCTGGATCGTGACCGTAAAGACCGGCGCAAGGGCCTTTCGAAGGGGCGCCTTAAGCACAGCCCGTAATTCAGCGTGCTTTAGGTTCAGCCCACCCGGTTCCGACCATTCTAGTTCTTGCCGACTCAGACCCTGGCCGCATTTGAAGGTCTGAACAGGCGCGCCGTCGCTGTCCTCTCGCATGCGAAGGGACATGTGCCCTCGGCTCAGGGCACCATCAGGGGTGTCAAAATAGGTGGAGGTCAGCGTTCGGGTCTCCAGCCCCATACCGGGGGCGACCGCCAGCACCGCGTCCAGATCCCGCGCCTCGCAGCGAAACTTAAGTTCAATTTCCCGACCAGTCAGCGACGCCCCCTGACGCTCTTGCCATTGCAGGCCTCAAAACCAAGGCCCATAAAACCTAGCCCAAAAGGCATCCCAAACCCTAGGGCGATGACACGGCCCTAGCGTCGAAGGCAGAGGCATTGCAGTCTATGGCCCAGCCTCCGAGGACCACCGTGACCCCGATCATTCAAGTAACTGACCTTAACAAGACCTATGCGGGCGGGTTTTCTGCCTTGAGGTCGATCAATTTGGAGATTTTTAAGGGGGAGATTTTCGCCCTTCTAGGCCCCAACGGTGCCGGAAAGACCACCTTGATCAGCATTATTTGCGGCATCGTCAATGCGTCTTCAGGACAGATTCGGGCAGATGGCTTCGACATCATCGCCGACTACCGTGCCGCCCGCAGTAGGATCGGCTTGGTACCGCAGGAGCTCCACACAGACGCCTTCGAAACGGTTTGGGACACGGTGACTTTTTCCCGGGGCCTTTTCGGGAAAGCACCCAATCCAGTCTATCTGCAAGCCGTCCTCACCGATCTTAGCCTATGGGACAAACGCTCAGAGAAGATCATGACCCTATCGGGGGGCATGAAGCGGCGGGTTATGATCGCTAAGGCCCTGTCTCACGAGCCAACCATACTTTTTCTCGATGAACCCACCGCTGGTGTGGATGTCGAGTTACGGCGGGACATGTGGCGGATGGTGCGGAACCTGCGAGATCGCGGTGTCACCATCATACTCACCACCCATTATATCGAGGAGGCAGAGGAAATGGCTGACCGGATAGGGGTTATTTCCAAAGGCGAGATCATTTTGGTCGAGGACAAGGCACAGCTGATGTCCAAGCTTGGAAAGAAGCAGCTGATCCTGTCCCTGGTGGAACCCCTTTCGGAAACGCCGAAGGCCTTGGCCGATGTGTCCTTGGAACTTTCCCCGGACGGATCAGAACTCATCTTCATATTTGATGGTCAATCGGATCAGAAAAATGTCGCAGGGCTTTTGCGGCGGCTAAATGACCTGGGCATTGAGTTCCGAGATTTGAAAACGCAAGAGAGCTCTTTGGAGGATATTTTCGTCAGTCTGGTAAGGGCGGCCGCATGAACCTCTATGCCGTAAGGGCCATTTATCACTTCGAGCTGGCCAGAACCTGGCGCACGCTTATCCAGTCCATCGCCTCGCCTGTTATTTCCACATCGCTTTATTTCATCGTCTTCGGCGCAGCCATTGGTGCGCGCATGGCCAGGATAGATGGCGTCAGCTATGGCGCCTTCATCGTCCCCGGGTTGATCATGCTGTCGATCCTAACGGAGAGCATTTCCAATGCCAGCTTTGGTATCTACATGCCGAAATACGCTGGAACGATCTACGAGGTGCTCTCAGCACCGATATCTGCCCTGGAAATTGTCATCGGATATGTGGGAGCCGCTGCGACCAAATCGATCATTTTAGGTCTGATTATCATGGCCACCGCCCGGCTTTTTGTGCCCTACGGGATCATCCACCCCCTGGTGATGGTCAGCTTCCTGATCCTGACCTCGGTGACCTTCAGCCTCTTTGGCTTTGTCATCGGCATCTGGGCTGATGGCTGGGAGAAACTTCAGATCATTCCCATGATGATCGTGACCCCTCTGACCTTTCTGGGTGGCAGCTTTTATTCGATCAACATGCTGCCAGGGATCTGGTCAAAGATCGCCCTGTTCAATCCCGTGGTCTATCTCGTCTCAGGCTTCCGCTGGTCATTCTATGGGTTTTCAGACGTTTCGGTGGGTCTGAGCCTGGCTGCGACCTTCGGCTTTATGGTGGCCTGCCTGATCGCCATCACCATCATCTTCCGCACGGGCTACAAGCTGAAGGTCTGAAGGGGCCTATTCGCCTTCATCAAAGCGGCTTTCCACCAGGGCCTGCAAGGCCTCCAGGGCGGCCTGGGCCTGCGGGCCTTCAGCGGAAATATCTATGCAGCAGCCCACACCTGCGGCCAGCATCATCAGACCCATGATCGACCGGGCGTCGACGCTTTGACCGTCCTTGGTTACCGTCACCTCAGCATCGAAGCTTGAGGCCAGTTTGACAAATTTCGCCGAGGCGCGCGCATGAAGCCCACGCTTGTTCGTGATTTCAACGGTAGCGCTTACCGTCACTTGTCCCCTGCCAAGACATAGGAGGCCACGGAAATATATTTCCGCCCGGCTTCTTGGGCCTGGGCGACGCAGTCCTCAAGGCAAAGCTTGGTGCGCAGACTGGCGAGCTTGATCAGCATGGGCAGGTTAAGTCCGGCGATCACTTCGGCCCGGGTCTGCTCCATGACCGAAATGGCGAGGTTAGAGGGCGTCCCGCCGAACATGTCGGTGAGCAATATCACGCCAGAGCCTGAATTGACCCGTGCGCAAGCCGCCAAAATATCTTGCCGACGCTTTTCCATATCATCGTCTGGGCCAATGCAGATGGCCGCCACCGCCGCCTGCGGACCCACCACATGCTCCATGGCGAAGACAAATTCCTCGGCCAGTCGCCCGTGCGTCACGATCACGAGGCCGATCATTGAAAGTCTCTCAACGGGAATCCCCACCCGACCGGAGCGAGGCGCTGCTCGCAAGGCCGTCTCTTTACGCGCCTTCCGCGCCACGTCCAAGATGCCAAAGGGCATGACTTAGCTTTGGCACGGCGGAAACTTCGAGAAGGGATAGCGTAAGGCGCGGAATCTGCAATCCCAGATACGTCTCGTAATCCGGATCAGGCCAACGTTCACTCGGCCCATTTCGCACGGATAGAACAATACGGCATTGGCGACAGACAGGCTGGCCTGCAAAGACGCCCTGTCCTCGAACCTCTAGGTGACCGATTAGGGGGTTTGGAGCCCGGCCGAACAGAAGGCCACCAGATGCCCAAATCAGGGTTCGATCATCAGCGACCAGCCTATATCCCGCCGCCATCATTCGCAGGGCCAAATCGCTTTTACCCGACCCAGACGGTCCTGTGATCAGGACACCCCGCCAGAGCCCGTCAAGGTGAATGGCCATCAGCCCAGCATGCAGGGTCTGGTCCACGGGATCAGCGCCGCGCCAGGGGAATGGTTACGGTGAAGCGCGCGCCGCAAACCGCCCCTGCCTGATCCTGTCGATTGGTGGCGCAAAGGGTGCCGCCTTGCGACTCGATAATCTGCCGAGCGATAGACAAGCCAAGACCTGAATTGCCGCCAAAGGCCGACCCCTTTGGCCGGGAGGTGTAAAACCGCTGGAATATGGTCTCGAGATTATCAGGGGGAATGCCTGGTCCGTCGTCTTCCACTGTGACCACAGCCTCACCGCGGACGGCGTCGAGATGGACACGCACCGCTCCCCCCGGGGGACTGAAGGACTTGGCGTTGTCGATCAGATTGCGGAAGACCTGTCCCAAGGAACCCTCGGCACCAGACACTGTAACCGCCTCCTGGGTGTCGGAGATCATGACCGTCGGGCGCGCGTCACCCGCCCGCAGGGAGTCCTGATAGGTTTGAACAATGTCAGTCAGCAGTCGTCCAAGGTCTATGGGTCTGGCGTCTTCCCGGGACAGTTCGGCGTCCAGACGGGAGGCATTGGAAATATCGGTAACAAGTCGGTCGAGCCTTTGGACGTCCTGCTTGATGATTCCCAGCAGTTTGTCACGGGGTGGCCCGTCACGGACCAGATCCAAGGTCTCTACCGCCGATCGCATAGAGGTCAGCGGATTCTTGATTTCGTGGGCTACGTCGGCCGCGAAACGCTCAATGGCATCCATACGCTCGGACTGCGCGTCGGTCATGGCCTCTAGAGCCCGGGTGAGGTCGCCCAATTCATCATCCCGACTGGCGATGTCGGGCAGGGAAATTGATCTGGCTCGGGAAAGACGCACAGTGTCTGCGGCCCGGGCGAGACGCCGGACTGGCCGGGCAATCAGGGTGTTCAGCACCAGGGATGACGCCGCTGTGACGACCATGGACAGTAAAATAAAGGGCACGAGCGCGGCCCGCTGGCGGGCAATGATCTGGTCGACATCATTTGCCTCTAGGGTCAGCACGCCAAGGATCGCCTTTACGTGCTGGATTGGCATGGAGACAGACACCACCAATCGACCGTCTTCCGATCGGCGCGTATCGGAGACGTGGTGTCCGGAAAGGGCTCTCGAAACTTCATCCCTCAGGGCTTTGGCAACTCCGGCGGAGCGGGAGGCCTGAGGGGCTATTTGGCCGACGACATTATCGGGCCGAATGGAAGCCTTAGGCTTGGCGGCGGGCAAGACCTTGGATTCTACCCGGTCGACCACCCAATCGCTGTCGGCAATCAAGCGGCCTTCCTTATCGAAAAGCCGTGCCCGCTGGGTCTTCGGGTTAGAGAGAAGTTGCAGAATCTGGCTGGCATATCCCGCATCCATGGCCGGCACAGGCTCTCCCACCGTCGCCGCCTGATCGATGATGGTGGTGATCAATTCACCTTGCGTGGTCAGGCTGTCCATCCGAGCGCTGACCAAACCCTGGCGCAGTTCATTCAGCACCAGGGCACCGCCAATCACGATGGCCAGACCCAGCATATTCAGCACGATGATGAGTCGCCCCAGACGGGAGCCTGGTAGCCAGTTCAACAGCCCAAGACCGCGGCCTCGGTCAGGATTCGCGGTATCGATATCCGACGCCATAAAGGGTTTCGATCGCATCGAACTCGGGAGCCACTTCCCGGAACTTTTTACGCATCCGCTTAATGTGGCTGTCTATGGTGCGGTCGTCCACATAGACTTGATCGTCGTAAGCCGCATCCATCAGGTTATCCCGGCTTTTTACAAACCCTGGCCGCTGAGCCAGAGATTGCAGAAGTAGAAATTCTGTGACGGTCAGCTTGACCGGCTTGCCCTCCCAAAGGCAGTCGTGCCGCGCTGAATCCAAGGTAAGTTTGCCGCGCTGGAGGGCGCGAGAGGCTGGATCGCCGGTCGGAGGTGGTGCCTCCTCGCCATCGGCACCCGAGCGCCTCAGCAGGGCCTTGACCCGTTCAATCAGCAATCTTTGGCTGAAGGGCTTGTGCATATAATCGTCGGCACCGAGGTTGAAGCCGAGGATTTCATCAATTTCCTCGTCCTTGGACGTTAGAATAATTACGGGCATGTCCGAGGTGCGGCGCAGCCGGCGTAAGACCTCCATACCGTCCATGCGGGGCATTTTCACATCAAGAATGGCAAGATCCGCCGGATCACTTTCCAGTGCCGCCAGGCCGCTTGCCCCATCATGATAGGCCTTGACCACATGACCGTGGCTCTCGAGGGCGAGGCTGACGGAGGTCACGATGTTCTCGTCGTCATCGACTAGGGTGATCTTGGCCATGGTCTGCTTTCAGTTCCCTAAAATCGTCCCGCAAATACCCAGGATAGCGCCTCTTGCCTAATGAGTCCGACCACACCGTGGCCTCAATAGGGCGCGATCTAGGCAAGGGACAACTCGGCCTCTCCTGACGAAAAAATCAAGATCAATCAGACTTTAAGCTTATTAGACCAAAGTGGAACCCAACTGAGGTGTTCTATGTCGTCGTCAGCGCAAATTCATTATGAGCTCTACGTCCGAAAAGGGCGGACCGACGACTGGGCATTAGAACTGGCGGTTGAAGATCGTGGCCAAGCCGTAACTGCGGCAGAGACCATGATGGCCCAGGGCAAAGCGATTGGTGTCAAGGTTACAAAGGAAACCCTGAATTCCGAGTCACGGGAATTTCAGACCATCACGATCCTCACTCTTGGGGAACAAGTGACGGGTAAGAAAAAAAAGGCGCGGGAACATATAGAGCCCCTTTGTATGGCGCCTCAGGACATCTATTCCGCCCACGCCCGGGACCGGATTGGTCGGTTGCTGGAGGGGTGGCTGAGCGCCAATGGCGTCACGCCTTTCGAACTCTTGCACAGGGCCGATCTTGCAGAATTGCTTGAGTCTTCCGGAACCGAACTCCAGCACGCCGTTCAAAAAATAGCCGTCCCAGAGGCCCAAGCCCGCGGGACCGGGGTCCATGAATTTGTCCGCAGCTTTCAAAGCCTCGCGGATCGCAGCATTCAGCGGTTGATGAAGGACGCCCGTCAGAAGGCCTTTCCAAATCTCGCAACCGAGTCCCTTGCCGACGCAGCCCAGCGGATTTGCCATCACCCGGAGCGCAGCTATCTGCTCGGCTGTGCTGTCGCCAGTGACATGGCCCGGGCCAAATCCCGCCGGGAAAAAATCCAGAAACTTCTTGTCCTGGCAAGCTCAGCGCCTGCGGCGGGGCCTCCCCGTGCCTTGGCCCTGGGCGTAATTGAGCAAGCGCTTTCGGAACAGCTGGCCAGTCGTACGGGCTTAGAGGACCTATTCGGCGCGGGCCACGATCTCGGCGCGAGGCTGGCCATCATGACCCGGCTGGCTTTCCACAAGAACGTCGAAGGCTTGATGAAGATCGAGCCCCGGGTGGCCAAAGCCATGCCGGAATTCAACGCCACTTGCGCCGATTTGGCCAAGTGGTTGGCGACCGAAGACTTCCTGCAAGTGCGCACAGCACTCGCAAAGAATGTGATGGCCGAACTGGTGGGGCCGCGTCGCTTGAGGCCCGGTGATCCTGCCGGCGAGATCGAAATTATCCGGGCTCTGGCCATGGCGCTTACCGCCGGTGCAAGAGACTCCATCCTACCAGAAGATATCCAGGAAGCCTTCACCCTCCGATCTCGGATGCTGGTCACGGCGGATTTCATTGAGGGCTATCTCAAGCCATCCCGCTTCGCCTTCGATGACGCCATGAGCATGATCTACCTGGTTGAGAACGTTATTGGGGCGGCAAATAAGCGGCAGGCGGCCAGATACCTTGCAGCCGGTGTCGCGAGCATGCGCTTCGAAAATGAGTTCAGATTTAGTGCTGAAACCCCACGGGCCCGTTTAAAATCCCTGGCCAAGCTTCATAGAAGCCTGTCCCGATGCGGCTTGGCCCCAGAGGACTCTAAGCCGATACAGGCCAAGATTGCTGCGGTTGCCCTGCAGACTGAGGCAGACGCAAAGCTTATTCAGCAACTCGCGCGGGCGCAAAAATCACCGGTTCAGCGCTTGATCCTCTTGCTTGAAATGGCGATCGGCGAGGCCGCCCCTTTGGGGCCCGTCTCTGAAAAAGCGGCGACAGAAGCCCTAAAGCTCGCGCGCCAGGACGATCTCAGGTCTGAATTGGCCAAAAATCCTGATCAGACGGCGCTGGTTCGCACACTTCTCCAGCAGGTCACCCGCGCTGCTGCCTAAGGGCTTCAATACGGGTCCACATGATTTCGGTGGCGTCGACCCCGGTAAAGCCCTTCAAGGCTCTGGCTCCGGTGGGTGAGGTGACGTTGATCTCAGTGAGATAGTCGCCAATCACGTCAATGCCGACGAACATCAGGCCTCTTTGCTTCAATTCTGGGCCGATAATGTCACAGAGCTCCCGATCCCGGGAGGTTAGCTCGACGGCGACGGCGCTGCCCCCGACCGCGAGGTTGGAGCGAATCTGACCTGCCTTCGGCACGCGATTAATCGCCCCTACGGGTTCGCCATCCACCAGGAGAATGCGCTTATCGCCCTTGACTACCGCCGGGATAAATTTCTGAGCAATGACCGGCTCACGGCCAATCATTTTGTGGAGGTCCAACAGGGCATCGAGGTTTGGGTCATCGGCTAGCAACCGCGCCACCCCAGACCCGCCGCCGCCATAAAGGGGCTTTAGGACGATATCGCCATGCCGGGCCCGAAAATCGTAGATGGCTTCAATATCAGAGGTGACCAGGGTTGGAGGCTGCACCCCAGCAAAGGTCGTTACGTAGAGTTTTTCAGGCGCATTGCGGACTTCCGTCGGATTATTCACCACCAGGGTCTTCGGATGAATGGCGTCCAGAAAATGGGTCGAGGTGATATAGGCCATATCGAAGGGGGGGTCTTGACGTAGCAGGACCACATCCATCTCCGAGAGGTCGCAAACCTCCCACGGGCCGAACTTGGCGTGATCGCCCTCGACATCTTGCACGGTGACGGCGCGGCCGCGGGCCAATAGACGCCCATCCTCCAGAGCCAGCTTTTCGGGGGTGTACACAAACAGGCTGTGCCCCCGCGCCTGGGCGTTGAGCATCATCAGAAAGCTGGTGTCTCCAGCAATGCGGATGGTCTCCAAGGGATCCATCTGGATGGCGACCTTTAGCGACATGGTTCATGCTCCTAGGCGATTGCGGTCTTGCAGATAACAGCAGGATGGCCCCTAGAGCATGTTCCCATCAGTGGGAACCGGTTATCGGAACCAAACCTGCCCTAAGCTTTGGCGGGCGCGCCCTATCCCCCACGCCATGCGTCCTGAATGTGGTTGGGAAACCGGCCTGGGGACATGGCAATCAAGTCGAGACGGATGGCGCAATCTGCCAGTTGCGGGCGACGGGTGGCAATGGCGCGACCCGCCCGGCGCAAGCGCTCCCTTTGATCCTGGCCCACAGCCTCCAAGGCGGCCATTGGCGTTGTCCTCGACTTGACTTCGACCACCGCGAGAACCGGTCCCTTCTGAGCCAGAATGTCGATCTCAGCCTGGGGTGTCTTTAGTCGGAAGCCCAGAATACGGTAGCCCCGGAGCATGAGCCATATCATCGCCAAGACCTCGGCCTGGCGACCCGCCTTACGGCTGGCGGCCCCTCGAAGGCGGCGAGCCTGGCTCACCTGCCCTCCGCCCTAAGGGCCATGACCCGGTTATAAAGCTCGCGTCTTGGCAAACCGAAGGCCTTGCTCACCTCAGCGGCGGCGTCAGCTGGCCTAAGGCGCGCTAGGGCGTCTCGCAGGGCCTGATCGACTTGATCGGCGGTGGCGATCGCCGCCACCCCTGGCCCAACAAGAATGACGAATTCGCCCTTGGGATCCTCGAAATCAGGATTGATGGCCAGGTCGTTAAGGGGACCCCGCAGGACGGTTTCATAGAGTTTGGTCAGTTCTCGCGCAACGGCGGCATCTCGCGGTCCGAACACGTCAGCCATGTCCTTCAAGCAGGCTGAGACCCGGCTCGCCCCTTCAAAGAACACCAGGGTCGCCGGGATATTGACCAGAGACTCGAAAAAAGTCTTCCGGGCCGCGCTCTTGGGCGGGGGAAAACCAGCAAACATAAACATGTCCGTTGGCAGTCCAGCGACAGCCAGGGCCGCAAGGACCGCCGAAGCACCTGGGGCTGGGAACACGTTGGACCCCTGGGCCAGGGCATCCCGGGCCAGCCGGAAACCTGGATCAGAGACCATGGGCGTGCCCGCATCTGACACCAGGGCGACCCGGGCCCCATCGGCCAGGGCCCTTAAAATCTTCGGTGCTGCCCGCTCTGCGGCATGCTCGTCATAGCGTTCCAGTTTCTTAGACAACCCATAGGCGTTCATGAGCTTGGCGGTGACCCGCGTATCTTCGGCCAGAACCATGTCCGCCGCCGACAGGATATCGAGGGCGCGTAGGGTGATGTCTCGCAGGTTCCCGATTGGGGTCGCCACAAGATAGAGCCCGGGCTCCAAGGGGGTTTCTGAAAGCTGTGGGGGCGGCGGATGGCGCGTCATAACCTAGGCATCGCCGGTTCGGGGCGCTCACGCAAGGGCGAGACGACCGGTCAGCCAATTCAACACAAGTCGACCGGCCGGGGTCGCCCGGAGCCGGGCTGTATCGGCGACGAGGAGGCCATCTTCGGTCATGGCACGGACTTCATCGTGGTCGGGATGCAGGTTGAGCGCGGCAAGGTCAGAATAGGCGACCCCTTGGAGAATTCGGAGACCTGACAGGAGTCGCTCTTCGGCCATGGCAATCGGGCTGAGACTTTCAGTCTCCGCAACCCCAAGGCCCGTCAGACCGACACGCTCAATATAGGCTTTGGGGGTGAGGGCTGCGATTGTGGCCTGTCGCGCGCCATCCCGTGTGATCCGTCCATGGGCCCCCGGACCAATCCCCAGATAATCTTCGCCCTGCCAATAGACGAGATTGTGCCGGGATTGATGATCTGTTCCCCGGGCATGGTTAGAGACCTCATAGGCTTCAAACCCAGCCTGACAGAGGCTGTCCTGGGTGGCTTCATAGAGATCTGCCGCGAGATCTGGCCCCGGGGGGATGAGACGTCCGCGTCCGACCGCACGCTCAAACGCGGTCCCAGCCTCGATGGTCAACTGATAGGGCGAGATGTGCTGAGCGCCGAGCTCGAGGGCAGCGTCAAGCTCAGCGACCCACAGTCCTACGGTCTGGTTTGGTCGGGCATAGATCAGATCGATGGAGAGGCGGGGGAAGATACTGGCGGCCAACTGGGCCGCCCTCTGGCCCTCGGCTGCGGTATGATCGCGACCCAGGAGCTTCAAGTCCTGATCATTGAGCGCCTGCAAGCCTAAGGACAGGCGATTGATACCCGCGCCCTGGAACGCCTGAAACTTCGCAGCCTGCCCGTCGGTGGGGTTCGCCTCGAGGGTGACTTCTAGATTTGACGCACCTGGCCACAGGCCTTTGCAAGTCTCAATGATTTCGGCGACCCATTCGGGAGCCATCAGGGAAGGCGTTCCGCCCCCGAAAAATATCGATACCAGGGTTCTCGGCCCTAGGCTGGCCGCCTGGGTCTTAAGGTCTTGCAAAATGGCGGCTTTAAGCGCGAAACTCAGATCTTCATGACCCCGGTGCCGGTAAACATTGAAGTCGCAATAGGGACAGATCCGCGCGCAGAACGGCCAATGGATATAAACGCCGAGGGCGGGGCTCAAAGTATGGCGGCCCGAAGCTGGGCGAAGGCAAGGGCGCGGTGGCTCATAGCGTCCTTCTTAATGGGATCCATTTCCCCAAAGGTTTGACTTTCGCCCTTGGGAACGAAGATCGGGTCATAGCCAAACCCACGATCCCCGCGGGCCGGGAAGACAATATCCCCGTCTAGCCGGCCCTCGACCACCACTGCTGGCCCCTCCGGCCAGGCCACGGCGAGGGCACAGGTGAACCAAGCGCTGGACTCTGAAGCGCCCGCCGCATGCAAATCCTGTTCGATCTTCGCCATGGCCAGACGGAAATCCTTGGTCTCGCCAGCCCATCGGGCCGAATAAATTCCGGGCGCACCACCGAGGGCTTTCACGGAGAGTCCTGAATCATCGGCGAGGGCAATGAGGCCGCTGGCCCGCGCCGCAGCCCGCGCCTTGAGGAGGGCATTGCCCTCAAACGTGGTTTCCGTCTCTTCGGGCTCTGGCAGGCCCAAGGCCCCTGCTGTCACCAGATCGTACCGATTTTCAAGGATTTCGGCCAACTCGCGGGCCTTGCCTGGATTGTGGGTCGCCACCACGATTCGGGTGCCGGGCTGCAGGATCAAAGACATGTCGAACTCCAGAGGTCAGATGCCAATCTAATGGGTCCCGCCCAATGCTGCATTGCAAAATTGTAATTTCATTGCGGAAGTTTAATATCGAGAAACAATAATATTATGGATCGAAAAGCGATGTGTCGCTATTGAATCTCCCGATCGGAGGCATATGTCTCCCCTACAATTGCTGCATCGCAGCATTTTTAACCTACGGAGAGATATCATGTTTAGTCCCTTTATGACCCTGATGGATCGTGTGACCATGGCCATTGTGGTCGTTCTAGCTGCGGTTCCCACCTTGGCGGTCGCCGTCAACAGCTTGATCGCCTAAATCAAGTCCGGAATGCCTTGAGTCAAAACCCGATTAAAGGCTGTTAAAGCCAGGCCTTCGGGGATTTCGCAGCTGGCGTCACGCAAGGGGAGATTGGACATGCAGCTGATGCGCACCCTCGGGCCCGGCTCGATTTCCAGTCTCCTGAAAATTATCCTCGACGTCGTTTATGTGGCCCTTTGGATTGGGATTGGCGCCGTAGGTCTTGGCGCGCTTAGCGCCTTGCTCCTCAGCTTCGATCCTGACCTCCTGGGCAGCTTCACGATGAACTTCAATGGCGACAAGCTGGTGCGGAAATGGCCTGCGATTATCGCCCTGCTGATCACAGTGTCATTTTACTTGGCGGGCATACTTGTCATCGTCAGTCGGTTGCGCAGGATCTTCGCCACCCTCATGGCCGGGGATCCTTTCCAGCCAGAGAACGTGTCGCGGCTGAGGGTTATTGGCCTGGCCTTGGCGGCGCTAGAGCTTATCCGATACGCGCTTTGGGGGCTTAGCCTCTGGGTGATCCCAGGGGGGACGAGGGTCGGCCCGACCCTGTCGACCACACCCTGGTTCTCGGTGCTTGTGGTTTTCGTCCTGGCAGAGGTATTCCGAGAAGGTGCCAGACTGCGGCGCGAAGCTGAGCTGACCATCTAGCCATGCCTATTCAGATTCAATTGGACCGGATGCTCTTAAAGCGCCGCATGTCGCTGACAGAGCTCGCTGATCGGGTGGGCGTCACCATTGCCAACCTGTCGATCTTAAAAACCGGCAAGGCCCGGGCTGTTCGATTTTCGACCCTGGCGGCCCTGTGTCGGGAGTTAGACTGCCAGCCAGGGGACCTCATTTCCTATGACCCCCACGCCGGCGACGCGGATGACGACCTGGAATAGCCGCGCTGCAGCATGTTTTTTGCGCAATCCGGCGCATGAAGTGTTGAATTCATAGGACTCGTTCGCTATGTGCACTGCAACATTTGTTGCATTGCACAAGGACGCTCCCCATGGCCCGCGCCATTGAAAGCCTGATCGACCGCCTGATGGCACCCTTCGCCGAAGAACTGGCCCGCATGCCCGCCTCGGCCTTTCGCCAATTGCTCGCCTACCGCTAAGCTAATCTGGCGGACAAAAAAGAAGAGCGACCGGGGCAAACCGGTCGCTTTTTTTGTGCCCCAATCCCGGAGCCGAATTTAGAGGCCAACAGCCCGCTTCTGAACTTGGCAAAGGTCTGTAATGCCCGATCTCGCCAGGGCAAAGAGGGCCTCGAATTCGGATTGATCAAAGCCCCGCTTCTCACCGGTTGCCTGAATTTCGACGATGGAGCCTGAACCCGTCAGGACGAAATTGGCATCGGCTTCGGCGTTGGAATCTTCCTCATATTCAAGGTCGAGCACGGGTAGGCCATTGTAAATGCCGCAGGAAATTGCAGCGACCTGGTCAAGGATCGGGTCCTTGCTGATGACGCCCTCGGACAGCAGCTTCTGCGTCGCCAGACGAAGCGCAACCCAGGCCCCGGTTATAGCCGCCGTCCGCGTCCCGCCATCGGCCTGAACAACGTCGCAATCGAGGGATATTTGCCGCTCGCCAAGGGCAGTTGGATCGATGATGGCGCGCAGGGACCGGCCAATAAGCCTTTGTATTTCTTGGGTTCGGCCCGATTGCTTGCCTTCAGAGGCCTCACGGCGACCGCGGGTGTGGGTGGCGCGCGGCAGCATACCGTATTCAGCCGTGACCCAACCCTGGCCGCGACCGCGCATGAAGGGGGGCACCCGCTCTTCTACACTGGCGGTGATCAGCACCTTGGTGTGACCAAAGCTTGCCAGGCAGGAGCCTTCGGCATAGCGATTCACGTCGGTCTCGAGGGTGACGTTGCGAAGCTGGTCGGCCAGCCGATCTGAAGGGCGCATAGGTTTCCTTGGATATGAGCGACTTGCGCCCGGGGTTTGCGCGCTTATCCTAGATCAGAGAGGCTTCGTCCATGTTCCCATGCGACCCAACGACTTGACCCATTCCCTGCTGAGCGCGGGCCCAACCCTGATGGAGCTGGACAGCCGGGCCCGAGAGATATTCCGGCGTGTGGTCGAGAGTTACATCGAAACCGGTGAACCCGTGGGCTCTAGAACCCTGTCCAAGGGCGGCGTGCAGCTGTCTCCGGCCTCTATCCGCAACACCATGCAGGACCTGACAAGTCTTGGCCTGCTGGGGGCCCCCCATATCAGCGCCGGGCGACGCCCCACCCATGCCGGCCTCAGGCTGTTCGTGGACGGGCTGATGGAGGTTGGCCATGTCAGCGAGGAGGAGCGACGGACCATAGAAACCCGGCTGGCGGCAAGGGGCGGATCCTTTGATGACGCCCTCACCGAAGCAACCGCGCTCCTGTCGGGCCTGGCCGGCGGCGCAGGCATTGTTGTCACGCCAGTGAGGGACGCCGGCGTCAAGCATGTGGAATTTGTCGCCCTGGGCAGCGATCAAGCCCTGGCGGTGATGGTCTTTGAAGATGGCACGGTGGAAAATCGGGTCATGGCCCTCACGGCCGGGATCACCCCGTCATCCCTGCAAGAAGCCTCTAACTTTCTGAATTCACGGCTGCGCGGTAAGACACTGGCGGAGGCCGGTGCTGACATCCGGATCGAACTGGAGCATGCCCAGCGGCAACTGAATGAAGCCGCCGCACGTCTGGTTGAGGACGGATTGGCAGCCTGGGGCGGTGGGGAAGGCACGGATCGCGCCCTAATCGTCCGGGGCCGCGCCAATCTACTGACCGATCGCGAAAGCATTGATGATCTTGAGCGCGTCCGCATGCTGTTCGATGACCTGGAACAGAAGGAGCATCTGATCGGTTTGCTGGACGGCGTGCGGGAGGCGCAGGGGGTCCGCATTTTTATTGGGGCTGAGACGAGGTTGTTTTCGCTTTCGGGTTCCGCCGTGATCGCAGCACCCTATATGACGGGTCGACAAAAGGTCCTGGGTGCAATCGCTGTGATTGGGCCGGCCCGACTGAACTATGCCCGGGTGATCCCGCTGGTGGACTATACCGCCCGCATGCTCTCTCAGGTGACGAATGGATAAGAGGTTCTAGACATGTCCGAAGATGAAACAGCCACCGAAGAGTTCAACGCCGTGGCCGATGCGGCCCTCGATCATATGGAAGCCTTAGCGGCGGAAAATGCATCGCTGAAGGAGCAGGTGCTGCGGTATGCTGCGGACGCTGAGAACACCAAGCGCCGGGCAGAACGAGAGGCAAATGACGCGCGGGCTTACGCAATTCAGAAATTTGCCCGGGACCTGCTGACCGTCGCCGATACCCTTGGGCGCGCCCTCACGGCCCCGCCAGCCAATGAAGACCCGGCTGTGAAGAATTTTCTGGTGGGGGTCGAGATGACAGAAAAGGCCTTGCTCTCGGCTTTCGAAACCAACGGCTTGAAGCGCGTCGACCCCTTAGCCGGGACGAAGTTCGACCCTCACCAGCATCAGGCCGTGATGGAGCAGGTTTCAAATGAGGTTGGGGCCGGAAGCGTGATCCAGACCCTGCAGCCCGGCTATGAGCTCTTGGGTCGGCTGGTACGTCCCGCCATGGTCGTGGTCGCTGCAAAGGGATCGACAGGGGAGGTTCCTGCCGATTCTCAAGGTCCCAACCCCTACGCCACCCAAGATGATGCGGAGGCCGAGACAGGTAGCGCCTGCGATACGCGAGCCTAGCTGTATTTTCTCGCGCGTGCGCCCTTCCGCGCTGGATGGAATTCGCTAAAGTCGCAGGTTCCTCCAGACTTGGGGACGGTGGCGAATCGCTTGCCGGCGCTTGGAGATTTCGGACGATAAAATGAAGCTAACGATTGAACGCGCTGCCCTGCTGAAGGCTCTGGGACATGTTCAGAGCGCCGTGGAGCGGCGCAATACCATTCCGATCCTGTCAAATGTCCTGTTGTCGGCTGACCGGGATCGTTTGAGCTTTTCGGCGACAGACCTTGATCTGGAAATTATCGATGAGGCCCTGGCCCAGGTCGATCAGCCAGGACAGATCACTGCGCCTGCCCACACGCTTTATGAAATCGTCCGCAAGTTACCCGAGGGGTCAGACGTGTCTCTGTCCTTCACCGGGGAAGACCCGCGCCTGACCGTGGCGGCAGGGCGTTCGCGCTTCAACCTGCCAGTCCTCCCGGCCGGAGATTTTCCAGTCATGTCCTCCGACGGCCTTTCGGGCCGGATCGGGGTGGATGTGGGGGACCTGATCCGCCTGATCGATAAGACCAAGTTCGCGATCTCCACCGAAGAGACCCGCTATTATCTGAACGGCCTCTATATCCACACAGTGGTTGAGGGTGGGGTCGCCAAGCTGCGCGCCGTCGCCACCGACGGCCACCGCCTCGCCCTGGCTGAAATGCTCGCGCCAGAGGGCTCAGCCGGGTCGCCCGGCGTCATCGTGCCGCGCAAGACCATCAATGAAGCCCGGCGTCTGCTGGAGGACGCAGGTGAGTCCCTAGACCTCGCCCTCAGCCCGCAAAAAATCCGCTTTGAGTTCGGCGGCGCGGCCCTGACCTCCAAGGTGATTGACGGCAACTTCCCCGACTATGTCCGCGTCATTCCCCGGGACAATGACAAGGTCATGATGGTGGACAACAAGCTGTTTGCCCAAGCTGTCGACCGGGTGGCCACCATCTCTGCCGAAAAGAGCCGGTCCGTGCGCATGGCGATCGAGCCAGGGCGCGTCATCCTGACCGTGCGCAATATGGAAGCTGGCCAGGCGGTCGAAGAGATCGAGGTCGACTATGCCGGCGATAGCTTCGAGCTGTCCTTCAACGCCCGCTATCTCTTAGACGTCACCGACCAGATCACGGCGGACCAGGCTGAGTTCCGCTTCGGTGGGCCCAACGACCCGGCCCTGGTTCTTGACCCGACCGACCCCGACGTTCGCTATGTGCTGATGCCCCTGAGGGTCTAGGCCATCGGATTTCCCGGTCCGACCAAACCGGGCTAAGACCCTTGTGTGCGCACCGCCCTCACACACCTGGTCCTGACGGACTTTCGATCCTACGCCCGCAGCGAAATTGCGCTGGATGGGCGGCCGGTTTTTTTGGTCGGACCCAATGGTGCTGGGAAGACCAACCTCCTCGAGGCGGTCAGCCTGCTGACTCCGGGACGCGGCCTACGCAATGCAGCCCTTGCGGAGATGGGTCGTCGGGCACCGGGCGAACCCAATGGCGGGGCCTGGGCTGTATCGGCCACCCTTCTGCAGGACGACGAGCCGGTCAGGCTCGGCACAGGCCTTGAGGCGGCAGGCCAAAGCCGACGGGCTGTGCGGCTAGAGGGCGAGGTCATACCTCCGGCGCGGCTTTCAGACCTTACGCGGCAGGTCTGGCTAACCCCAGCCCAGGATAGGCTGTTCCTAGAGGGTGCCAGTGATCGCAGGCGATTCCTGGATCGACTGGTCTTTGCAGCTGAGCCTGGCCATGCGCGCCACGCCTCAACCTACGAGAAGGCCGGCCGTGAGCGCATGCGCCTCCTGACCGACGGCCCGGCAGATGGGGACTGGCTAACCGCCCTGGAAGCTAGGTTGGCTGAAGCAGGGGCCCTCATGGCTGAGGCGAGGGCCCGAACCCTGGCCGCCCTGCAGGCTGAAATTGAGACTCGGGTCGATCGACCCTTCCCCTTGGCTCAACTGTCTTTGACGGGGGAGTGGGAGGGCCTCGCCTGTGAGGGCGCCGGTCTGGAGGAGATTGAGGCCAAACTCGCCAAGGATTTAGCTGCCGGGAGAAGCCGAGACGCGGCGGCTGGGCGCGCCCTAACCGGCCCCCATCGCGGCGATCTGGCGGTCGTGCACGTCGAAAAACAACGTCCGGCGGCGGAATGTTCGACGGGAGAGCAGAAAGCCCTGATTTTGAACCTGATTCTAGCCCAGGCCTCGCGTCTTTCGCGTGCAGAATCAGCGCCGAACCCTATACTGTTGCTCGACGAAGTCGCCGCACATTTGGACCGCCGTAGGCGGGCTGCCCTGTTCGACGAAATCGAGGCGCTCAAGCTCCAGGCCTTTCTCACGGGCACGGACGAGCATCTGTTTGAAGATTTGAAGGGCCGGGCCCAGGGCGTCCATGTGGATGGCTCGAATCTGGCGATTCTGGACACTGAATGACCGATCTCCCCAACAAGCCCGACAACACCCCGGAAAACAACGGACAGAGCGAGTACGGGGCTGAGTCGATCAAGGTCCTCAAGGGCCTCGACGCCGTGCGCAAGCGCCCAGGCATGTATATCGGCGACACCGACGATGGGTCGGGCCTGCACCACATGGTCTATGAAGTGGTGGACAATGCCATCGACGAAACCCTGGCGGGTTGGGCCACGCGGGTGGAGGTGATCCTCAACGCCGATGGCTCCTGCACCGTCACTGACGATGGCCGCGGCATTCCCGTAGATATCCACGAGGGCGAAGGCGTTTCGGCGGCCGAGGTCATCATGACCCAGCTGCACGCCGGCGGTAAGTTTGACCAGAACTCCTACAAGGTCTCGGGTGGTCTGCACGGGGTTGGGGTTTCCGTGGTCAACGCCCTGTCCGACTGGCTGCGCTTGAAAATCTATCGGGGCGGCAAGGCCTATGAGATGGAATTCCGTCGCGGGGACGCGGTTTCACCCCTGATCGTCACCGGCGATGCGCCCCTGCGCGAAAACGGTGAATTCCTGTCAGGGACAGAGGTCACCTTTTTCCCGTCATCGGAAACCTTTGCCTTCATCGAATTTGACCGGAAGACCCTTGAGCACCGCCTGCGGGAGCTGGCCTTCCTGAACTCTGGCGTCACCATTTGGCTAAAGGACCACCGGGAGGCCGAACCCTTTGTGGAAATGCTCCACTATGAGGGCGGGGTCGAAGCCTTTGTCCGCCACCTGGACAAGGCCAAGACCGGAATTCTCAAGGCGCCCATCGTTGTCCGAGGCAAGCGCGAAAATGTCGAGTTAGACCTCTCCCTTTGGTGGAACGACGGCTATCACGAGAACGTCCTCTGCTTCACCAATAACATTCCCCAGCGGGATGGCGGCACCCACCTGGCAGCCTTTCGCTCAGCCCTGACCCGGATCATTTCCAGCTATGCGGAAACCTCAGGTGCCGCCAAGCGCGAGAAGGTCTCGGTGTCTGGGGAAGACGCCCGGGAAGGCCTGACCTGCGTCCTGTCGGTCAAGGTTCCCGATCCGAAATTTTCGTCTCAGACAAAGGACAAGCTGGTCTCCTCCGAAGTCCGTCCCGCCGTTGAGGGTCTGGTGGGTGAAGGCCTTGGGGCCTGGTTCGAAGAGCACCCCGTTGAAGCCAAGATGATCGTCCAGAAGATCACCGAGGCCGCCGCTGCCCGAGAAGCCGCGCGCAAGGCCCGGGAACTGACCCGGCGCAAGTCGGCTCTGGATATCAGCTCCTTGCCCGGCAAGTTGGCCGACTGTCAGGAAAAAGATCCGGCCAAGTCCGAAATCTTCCTGGTGGAGGGCGACTCCGCCGGCGGCTCAGCCAAGCAGGCCCGCAACCGCGAGAACCAGGCCGTCCTGCCCCTGCGCGGCAAGATCTTGAACGTCGAGCGGGCCCGGTTTGATCGGATGCTGGGCTCTGACCAGATCGGCACGCTCATCACCGCCCTGGGTGCCGGGATTGGCCGGGACGATTTCGACATCGAGAAGATTCGCTACCACAAGATCGTCATCATGACGGACGCCGACGTGGATGGTGCCCACATCCGCACCCTGCTGCTGACCTTCTTCTATCGGCAAATGCCCCAGGTGATTGAGCGGGGCTATCTCTATATCGCCCAGCCGCCGCTCTATAAGGCCTCAAAGGGCAAGTCCTCGCGCTATCTGAAGGATGATTCCATGCTGGAATCCTACCTGACCGATGAGGGTGTCGATGGCGCAGTCCTGGAACTGGCCTCTGGCGAGCGGCTGGCTGCGGGTGATCTTCTGAACCTTGTCCAAACCGCCCGGAGCGCCAAGGCCAATATCGAGCGCCTGTCCGCGCGGGCTCCGGCCTTTGCCGTAGAACAGGCGGCCCTCGCGGGCCTGCTCGGCGAGTCAGGCGATCTGTCTGCTGCGGCCAAACGCCTGGATCTCTATGCCGAAGAAGGCGACGGCCTATGGACGGGCGAACTCGCTCCCGGTGGCGGCTATGCCTTCGCCAGGATCAAGCGCGGCGTGACCGAAAAGGTCGTGCTGGATGAGCAGCTGCTCAATGCCGCTGACGCCCGTCGCCTGGCCGAACGGGCCCGGGATTTGGCAGAATTCTTCTCAGCACCGGGAACCTTCACCCGTCGGGACCGGACAACGACAGTACGTGGGCCCATGGATCTTGTTGCCGCGGTGATGGATTCCGGCCGCCGGGGTCTGGCCATCCAGCGCTATAAGGGCCTTGGGGAAATGAACCCCGATCAGCTTTGGGAAACCACCCTTGACGCCAATGCCCGCACCCTGCTGCAGGTCAAGGTGAACCATGCCGATGACGCCGACGACATGTTCACCCGCTTGATGGGCGATCTGGTGGAGCCCCGACGGGACTTCATCCAGGCCAATGCCCTGGATGCGGAAGTCGACGCCTAAAGGGATTTTTCGACGACGGCGATCACCTCTGGGCCATAGCGGGCCAGCTTGCCCTCCCCAACGCCGGAAACGGCCAGCAGGGTAGAAGAGGTCCTTGGTCGTCGCAGGGCGATTTCGGCCAGGGTGCGATCAGAAAAGATCACATAGGGCGGAACATGCTGTCGCCTGGCCTCTGCAGCGCGCCAGTATCTGAGATCCTCAAACAGCTTCTGGTCACCGACGGCCAGGTCGACCGTATCACGCGCGCCCTTGCGAGGCCGCCCAACTGTGGCTTCGTGATCTTCGAGGGCCTTGCGCAGGGCTACCTGACGCTCGCCGCGATAGACGGCCCGCACTGCCTCCACATCGCCGAGGCCGATCAGGGGGCGGCCGTCATTGGGGTCTTCCTTCAGTAGGCCATCAAACAACAGCTGATCCACCAGATCCCGCCAGCCTGCGGCACTGAACTCCTTGCCCACCCCGAAGGTAGAAAGGCCCGCTTCAAACGCCGACGGGTCCTTGGTCTTACCCAGCAAGTGCTCCACCAAACGGCCCCGCCCAAAACGTCCGCCCATACGGTGAGCAGCTGACAGAGCCTTTTGGGCCGCCTCTGTTGCGTCGATGGTCTCGAGCGTTCCCATGCAGAGATCGCACTGACCGCAGGCCTCCACCCCCTCCTCGCCGAAATAACGCCGCACCCCAGCTGCTCGGCAAGATGCCCCGTCCAATAAGGCATAGAGCTGGCGGACCTTGCGGTTCTGAACCGACTTCACGTCGTCGGAGACCTCACGGCTGTCTATCCGCCGATAGGCCCAGGCCATGTCTGAGGCACCATAGAGGGTAATGCCCTCCGCCGGCTCTCCATCCCGGCCCGCGCGGCCAATTTCCTGCCAGTAAGCTTCGATAGACGCTGGGGGATCGGCATGGATCACATAGCGGACGTCGGGTTTATCGACCCCCATTCCAAAGGCGATGGTCGCCACCATGACCCCGGCTTCTGAGGCTAAGAAATGCTCCAGACGCTCGGCTCTGACCGCCTTGTCCAGACCGGCATGATAGGCCAGGGCCGGAACCCCCGCGCTACGCAGGGCCTCGGCCAGCTTATCGGTTCCATCCCGCGACCCCGCATAGATGACCCCGGAACGGTTGGGGCGCGCCTCAACCAGTTCCAATACACGCTTGTGCCCGGCACCCCGCTTGCGTTCTGCAGATAGGGCCAGTTCCGGCCGGGCGAAGCTGGCGACGAATTCGGCACTGTCCTGAAGCCTGAGCTCGGCCCGGATGTCATCCCGGGTCCGGGCATCGGCCGTGGCGGTGACAGCCAGGCGGGGGACATCTGGGAAAATCTCGGCCAGCCGTCCCAGCATCCTGTATTCTGGGCGGAAGTCATGGCCCCATTGGCTGACACAGTGAGCCTCATCAATGGCGATCAGGGACAGAGGGGTGCGCTTCAGGCGCTCCATCATGGCCGGGGCCATCAGGCCTTCGGGCGACACATAAAGGAGGTCGAGGGTGCCCGCCTCGATCTTGGCCCAGGTTTCCGAACGCTCCCAGGCCTCGCCGGTGGAGTCGATCCGCGCCGCTGCCACCCCAGCCTGTAGCAGACTGGCCACCTGGTCGGTCATCAGGGCGATCAGGGGCGAGATCACCAGACCCAGCCCCGGGCGCATCATGGCCGGGATTTGATAGCAGACGCTCTTGCCTCCCCCCGTAGGCAGAACAGCCAGGGCTGACCTGCCGGCGAGGATTTCGCCCATGACCTCAGCCTGCCGACCCCGGAATTCCGCGTGTCCGAAGGTCCGGCGCAGGATTTCCCGCGCCTGATTGAGCAAGGCCGATGACATGGCCTCCCTATGGCGTGCGTCGCTGCGGACGCGAAGACCTATTCCGCTGCCAGTGGAACCGGCGCGGCCTGGCTTCCCCTGAGCAAGCGTCCGGGCAGGGCCCCTGTGGGTTCACCATCTCGATAGGTCACAACCCCAGCCAGGATTGTGGCCACATAACCCTGGGCCCTCTGGACCAGGCGACGGCCCCCGGCTGGCAGGTCATAGGCAACCCCAGGCGCCTCCAGGGACAGGGTGTCATAGTCGATGATGTTGAGGTCTGCTCGATAGCCCGGCGCGATGAGGCCACGGTCGTAAAGGCCAACTGCCTCTGCCGTATCGCGGGTCTGCATGCGGACCATGGCCTCTAAGGGGATCTTTGCGCCCCGGGTCCGATCCCGGGTCCAATGGGTAAGGTTAGAGGTTGGGAAGCTGCCGTCACAGATCATCCCCACATGGGCACCCCCGTCCGACAGACCGGGCACCGTGTCCCTATGGGTCAGCATGGCATAGCTAGGGTCTAATGAGCCATCAGCATAGTTCAGGAAGGGCAGATAGAGCATGCCTTTGCCGTCATTGGAGAGCATGTGGTCAAGGGCCAGTTGATCTGGGGTCAAACCCCTAGCCTGTGCCAGGGCAGCGATGGTCTGGTCCGGGGTCTGCTCATAGTCAGGTTGATCCCCCATCAGGAACATGGTCGACCAGTTCCGGGTGAGGCCCGCGGCAATGGCATGGCCGCCCGCCGGGGTCGCCTGAGACAACAGCATTGCCTGAAAAGTTTTATCCTGCAGCCTCGCCAGACGTTCGGCAAAAGGCAGGTCGAGAAGGGTCCCATAGGCCTCGGTATGGCTGAAGGGATTGAGCGTGAGCTCAAAGCCCAGAAGGACGCCCACCGGCCGACCGCACACCTGGGCCTTCATGGGCAGGCCAGCCTCTGTGGCGTCTGACAGGGCATCAAGCATGATGCGCCAGGCATTGGGGCCCCGAGCACTCTGGACCAGACTAAAGGACAGGGGCCGGCCGGAGGCCTCGACCATCCGACGCAGCATGGCGAACTCTGCTCGGGGATCGGCAAAGTCGGAGACCACCTGCAAGACGCCCTTGCCAGCTGCAGCAAGGCCCTGGGCAATCCCCGTCAGCTCGTCCTCGCCAGCCGTGAGGGTCGGGGTTGGTTGACCATCGGAGGTTCGATGATTGAGGGTGCGGGAGGTGGAAAAGCCCAGGGCACCGGCCTCCATGGCCTTCTGCGCTATGGCTGCCATGGCGGCGATATCAGCAGGGGTCGCAGGCTCACGATTGGCACCGCGCTCACCCATAACGAAAACCCGGAGGGCGGCGTGAGGCAGTTGAGCCCCGATATCCACGTCAAAGGCCCGGGATCCGAGGGCGTCGAGATAGTCTGGAAAGCTCTCCCAGTTCCAGGGCAGGCCCTCGGTCAGGACCGGGAAGGGAATATCCTCAACCCCCTCCATCAGGCGGATCAGCCGATCATGGTCTTCGGGCCGACAGGGTGCGAACCCGACGCCGCAATTGCCCATGACCACGGTGGTCACCCCATGCCAAGCCGACGGGGTCATTTGGCTGCCCCAGGTGGCCTGGCCGTCATAATGGGTGTGGATGTCGACAAACCCAGGCGTCACCAGCCGCCCTGCCGCGTCCAGTTCCTCTATGGCCCCGCCAGAAACCTTTCCGAGTTGGGCAATACGTCCGTCCCGAATGGCAATGTCAGCCTGAAAGGCAGCACGGCCAGTGCCATCAATGACCAAGCCATTGCGGATCACGAGATCCCATGGGGTCTCGGCTTGCCTTGCCATACTCATCTCCCAATCTTCGTTTTTCTTTGAGGGCGATTACCGCCCTTCGAAGGGGGACGGGTCAAGGCCTTGTCACTGGAGGTTGGCCTCCATTGACGCAAATTTTCCCGAAACTGCGCCCCCACAAAGATCAAAGCCCTAACCGCGATGCGCCAAGACGGCACCCATAGGCCTCGCTAGTCTCTGGTGGGTGAGTCGGACCTTTTATGAATTCTTCGCAGGCGGCGGCATGGCGCGTCTGGGCCTTGGGGATGGCTGGACCTGCGCCTTTGCCAATGACTTCGATTCCAGCAAGGCCGCAGCCTATCGGGAGAATTTCCCAGACGCTGGCGCTCATTTTGTCGAGGGTGATGTTTGGGGGCTGACCGCTCGGGACCTGCCCGGCCGAGCTGATCTCGCCTGGGCCTCTTCCCCCTGTCAGGATTTCAGCCTTGCCGGGGGGCGCGCCGGATTGGCCGGAGGGCGATCCTCAGCCTTCTACGGGTTTTGGAAACTTATCGAGGCCTTGGTGGCCGAAGGACGCCCGCCCAAAATTCTGGTGATCGAGAATGTGACGGGACTGCTCACCTCAAACGCAGGTGCGGACTTTACGGCCCTTTGCCATGCCCTGGCCGCTCAAGGCTATTGCTATGGTGCCCTTGAGATTGATGCGGCCCCCTTCCTTCCACAATCTCGACCACGGATCTTTGTGATTGCCGCCCATGGAGGGCCTAGGGGCCAGGTTGGCCCCAATCCGTTCCGGACGCCCGCGATTGCCAAGGCTTATGATCGCTTGCCGCCTGACCTGCAAAGGCCTTGGCAAGATTGGGCCGGGTCGGCACCTTTGCTGGGCAATATGCGCCTTGCCGATATCCTCGAACCTGACGGGGACATGATCTGGAATTCTCGGGCAAAAACAGAGCATCTGATCGCCCTGATGAGCCCCCGGCACCAGGGGCAAATTGAAGATCTGAAGGCGTCAGGTGATCGTGCGGTAGGTGCCCTTTTCCGGCGAACGCGGCGGGTCGAAAACCAGGGTCAGCAGAGGGCGGAAGTCCGGTTTGACGGCTTGGCCGGATGCCTGAGGACGCCGCGCGGCGGGTCGTCGCGGCAGACCCTCGTGATCGTCGAAAAGGGCGAGGTGCGATCCCGATTGATCAGCCCCCGAGAGACCGCACGTCTGATGGGGCTAGCGGAATCCTACAAATTGCCCAGGTCGACGACGGCAGCCCTGTATGTGACCGGGGACGGCGTAGCCATACCGGTCGTGCGTTGGCTGGCGGGGGAGGTTATTGAACCCCTCTTGTCTGCCCTCCCGGGGCAAAAAGGCGGAGCCTAGGCGCGGCCTATTAGATTTCCTGCACGCCCTGGCCTACAAGCTCCCTTCCAAATCCTGACGGCAGGCCTAAGTTCAGTCCAACAACGCCATCTTGCAGGGATAACGGCCATGGCCACCTATGACGCCTCCAATCACAAGCGTACCGGCCGGGGGAAGATCTACGCCTCCATCATCGACACCATTGGCGATACCCCGCTGGTCGCCCTGCCAAACCTGACCAAGGCTCTCAAGCCCAAGGGTATCGTCCTGGCCAAGCTGGAATTCTTCAATCCGATCTCCTCGGTAAAGGACCGGATCGGGGTCAGCCTGATCGAAAGCTTGGAAGCCCAAGGCATTCTCAAGTCCGGCTCGACCATCGTCGAGCCTACCAGTGGCAATACCGGCATAGCCCTGGCCTTCGTCGCGGCATCCAAGGGCTATAAGCTCATCCTCTGCATGCCTGAGAGCATGTCCGTGGAGCGTCGCAAAATGCTCCTCTTGCTGGGTGCCCAACTGGAGCTGACCCCGGCCGAACGGGGTATGGCCGGCGCCGTGGCACGGGCCAAGGAACTGGTAGAGGCCATACCGGGGGCGGTCCTGCCCCAACAGTTCGACAATGCCGCAAACCCCCTGATCCACAGGGTGTCTACCGCCGAAGAAATCTGGAATGACACTGAAGGCAAGGTGGACGCCGTCGTTTCAGGGGTCGGGACAGGCGGAACCATAACCGGGATCGGACAGGTCCTGAAGGCGCGCAAATCCTCCCTCAAAATGGTGGCTGTGGAGCCCGCCGCCTCTCCCGTACTATCTGGGGGCGCTCCGGCACCTCACAAGATTCAGGGCATTGGTGCGGGCTTCGTGCCCTCCATCCTGGATCGCGGGATCATTGATGAGATTATCCAGGTCTCCAATGATGACAGCTTCGCCATGGCCCGGCGCGTAGCTCGGGAGGAAGGCATTCCGGTGGGAATTTCATCGGGCGCGGCCCTCACCGCGGCCTTTGATCTTGCCTCGCGGGATGACTATGTGGGCAAGACCATCGTCGCCATTATCCCAAGCTTTGCAGAGCGCTACCTCTCCACGGCTCTGTTTGACGGTCTTTAGGGCCGTTTCTCACGCCTAGACCTAGGGGGGCAAAGAGGCGCTTGCTCCGTAGCGGGTGCCGTCCGATAAGCGAGCCTGAATCGCAAGGAGCCTCCCCCCATGGCGCTGGATCATTTTGACGTCGTAATCATCGGTGCCGGTCTGTCTGGCGTTGGCGCGGCCCATCACCTGCAGACCAACTGCCCGGACCGATCCTATGTCATCCTTGAAGGGCGACAGGCGATCGGTGGCACCTGGGACCTGTTCCGCTATCCCGGCATCCGGTCTGACAGCGACATGTACACCCTGGGCTATGCCTTCAAGCCCTGGACCGAGGCCAAGGCCATAGCCGATGGCCCCTCCATCTTGAAATATGTGCAGGATACGGCCAAGGACGAAGGCATCGAGGGTCATATCCGCTTTGGCCATAGGGTCCAGACCGCAGCCTGGTCGACGGCTGATGGCCTTTGGACCGTCGAGTCTCAGGTCGACGGCAAGCCTGTTCAGGTGACCTGCCAGTTCCTGTTCCTGTGCGGCGGATATTACAATTACGACAAGGGCTATACCCCCGACTTTCCAGGGGCCAAGGACTTCAAGGGGGAGATGATCCATCCCCAGCACTGGCCCGAAAACCTAGACTATGCCGGCAAGCGGGTCGTTGTGATTGGCTCTGGTGCCACAGCCGTCACCCTGGTGCCAGAAATGGCCAAGACGGCGGCCCACGTCACCATGTTGCAGCGCTCGCCCACCTATGTGGTCTCCCGGCCCGCGGAAGACGCCATGGCCAACAAGCTGCGCAAGTGGCTGCCCTCCATGCTGGCCTATCAGATCATCCGCTGGCGCAATGTCCTGGGCGGCATGGTCTTCTACAACCTTGCCCGCAACCGGCCCGACCGCACCAAGGCCGGCATTATCAACATGGTGAAGGCCGAACTGGGCCCCGACTATGACGTGGCAACCCATTTCACCCCCAGCTACAACCCCTGGGATCAGCGTCTTTGCCTGGTCCCAGACGCCGACCTCTTTAACGCCATCAAGGGGGGCAAGGCTGAGGTGGTCACTGACCATATCGAGACCTTCACCCCTAACGGGATCAAGCTGAAATCAGGGGCTGAACTGCCAGCCGACGTGGTTGTCACGGCCACAGGTTTGAATTTGCAGGTCTTCAATGGTCTGCAGTTGATCGTCGATAGCAAGGCGATCGATCCAGGTGCCACCCTTAGCTATAAGGGCATGATGTATTCAGACGTGCCGAACCTGGCCTCGTCCTTCGGCTATACGAATGCCTCCTGGACGCTGAAATGCGACCTGACCTGTGAATATGTCTGCCGACTTTTGAACCACATGAAAAAGACCGGTACCCATCAGGCGACACCACGAAATACCGATCCAGACATGGGCCTAGAGCCCTGGCTCGATTTCTCGTCGGGCTATGTCCAGCGCTCTATCGCCGACTTCCCCAAGCAGGGATCCAAGGCACCTTGGAAGCTGCATCAGAACTATGCCCGCGACATGATGAGCCTGAGATTTGCGGCTCTGGACGACGGCGTCCTGACGTTTTCATAGAGCCTGATTTGGTCCGATAACGGGATGGCAGTTATCGGACCCTGCTCTGTGGTCTACTGATCTCGCTCTGGGCTCAGGAGCTTGGAACGCTTTGAGGACTCAAGCGCCCCACGCATCATGCCCAGCTCGGTCTTCTGGCGCGCCACCAGACCGCTCAGCTCCTGGATTTCCTGGTTGGTCCGGGCCTTGTGATCTTCAAAGCTGTCTGTCAGGTTTTTGAACGCGGCCATCCGACTGATCAGGCCCATTTCAGCACGATCAGCTCGGGATTCCAGAACGCTGTTCTCTTTCGCAAGGGTTTCGGCGCGGGTAATCGCTGTTGCCCGGGCGGACTCAACATCGCTCATGCGCGCTCTGAGTTCACCCATCGCGCTGTCGAGATTATCTGCACGACTGCGAAGTTGGTTCAGCTCGAGGTCCTTGGCCGACAGGGTGCGGATCAGGGAGGCGCGCTCCTCAGTAATGGCCTGCAGGTCTGCAGCCCGGGTCTCGCGGGCCGTCTCAAGCCGAGCACTTCTGGCCTGGGCGTCTTCCAAGCTATCCTTCAGCTTCTGAATTTCCGTCAGCTTCAAGGCTTCAGCTGCCTGATAATCGGAGATGTTACGTCCATATTCAGCCCGCAATGTCGCCAATTGGGCTTCCAGAACCGAACGCTCCTCAGTCACGCTCTTCAGGGCATATTCCATCTCGCCCGCGCGGCGTTCTGAGTCCGTAGCCTCTGCACGGACCTGCTCGCATCGACGGCGCAGGGTATCCACCTCTGAGAGGACCCGGGCGTTTTCCTCCTCGAGTTTTTCTTTTTGGGCAGCCGCTTCCCGCTCGTAAGCGACATATTGCGCAATACGGGCCGAGAGCGAGGCGTTTTCAATACCCAGGGCGCTATGGCTGTTCAGGCTGATTTGTCTTTCGACCTTGAGCTCCTCGTTCTCTGACCGCATCTCTTGGAGGGCAGCGCGAAGTTCAATGATATCCCGCTCGCAGGACTGCTTGGTCGCCGTCAAAAGCTCATTTGCTTCCGTCGCTGCGCTGAGGTTCGCCTCAAGCTCGGAGGCGCGGGACAGGGCCTGCTTAAGCTCGGCTTCACGCTCATTCAGTCGATTCTGCGTCAGGCCCAGCTTGGAATTAACTGAGGCCAGTTGCGCATTATCCTTAATCTTCGCCTTGAACTCTGCGCGAAGGGGTTCGGTCAGGGACTCAAGGGCCGCCCGGGCTTGGTCCAGCTTCAGAAGTTCGCGGGAGGCCTCGTCAATGACCCGGGAGATTTCCTCAAGCCGTTCGCCGCCTTCAGCTGCCAGCATTTCAATGCTATCGGCTTCCAGGGCTGGAGCATCGTCAGGTTTCGCAGTCGGGGCAGCCGGTTTGCCCTTCAACATATTCATGAAAACCAGACTATTACTCATGTCGATTCAAAGCCCCAATAATTATTTTACGAACACTAAGGTCGTGCTCGGAAGGGTCAGCACAAGTCTTGCAGTCGCTTATTCAAGACGCATTGCTGTCTGCAAGAATGGCGACAGCAAAACACCTAAAATTCACCCTGAATCACCGCCTCTTCTGCCCAATGACAAAAGTAGAAAACCCGTCCCCCGTCAATCCCGCCAAAAGTCACCTCGTGGCGGACTGAACGACGGTTTCAGAGCGCGATGGGCGGGTTCTTGGACCGCCCAAACCCATGCCTGCTCAGCTTGAGGCGACGACGACCTCGGTTCGTACGGAGTTTGCGATATAGCACTCGTCGTGGGCAGCATGATGCAAGGCGGTGAGTTGAGCCGGGGTCGGGGCTAAGCCCTGCCAGGTGATGTCCGGCTTCAGCCAAACCTTGGTCATGGCCAGGCGGCCCGGCGCCGTCTCTGCCATAACCCCTTCAGCATGATCGGCATAACGGGTCACAATAAATCCAGCCAATCTCGCCTTATGCAAAAAGGTGAGCATGTGGCAGTTGGACAAAGCCGCCACGAGCATTTCTTCCGGATCGACAGCCGACACATCGGCCCACTTGCCAACCACATGGGGGGAGGCTGAGGCCGGGACAGTGACCCCGCCGTCGAAGGTCAGGCTGTGGGCGCGGCTATAGCGGCCATGGGCGAAGTCCTCCCCCTCCTTGAGGGTCCACACCACCTCGGCGGTATAGGTCGCCATGTCAGAAGGCGTCAGCCGGGAGGGCCATCATAAGCTCAGAGCCCGACTTCAGCTTGGCAAGATGGCTACCCGTATCGGGCAGAATCCGCTGCAAATAGTAACGTCCAATCACCAGCTTATTGGCATAGAAGGGGTCGCTATCCCCGGCCGCGATCTTGGTCTGGGCCACCAGGGCGATTTTGGCCCACATATAGGCCAGGGCCGTTAGACCAAAGAGGTGCATGTAATCGGTGGAGGCCGCGCCGGCATTGTCAGGGTTGGCCAGTCCATTCTGCATGAGCCACATGGTGCCGTCTTGAAGCTGGGCCTTTGCGGCATCAAGCCCTTCGACAAAGGGCTTCAAGGTGAGATCTTCTCCATGAGCCGCAACGAAGGCGTCAATTTCGGCAAAGAAGCTCATCACGGCGCGACCGCCGTCGGCGGCCAGCTTGCGACCCACCAGGTCCAGGGCTTGAACGCCGTTTGTCCCCTCATAAATCAGGGAAATGCGCACATCGCGCATGTACTGACTGGCGGGGAAGTGCTCGGTAAACCCGGACCCGCCATGAATCTGTAGGGCATCGGAACAGACCTTCAGGCCCCGATCCGTGAGATAGCCCTTCAGCACCGGGGTCATCAGGGCCATGTAGTCTCCGGCCTTCTGGCGCACCGCGTCATCAGGGTGCGAATGGGCAAGGTCTCCGTGCATGGCCGTCCAGAACAGGAAGGTGCGCCCGGCCTCGATAATGGCGCGGCTGTCCATCAGCATCCGCCGGACATCAGGGTGCACAATAATGGGATCTGCGGGCCCCTCTGGATTTTTGGGACCCGTAAGGGAGCGCCCCTGCAGTCGATCCTTGGCGAAGGCAGCCGCTGCCTGATAGGCGGCCTCAGCCTGGGCTATGCCCTGCAGCCCCACCCCAATCCGCGCCTCGTTCATCATGACGAACATGATACGCAGGCCCTGGTTCTCAGTTCCCACCAACCAGCCCGTAGCCTCTTCATGCCGCATCACGCAGGTGGCGTTGCCATGAATGCCCATCTTCTCTTCAAGGCCATCGCAATAGACGCTGTTGCGCGCACCGGGCTTACCGTCGGCGTCAGGCAAGAACTTTGGCACAATGAACAGGGAAATCCCGCGCACCCCCTCTGGGGCACCTTCGATGCGGGCCAGAACCAGATGGACAATGTTTTCCGCCAGGTCGTGCTCGCCGCCAGAAATCCAGATCTTGGTGCCGGAAATCTTGTAGCTGCCATCAGCTTGCGGGACCGCCTTGGTGCGCAGAAGACCCAGGTCCGTACCGCAGTGGGGCTCAGTTAGATTCATGGTGCCGCCCCACTGACCTGAGGCCAGCTTGGGCAGGTAGAGGTCTTTCTGCTCGGGGCTTCCACCGGCGAGAATGGCCGAATAGGCACCGTGGGTCAGGCCCGGATACATGCCAAAGGCCATATTGGCCGAGGAGCACATCTCCGTGAATGACAGATTGATCACGTGAGGCAGGCCCTGTCCGCCATAGGCAGGCTCTGCCCCTAGGGCTGGCCAACCGCCTTCGACCAGTTGAGCATAGGCTTCCTTAAAGCCCTTGGGGGTCGTCACCGTATGGTCAGGAGACCAGTGGCAGCCCTCCTTGTCGCCCACGGCGTTTAGGGGGGCCAGAACTTCAGCTGTGAATTTTCCAGACTCTTCAATGATCTGCGACACCACATCCATGGGCGCATCAGAGAAGCCGGGCAGGTCGCCATACTGATCGATATTCAGAATATCAGCCAGGATGAAGAGGTGGTCGCGAACAGGGGGCTGGTAGGTCATGAGCACTCCGGGTCTTGCACAGACGCACTAGAGCATATTCTCAGCCGCGAGAGCCAGTTCTCAGACCAAAACCATCCTAAACTTTTGAATTCGAGCCCTATTTGGTGTGCTCGAGGTCCCCCAGTCGTGCCCGCAGGACCTGGTCGTAATCGGCAGCCTGGGGCAGGAGGTCTGGGCGGGTCTGGGCCAGATGGCTCTCTAGACGCTTGCTGGCGTCTTCCAGTTCCTGAATGGCGTTGTCGATGTCTTCTCTTTGCGCCTGGAGGGCGACAATGCGCTGCCGGAACTTGGCCAAGGACTTGGCATTCTGGGTCGCCCCGCCATCATCGACTTCGTAAAGGTCAAGAATTTCGCCAATCTCGGCGAGGGCGAGACCAACCCGCTTCCCCCGCAAAATCAGCTGGAGCCTTGCCCTATCCCGATAGGAATACACCCGGTTCATGCCATCGCGGGCCGGGGTCAGCAGCCCCTTGTCCTCGTAGAACCTCAGGGCGCGAGGCGTGCACTTAAATTCCTGGCAAAGCTGTCGGATCGTGAAGGTCCGGATCGGACGGCGCAGATCAGTCGGCATTGGAACTTCCTCCCCGAAGGTCATTTTACCTTCCGGGAGCGTAAGTCTAGCTTCCGTGCACGTCAATATGAACGATGATCACTTATTCCGCGCTTGCCCCGCTGATCAGGTGCCCAGCCAGGGCGCGTTCGATCAAATCTATGGTGCGATCCAATCCGAATATGGCGGCAAAGGAGCCAAACCGGGGGCCCTGGCTCTGCCCCAACAGGACCTCGTAAAGTGCGGTGAACCAAAGTCGCAGGGGCTCGAAGCCTGCTGTCTTACCTGCCTCATAGACCTCAGCCTGGATCAACTCGGCATCCTGACATCCGGCGGGAAGAGCCCGGAAGCGCGCTGCCAGATCCTCAATAGCTGCACGCTCCATGGCATCAGGGGCCCGGAAGCGCTTATTGGGCTTTACGAAGTCCTCGTAGTAATGGATCGCATAGTCAGCCAGCCGGTCCAGCAGGGGCTGGGTTTCCGCCGTCGCACCCGGAATATAGGTCCGGATAAAGCCCCACAGAATGTCCTTGGTGGAGGCGTCAGCCGCAGACACCAGGTTCAGCAGCAGGGAGAAGGACACGGGCGATCCGGCTTCGGGCGGGGCGCCGCGATGCACGTGCCAGGCGGGATTATCAATGGCGGGCACATTTGACGCATCAACTCGGGCGCGGTTGTAGGCATCCAGCTGCTGCAGATACTCGTCCGTTGCCTTTGGAATAACATCAAAATACAGCCGCTTCGCCGATTTGGGCGACTGGTACATGTAATAGGCGAGGCTTTCCGGCGCGCCATAGCGCAGCCACTCCTCCATGGTCAGGCCATTGCCCTTGGTCTTGGAAATCTTCTGATTGTTCTCGTCCATGAAGAGTTCGTAGTGGAATCCTGCTGGGGGCGTTCCGCCCAGCACCTTGCAGACCTGATTAGACAGACGGACGCTGTCGATCAGGTCCTTGCCGCTCATTTCATAGTCGATCTCTAGGGCTGTCCACCTGAGGGCCCAATCAGGACGCCATTGCAGCTTGACGTAACCCCCTGTGACGGGGACCTCAGCCAAGGACCCATCCTCATCGCGGAAGGTAATCGTCCCGCGGTCCACATGGCGCTCCAAGGTCGGCACATAGAGCACCCGCCCGGTGGTCGGGCTGATCGGGATGAAGGGCGAATAGGTTGCGCGGCGTTCCTCCCCTAAGGAGGGCAGCATTATTTTCTGGATGCCTTCAAAGCGCGCCAAGGCGGTGAGCAAGGTCTGATCAAAGATCCCGCTGCGATAGCATTCGGTGGAGGAGGCGAACTCATAGTCAAAGCCGAAGGCATCAAGGAAGGCCCGCAGCCTGGCATTATTATGCGCCCCGAAACTGTCATGGGTTTCATAGGGATCGCGGACCACCGTCAGAGGCTTGTCCACGTCTTCGGCCAACCGGTCAGAATTGGGCAGGCCAGGCGGGATCTTCCGCAGGCCATCCATATCGTCGCTGAAGGCAATCAACCGGGTCGCCATGGCATCGTCGGTCAAGCCCCGGAAAGCCATGCGCACCATGGTGGTTCGTGCCACCTCACCGAATGTGCCCAGGTGTGGCAGACCTGATGGGCCATACCCCGTCTCGAATACGACCGGCCTTTGCAGGGCTTCAAACGTCTTAACGGCCTCGTCGGCCTTTCCCTGGGAAATCAGAGATGCGGCGAGGTCGCGCTCTCCGTCAGAGAGGCGCAGACGCAATATGCGATCCAGCAGAAGCCGGGCCTGTTCGAAGGGCCAGCTCTTGGCGTCGCGGGCGGAATGGGAGAGACCTTGCAGTGACATGGCCCGCGCGTTAGCCCTCAATGGCGACGGCCTCAAGCAGACAATTCATAAGACCGACACGAAACGCAGCGCAAACTATAAAAAAGGAGAGCCAGACCCCATGAATAATGCCGCCAAACCCTCGCGCACATCCGGAATGGCCCTGGCGCTTTTGCTGCTGATTTCAGCCTGCGGAAAGGCCCCAGAAAACGCCCCCGCCACGGACACTGTGCGGTTCTCGATCATGTCGACCGAGAACGCCCAGGCGGCGCAAAAATCCTGGGCACCCTTCCTGGCCGACATGGAGAAGGCCACAGGCCTGAAGGTTCAGCCATTTTTCGGATCCAACTATACCGCCCTGATCGAAGCCATGCGCTTTAAGCAGACCGAAATGGGCTGGTTCACCAATCAGTCGGGCCTGGAGGCCGTACGCCGGTCCGGCGGCGAGGTCTTTGCCCGCACCACCAAACCCAGCGGCCCGGATGGCTATCAGTCCGTGGTCATTGTGAAGAAGGGCAGCGGTCTGACCCTTGATAAGATCATGGCCTGCGACAAGACCCTGAACTTCGCCATGGGGGATGCGAAATCCACCTCAGGCACCTTGGCCCCCATGACCTATCTGTTCGCGCCAAAGAATGTGACGCCGGGCAACTGTTTCAAGACCGTGAAAAGCGCCAACCACGAAGCCAACCTCTTCGCCGTCGCCATGGGTCAGGTGGACGCCGCCACCAATAACACGCAATCCATCGTTCGCCTGTCGACCAAAACCGAGCCCGCCGCCAAGCAGGCCCTGGCCAATATCCAGGTGGTTTGGACCTCGCCCACCATCCCTGAAGATCCGATGATCTGGCGCAAGGACGTGCCGGAATCCGTTAAGGCCAAGGTTCGCGCCTTCATCTTTTCCTATGGTGTCGGCACCTCGCCAGAGGCTGCCCGCCAGCGGGAAATCCTCAAGGGCATTGAGACCGGGCCCTTCAAGGTCGCTGACAACAGCCACCTCCTGCCCGTACGCGAAATGGAGGCGACGGAAGCCCTGATCGAGGCTCGCAATGAAAAGAATGCCGAAGCCATTGCCAAGGCGCAGAGCAATCTCGACGCCGTTCACGCAGAGCAAAAGGCGCTAGCCCTCAGCACCAAGTAAAAAATGCCCGCGCATGGCGGCAATGGGCTGGGCAGGGGAGTCCTGCCAGGCCTCCACCTGAATATTGGCGATGCGACGACCTACCTTTTTCAGGTGGGCTGACACATAGGTGGTCTGGGCGCGGCCCGGCCTGAGGTATTCTATGGTGACATCAATAGTCTGATGGGGGCTGTGTCGGGGGTGATCCAGGCTCAGCTGGGACAGGGCCGATAGCTCCATGATGGCCCCAATGACGCCACCGTGCAGAGCTGGCAGGGCAGTATTTCCAATCAAATGCGGCGAAAAAGGCAGGACCAGAACAAGGTTGCCATCGCGGGCATCGGCCCTTGCACCTAGGAACTGCGCATAGGGCCGGGCGTCTAAAAACGCCTGAAGTCGGGCGATCTTCTCAATCACAATGTCGGCCTAGGCGATTGAGGGCCATTCAAGACGAAGGCCGCCTGAACCGTGGCAATGGGGTCATCTGGGCTCGCATCCCAGGCGGTGGCTCGGACAAAGGCCAGGGTGTCGGTGGATTTGTAGCAATGGGCCTCGACCATCACGCCCGCCCCAGGGGCCGCCGGCCTTAGAAAGTCGATCCGCAGGTCGAGGGTTGCGGTGGGAAACCGGTCTTCCTCTACCGCTGCCACGGCCATACCACTGCAATGGTCCATGAGGGTGGTGATCACCCCAGAGGCCAGGGCCCTTGACCCGACCACCTCCACAAGATCCTCCCGCCAGGGCGCACGCATCATGGCGCGGCCTTCGGCCATTGAAATCGCTTCAAAGCCCAAGGCTATAGCCTGGGGTGTGGAATTGGCCATGCGGTCGACAATGACACGATCGGTCGGAACTTCAGACATGGGAGCAGGATGGCGTTCAGAAATCCCCTGGGTCAATCATCACCCAAGGGAAGGTGAGGGCAATTCTGGTCTCAGGAAGTCATGAAGGTCACCGCCTTCAAATCGCCGCGCCCTTACCCCTGCCCGGCGTCCGGCCTCGATATCCCCCGCCTTGTCTCCAACCATCAGGGATTTTTCGAGGTCCACAGGCCATTCGGCTATGGCTCGAAGCAACATGCCCGGATTGGGTTTGCGATCGGGGGGGTCTGGATGACGGTATCGAAGGTCTGCAGCTTCGGGATGGTCGGGACAATAATAGAACCTATCAACCCAGCCGCCCACCTCCTCGAGGGCTGCTGCCATCTGCCGATGAAGCGCATTCACGTCATCCTCGGTGTAATATCCGCGGCCGACCCCAGACTGATTGGTCACCACAAAAACCAGCCAGCCGGCGCGATTAAAGGCACAAATCGCCGCCTTAGCCCCAGGCACCCAGCAAAAATCCTCCCAAAGGTGGACATAGCCCTTGTCCTCATTGAGAACACCGTCCCGATCTAGGAACAGGGCTGGCCGAAGGTGCGGCGGCGGTTCAGAAGCTTGGGTCACAGCACCATTCTAGCGGGTTTGCGCAAGACGACCACGGTTTCGTCTCATGGGAAACTCAGACTATGGTCGGCGACTCACCCCACCGGAAGAGGGCTCCTTGGCCGACGACAAATTAGATCCTGTTTTGGTCCTAAAGGATCTGGTCGTGGACTTTGACACCCACGACGGGATCGTAAATGCGGTGCGTGGTGTGTCCTTGTCCATCAACCCCGGCGAAACCCTGGGCTTGGTGGGAGAAAGCGGGTCTGGAAAAAGCCAAACCTTTATGGCCGTCATGGGTCTCTTGGCCCGCAATGGCCGGGCATCGGGGTCTGCCCGCTTTCTGGGTCAGGACTTGCTTGGGCTGAAGCCTCGGGCGTTGAATCAGATTCGCGGCTCGAAAATGACCATGATTTTCCAGGACCCGCTGACGGCCCTGACACCCCACATGAAGATTGGGGCGCAGATCGCCGAGCCCCTTCGCCTTCACAAAGGTCTCTCGGCGCGCGCGGCTGAGGCCGAAGCCCGCGCCTGGTTGGACCGGGTAAAAATCCCCGATGCCGCCCGTCGCGCCACCCAGTTTCCCCATGAGTTATCCGGCGGTATGCGCCAAAGGGTCATGATCG
Organism: uncultured Alphaproteobacteria bacterium; assembly: GCA_937920085.1. Lineage (GTDB taxonomy): Bacteria > Pseudomonadota > Alphaproteobacteria > Caulobacterales > Caulobacteraceae > Phenylobacterium. The sequence goes on along the minus strand of CALETE010000059.1, from coordinate 19,896 downwards.
CCGCCGCCATGTCCTGCGCGCCCAAGCTGCTCATTGCGGACGAGCCGACAACCGCCCTGGATGTGACAGTGCAGGCTGAAATTCTCGACCTGATGGCTGAACTTCAGCGGGAAACTCAGACAGCCTTGGTGCTGATCACCCACGATATGGGCGTGATCGCGCGGTTGGCAGATCGGGTCTGCGTTATGAAAGACGGTGCCTTTGTAGAATCCGGGACCGCTGAGGCGATTTTTGCCGCCCCTAAAGAGACCTACACAAAGACCTTGCTGAGTGCGATCCCCCGGCTGGATCGGCAGGATAGGGGCGGGCGACCGACCCCTGCGCGGGTCTCAGACGATGCGCCGGTGATCGTTGCCGCAGAGGACATCAGGGTCTGGTTTCCTATGAAACCTCAGGGGTGGGGAAAGCCTGCTCAGGTCTTGCGCGCCGTTGACGGAGTCAGTCTTGAGGTGCGCCAGGGGGAAACCCTGGGCGTGGTCGGGGAAAGCGGCTGCGGAAAATCCACCCTGTCCCGCGCCATTTTGAACCTCTTGCCGTCGACCACCGGATCAGTGACCGTGCTTGGCCGCGACATCACAAAGGCCGATAGCGAAACCCTCCGGCAGGCCCGACGGGACCTACAAATCGTCTTTCAAGACCCCATGGCCAGCCTCGACCCCAGAATGACCATTGGCGATTCTATAGCTGAACCCTTGCTGGTCTACCGCCCCGATCTTGCCCGCCTTGACCGCGATATAGAGGTCGCTGCGGCAATGCAGGCCGCTGGCATCTCCATTGATCTGATTAATCGCTATCCCCATGAATTGTCGGGGGGGCAGACCCAAAGGGTCGGCATTGCCCGCGCAATCATCCTGAAACCCCGCCTGGTGATCTGCGATGAAGCCGTTTCGGCCCTCGATGTGTCCATTCGCGCCCAGATTATCGACCTATTGATTTCGCTTCAGCAGCAGATGGGCATGGCGATGATTTTTATCAGCCATGATCTGGCTGTGGTTCGCGAGATCAGCCACCGCGTTATGGTGCTCTACCTCGGCAAGGTCATGGAATTAGCCGGGCGAGATCAACTCTACACCGATCCCCGACACCCCTACACAAAGGCCCTGCTCTCGGCCGCACCCATTCCCGATCCCGCCACAGAACGTGCCCGAAAACGCCTGAAGCTCCCCGGCATTATGGGTAGCCCCATGGACCCCGACAGCGCCCTGCGCTTCCTGCCCTCCGCCCGCCGGCCTGGGGTTCAGGGGGAAGCTTACGTCCCTAAACTCATTGAGGTCGAGGCCGGCCATTGGGTGTCTGAATTCGACACAGATCTGATTTAAATCAGCCGGAAAGACTTCATCCCCTAGATATCCGGTGACGCGCTCAAAGCTCACCTTGGGGAACACCCGACCTTGCAGATCGATATTGTCCGACCCAGAGACCTGTCGGCAGAGGATCTTGCGCGATGGGTCGAGATAATGCGCTTGGATCCCGCCCTGGATCACCCCTTTCTGTCCCCCTACTGGGCACAAACCGTCGAGCGGGCTCAGGCCGATGGCCCCTATACCTTCAAGGTCGCAATTCTGCGCGAGGGCGGCCAGGCGCGGGGATTTTTCCCGGTCCGCGCCGGACGCTTTACTGCCCTGCCAGTCGGTGCCCCGTTTAGCGATTTACAGGCGGTGATCGCCGAACCCGGTCTGCAGTTCGATCCTAAAGACCTGGTCCGCGCCCTCGGGGTCCATCGCTATGACTTTACCCTGCAGTTGGAGACGCAAGAGGCGTTTAGGCCCTATGGTAAGGGGCGCACCGACCAGCGCCTGGCAGACATGCCGCAAGGATACGCCGCCTATGAGGCTGAAAAGCGGGCGGCGGGTGAAAAGCTGTTCAAGAAGCTCGGCACCTCACGCCGGAATGCCGAAAAGGAATTTGGGCCTATACGCTTTACCCCGCTTGCCCAATCTTCCTCAGCCTTCGAAGGCCTGCTGGCGGCAAAGTCACAGCAGTTGCGCGCCACAGGCCGTAGCGACATTTTCGGCCCGCCCTGGCCCCGTCGTATGCTGGAAGATCTCCTGAGACGCCGAACGCCAGACTTCGGAGGTGCCCTCTTCACCCTCCATTTTGGCGATGCCTTGGCAGCAACCCACCTACACATTCACTCAGGCAAGACCATGAACGCCTGGCTGATTTCCCATGACCCTCGGTTTGACCGGGTCTCTCCTGGGGTCCTGCTGTTTCAGGAAATTCTGAAATGGATGGGCGGGGTCGGCCTTCAGCGATTGGACTTCGGTACCGGTGACTATCAATTCAAGCGGGCCTTGGGCAACATTACCCACGGGGTCACCTATGGCAGTGTCGGCTTGGCCTCGCCCCTCACCTGGATGCGGCAGACCGCCTATGGCGCCAGCGCCCTGGCAGAAGCCCTACCCCTGGGTCGATTTTCCCACTACCCGGCCCGGGCGCGCCGTCGTCTGGATGTCATCCGCAGCCTTCGCTAAGGCTTAGCCTGGGCGCAAGTCACCCCCATATCAGGGGGCCTTTCGCCTGAGATAGAGCCCTTTCAAAATATAAAAGCGGCTCTAATTCAGCATCTTAGGGCCTGTTTCGATCCAATACCCGGTTCCCACCCATCTGAACATGCTCTAGAGGTGGCCTCTTTTTCGACTTCTGACCTCTTTCGGCTTTGCCATGACCCTAACACTTGATGATATCCGCGCCGCGGCTGAGCGGGTGAAGGGGCGCGTTGAACGCACGCCGCTCCGTCATTCTCGGACCTTGTCAGAGATTACCGGGGCTGAGGTCTGGGTTAAGTTCGAGAACCTCCAGTTCACAGCCGCCTATAAGGAGCGCGGGGCCCTCAACACCCTGCTGCAACTCTCCGACAATGAGGCCAAGCGTGGCGTCATCGCCGCTTCTGCGGGAAATCATAGCCAAGGCCTCGCCTATCACGCGGCGCGCCTGGGCGTGCCTGTGACCATTGTCATGCCCAAGTCGACACCCTTCGTGAAGGTGCAACAGACCCGGGCGCACGGCGCTGAAGTGGTGATCGACGGCGACAACTATGACGAATCGGCAGGCGTCGCCAAACGCATCTGCGACGAACGGGAGCTGACCTTTGTTCACCCGTTCAATAACCTGCAGGTCATGGCCGGGCAGGGCACAGTTGCCCTAGAAATGTTTGAGGACCAGCCAGATCTTGAGGTCCTACCCATACCAATCGGCGGCGGCGGTCTGATCGCCGGCTGCGCAACTGCGGCCAAATCCCTCAATCCCAACGTCAAGATCATTGGGGTGGAGCCGGCCATGTACCCGTCCTTTACCTCTAAGATGCGCGGCGTTTCCATGAGCGCCAGTGGCGGGGCCACCATTGCCGAAGGCATTGCGGTGAAACAGGTTGGCGAGCTGAGCTACAGCATTGTCAGACCGCTCATCGACGACGTCTTGCTGATCGAAGAGCCCTTTTTCGAAAGGGCCGTTGCCCTGTTCTGCAATGTGGAAAAGACCGTGGTAGAGGGGGCCGGCGCAGCGGCCCTGGCGGCCCTGCTGGCCTATCCCGAGAAATTCCGCGGCAAGAAGGTCGGGGTGATTATCACGGGCGGCAATATCGATACCCGTCTGCTGGCCTCGGTTCTGACCCGGGAACTTGTGCGCGAGCAAAGACTTGTCTCCCTTCGGATCATCGGCGACGATCGTCCCGGGCTCCTGGCGACGGTCTCGGCGGTCATCGGCCAGATGGGCGCCAATATTGTCGAAGTGGCCCATAATCGTCTGGCCCTGGATGTGCCCGCCAAGGGCGCGGAATTCGACATCATGATCGAAACCCGTGATGCCCAGCATACTCTTGAAATCATGGAAGTTCTTCGCGAGAAGGGCTATCCGCCCCGCGCCTTGGAGAGCCTCGCCCGATGAAAACCTCTTGGCTTATTGCGGGCCTGATCGCCCTGGGTCTTAGTGCCTGCGGACCAGATCGCGCGGCGGTGACCTCTGCGGCTCTGGACGAGGGCCGCACCTTCCTGGCGACGAATGCCAAGGCCCAGGGGGTCGTCACCCTGCCCTCTGGACTTCAGTACAAGATCATCAAATCTGGCCCCGCGGACGGCATCAAACCCATTCCTGGGGATGAGGTGAAGGTCAATTACGAAGGCAAGCTGATCTCCGGCAAGGTGTTCGATTCGTCCTATCAAAGGGGCGTTCCCGCCGCCCTGCCCCTAGACGCCCTGGTCCCAGGTTGGATTGAAGCCCTTCAGCTCATGCGGCCCGGAGACGCCTGGTTACTCTATGTGCCAGCCAACCTGGCTTATGGGGAGAACGGTGCAGGCGAAATCCCACCCGGCAGCACCTTGATCTTCAAGATTGAGCTGCTTGGCGTCCTGCCGGGACCTGGTCATAAACAGCAGGGCTGATCTGGTCAGAGGCTGGAAACAGCCGATAGACGGTCCACTGACGCCCTAGGACAGGGGGATCATCGGGGTCAAAATAGAGATGCGCCCATCCATTCCAGTGACCTTCGGGGTCGCGGCGCAGATCTGTATCGAAAAAGGCAAGATTCTGCCGACGGTTTCGGGCCACCGACAGTCGCTCCGTCAACCAGACGTCAAAACTGTCCAATAGCTCCCGGGCCCGCACCAGATGGCGATCCTCTGGCCCTGACGGGTGGTGCCACCACTCTGAAAACCCTTTTTCCATGCCAGAAAATCTAGGTTTGCCAGTCCCAAGAAGCCGATAAGACAGATGGTGAACTTTCGTTGACACCTGGATGGCCCATGGACCTTACGACCCGCGCGATCGACATCTTAGGCCAGCTGGTCGGGTTCGATACGACCTCACATCTATCCAATCTCGACCTGATCCAATGGGTCGAAACCTATCTTGACCACCTGGGGGTCCCCCACCGGAGGGTCGTCAATGCTGACGGGACCAAATCCAACCTGATCGCCACCCTGGGGCCCAATATCCCCGGCGGCGTCGTCCTGTCGGGCCATACCGACGTGGTCCCCGTCGTGGGGCAGGCCTGGGATACTGACCCCTTTGTCCTCACCGAGAAGGATGATGGCCGGCTCTATGGGCGGGGGACCTGCGACATGAAGGGGTTCCTGGCCCTTGCCCTGGCGGCGGCACCCGACCTTCTCGCCGCCAATATGCGCAAGCCCGTGCATCTGGCTTTTTCCTATGACGAAGAAATCGGCTGTCTGGGGTCCCCGGCCATGATCGCGACCCTAGTGGCAGAGGTTCCCGCCCCCGCCTTTGTTGTGGTGGGAGAGCCGACCAATATGGAGGCCGTGAACGGTCACAAGGGCATTTCCACCTATCGGGTCACCGTCACCGGCCATGAGGCCCATTCGAGCCTGACACATCTGGGGGTCTCGGCGGTTATGGAGTCCATACCCCTCTTGGCCGACTTAAAGGCCCTGGCCGATCGGTTGGAGGTCGAGGCCGATCCCCTGTCACCATTTCTACCAGGCCACGCGACCCTGACCATTGGCCTGCTCAATGGAGGGACTGCCGGAAATATCCTGGCCCAGGAATGTACCTTCCAGTTTGACCTGCGGTGCCCGGCTGGCCAGGACCCTGATACTATTCTTGCGCCCTTCAGGACCAAGGTCGTTGAGCTCGATCAGGCCTTGAAGTCCAGATTTGCCGAGTGTGGTGCCGTCTTGGTTCAGGGGGCAGGCACACCACCGCTTACGCCTGAGCCTGATAGCGCCGCCGAGGCATTTGTGCGCCGCATAACAGGTGACAATGGCCCATCTCGGGTGGTGTCCTACGCCGCCGAAGCCGGGCAGTTTCAGGAAGCGGGCTTTTCCACGGTCATTTGCGGGCCAGGCTCCATAGAGCAAGCCCATCAGCCCAATGAGTATGTGGAGCGCCAGCAAATAGAGCGCGGCGCGCAGTTCATGGTCCGGCTTATGGCTTGGGCCTGTGAATAACCACCCGCCGGAGCAAGAGATCTAAGGGGTTCCAGGTCATGGCCGCCGCAATCTCCCAGGATGTCACCTGGCGTTTGGCCTGAGTTTCACGGCGGGCGGCGAGGATCATGGGCAGGCCAACAAGGGCGGCCCTTAAGCCCCTGAGAGGGGCCGCCAGTTCGCCGCGCATGGCGTGGCGCATGAAGAGGACCAAGGTCGCCAGTATGTGCAGGGGCAGGGTCAGCCAGAACAAGACCGGGGGGGTATTCTTGATGAAGACCCAAACCCGGTTTCGAGAGCCGTGAAAAACCGCAAAGTCTGAGCGCGGCCCCCCCGAAGAGGCCGACCCCACATGTCGAACCACCGCTTCTGGAACCACCCAACTGGCCATACCAGCCAGCCGCAGGCGGTAGCCAAGATCCACGTCCTCGCAATAACAAAACAGGCGGTCGTCAAAACCCCCGAGACTTTGAAACACCGCCCTGTCGATCAGCATGGCACCGCCACAGGTCGAAAAGGTCTCGCCGGCTTGGATGGGCCCAGGATCTGGCCGTCCATAACCCCCGCGAAAGGGAAATCCTGCCAAGGCCATGACATCGCCCATGCCGTCTAGCCGTCCGGAGTCGTCATCCATGGATTGCCGGCATCCGAAGGCCTTCAGGCTTGGGTGCGCCTGGGTCGCTGCGTAAAGCTTGTCTAGCCAATCTGGCGCGGCGAAGGCGTCAGGGTTGATCAGGGCCAGCCAGTCGCCGGTGGCATGGGACGCCGCCAGATTCATGCCCGCCGCGAAACCAAGATTCGACCCTGCAGCAATGAGCTTTACCTTCGGAAACATCTCGATCGCCGCCTGGGGCGCGCCATCGCTCGACGCGTTATCCACCATGATGATTTCAAAATCCTGGAAGGATTGCGCCTCTAAGGCCGCAAGGCATTGGCCGAGATATTCGCCGCTTTCGTAGGCGACAATCAGGACAGAGACCCCAGGATATCGCTTGGCGGGCTTGTTTTTCGCGGCGTCTCGCGCCATCGGTCGCATCGCTTTCTGATTCAGAGGTCCTATGACGACGATTACCCCGCTCGCCATCACCGATGTCTTGCTTATCACGCCCAAGCGCCACGGCGATGCTAGAGGCTGGTTTTCCGAAACCTGGAGCCGGAAAACCATGGCCTCTAAGGGCCTAGACTACGATTTTGTCCAAGACAACCAAGCCTTCAATGGCAAGGCGGGCACGGTTCGCGGTCTTCACTTCCAAACCTTTCCCCATGCTCAGGCCAAGCTGGTTCGTGTGGTGGCGGGGGCGATCTTCGATGTGGCGGTAGATGTGCGTCCTGGCTCCCCCTCCTTTGGCAAGTGGGTCGGTGCCAAGTTAACCGCCGAGGGTGGCGAGCAACTTCTGGTGCCGAGGGGCTTTGCCCATGGCTATGTGACCCTCGGCCCTGATTGCGTTCTGGCCTACAAGGTGGACGGCGATTATGCGCCCAAATGCGAGGGGGGCGTGATTTGGAATGATCCAGACCTTGGGATTAACTGGGGCGTGTCGGAAGACGCCGCGACACTGTCCGAAAAAGATCTCGCCCTGCCCCGTCTAAAAGATCTCGCCCCAGTACAATTTTGATCATGACAGCGCCAAACGAACTTCTGGACATCCTCAACCTCGAGGCCCTGGACCTGGATATGTTCCGGGGACAGACCCCCGGCGACGGACACCGGCGGATCTATGGGGGGCAGGTGGTAGCCCAAGCCCTGATGGCGGCCTATCGGACCATTGAGGGCCGCCATTGCCACTCTCTGCATTCCTATTTCATTCGGCCTGGGGATCCGAAGATTCCGATCCTCTTTCAGGTGGACCGGGCCCGAGACGGGGGCAGCTTCGCTGTGCGCAGGGTGGTTGCCATCCAGAATGAGAAGCAGATTTTCAACCTGGCGGCATCCTTTCAGACGCCAGAAACCGGGTTTGAGCACCAGTTGCAAATGCCGCAACCGCCCGCCCCTGAGACCCTGCTGAATGAAGAGGAACTCCGGGCCAAGGCCGGGCTTGAGCCCGAGAGCCGGAAAATCTGGCCCGTTGAAGTCCGGCCCTGCGATCCCAAGCCTCCGGGCTTTAAGGGCAAGCTCCCGCCCATCGATATGTGCTGGTTCCGGGCCCGACAGTCTCTTGGGCAGGATGTTGCGGCCAATCAATGCGCCTTGGCCTATGGGTCCGACATGACCCTCTTGGACGCCTCCCTGCGCCCCCATGCGGTGGAGTGGGATTCAGGACGGCTTCAGGTGGCCAGCCTCGACCACGCACTGTGGTTCCATCACCCTTCTGATTTTTCCCAATGGCATCTCTATGTCCAAGACAGTCCGTCGGCATCGGGAGGTCGAGGTTTCAATCGCGGCTCAATCTTTACCCAGGACGGACGCTTGGTCGCCTCGGCAACCCAGGAAGCCCTGATCCGCTATCGATGACCCCTTGCCCTGGCCGGCGACTAACGTCTTTTTGGAGCCGCCGAAGCGTGTCTTCGGAGTGGAGTATGTGCTTTGAGTGCTGATGGCGTTGGTAGACCCCCTTTGAAACTAAGTGCGGTTCTGGCGTTTGCGGCGGGAAATTTTCCCCTCGGATGTCTGGCCGTGGCAGTGGCGGTTTATTTGCCGCCCTATTTTGCAAGCCACCTTGGGGTCAGCCTCGCAGCAGTGGGCGGTGCCTGGGCGACGGTTCGCATGCTCGACCTTGTGGTTGATCCCGTCCTGGGCCTGGTTATGGACCGGACCCAGACCCGATTTGGACGCTATCGGCCCTGGATGGCGCTCGGCGCACCCATTCTCATGGTTTCGGTCTACGCCCTCTTCATGGCGCCCCACGGCGTTGGGTTTGGGTATCTGATCGTCTGGCTGCTGATCTACTACCTGGCAACATCCATCCTGGCCCTGGGACATTCGGCCTGGGGGGCCACGCTTTCAACCCGCTACCATGAGCGCAGCCAGGTCTTCGGCATTGTCACGGCAATCGGGGTCATAGGCGCTGTCATTGTCCTGCTGATCCCAATCTTTTCAAAGGCTTTGGGCTATGGCAACGCTGCCGCAGTGCCGCAGATGGGGTGGTTCATCCTGATCGTCGCGCCCCTGACCATTGGCTTTACCGTCGCCACGACCTCAGAAACCCCCAACCGCGCCCTTGCTGGCAGCCATTTTCACATCCGCGACTATCTCAGTCTCGTCGTTAAGCCCGACCTGATGCGGCTATTCCTCGCCCAAGTGTGTCTGACCCTGGGCCCAGGCTGGATGAGCGCGCTCTATCTCTTCTATTTCACAGACAGTCTGGGCTATTCCCCCGCGATCGCCTCAGGTCTGCTGCTGCTCTACATCCTGGCCGGAGTCTTCGGTGCGCCTTTGACTGCGCAGCTGTCCCGTCGCTTGGGCAAGCACCGCACCCTCATGGTCACCACAACGGCCTATTCTCTTGGCCTCTGCACCCTAATGATCATTCCCAGGGGCAATGTGATCGCAGGCCTCTTGCCCATGTTCTGGTGCGGTTTCATGGCCTCGGGATTTGACCTGATGGTTCGGGCCATGCTGGCCGATGTGGGCGACGAAGTGCGTCTTGAACAGGGCAAGGAGCAGCTCAGCCTGATTTACGCCTTGAACACCCTGGCGGCGAAGATCGCGGGGGCCTTTGCCATCGGCCTGACCTTTCCCCTGCTTGAGCGACTTGGATATGTGGCCAAGGAGGGGGCCCAGAATACGCCGGCGGCCATCCACAATCTGCAGCTGGCCTATATTATTGGCCCCATCGTTTTCGTGATGCTGGGGGGCGTGTGTGTCATGGGCTGGCGGCTGACCGCCGAACGACATGATGAGATCCGCAGGGCCTTGGAAGCCATTGATTCCAGCCTCCCGCCCTATGACGAGGCCCCCATTCTCGAAAGCGTGACCTCGCGCCCTGGCCACGCGATTCTGCCAGGGCAGGAGGGCGACTGACGCTGGGTCATGGTGGCCGTCCTCGAAAATTCGTGACACCCTCTCAGACAACACCTCAAATAAAGCCTGCAGGGAGTTTCCCATGGAAGATCGTATTCAACTGACGCTTACGGACGGGGTGGCAGACGTCCGCCTGGTTCGCGTCGACAAGATGAACGCCCTGGACGATGCCATGTTCCAGGCCCTGATCGACATGGGCGAACGCTTAAAGAGCGAACCTGGCGTTCGGGCCATTGTTCTATCGGGCGAAGGTCGCGCCTTCTGCGCCGGTCTCGACATGGGCAATTTTGCCCGCATGGCGGCCCCGCCAGCCAATGCAAACGCCACCGGCAATTCTTTGGTCACGGCAAACCGTACACCGGGGGGGTCGAACCGCGCCCAACATGCGGTCATGGTCTGGCGGGAACAAACCGTCCCGGTCATTGCAGCCATTCACGGCGTCGCCTTTGGCGGCGGCTTCCAGCTGGCCCTGGGCGCAGACATTCGTTTCGTGACCCCAGACGTCAAGATGGCCGTGCTGGAAATCAAGTGGGGCCTGGTGCCAGACATGGCGGGTCTGGTGCTCATGAAGCGGCTGGTGCGCGATGACGTCGCTCGAGAGCTGACCTATACGGGTCGGGTCTTTAATGGCGAGGAAGCCCTGCAAATGGGCTTTGCCACCCGGGTCTGTGCCGATCCTCGGGCCGAGGCCCTGGCCCTTGCTGCGGAAATCGCCGGCAAGAACCCCCACGCCATACGTGGTGCCAAGCGCCTGCTGGACCTGGCCCCCGACGCCAGTCAGGCTGAGATCTTGATGGCCGAAAGCAAGGAGCAGACCGCCCTGATCGGCTCGCCTAACCAGGTGGAAGCCGTGATGTCCAACATGCAAAAACGCCCAGCCACCTATGTCGACTAGGCCCGTCCTTTATCACTGCAATGACGCCAGATCCTTCCGGGCCCTATGGGCCTTGGAAGAGCTGGGCATGGCCTATGACCTGAAGCTTCTGCCCTTTCCGCCCCGGATGCTTTCGCCCGAATACCTCAAGGAAAATCCCCTGGGGACCATTCCCCTGCTGGTGGATGGCGATGTCCGGATGACCGAATCCGCCGCCATTGTGCAGTATCTGGCGACACGGTCGGGGCCGTCTGTCCTATCGGTCGAGCCGGGGGATGGTGCCTATGGTGCCTGGCTCAATGGCCTGCACTTTGGCGAAGCCACCCTGACCTTCCCCCAGACCCTGGTTCTTCGCTATACCCGGCTTGAGCCCAAGGAACGGCGCAATCCGCAGGTCGCCGAAGACTATTCGAAATGGTTCGTTGCCCGACTTCGGGGACTGGATGCGCGGCTGGCGGAGGGCGGTGGCTTCTATTGCGCCGGCAGATTCACGGGTGCCGACATCTCCGTTGCCTATGCCTTGCTGCTGGCAGAGTCCCTGAATCTGTCGGAACGCTTCAGCCCGACTATTGCCGATTACTGGGCCCGAATGCAGATGCGCGATGGCTTCAAAGCGGCAAAGACGGCGCAGGCCTCAGACACATCCCCAACTTGGAAGGCCTGAAGGCGCTGATCTGAAGGCGGTTGGCCGAACCGGGCCGCTAGGATGGCGACCCGGTCCCTGAGATCAGTCGATGGTCACGACCACCTTGCCCATGGCCTTGCGGCTGCCCAGGTGGGCGATGGCGTCAGCACCCTTGGATAGGGGAAAGCGTTCCGAGACGTAGGGCTTGATCTTGTCCTGGGTATAGAGCTCGATCAGTTCCTGAATGGACTGCTGGAAAAGGCCAGGATTGCGCGCCGTCCAATTGCCCCAGAACACGCCGACAATGTCGCAGCCCTTGAGCAGGGCGAGGTTCAGAGGGATCTTTGGAATGTCACCGGCCGCAAAACCGATCACCAGATAGCGGCCTTCCCAGGCGATGGAGCGCAGGGCCGGTTCCGCATAGTCGCCGCCAACGGCATCATAGATGACATTGGCGCCCTCGGGCCCGCAGGCATCCTTGAACAGCTGGCCAAGATGGCGTTGGCCGTCCCTATCGAAGGGGCCGCGGCCATAGACCACGCCAGCATCAGCCCCGTGGGCGATCGCAAGATCAACCTTTTCCTGGGTGGAGCAGGCTGCGATGACCCGGGCACCGGCTGCCTTGCCTAGCTCCACCGCTGACAGACCCACGCCGCCTGCAGCGCCGAGGACCAGCATGGTCTCGCCGGCCTTGAGGTGACCGCGGTCATGGATGGCGTGATAGGTGGTGCCATAGGTCAGGATGAAGGCAGCGGCTTCGTCATAGGGCATGGCGTCGGGGATCTTGGTCAGTCGACCGGCTGGGCTGAGGATTTCCTCGGCCATGCCGCCATTTCCGATCTGGGCCAGGACCCGGTCACCGACCTTGATGCCGGTGACGTCGTCGGCAATGGCCTTCACAATGCCCGAGACTTCGCCGCCTGGGGCAAAGGGACGTGGGGGCTTGGACTGGTACTTGTCCTCAATCATCAGCACGTCAGGGAAATTGATCCCTACGGCCTTTACCGAAACGATGGCGCAGCCGGGCTTTAATTCCGGTGCCGGGGTATCTTCATAAACCAGGGTCTCAGGGCCGCCGGTCACCTTGCTCAAAATGGCCTTCATATCTGTTTCTCCCTGGTCGATTTTGATTAGCGAAATGAAGGCGGACGCTAGCCCAGAGGGCCATGCGGCGGAAGAGGTCGATGAAACATTTGTTTTAAGTCCAGCGGGTTTCTTTCGGGCATTTGGACGGCGCGGCACGATCGACTATAAAGGCCGTCCTTTCTGTCCGTGAGATTGCCTTGACCGTCACCCTCGACCTGACCCGCAAGACCCTCACAGACGCAGCCTTGCCGAACCTGGCTGGCCTGACGCGCCCGGCCCTTGCCCAGGCCCTGATTGAGTCTGGCGTGGTGCGCCCCGACAAGGCCAAGATGCGGGCGACCCAGCTCTGGCGCTGGATCCACCACTATGGCGTGACCCGTTTCGACGACATGACCGATGTGGCCAAGGAAACCCGGGCAGAGCTCGCCCTGGCCTTCCGGCTGGACCGCCCGGAAATAGTCGAACGACAGGTGTCCAAGGACGGCACCCGCAAGTGGCTGATCCGCATGGCCCCAGGCATAGAGGTCGAGACGGTTTACATCCCCGATGTTGGTCGGGCCGGTGCCCTTTGCGTGTCCAGCCAGGTGGGCTGCACCCTGAACTGCACCTTCTGCCATACGGGCACCCAGGCCCTTGTCCGCAATCTGACAGCGGCGGAAATCGTCGCCCAAGTCCAGGTGGCGCGGGACGATCTCGGAGAGTGGCCAAGCCCCAAGGCCGACCGCTTGCTGACCAATATCGTCTTCATGGGTATGGGAGAGCCCCTCTACAATCTCGACAGTGTTGCCGACGCCATCGACATCATTTCCGATGGCGAAGGCATCGCCATTTCCCGGCGGCGTATCACGGTCTCGACCTCTGGCGTCCTGCCCGAGCTGGAACCCCTGGGTCGTCGCACCCAGGCCGGCCTAGCCATTTCCCTGCATGCCACCCATGATGACCTGCGTAATGTCCTGGTGCCAATCAACAAAAAATACCCCATCGCCCAGTTGATGGCGGCGATCCGGGCCTATCCAGGCCTGTCGAACGCCAAGCGGGTGACCTTCGAATACGTCATGCTCAAAGGGGTGAATGACTCCCCAGCTGAGGCCTTGGCCCTGGTCCGCCTGCTCAAGGGCATACCTTCGAAGATCAACCTGATCCCCTTCAATCCCTGGCCGGGGACGGACTATGTCTGTTCGGATTGGAAGACCATCGAGGCCTTTGCGGCCATCCTCAATCGTGCTGGTTACGCCTCTCCGATCCGGACACCCCGGGGGAGAGATATTCTGGCAGCCTGTGGCCAGCTCAAGAGCGAGAGCGAAAAGCTACGCGCCAGCGCCCGGCGCAAACTGGCCCAGGCCGAGGTCGGCGACGAGGCTGAAAGCGCACCGAGCGAGGACTGAGGCTTTCACCTGCCCCCCCTCACCGTGCTAGACAGGCCTCTAACCTTGGGCTTCTAGATTGGTCGACATGCCACATCAACTTCAGTCCCCCGAACTCCAGGCCTTTGCCGCTGGCTTTCCCCTGACCCTGCTGCACGGCGGCCTGACCGTGCTTTTCCTAATTCTTGGTGCCGCGCTTTACATATTGCTGACCCCTCACAGGGAAATCGCCTTGATCCGGGATGGCAATGTTGCGGCCGCCATGTCCTTGGGAGGCGTTCTTCTGGGCCTAGCCATTCCCTTGGCTATTTCCCTGACCGCATCCACCTCCATTGTGGAAATTGTGATCTGGGGGGCCTCCACTGTGGCGGTTCAGCTTTTGGTCTTCCGGATCGTCGACCTGATCCTGCACGGCTTGCCCCAAAGAATTCAGGAGGGCGAAATGGCGTCAGCAACCCTTCTGGTCGCCGCCAAGCTCGCCACAGCGATTATTCTAGCCGCGGCCATGCGAGGCTAAGGAGCCCCGGTGCACTTCCCTCGCCTGCCAGATTGGTCTGTCTATCTGGTCATTGTGATCGCCTTGGTCGTGGTGGCCATCGGCCGCCAGGAGCGGACCAATGCACCCCCAGCGCCGCCACCCATGCCCAATGAGCAAGGGCTCTTGCTAGGGCCAGCTTCTGCCTTTGACCCTGCTGTGGTGGTCGACATGCCCGAGCGCACAGAACCCGCCGTGGGCACAGCCTTTTCCATCGCCGACCGCGGGGTCTGGGTGACGGCCCGCCATGTGGTGGAGGGCTGCGCCAAGGTTGCCATTGTCGTGGGGCAGGGACGGGGTGTGGCGGCCAGGGTCCATATTGATCCCAAGGGCGATGCGGCAATTTTGACAACAGAGGGTGGGGCCTCGCCCCTACCCCTAGGACTGACCCAAGGTTTGAGACGGGGTGATCGTGCCTATCACCCCGGCTTCCCCCAAGGGCGCCCCGGTGAGGCGACCTCACGGCTACTCGGCCGGGAAAATCTGGTGGTCAGAGGTCGTGGGGCACGGACAGAGCCAGTGCTGGCCTGGGCAGAGACCGGAAGAACTGAAAACCTGGTGGGTGACCTAGAGGGCCTGTCGGGGGCGCCGGCCCTGGACAGCGCTGGCCGGGTCATTGGGGTGACCGTCGCCGAAGCCCCCCGTCGGGGCCGGATCTATACCACCGCACCAGAAACACTGACAAACGCGATCAAGGATGCGCACCAGCCTCCCGCCGGCTTCGCCGCCGGGGAATCGGTCACGCCGGGAAATTACGGCATTGTCGCCGACGATCTGCGTCGGGACCTGAGGGTGGCCCAGGTAATCTGCCTCTCGCCCACCTAGGGCGTGCCCGCCAGCCGAGCCTCACGGGCATGGTGCGCCTTGGCCAGGATCACAAACATAATGAGGGCTGGGGCGCCGACCAATCCAGCCCCGATGAAGAACAGGCTATAGGCCCCCATCAGGCCATGGGCCGGGGTCAATCCTTCAACCACGGCACCGGAGAACCCCTTCAGGAATTTCCCCAGCATGGCGTAGGTCGAAGACAGAAGTGCATATTGTGTGGCGGTATAGCCCAGCCCTGTGAGGCTGGACATGTAGGAGACCAAGGCCACCCCAGCATAGGCCATGGCGAAATTATCCACCGCCATCACCAGACTGAACATACCCGGATGGGACCCTGAGAGGCTGAGCAGGGCGAAGGCCGCCACGGCCAAGGGCTGAAGCACCGCTCCGGCAATCAAGGTCGGAAAGAAACCGAGCCGCACAGCGCTAAGCCCGCCAGCGGCAATCCCCGCCAGGGCTGCAGCGAGGCCAAAAGTCCCGCGAACTGCCGCCACCGTATCCTTGGTAATACCCAGATCGTGATAATAGGGATTGGCCATGGGCCCCATGAGGAAATCAGGAATCCGGTAGAGCGCCACCGCCACAAGCATCAGGACGCCAAGCTCCTTGTGGGTGGCGAAGAAATCGATGAAGGGGCCGATCACAGCATCGAAAAAGCCCTTCGGGGTCCAAAGGGGGGCCTTGGCCTGCAGTGCCAGATCGGCCTGCCTTGGCTCGATGGCCCACAGGGTGGCCGTCACGCCGACCGCCATACAAATTCCAGCCGCGACATAGGAGTTGGCCCAACCGATCCGCGCCGCGAGGGCCAGGATCAGAGCGTCCGTAGCCAGCAAGGCTGCGCGATAGCCCAACTGATAGGCCGAGGACAGAAGGCCAAGCTCCTCGCCATCCTCCGCAGACTCAATGCGCCAAGCATCGACGACAATATCTTGGGTGGCAGAGGCAAAGGCGACAATGACAGCAAATATGCCGATCTCGGTCAGGCCAGCATGGGTTCCCACCATGGCCATGCCGATCAAGCCCAGACCCACCATGATTTGAGCCGCAAGCATCCAGCTACGTCGACGCCCAAGCCAGCGACCCAACAGGGGTGCGCCCAGCCGATCCATCAGCGGGGCCCAGAGATATTTCAGGGAATAGGCCAGACCCACCCAGGATAGGAAACCAATGGCCTTGAGGCTGGTCCCCTCCTCCCTCAGCCAATAGCCCAGGGTGTTGCCGGTCAGGAGGAAGGGAAGGCCAGAGCTAAAACCCAGGGCCATCATCACGGCGACCTTGGGCCGACCCAAGGCGCTGAAGACATCGCCTAAACCGTGTTTACGCGGCTTTTCGGACTTCGTGTCGGACATTGGACCCTCAAGGTTCCGCCCTGGACTGGGCAAGGGTCAGATTGGCCCAAGACGGGACCCTAAGTCCAGGCGCCCCGAACCAGCTGGGTTAGGACCCTGCGCAAGGCATCTGCGGCGAGGGGTTTGACGAGAAAGTCATTCATGCCCGCATCGAGGCAGGCCCGGCGGTCGTCTTCAAAGGCATTGGCGGTCAGGGCCACCACCGGGGTGCGATCGCCCACAGCCCGCAAACGTCGGGTGGTCTCAACCCCCGACAGGTCAGGCATACGCATATCCATCAGCACCAGATCATAGGCACCCACCGCCAAGGCAGCGAGGGCCTCCTGCCCACCACCGGCCACATCCACCACGCAGCCCTCGCGTGTCAAAAGGGTGCGCGCCAGGAGGGCGTTAATGGCATTGTCTTCCACCAACAAAACCTTCGTCCCCTGAGCAACCGCGGCGGCAACCCGCTCGTCTTCAATGGCGGCTTCGCCCCGGCGCGTTTGAAGCCCAAGGGCGGCGAGAACCCGTTCGGCCAGGGAGGCCCGCCTGAGGGGCTTGATCAAATATCCGGAAAATCCAGCCTTCCGATACGCTTCAATCCGGCCGCGACCTTCTGGGGGTAGCAGAATTAAGGCTGGACGTTGATCCGGTGGACCGACCGGATCAAGGCTGTGGTCGATCAGCAGGACTTCGGCCTGAGGATCTAGGGCCTCAGCCCGCGTGGCGATGCTAACCCTGCCACCACAGGCTTCCACCTGTCCCATGGCCGCCTGGAGAACGATGGGATTTTCCGAGGCCACCCCGATCCTACGGCCCGCAAGGGCGGCGTCTTCTACCCCGACCCACCGCTTGAACTTGGCCGAGAACCAGAATTCGGCACCCCCCCCAGGGGCATCGCCGACGCCAACCTTGCCGCCCATGACCTCGGCCAGGGTCTTAGCGATGGCCAGGCCAAGACCCGCACCCCCCAGCTGCACGCCGTCATATTGGGGATTGGACTGGGTGAAGGCCTCAAAAATCCGCCCGCGATCCGCAAGGGGAACACCGGGACCGGTATCGATAATGCTAAACCTTAGGGCCTCATCGTCTGTCAGACTGACGGAGAGGAGGACGCCACCGCTCTTGGCGAACTTGATCGCATTCCCCGCAAAGTTGAGCAGGATCTGACGCAGGCGGCCTTCGTCGGCAAGGATGGCACCCATGCCCGCCGGCGCCGCCCAGGCAATGTCCAGATTCTTTTCCTGTGCCCGAGGTGCCAGGAGTTCTGTCACCGCCCGGAGCAGGTCCTCGACCTCAAACCGCGTCGGCTGCAGGTCGACCTTGGAGGCGCCCAGCTTCGCAAAATCTAACAGGTCGTTGACCAGACCCAGCAAGTGCTCGCCTGAGTCCCGAAGGGCTTTGACATAGGTCTTCTGCTCGCCGGTCAGGCCCGTACCTTCCAGCAATCGTGCCATCCCAAGAACCCCGTTGAGCGGGGTGCGAAACTCATGGCTGAGGGCCGCCAGCTCCTCGGCGCCCACGCGATTGGCAATGACTTGGGTCTTACGCATGGGCCAAACCTAGCAATCAGGGCTTAACGGGGGGTCAAACTGCGCCAAGTCAGACGGTCTGACGCATCAAGGCCTGAGCCCCGGCCCTTCGATAGATCAGAGCCTCAGCCACATGCACCCGCCGAACCGGCCCACCACCATCCAGGTCTGCAATGGTCCGAGCCAGGCGCAGGGTCCGTGTCCACCCCCTGGCTGTCAGTCCCCCAGCCTCTGCCGCCCGACTGAGCAGGCTGCGGGCCTCGGGCTCAAGCTCGGCTATGGCGTCCAGCCAACTGCCCTGGGCGCGGGCGTTTAGGGGCTCAGCATCGTCCCTTTGCCCAGCCCGTGCCCGCTCGGCCTGGAGATTCCGGGCCATCGCAACCCGCTGTGCCGCCTCTGCTGTACCCTCGGCAGGGGGTGGCAGGGAAAGGTCCGCCGCCGTGACCGCGGGGACCTCGATCTGTAGATCTATGCGATCCATGAAGGGCCCCGACACCTTGGCCTGATAGTCCAACTGGCAGCGGGGAGCCCGCCCGCAGGCCCCGCGTCCGGCCCCCCCATGGCCACACTTGCAGGGGTTTTCGGCTGCGATCAGCTGAAAGCGGGCAGGATAGCGCACATGGGCATTGGCCCGGGCCACAATGACCTCGCCGGTCTCGAGGGGCTGGCGCAGGGAATCCAGGGCCTGGGCGCTGAACTCCGGCAGTTCGTCTAAAAACAGGACACCATTGTGTGCCAGGGAGACCTCTCCTGGCTTGATCCTTTGGCCGCCTGATAAAAACTTTTATTTCTGCGACTTTTGCGCAGATAATTAGGGAGGTCAGGAGTGTTCGGTATTTTCGACATAAGATCATATAGTTACCGCGAATCGGTACGAAAATCTAAGGTGTTCCGAACTACTGATGGGATGCACGGCAACATCCTATTCGAAGGCTGTAACGTTGGCTATGAGTCGGGACTAGAGAAGACATTTTCTCTGATGATGGCCATAGATCCGCAAGTTACGGGAATTTTCCATCAGCCCATGACATTCTACTATCAAGTAGAATGTGTGGCAAAGCCTCTCCACTATACGCCAGATTATAGAGTTACACGCGATTTAGACCGTCCCTGGATTTGGGGTGATCAAATAGAACGACTTTCTGTGAACGGTCTCTTTGAGGTCAAACCTCAAGAGGTCTTGGACAAAAATACACCTCTGACTGAAGGTGCGCAGTGTTCGCTTTTCTCAAAAATCCGAAGTGACGGAGAATTTGATGTTCGCATATTCACCGACAAGTCCACCTCCAAAGTCCTGACCGAAAATATCAAGAGAGTCGGTAACGCCCGACCAATTCTTCTGGATCAACACATTGCCTTTGAGTGCCTGGAAACGGTGCGGCGGGGCTCGACCCTGGAGCTCCCAAAACTGATCGAAAAGCTCTTTGAGCGAGGGGTGACGCCTATCCCAACCATCCTCTCACTTATGAAAAGTCGGCGGATAGCGGGTCAATATCATAGGGCTGACTTCCTCGATTTGGAGGCCCTGGTACTAGGGGATTGAAGTCTCATGCGTCTCAAAGGGGCTAAGAACACTTCGGTTGGAAAGCGTGCCAGGAACATCGAATGGTACAGAGCTCTTTGGGATCGGTGCCGCGCAATTGATCGTGCGGCATTTGGCAACAGGGGCCAGGCGGTGTTGGAAGCCTGTGCAGAGCTGAACACTTCGCCCCCAACGGTCTTTCGTTATCTCAAGCGATATCGAGAAAACCCTCAGTTTGCCAATTTGTCCCCCCGACTGGCCAAGCTGAGAAAGCCGCGCAAACGTCGCGTGTCACAGGACTCTCTCGACCTTTTGGAGGTCGCCATAAGATCGGAAGAGCACACGTCTGAACTCCA
>CALETE010000058.1 GCA_937920085.1 uncultured Alphaproteobacteria bacterium | reverse complement strand
TGCCCACCGCCGCCGGGAAGGCGATGTCCTTGGCGGTGACGGCGTTCACATAGGTCAGGCTGCCCGAGACGTCGATATTCGGCAGAAGGTCGCGGCGGGCGCCGGCGAACTCCACCCCTTCGGCCCGGGTGCGATCGACATTCTGAATAAAGGTCGTGTTCTTGGCGAGGTTCAGCTGCGAGATCAGGGCGTCGCGCACAATCTCGCTAAAGACCGATAGGCGCAGGCTGCTGGCGTCGGACTGCTTTTCCAGGGCCAGTTCGTATGAGGTCGCCTGCTCCGGCAGCAAACCTGGGTTGGGGTTGGCCAGCAGGGTTCCCACAGAGGTGGTCTGGTAAAGCTCCCCGACTGTCGGGGTTCGGTAGGCGCGTCCAGCCGAGAGGCGAAGGCTTAGGCCGTCTTGAACCTGCCATTCCAACGACGCCTTGGGGCTAAGGAACTCATCCTTCCGGCCGGGCTGCGCCAGGGTCGCATTCACCGCCGTCGACAGGGTTGTGTTGAAGCCCTTGGACGCCTCCCACCACTCATAACGGGCGCCGAAGGTCAGGTTGAGCCAAGGGGCAAGTTTGACCTGATCTTGAGCCCAGACAGCCTGGGTCTGGGTGACGCCATGAGAGGCCGATCTCAGCTGCCCTAGCGCTGAGCCGCTGTCGCGCCAGTTGGCGAGGGTGAAGGTTCGGGCGTTCAGGGTCTCTTCGTCGACATGCAGCCCGCCGCTTAATGTGTGTTGATCGCCGGGTCCAAATTTTAGGGCGGCCTTTGCGTCCAGAGTGCGCCAACCCGTGCCGTCCTGCTTTTGAATGGTCCCGACGCCGCCCGCGAAAGCGCTCGGCAGGTCATTGCGGGTCCCGATGAAGCCTGTGGCGGCCGTGGTCGCCGTTGCCGTGTCCGGCGAAGGGTTGCTTTGCCAGTCGTGCTCATACCGGTAGACCGTGCCGATGACCTGCCAGTTCAGCTTGGCGTCTTCCCCCTGGATGTTGAGGACCTGGCTGACGTGCCGGGCGTCGCGGGAATAGACCGCCGAGTTGAATCCCGTAGTGACCCCTGTATTGGCCGTCCGGTAGGTTGTCGCCCCAGCGGAGTCGGTCAGATAGCTCTGAACCCCGCCCTGAGTGTCGTCTGTCCAAGCGGCCAGAATATAGCTGGCGTGAACCTTTGGGGTCAGGTCCAGACCGAGCTTGAGCTTGGCAGTATCCTGGATGTGATGCTCTA
Source organism: uncultured Alphaproteobacteria bacterium (assembly GCA_937920085.1). Taxonomy (GTDB): domain Bacteria; phylum Pseudomonadota; class Alphaproteobacteria; order Caulobacterales; family Caulobacteraceae; genus Phenylobacterium. The sequence goes on along the minus strand of CALETE010000058.1, from coordinate 88,754 downwards.
CGCCGCCGGCACCGAGCACCCTTATGGCCTGGCCTAGCTTGTTGAGGTCAGAATATCCGCCGCTCGTCCCGGTCGGATTGGTCGTCCCGGTGATCGTTGTAAAGCTGATCGGCTGGGAATGGGCGTTCGTGCGGGTGAAGCTGCCGAGCACGGCGAAGGCGCCAATTCGATCGCCGACCGATGCTGAAAACTGATCAGTCCTAAGGGACTGGCTCGTCCCATAGAGCGAGAAGTCCTCATAGTTGGTCAGGGCCGTCGCCCGGGCTTCGAACCTGGCCGGCATGCGGGTCTTGATGTTGACAGTCGTTCCGATGGAATTGCCGGAATAGGCCGCCGAGAAGGGGCCGTAGAGTACGTCGATCCGCTCGATCTCCTCTGGGGTCACCAGGGTCCAGCGAGGACTGCCATTGCCGTTGTTGTTGCCGATCAGGGCTGAGAGCAGGGCGCCGTCCGCATAGATCAGGCTGCGGGCCGAGGCGCCAAGGCCAGAGGTGCGGGTGGCGATCGGGGCGAAGTTATCGCCAATGTGCCGCTTACGGATCAGCAGGCTTGGCAGGTATTTTAGGGTGTCTTCTACGCTGGCGGCGTTGACCGTCTTGGCGATCGAGTCAGCGGTTACAGTCGCAATGGTCGATGGCGGGTTTTCAATAGGGTCTGGGGTCCGCTTACCGGTGACGACAACTTGGCTCACCGTGTTGTCAGAGTCTGCGGCCGCCGCAAGGGCGGGGCTGCAGACGGCGAAGGCGAGGGACAGGGCGAGGACGGAGGTTTGTGTAGACAGGCGCATGGCGTGAACTTTCGATCAACCCGAAGGCCGTCATCAAAAGGCGCCGCTCCAAGAGCGGTCATGCCCAGAGGATGGACTTCGGAATACAGAATTGACGGATGTGGAGACGCGCCGACCCAAGGTCGGGCCGTCAGGCCTCAGGCCAGACGCAGCCCAAGGCTGCCCTGGAGGCTCAGATCAATTCCGAAAGGGCGGGGGGCGCGTGGGATTGTGGTGGTGGCGCTGCCAGCCTGCGCTCAGGCCTGTGGTCAATCCAGGGCGTCTGCAGGATCGGGTGCAGTTCAATGGGGCTGTTGGCCGCAACCTGCCCCATAGGCTCGGGGGCTAGGGGCGCGCCAAGCCCTGCGAAGGCGCAGGGGGTTTCAGAGGTCTTGTGGGCGGGTGCCTTTTGATCGCTGTGGTCGGCAATGACCAGGGGACCCTGGCCTGTACAGATCACCAGGGGAAAGCCGGAGCCCCGATCAGCGAGCATAAAGCCCGAGGGGGTCAGGACCTTCAGGGCGATCGCCAGCACGCTGAGCGCCACAGCGACGCTGCGCCAGGCTCCCAAAGTGTGTTTTGATCGACCCATAAGTCTTGCCGCTAAGACATTTCAGGGATCATGTCTCGGGGAAATTGCCTTCATATCGACACACCCTTCGGAAAAACCCGTACGCATGTCTCGTCTCGCGCCCCTGATCCTGGCCCTAAGCCTCGGCCTTTCCGCCGCGGCCCACGCAAATCCGATCAGCAATGATCCGGCTGTGGCGCCCAAGGGCGACTATATCCTGGACAAGCGACATGCCAGCTTGCTGGTGAAGATCGCTCATCTGGGTGGATTTTCCCGTTTCACCATGCGCTTCGACCGTTTGGATGGCCTTTTTGCCTTTGACCCGGCGACCTGGCCGACGACGGTGGCGACCATCAAAATCGATCCCGCCTCGATCAATACCGGCCTGCCGGACTTCGATAAGACCATAGCTGGCCCCGGCTATTTTAATGCCGCGAAGTATCCGGACATCACTTTTGTCGCCAATCGTATCGATGCTCAGGACGGTAAGGGAACCATTTCCGGCGACCTGACTTTCCACGGGGTGACCAAACCTGTGCGTCTTGACGCCACATTCAACGGCTTTGGCCCGGGCATGCTTGGGGTGGGTACGCGCATGGGGTTTTCAGGAACGGGCCGTATCAAGCGCTCGGACTTTGGGGTCACAGCCATGCTACCCTTCGCCGGTGATGATCTGGACCTCGTGTTCGAAGTCGAGTTCGTGAAGAAATAGGCCCATGACCGAAGTTCCCCTGCCTCGCACCCGCTACGCCACCGTCGCCATCCTCCTGCACTGGGTGATCGCCGCCGGGATTGTGTTTCAGATCTTGCTGGCCTGGCGGATGGAAGACCTGAAGACGCCCCTGGGCTTTGCCCTGGTGCAGCTCCACAAGTCTGTGGGGATTACGATCCTGCTCCTCAGCCTAGTCCGCCTGGGCTGGCGACTGGCCAACCCGCCGCCCCCCGAGCCTGAGGGTCTGAAGTCTTGGGAAGCACGGCTCTCAAAGATCGTTCATCTGGCCTTCTACGTGATCATGATCGGCATGCCCCTGACCGGGTGGTTGATGGTGTCTGCCAGCCGCATTGAAATTCCCACCCTGTTGTTTGGTACTATGCCCTGGCCCCATGTGCCTGGGATCGCCCACCTTCCAGAGTCCGCAAAGAGTGTGTGGCGGATGATCGGGGATCGCGGTCACGGTCTGCTGGCCTTTGGAGCCTATCTCCTGCTGGCCCTGCACGTGGGCGGCGCCCTGAAACACCAGCTGTTCGACGCAGCGACGCCAATCCTCGACCGCATGGCACCGGGGGCGAGGGCCGGAAAGTGGTTTGATCTTCGCCTGGTTCTGATCGGCCTAGGTGGCCTGGCGGTCGTTGCCGCGGCGGAGCTGTTCCAGCCCAACCTGCCCGCCAGCGCCCCGCAATCGGCGGTCATTGTCGATGACGACGCCGACGAGCCGGCTACTCCGTCCAAGCCTAAGGCGGAGTCTGTAGCACCGGTCGCACCCCCTGCAGCCGAAGCGTCTGTCGCCCCTGCGGTCGCCCCGACCTGGACGGTCGGAAAAGGCTCTATCCTTGGCTTTGCCACCAGCTGGGGCGGCGAGCCGATCTCTGGTCGGTTCGATAAGTTCACTGCCGATATCGTGTTTGGGCCAGACGCCCTGAAGGATTCCAAGGTGAGCGTAGCCATTGATCTGGCCTCCGTCGTCACGGGGGATGCTCAGCGCGATCAGTCCCTGCCCAGCGCCGATTGGTTCGACGCGGCGACTCATCCCACCGCCACCTTCACCGCCACCCGGTTCGAGAAGACCGGCGAGGGACGGTTCATCGCCCATGGCAAACTCAGCCTTCGCGGGGTGACTCAGCCCCTCGACCTGCCCTTCAAGTTACGGATCGAAGGGGACAAGGCCCATATGAGCGGTGTAACCACACTCGACCGAACTGTGTTCGGGGTGGGACAGGGCGAGTGGAAAGCGACCGATCAAATTCCGGCCAAGGTGAAGGTCTCGGTCCAGGTGACCGCGACGGCGAAATAGTCGACGCTGCGCAGGTCCTGCGGGCCGGGCGACTGGTCCTGATGCCGACGGAAACCGTCTATGGTCTGGCAGGATCTGCCGTTGATCCCCTGGCTGTGGCCGCCATCTTCGCCGCGAAGGGCAGGCCCCAGTTCAACCCTCTGATCAGCCATGTGGCCGATCTGGCTGCGGCGGAGAAGATTGCGGTCTTTTCGGACATGGCGCGGCGTTTGGCGGCGGCCTTCTGGCCAGGTCCCTTGACCCTGGTCCTACCCTCTCACCCTCAGTCGCCGGTCTGCGATTTGGCGAGGGCGGGTTTGGACACCGTAGCTGTGCGTGTCCCTCAGCACCGCGTCGCCTTAGCCCTGGCGCGGGCCTTCGACGGTCCCATTGTCGCCCCGTCTGCCAACCGATCTGGCCGCCCCAGTCCGACCACCTTAGACCATGCAAAAGAGGAAACCGGCGACAAGGTGGCCATGGCCCTCGATGGCGGCCCCTGTCGGATCGGGCTGGAGTCGACGGTGGTCAGCCTGTTGGATAGACCGCGCCTGCTGCGGCCCGGCGCTGTCACCCGTCAGGAAATCGAAGCCCTGATCGGGCCCCTGGCCGAGGCTGAGGCCGATGCCAAACGGTCCCCCGGGCGCATGGCCCGGCACTATGCCCCAAATGCGCCGGTGCGGCTGGATGCTGATGCCCCAAGGCCTGGGGAGGCCTATCTCGCCTTTGGGCCTTATGCGCCAGGCCCCGGGGTCTGGAACCTCAGCCCCACCGGCGACTTGGCCCAGGCCGCCGCCAACCTGTTTGGCTATCTCCGGGCGGCCGACCAAACTCGTCCGACCGCCATCGCCATCGCGCCTATTCCAAGGCAAGGTCTGGGCGAAGCCATAGCCGACCGCCTCATGCGATCAGCGGGCTATGTCGGATGAGCAATTGGCGCTAGATTTGGTCCCATGACCAAGACCGTTCCCGCCGATGTCATGTCGCGTCTGAAGGCCGTCCTCGGCGAGGGGGGCTGGAGCACAGATCCTGCCCGTCTGGCACCTAAGCTGCTGGAGTGGCGGGATCGTTGGACCGGGGTCACGCCCCTGTTGGTCCTACCCAAGACGACGGCTGAGGTGTCTGCGGTAGTCGGGATTTGCGCGCAAGCCGGGATCGCCATCACCCCTCAGGGGGGCAATACCGGCCTGGTTGGCGGCCAGATTCCTCAAGGTGAGATCCTGCTGTCCACCGAACGTTTGCGGGCAATTCGTGATCTTGATGCCTTTGATGACGTGATCGTCGCCGAAGCGGGCCTGCCCCTGGCGGCGGTGCATGAGGCGGCCTTACGGGTCCAGCGCCGCTTTCCCTTAGGCCTAGCGTCAGAAGGCTCTGCGACCGTCGGTGGCGTGGTCTCCACAAACGCAGGCGGCACAGCCGTGCTGCGGTTTGGCCCGACCCGAGACCTGGTGCTGGGGCTTGAAGCTGTTCTGCCCAATGGCGAAATCTGGAATGGTCTCAAGCGCCTGCGTAAGGACAACACCGGCTATGACCTCAAGCAGCTGCTGATCGGGGCTGAGGGCACCCTCGGAGTCGTAACAGCCGCAGCCCTAAAGCTCTTTCCCCTGCCCGCAAGCAAGGCCACCGCCATGGTGGGGCTGGCCAATCCACAGGCAGCGATCAACCTGCTGGTCCAGGCCAAGGAGGCGGCGGGTTCTGGGGTTGAGGCCTTCGAGCTTATGGGACGGCGGGGGCTGGACTTCGTGCTGAAGAATATCCCAGATCAGCGCGATCCCTTGGCCAGAGTCCATCCCTGGTATGTGTTGATTGAGCTGGCCGCCGGAACACCGGGTACAGCCGACCTGGCCATGGAGCGCCTGCTGTCCACTGCCCTTGAGTCTGGCCTGATCGCCGACGCCGTGGTGGCTCAGACAGAGACACAGGCCAAGGCCCTCTGGTCCTTAAGGGAAAACCAATCCCCCGGTCAGAAGCCAGAAGGTGCCACCTGGAAGCATGATGTCTCGGTGCCGGTCAGCCAGGTGGCGACCTTTATCGACCGGGCCTCACAGGCCATGCTTGCCTTCGCCCCAGGCTGCCGGATCACGGCCTTTGGCCATGTGGGGGATGGCAATATCCACTATGATGTCATTCGTCCGGACGGTGGCGAAGACGCGGTCCACTCTGCCAAGCGGGAAGCTGGCTCGCGGATTGTCCATGACATTGTCGCTGATTTGGGTGGCTCGATTTCGGCTGAACATGGACTGGGTGCCATGAAGACCGATGAGGCCCGTCGTTATAAGAGCCCGGTCGAAATTGCGGCCCTGACCGCTATCCGGCAAAGCCTCGATCCCCAGCGGATCATGAACCCCCGCGTCCTCTTCTAGCCCGGCCCCCCATGATCATTGTCCTCTCCCCCGCCAAGGCCATGAATTTCGCGCCGCCCAAACAGGCCGTGCTGATGACAACCCCCGCCATGGTCGAAGATATTGCCACCCTGGCCGAAGTGACCAAAACTCTGTCGGTGCGTCAGCTGAAGTCGATGATGGATCTGTCGGACGCCCTGGCCACCTTGAACCGTGAGCGGTTCCAGGCCTTCGATCCGGCCATGGAAGATGGCCTTCAGGCGGCCTTTGCCTTCAATGGCGATGTCTATAGCGGGCTAAAGGCGCGGGACTTGGACAAGAAGGGCCTGACCTACGCTCAGGATCATGTGCGGATCCTGTCAGGGCTGTACGGGCTCTTGCGGCCCCTGGATGGCATTCAGGCCTATCGTCTGGAGATGGGCACATCGCTGAAGACCAAGGTGGGCAAGACCCTCTATGCTTTTTGGGGTGACAAGCTGGCCCTGGCCCTCAATGACGCTTTGGAAGGCCACAAGGATAAGACCTTGGTCAATGCGGCCTCCCAGGAATACTTCGGGGCTGTGGCCCAGAAGGCCCTGTCTCACCCGGTCATCAACACGCGCTTCCTTGAGGAAAAGGACGGCGAGGCCAAGGTGATCAGCTTTTATGCCAAGCGGGCCCGCGGCCTGCTGGCCCGCTACGCAATCGATCACCGGCTGGAAAAGGCCCAGGACCTCAAGGCCTTTGATAGCGACGGCTACGGCTTTGTCCCGCATCTTTCTTCTGAGACTGAGTGGGTGTTTTCCCGCCCGCAACCGCCGCCAATCAGCGCAAAAAAGGCTTAACCAGAATGTCAGTGGATTACGGACTTCAGGGCCATGTGGCGGTGATCACCGGCTCAACCAGCGGCATTGGCCAGGCCCTGGCCCGCGCCCTGGCCGAGCAGGGGGTTAATGTGGTGCTGAACGGCTTTGGCGATCCAGCTCAGATTGAAGCTGATCGGCTGGCCTTGCAGACCGCCACCAACGCCGCCGTCCGCTATCACGGCGCTGACATGACCAAGCCGTCTGAGATTACCGACCTAATCAATTACGCGGTGTCGGAGTTCGGGCGGCTGGACATTCTGGTGAACAATGCCGGCCTGCAACACGTGGCGCCAGTGGAAGACTTCCCGGTGGAGAAGTGGGACACCCTGATCGCTGTCATCCTGTCTTCTACCTTCCACGCCTCCCGCGCCGCCATTCCGATCATGAAGGCCCAGGGGCGCGGGCGAATCGTCAATATCGCCTCAGCCCATGGCCTGGTGGCCTCGCCGTTTAAGTCCGCCTATGTGGCCGCCAAGCACGGGGTGGTGGGCTTCACCAAGGCTATCGGGGTCGAGCTGGCCCGCACGGGCATCACCGCCAACGCCATCTGCCCTGGCTATCTGAAGACCCCCCTGGTGGAGAAGCAGATCCACGATCAGGCGGCGGCGCGGGGCATACCCGAAGACCGGGTCATCGAAGACGTCATCCTGGCGGCCCAGCCGAACAAGAGCTTTGTCACCTATGAGCAACTGGCCGGCCTCTTGCTCTATCTGGTCTCCGATATGGGTGCCTCAGCCACAGGGGCGGCCATGGTGGTCGACGGCGGCTGGACGGCGGCCTGACCCCCCCCCCGAACATGAACTATCTTTCATGACAAGCTACCTTGCGACAACCACTACCTTGCGATAGATAGTTCCTCACGAAAGAGGAGCGACACATCGTGCCAGAAGCGGTCCAAGTCCAATTGAAGCGGGGGGTGCTCGAGCTATGCGTACTGGCCCTGCTCTCAAAGGCGGACGCCTACGCCTATGATATCGCCAGCCGTTTGGCTGCAGGCATCGATATGGGGGAGGGCACCATCTACCCCCTCATGCGGCGCATGCAGGCCGATGGCCTGGTGGACACCTATTTGGTGGAAAGCTCGGCGGGTCCGCCGCGCAAATATTACAAACTGACCCAGACGGGTCAGACCAGCTTCACCGCCCAGAAGGCTGAATGGCATGCCTTCTCCACGGCCGTGGACGACATTCTTGGAGGGGTGAAATGAGCCGTCAGGCTTTCCTAAACCGGTTGCGGGAGGGCTTGCGCGACATGCCCGCCGGCGCGGCTGATGACATTATCGCAGACTATGAAGCCCACTTCGCCGAAGGCGAGGCCGCAGGGCGGACCGAGGCCGAAGTGGCCGCTGCCCTGGGCGACCCTGGCCGACTGGCCCGGGAGCTTAAGGCCGAGGCCGGGCTCAAACAGTGGGAGGTGCAACGCAATCCCTCTGCAGCTGCTGGCGCGGTCTTTGCGGTCTTGGGCTTGGGCGCCATCGACGTCCTGATCCTTCTGCCGATCCTTCTGCCCATTGCCGGCGTCCTGTTCGGCCTGGCCATAGCTGGGGTCGCCCTGTTTGGGGTCGGAGGCTTTGTGTTCGCCATAGGGCCCTTTGTCGGGACAGGCCGTGACATCGGTGCTGCCATGTTGGCAGGGGTCGGCGTCATGGCCGGAGGTCTCTCCCTGGGGTCCCTGACGGCGCTCGCCACAATCGGCTTTGTCAACGCCCTGGTCTGGTATGGCCGGTTGCATCTTCGCCTGCTCAAGCCGGCGCTCGAACCTACGGAGGCGCGGTCATGATCCGCACTTTGATCACCATTTCGGTTGTCGGCTTCTTCCTGAGCATTGTCTGCATTGCCGGGGCCATTGGCCTAGCGGGGGGACCTTTCTCGATCCGCGATCGCGCCAAGGGCTTTGTCATGCAGCACTCTGATTGGCACTGGCGTGATAACGGCGGGCGGCTGCGGGGAGACCTGAATTTCGGCGACGGAAACGTCCACTTCAACGCCACCGACGACAAAACCACCACCCGCGACTTCACCTGGCAGGACACCGATCACCTAGATGTCAGCCCCTCTGCCGACATCGTATTCACCCAAGGTCCGGTCGCTAAGCTCACCATATTTGGCCCCACGGAGGCCCTCAATAATCTCAGAGTGCACCAGGGTCGGATCGAATATGCCGCCGGCTATGACAATGATGAGGCGCGTTTGAAGATCATCATGACGGCGCCCAGCGTCCAGGCGTTCGACCTAGCCGGATCACAGAAGCTGGTGATTGAGAGCTATAATCAAGACAAGCTCAACCTCGACATCTCTGGGGACGCGAAGGTATCGGCCAAGGGAATGGCCAAGAGTTTGCGCCTAGACATCACCGGCGACGGAGATGCTGACCTGACTGACCTGGCCCTGGATACCGCCGTCGTCGACATTTCAGGATCGGGCCACGCCAGTCTTGGCCCCAAGCAATCGGCTAAGATCGATGTCTCCGGCGACGGGGTTGTTAAGCTGACCGCCAAGCCAAAAACCCTGACCCAGGATATTTCAGGTTCCGGCCAGGTCAGTCAGCCAGGCCTGCCGGACTGACCCAAAAAGCACGCACTTAAGAAAAGGGCGCAGGTTTCGGCCCGATAACTGGTTCCCACTTATCGGAACATGCTCTAGGCGGAGGTCAATGGCCTCCGCCCTCCAAACTGCCTTTGATGCCCGCCTCACCCAGGGGCTGATCCGCCCAGATCCGGCGCAAGCCATGGGTCTGGCGGCCTTGGTGCGTCTTGAGGCTGACCTGGCCGAACCGGCAGGTCTGCTCGCCAGATTTCGCAAGCCTGAAAGCCGACGGGGCGTCTATCTCTGGGGGCCAGTGGGTCGGGGCAAGTCCATGCTCATGGATCTGTTCTTTGAGACCGTAGACGTCAAATCGAAACGCCGAACCCATTTCCACGTCTTTATGGGCGAGATTCATCGACGGATCGGCACCTGGCGGAAGGGCGACGCCGCCGCTCGCAAGGCCGAATTTGGTCAACACAGGGGCGATGACCCCATTCCCCCGGTGGCTGATCTCGTAGCTTCCCAGGCTCAGTTGATCTGCTTTGACGAGTTTCAAGTAACCGACATTGCCGATGCCATGATCCTTGGCCGGCTGTTCGATGCCCTGTTCGCGCGCGGGGTCACCCTGGTTGCCACCTCAAACCGTGAACCGGACGCTCTCTATAAGGACGGTATAAACCGTCAGCTTTTTCTGCCCTTTATCGACACCCTGAAGTCGCGGGTTGAGGTGGTAAAGGTAGCCGGTGCCCACGACTATCGCCTGGACCGACTGCGGGCGGCGGGCACCTGGTTCTCCCCCAGTGACCCGGACAATCAGCGAACCTTCAAGGCCCTATGGCAGGACATGTTGGGCGGCGAAGAGGAGGTGGGCGAAACCCTCGAAGTCCTAGGCCGCAAGATCCACCTGCCCCATGCGGCAGGGGGCTTGCTGAGGGCCAGCTTTGCCAGCCTGTGCTCGGTAGCCCTGGGGCCCAATGACTATGTGGCACTAGCTTCCCAGTTCCACACGGTCTTCCTTGAGGACCTGCCCAAGCTGACGGCCAACCGGCGGGAGGAAGCACGACGGCTGGTGACCTTGATTGATGAGCTTTATGAGGCCCGGACCAAGCTGATTGTCCTGGCAGAGGCTGACCCGACCAAGCTCTATTCCCAGGGCGATGGCGCCTTTGAGTTTGAACGCACCGCCTCGCGGCTTCAGGAAATGAGGTCGGCGGACTGGCTGGCCGATAGGACGGACTGATCCTCGCTCGCATAATAGCGGCGTAGGAAAAACAGAGTTCCAAAGGCCCCCAGCACTGAGGTGAGCAGGGTGAACCTCAAGGGGACGCCAGCGACGATCAGACCCGCCGCCACCAGACACCCGAGGCCTGAGCCTATGTCATAGGCACCCTCGGTCACCATGTGAAAACGCAAGGGGCAGGGTGATGCCTTGGCCAGGTTGTAGACGGCGGTGGACATGGGCGGGACATAGAGGCTGCCGGCAAGGGCACCGATGGCATTGAGGATCAGCGCCATAGGGATGGTCACGGTCAGACTTCTGGCAATCGTATAGGTGGCGAAAACGGCGAAGGCCAAGGTCGCCGCCTTCGCACCGTGACCAAGGTCAACCAGCTTTCCGAGGATCAGACCGAAAATCGCCCCAACGACCCCGGCAAGGGCTAGAGCACCGCCATAGGCCGTGAAGCTCTCCTTCAAGGTCAGGAATAGGAACAGCTGCCAGCCGACATAGTAACCTGCACTGACCCAGCCATCGGTAACACAGATCGCAAAGCCCATACGCGATGCCCAAATGGCGCCAGGTGCTGTCTTGGCAATGGCCACATTGGGGCTGGCCAATAGGGGCAGGGCGGCGATGGCCTGGACAATGGCAACGCCCCCAAAGGCGGCAATGGGTCCGAGATGGGTAATCCCCCAGCCGCCTAGGATCGGTCCCACGATGGAAACAGCAGAGACCAGGGCTTCGCGGGCGCTGACCTGATGGCCGCGATGCTCCGCGTCACCGAGGGCGGCGAAATAGGCGTGATAGGTGGTCCAGTACAGGGTGTCGCCTGCGGCTGAGACAATGCAGAGGGCAAGCAGCCAGCCGTCCAGGCCATGAACCCTGGCAAGCAGGGGATATTGCAGGGCCTGGACCAGAGTCCCCAGCATGACCACTGGGCGCAGTCCCCAAGCCTTACCGAAGATCAGGATTATGGGCCGCAGACAGAACCGCCCGCCCAGAATGGCGGCAAAGGCGCAGAACACCAGGGGCAGGCTGACCCCAGCCTTTAGCAGATAGACGGCGAAAAAGGCGCCCCCGCCGCTGACCGCCAGGGAGTGCATGCCATAGTGCAGATTCAGCAGGTTGACGGACCTGTTGCCGAGAAATGCCATGGCGTTCAGGAGGCTCGCGTCTTGCCGGTAGACTTGCGCCCTGACAAATCAGCCCAGGCGACCCTGGGCTCGGGATGAGGACGGAGCATCTGACGTCGCTCTTTCAGTTCGAAGGGGAAGGACCCGCAGGACCCGCCATTTCCTGTTTGAGGTCGACCATCACATGATCTGGGCTGTTGAGCTGGATGAGGCCGAGGACGGGATATTCGAGATCAAGAATGGTGAACATCACAGCACAAACTGCAAAGACAAAGCCATAGGTATGAAGCCCGCTCAGCGCCGTGTTTCGCCACATCAGGTGACCTGCAATGGCCGCCGCCAGCAGTGATAGACTGAAGAGCAGGGCGAAAATAACCCCGGGTGGGTGGTTGTTGGTGACCACCATGCGTCGGGTCGTGGCGTCGAACATGGCGTTGATGGGCGGCGCGACGATGTTCAGCAAGCTCGGTGTCTTGGTCTCGATACCTACAGAAAGCAGGCTCCAAATCCGGGCCTGAAGTTTTGTCACCTTGGCCATGTCATGGGCCCTGCCGCCCCGGGTCTTGTCCTCGGGCTTTAACCGCAGGTCGACATAGTTTCGGAAGGCACTGCGTAGAGCCGGCTGTTGCTCCGCAGGCAGGAAGTCCAGTCTCTGATAGGCCATACCAATGGCATCGGCCTCCTGCCGTATGAGGTCCCGCCGCACTTCATAGCGCCCAGCTGCGCCGTTCAGAGAAAAGGCCAGCAAGAGGCCAAAGATCGAGAAAATGGCCCCGTCCACGGCTGAGGTGCCGGAAAGTCCGGTTTCTCCATGGCGTTCATGCCTGCGCCGACCCATCTGAGCCCCTAGTCGCAGGCAAAGGCTCATGCCCGCAAAAAGCAAGATGGCAACAATGAAGGGGAGCAGATCAACCAGGGTCATGGGGGCGTCCTTTCGAAGGCCATCTTAGCACGATGCACGTTACCAGCCTTTCGGCCGCTTTCGCATCAGCCCAGGGCGTATGGCTATCCGTAGCCGGATGCCAAGCTAATGGGTCTTACTTTCATCGGTCTGCGGCCTCAACTGCTCCACAAGGGCCTGGGCATAAGGCCGCAGGGCACCCAGATCCCGCACAACGATCTTGAGCTCTCTTACCGCCCAGTCGTCGGTTAGGTCGATTACATCCAGGGCCATGGTCTGGGCGGCGCGGCGGGCGGTGGTCTGTGGGACGATGCCGACGCCGACCCCCTGCTCAACCAAGCGACAGACCGCGTCGAAGCTGCGCAGCTGGACCCGCAGCCTGAGGGGGCGACCACCCCGGGCAGCCTTGTCAGCGAGGAACCTCTGAAGGGAGCTGGCCCGGTCCAGGCCAACAAAGTCGCAGGCCAGGACCTCTGAAAACGCAGTGCTACCCCCTACCGAAAGGGGGTGGCCCTTCTGAGCGACCACGACGAATCGGTCGGATCGGAATGGAATGGCGGTCAGGCCGCCGACATCCACGGTACCAGCCACAATGCCGATGTCTGCGACCCCTTCGGCAATCAGGCCAACAATTTCATCCGATAGTTTCTCCTCAAGATCGACGCTGACCTGGGGATAGGCGGCCAGGAAGGCGCTAAGGACCTCTGGTAGGAACTCGGTCAGGGCATTGGTGTTGGCCAGAAGGCGCACTTCACCCGAGAGACCTTGAGCAAAGGCACCGAGGTCTTCCCGAAGACGGGCGCTCTGGGTGAGGATCGATCTGGCGTGGTGCAAAAGGGTGCGCCCGGCGGCGGTAGGGGCCACCCCCTGACGACTACGGGTTAGCAGGGCGGCACCAAGAGTTTCCTCCATACCCCGAATTCGTGTGGAAGCCGCCGAGAGGGCCAGGGCGCTGCGCTCGGCCCCCGCGGTGATGGATCCAGTGTCCAGGACATCGCAGAATAGCTTCAGGTCGGTGAGATCAAATCGCATGGCTTCGTCTTTCGCGAAGGAAGACTATGATAAAAACCTATTGCGCGGCATGCAAATTTTAGGCGACTTCTCCGAACGCGAAGTCAGGCCCCATTACGGGTCTGTTTTCGTGCGGTCGTTGACACAGAGACCTCTGGGCTTAAAACCGGTCGCGCTAAGTCTGAACGGAAACCGACATGATTGACGCCGAACGCCCACTTTCGCCACACGTCCAGGTCTGGCGGTGGCACCTGACCATGTTCACCTCCATCGCCCATCGCGCCAGCGGTGCGGGATTGTATGTAGGTGCCTTGATCTTGGCCGGTTGGGCGGTTGCCCTCGGCGCGGGTCCCGCTGCCTATGACGGCTATATGCACCTGCTGGGCAGCCCGCTTGGTAAGCTTGTCATGTTCCTGCTGACCCTTGGGGTCTTCTATCACTTGGCCAATGGGATCCGGCACCTGATCTGGGATACCGGCAAGGGCCTGGACGTGAAGTCCGCCAATTTTAGCGGCGTGGTCGCCATTGCCTTCGCCATTGTCGCGACCCTGGTCATCTGGGGCATCGCCATCACCACGGGAGCCGCTTAATGGCTAGCTATCGCACCCCCCTTGGCCGCGCCCGTGGCCTGGGTGCCGCCCATCATGGGGCTTCGCACTGGCTGGCAGAGCGGGTCAGCGCCATCGCCCTGGTGCCTCTGGTCCTGTGGGCCATTTTCGGTGTTCTGCGTCTCGCGACACTGGACTATCAGGGCGCAGTGCTCTGGGTCAGTTCTCCGCTCAATGCCGTGCTGCTGGTTCTGCTGACCGCCACAGCCTACTGGCACATGCATGCCGGTATGCGGGTCATTGTGGAGGACTACATCCACAAGACCCTGACCAAGGCGATCCTGCTCATGCTCAACCTGTCTGTCAGCGTCCTGGTGGGCGTTCTGGCGATTTTCTCCATCCTCAAGGTCGCGCTGGGAGGCGCTCTCTAGGCTCATGTCGACCTATCAGTTCATCGATCATAAGTTTGACGTCGTCGTGGTCGGCGCCGGTGGCTCTGGCCTGCGTGCGGCCCTGGGATGTGCAGCAGCGGGTCTAAAGACCGCTTGCATCTCCAAGGTCTTCCCAACCCGCTCTCACACGGTTGCTGCCCAGGGCGGGATCTCCGCCAGCCTTGGCAATATGGGTGAGGATGACTGGCGCTGGCACATGTACGACACCGTTAAGGGGTCGGACTGGCTGGGCGACCAGGACGCGATCGAATACCTCTGCCGCAATGCGCCGGCAGCGGTCTATGAGCTCGAGCACTGGGGCGTGCCCTTCTCCCGCACCCCCGATGGCAAGATCTATCAGCGCGCCTTTGGCGGTATGACCCGCAATTTCGGTGAAGCGCCGATCCAGCGTACCTGCGCCGCCGCTGACCGCACTGGTCACGCCATGCTGCACACCATGTATGGCCAGGCCCTGGCCCAGAACACCGAATTCTTCATCGAGTATTTCGGCCTCGACCTGATCATGGACGAAGGCGTCTGCCGGGGCGTCACCGCCTGGAAGCTTGATGATGGCACCCTGCACCGTTTCCAGGCCCAGTTGGTGATCCTGGCCACGGGCGGTTATGGCCGCGCCTATTTCTCGGCCACCAGCGCCCATACCTGCACCGGCGACGGCGGCGGTATGGCCCTGCGGGCCGGCCTGCCTCTCCAGGACATGGAGTTTGTTCAGTTCCACCCCACTGGCATTTACGGTGCCGGCTGCCTGATCACCGAAGGGGCCCGGGGCGAGGGCGGCTATCTCACCAATTCCGAAGGCGAGCGCTTCATGGAGCGTTATGCCCCCAGCGTGAAGGACCTTGCCCCCCGGGACATGGTCAGCCGGGCTATGACCATCGAAATCCGCGAAGGTCGCGGCGTGGGCCCCAAGAAGGACCACATCCATCTGCACCTGGATCACTTAGACCCTAAGATCCTGCACCAGCGCCTGCCGGGTATTTCTGAAAGCGCCCGGATCTTCGCTGGCGTGGACGTGACCAAGCAGCCCATCCCGGTCCTGCCCACCGTGCACTATAATATGGGCGGTATCCCCACCAACTTCTATTCGGAAGTGGTGACCAAGGCCGGCAAGGATCCGGACAAGGTTGTGCCGGGCCTGATGGCCGTGGGCGAGGCGGCTTGCGTCTCGGTGCACGGTGCCAACCGCCTGGGCTCCAACTCCCTGATCGACTTGGTGGTGTTCGGACGCTCAGCGGCCCTGCGCGCCGCCGACACCATCAAGGCCGGGGCAACCCAGCCCGAGCTTAAGCCCGCCATGACCGACAGCCACCTGGCCCGGTTCGACAAGCTGCGCAATGCCAATGGCAGCACCACAACTGCAGACCTCCGGCTGGAAATGCAGCAGGTTATGCAGGAAGACGCTGCCGTGTTCCGGACCTCGGAAAGCCTCGCCAATGGGGTCAAGCGCATGGAAGCCGTTCAGGCCAAGCGGACAGACCTCAAGGTCAGCGACCGTGGCATGATCTGGAACACCGACCTGGTTGAAACCCTGGAGTTCGAAAACCTTGTGGTTCAGGCCATGGTCACCGTCACCAGCGCCCATAACCGGACGGAAAGCCGCGGGGCCCATGCCCACGAGGACTTCCCCGATCGCGATGACAAGAGCTGGATGAAGCACACCCTGTCCTGGCTTGACGACAAGACCGGCAAGGTGAAGTTCGACTACCGCCCGGTGCATGACTACACCATGACCAACGACATCGCTTACATCCCGCCCAAGGCGCGGGTGTACTAGGCTAGCGGATCTCCAAGGAAATCGTCTGATGGTTCAACTCGCCCTGCCGAAGAACTCCCGCGTCCAGAAGGGTCGCCACCACCCTGCCCCCGCAGGGGCGACCAAGGTTAAGACCTTCAAGGTCTATCGCTATGATCCCGAGACCTCGGAAAATCCCCGTTGGGACACCTATGACGTCGACGTCGATGCCTGCGGTCCTATGGTTCTGGATGTTCTGATCCACATCAAGAACACCATGGATCCGACCCTGGCCTTCCGCCGGTCCTGTCGGGAAGGGGTCTGCGGGTCGTGCGCTATGAATGTGGGTGGTCGCAATACCCTGGCCTGCACCCACGGCCATACAGAAACCCCGGGCGCTGACTGTCAGATTTCGCCCCTGCCTTCCATGCCGGTGCTGAAGGACCTCATCCCAGACCTCAGCCACTTTTACGCCCAGTACGCATCCATAGAGCCCTGGCTGCACACCACCTCGCCAGAGCCCCAGGGGGAGTGGCTGCAGAGCCCTGAAGACCGCGAAAAGATCGACGGCCTTTATGAGTGCATACTCTGCGCCTGCTGCACCACGTCTTGCCCCAGCTATTGGTGGAACGGCGAGAAATATCTGGGTCCGGCCACCCTTCTGCATGCCTATCGTTGGCTGATCGATAGTCGCGATGAGGCCACAGGCGACCGGCTGGATGCCCTGGAGGATCCCTTCAAGCTCTATCGCTGCCATACCATCATGAACTGCGCTCAGGTTTGCCCCAAGGGCCTGAACCCGGCCAAGGCTATTGCCGAGGTCAAGAAGATGCTGGCCGATCGTATCGTCTGATATCCGAACGCCGTTCGGTAAGTTGACGGGTCCGTCATTTTTGCGCATGGGAAGCATATGAGCGAAAAGCCATCCCATATCGTCATCATCGGCGCCGGCCATGCCGGCGGCACGGCGGCGGCTCTTTTGCGTCAGTATGATTTTCAGGGCCCGATCACCCTGATCGGCGAAGAACCTATCCCGCCCTATCAGCGTCCGCCCCTGTCCAAGGCCTGGCTGAAGGGGGAGGCCGATGCCGACTCCCTGGCCCTGAAGCCCTTGGAGTTCTACGCTGAGAACGGGATCGACTTCCGTCCCAATGTCCAGGTGACGGCGATAGATCGTCAGGCCAAGGGTCTGACC
Organism: uncultured Alphaproteobacteria bacterium; assembly: GCA_937920085.1. Taxonomy (GTDB): domain Bacteria; phylum Pseudomonadota; class Alphaproteobacteria; order Caulobacterales; family Caulobacteraceae; genus Phenylobacterium. The sequence continues at coordinate 71,529 of CALETE010000058.1, read as the reverse complement.
TTGTCGGATGGCGGGTCTCTGTCCTACGACATCGCGATCTTGGCCACCGGTGCCCGACCGATCCGACTTCCCATTCCCGGTGCAGACCTCGACGGCGTGCTGGAATTGCGTACCGCAGCAGACGCAGAAGCCCTTAAGGCGGCCCTAGGCCCGGGAAAGACGGTTGCTGTGGTCGGCGGGGGTTATATCGGCTTGGAGGCGGCAGCTTCGGCAAGGTCGCTGGGTGCCAATGTGATCATCCTTGAGCGTGAGGCGCGCATTTTGGCCCGGGTGGCCTGCGAGACTCTCTCGACCTTCTTCCAGACCTATCATGAGGCCAGGGGTGTCCAGTTCGAGCTGGGTGCTAGCGCCACAGGCTTTGCGGGCAAGGATGGCAAGGTCACCGGCGTCACCTTGGCTGACGGTCGGACCCTGGCTTGTGATCTGGTCTTAGTTGGCGTGGGCGTTGCGCCTAATGAAGAATTGGCCAAGGCGGCAGGCCTTGAGTGTGCCCGAGGCGTGGTCGTCAATCTAGAAGCCCGGACCTCCGACCCCAGCATTTTCGCCATAGGCGATGTTGCCCAGCGGCCTATGCCGATTTACGAAAACCGCATGTTCCGAATGGAGAGCGTTCCCAATGCTCTGGAACAGGCCAAACAGGCAGCCTGCGCCATTACCGGACGCCCGGCCCCTGCGGGCGAGACGCCCTGGCAGTGGTCAGATCAGTATGATCTGAAGCTGCAAATCGCCGGCTATCCCTTCGACGCCGACCAGATTCTGGTGCGCGGCGACCCGACCAGCAACAAGTTCGCCATTTTCCATCTAAAGGGCGATCAACTGCAGTCGGTGGAAGCCATCAACTCGCCGCCTGAATTTATGATGGGGCGGCAACTGATCGGAAACCGCAAGCCTGTAAACGCATCCAGGCTTGCAGATACATCCATTTCCATGAAAGAGGTCGCTGCTTAAAGGCGGCATGAGGGAGCCAATGGCCAAGATTACTTATATTGAGCACAACGGTGCTGAGCACGTCCTGGACGTCAAGACCGGCCTTACGGTCATGGAAGGCGCTGTGAAGAACAACGTCCCGGGCATTGACGCTGATTGCGGTGGGGCCTGTGCCTGTGCCACATGCCACGTCTATGTGGACGATGCTTGGCTCGCCAAGACCGGCGACAAGTCCGCCATGGAAGAATCCATGCTCGACTTTGCCGAAAACGTTGAACCCAACAGCCGCCTTGCTTGCCAGATCAAGATGACCGACGCCCTTGACGGTCTGGTTGTCCGTCTGCCGGAAAGCCAACACTAACAAGGCCTATTGGCGCTGCAGGATTGCAAAGGTCCTGCGGCGCTACAGCCTGGTGTTCGCAGGGATCCCAAGCACGCCTTGAACCCAGAAGCGTGGTCACAGGTGTATGAAATCCCGCCCCTCCTGCCGCTAAACGCGATCTCTGGCGATGTTCAGGCCAGTCTGGCTGAGATCGGCACTGTTTTTGCCGACCTGGGCGATGGGGAATTGGGATGTCGCGGCCTAGGATTTGGCCGCGGGGCGCATCGGTACTTTATCAAATTTTCAGTCGATGATCGGGGTTTGGCGCCCCTGCGCAGAGCCATGGCGGTTCATGCCAGGGTGTTGCACCCCACCCTCATCCCGTTGATCCAAGTGCTTGATGGCGACTTAGGACCAATTCTGGTCTTTCCCTGGGTGGACGCCGCTTCTCTGAGGCACTCTTTGCAAATGGCGGCCGCGCCCCTGCCAAGTGTGCTCAGGGCCATTACCGACATTATCGATGTGCACAGTGCCATAGAGGCTGCAGGATTTGTCTCCATCGACCTCTACGATGGCAATCTGCTGTACAGCGATCAGATCTGGTTGATCGATGTGGACGAGTATCGGCCTCAGCCCTTCGTCTTGGATGGGCCCAGAACCCTTGGCTCGACCCGCTTCATGGCACCTGAGGAATTTCAGCAAGGGGCCGGCTTGGATTCCAGAACCATGGTCTTTCAGCTGGGGCGGGCTATGGCAATCCTCCTTGATCCGCCCTCTGGCGAAGTCCTTGATCGTTGTCCGCAGCTCGGGCCAATCATCGGCAAGGCTACGGCACTTGATCCTGCGCACCGATACCAAACCGTCGCCGCCATGGCGGTGGACCTTAGCGAAGCGCTCGCACACCTTACCGATAGCTAAAAAGTTAGAACCTCAGTTCTGGGTGGCCTGCTGCCCCCTGGGCGCTCTCCGGAAGGTGACAGGTGAAGGTCGCTCCGGCTCCCGGCGCACTTTCCAGGGCGACCCAGCCGCCATGCAGTTCGACCATGGCTTTCACCAGGGCCAAACCCAGGCCCGGACCGCCGCGCTCGCGACCGATGAACCGATCGAAGATGTGAGCCTGGACGTTATAAGGAATGCCCCGCCCAGTATCTGTGACCTTGAGCTGAACCTCGCCATGGGTGCGGTCGGCACTCAAGGTGACGATACCGCCGGCTGGCGTCTGACGCAGGGCGTTTTCCGTGAGATGGTCGAGGATCTGGCCTAGGCGTTTTGCATCGCCGCGGATCAGGCCCATTTCAATGGTTGGCGCAATGCACAGGCTGATCCCGGCCACTTCGGCATCGGGGGCCCATCTGGCCTGACTGGTGCGGAGCAATTGACCCACATCCACATCTTCCAGGTCCAGGGCCATTTCATCGGCGTCAATCTGGGCCATGTCGAGCACGTCATCGATGGATCGGGCCAGCTGAATCGCGGCTTGGCGCACAGCGCCGGCATGGCCCCGCGCCCGGGCAGAGATCTCACTGCCAGACCGCTCCAGCAGTTCGGAATAGCCGATAATGGTGGTGAGGGGCGTGCGCAGCTCATAGGAGACATTGCCCACAAAATCCCGCTTCAGCCGCTCAGCCTCAGCCAGGGCCGAGGACCGGTCCGCCAGGGCACTTTCCAACTTGCGGGCGTCGGTGACATCACCAAAGGCGATCAAGGTCGCGCCATCGGGCAGGGGGCGGGACTGATAGACAATAATCCGGCTGTCCGAGGTCTTGGCTTCGCCGGACATGGGTGCCCGGGCTTGGGGATCGGTATCGGCGACACGGCCCTTCAATTCCCGCCAGAAGACGGGATCGTGTAGCCGTGGGATGCAGAGTTCAACCACGCCTTCAAAATCATGGGCCAAGCCGATTTGCTGTTCGGTAATGCTCCAGAACCGCTCAAAGGCTTCATTGTGCAGGCGTAAACGCCCATCGGACCCGAACACCGCCACCGCGTCATTGAGCTTGTCCAGTGTGGCCTGCTGGACCTGGATCAGCGCATTATACTGCGCCTTCAGCCGCAGTTCTCCGGTGATGTCTGAGAAGAGCAGGACAACCCCGCCCAAGGGGTGTGGCTGGCGCACAACCTTCAGGGTGCGTCCATCGGGTATGCTCCAAAGATCGTCAGGAGAGGACCCAAGGCTCTCATAGCGGTCCAGCTCAGAGGCCTTCCATTTGGAATAGTCGGCCGTCTCAGGCAGACGCCGACGTTGCCGAAGGCGGTCAAGGACTTCCCCATGGGTGGGGCGTTCGGCCAGCCAGGCTGGCTCTAGACCCCAGAGTTCTGCAAAGGCGGTATTGTGGAAGCTCAGCCGCTTTGTCTGAGAGAAAATGGCGACCGCATCGGCAATATGGTTGAGGGTTTCGTCGTGGGCCTCAACATTCTTCTTGAGCGCCTCGCGGAGTTCTTCGGTCTCTGAAACGTCATCGGTCCAAACGCCGACCCCGCCGCCTTCCAGGGGGAGGGCGACAATCCGTAGGGCCCGCCGCCGTCCTTCAAAGCTGATCCAACGCACCGCCTCGCGTCTTTGGCCAAGATTGGCGGCTTCGCTGGCCAGGGTATCTGCGGCCTTATCGAAGCTGGCATTGCGCTGAGCCGCTTCATCCAGGCTGGTGGCTTCAACGGCCTTCAGCCAGGCTGCGTTGACCCAAACCGGACTGCCATCGGCAGCCGAGATCCAGGCCGGTGTGGATCGGGCATCCAGAAACGCGGCAAAACGCGGTGCGGTGGGAAGGCCAGCGTCTTGCCCGCTCATGGCCGACAACCTCAGCCAGGCCAAGGCACCGGCGGCGCGCCCTTCGACGGCCACCATGCCGCCTGGACCGCGCACCTCAAAGGCACAGGCCTCGCCACGCTCGAAGAGTCCGCGTAACCGCCGGGTGTGATCAGGGTCGGCCCGCATGAGGGCAGAAACGACAGATTGCGGGTCTGAGGAGGTTAGGCCGAGGGCGTCGGCGCATAGGGCAAGGCTTTCCTCCCCAGAGGCCAGCAGGGCATGGCCGTCTTCCACGGCCAGAAGCGCCGAGTCGAAGGCCTCCACCGAGGCCTGAGCGGTTTCCGCGCTGGCACGAAGACCAGCGATTTCCGCCTGGAGTTTTTCAATCTTGGCATGACTTTGCACCCGCTGGGACATGGCCCAAAGGGTCGCGCATAGGGCCAGCATAATGGCCCCTGCGGCTGCGGCGAGGATGAGTTGTAGCTCGCTCATGGCACCCAATCCGAAAGGTGGCTTCGTGCATCACGAATCATCTAGAGGAACATAGGCGCGTCTGTCGTTTTGAGCGATGATCCCATCATGACGTCAATCCTTTATCCAGTTGCCACAGACGTCGCCGCCGCCCTAGCAGGCCCTAGGGGGCGGGCCGTGCGCTTGCGGGAGGCCGAGCAGGTGGCAGGGGAGGCTGTGTCATTTGTGACGGAGGTGTTTGGGCCGCCTTATGCCACGCGAGAGGCGGCGCTGGACGCATATCGTGGACGGATCGAAGACGATCGACCCGGTCTCACCCTGCAAATTCCCCCGGAAGATCGCTATGCGAGATTGACGGAGGTCATTTCGGCCGGGGGACGCCCGCCGCCGCCAGCCATCCCCGTTCTGAAAGACGGTCGGCGCTGGCCCGCCCCGTTGCAGCCCCCTAAGACGGTCTGGCGCTTGCAGGTCACCTATTGGCGACCTGTTTCTTCGGCTCCGGCGACAGATGAAATCCAGGCGCGCAAGGCACGGGTGCAAACCAAGGAGACCCTTGATCCTCAAACCCTGCGTGCCCTGACGCGACAGCCCTTGCAGGCGGTACGGCCGCAGCAGCCCCTCGATATAGGCTTGTTCGAGCGCCGATTGCCGGAGTCACCCCATATCGTTGTCCCTGATGAATGATGCTGGCTTTTGAGAAGAGGGCCTTGGTATGAAATTTATGGGGCGGAACGCAAAATTTGCGGTTAGGGCGTTTTTTGAACACGGTTGATGGGTTAAGACACCCTATGCGCGGACGCACACTTTCTAAAATTGCCTTGTTTCTGGCCGTGATCCTCGGCTTCAGCCCAGCCTTGGCTGGGAGCTTAAGCCCGCCGACGGTTCGCCTTGACGCCGGAAAGATGATGGGGCGCTGGTACGAAATTGCCCGGCTTCCAAACCACATCCAAAAGGATTGTCAGGCAGGAACCTCGGACTGGGTGCGCAGCGACAGCGGCTTTCAGGTGGTCCAGACCTGTCACAAGGGGGCCGTCTCTGCACCGGCCACGGAGTGGCGTGCCCGGGCGCGCATGATCGATCCCAAGACCAATTCCCGATTCAAGATCACCTATTTCGGTGGCGTTCTGACCTTGGAATACTGGGTTTTGGACAGTCGCGCAGATCAGGGTTGGGTGATCCTTGCGACACCCAATGGCCGCAGTCTTTGGCTGATGTCTCAGCAACCTAGCTTGGCCCCAGCGGCGAAGTCCCAGGCTGTGGCGCGCATCAAACAGCTTGGTTTTGATGTGGCCAGTCTAGAGTTTCCTCAACCCGCCCGAAATTAGGCAGGACCTTGATTCCGGTGCCAAGCCAGCACAGGCTTGGGGGATGACATTCGAACCCCTCAGCCGCCCAGAAATTACGACCAATGTCACCCGCGGCGCTGCGCGACTGCTCAGCCACCTTGGTTATGTCGCCCTGAGCGAAGTCACATTGCCAAACGGTCGCCGCGCAGACCTGATGGCACTTTCCAAAAAGGGCGAATTGCTGATTGTCGAGGTCAAATCCTCGGTGGAAGATTACCGCGTTGATCGCAAATGGCCTGAATACGCGCCCTATTGTGATCGCTTCACCTTTGCCGTCGCGCCGGAGTTTCCTCAGGATTTACTCCCGGAGGGGCCTGGGCTCATGGTCTGCGACGGTTTTGGCGGTGCTGTCCTGCGCGAGTCGCCGATTGGGCCCCTCGCGGGTGCGCGTCGCAAGGCGCTATTGATCGGCTTCGCACGACTGGCTGCCTTAAGATCAGCTGGTATTGTCGCCTTAGAGCTTGACGCCTAGGGCTATCGAGGTGCGCGTTTTGACAGGATCCGTTGCAGGGTGCGCCGGTGCATGTCCAACCGCCGCGCGGTTTCAGAAACGTTGTGCCCACACTGCTCATAGACCCTTTGAATATGCTCCCAGCGGACGCGGTCGGCGCTCATGGGTTTGACGGGCGGTGGCGGTAAGTCTTCACCGCCCGCCAGCAGGGCCCTTGCGACATCATCCGCATCAGCGGGCTTGGAAAGATAGTCCACGGCACCAGACTTCACGGCCGCGACGGCGGTCGCGATATTGCCATAGCCGGTGAGCATGACGACCCTGGCGTCTGAACGGGCGGCGCGGATGGCTTCGACGACACTCAAACCGCTGCCATCTTCCAACCGCATGTCCAAGACGGCAAAGGAGGGTGCTGAGGCCTTAACGGCTGTAATGGCCTCGGTGACGCTCCCAACCAGGGTGACCTCAAAGCCTCTCTGCTCCAGGGCGCGACCGAGGCGGATGCGTAAGGACGCATCGTCATCCAGCACAAGCAGCGATCTCTCGGCCAGAACACCGATCTCGGCAGTAAGATCATTCATTCAATTACCTGACCGAAAAACATCTATAGGTCGTCTCTCAACCCCTATTCCGCAGCTTGTCATTTAGCAATCTCAAGCCCCGCATAAAACTTGCTCGCTTCTATCGTGTCCCGCGCCCAGCGGGCCGAAACCAAGGCCCCTCGCGGTTTAGAATTGCCAAAGGTCACGCGGGCTTCCGTGCGTTCCAGGAGGGTTTTGGCGATAAAGAAGCCCAGCCCCATGCCCACATGCTTGGTGCGTCCCCCCGCTAGGCCGGCGCGGCTGGTGACATAGGGCTCCCCAAGCCTTGCCAAAATATCCGAGGTAAATCCGGGTCCGTCATCCAGGACCTCAATGGTTACGGTGTCTGTGTCGAAGCGGGCTGACACCAGAACTTCCGAGTCGGCAAAGTCGACAGCGTTTTCGACAAATGAGGTCAGGGCATGCAGGATTTCCGGCCTACGGCGGATATCCGGTGCCGAGACATTGGGCATACCTGTGACGATAGCTTCAATTCGCACACCTTTAAGCGAGGCATGGGGTTCAAGAATTTCATTGAGCAATTGCAGGAGGGTCATGCGCTCATGCACCTCGTCTGATGCCGCATCCGGGGCATCCGTTAGCCGACGTAAGATGTCACGGCATCGCGCGGCCTGGGCAACCAGAAGATCAGCATCCTCCTTGGCACTGGGGGTCGCAGCGTCCCGCGCCAATTCCTTGGCAACAATCGCGATGGTCGCCAGGGGGGTGCCCAGTTCGTGCGCGGCTGCCGCGGCGAGGGCACCCAGGGCCGATAGCCTTTGCTCCCGGGCGAGAACAGCTTGGGTGACATCCAGGGCCAGACCCATACGCGCGGCGTCTGCAGCGGCGTAACGCACATATCCGCCGATGATCAAAAGGCCAGATAGAATGGCCAGGAAAGTTCCAAGCAGATAGCGCCCGGGCAGGTGAATCTTGAAGCCTGGTGCCGTTGGCAGTGCCTGATGCGCCAAGGCCTCGAACACGATGACGCCTATCGCCATCGCTGTGAGGGTGAGCACTTGTGTTCGGGGCAGGCTGGCGGCCGCCATGGTCACGGGCGCGATCAGAAGAATAATAAAGGGGTTTTCAATGCCTCCGGTCAGATAGGCCAAGCAACCCATTTGGATGAGATCAAAGGCCAAGTGACCGGCGCTTTCCCAGGGTCCGGCGATCCGGCTGCGGGGAGAAGACAGGATGGTTAGCGCATTTGCCAATACGCCGACCAGGATCACCCCAACGCAGGCCGCCACGGGGGCATTAAACTTAAAGCCGAAAACCCCCAGGCCGAGGACCGCAAACTGCGTGACCAAAATGAACCAGCGCATGGTGACAAGGGTGCTGATACGAATCCGACCCTGCAGGGCACCCCCGGTCATCCATGAAAGCTCGCCTTGCGTTGCTAAAGGGCTTTGCCTATCGAGGCTTGCCGTCCTTGGCGGAGGTGGGTTGTGTTCAGACGCCATAGGATGGATTTATCGCCTAAGTTGCTGTGCATGACGAGGCTCTTTTCATGACCCGCCGAAACATAACCCTCGCTCTGGTTGGCCTTGTCGTGCTTGTCGGCCTTCTAGGGTTCGGCTTGAGCCGCGGTGCTTTTGATCCCCCGCGGCCCCCAGGCCCCGGCGGCGATTTCACCCTGGTTGACCAGTCTGGAAAGACCGTCACGCAGGATGTCCTCAAGGGCAAATGGACGGCGATCTTCTTCGGCTTCACCTATTGCCCCGATGTCTGCCCCACCACCATGGGGGTTTTGGGTCAGGCTCAAGGCCTGCTTGGGCCCAAGGCCAAGGGCTTTCAGGTAATCTTTATCTCCGTAGATCCCGAACGCGATAAGCCAGAAACCCTGAAGGCCTATCTGGCCAATGAGTCCTTTCCCGCGGGGACAATCGGGCTAACGGGCTCGCGGGAGCAGGTAGCTGTCGCCGCAAAGGCCTATCGCGTATTCTTTGAAAAGAGCGGGGCTGGATCGGACTATCTGGTGAACCACTCCACCGCGATCTACCTCATGGATCCTAAGGGGCAGTTTGCAAAGGTCCTGCCTTTCGGGATTGGAGCTGACGAGGTTGCACGCCAGATTTCAGACGCCATGCGCCCGTAGACCCTAATGGGGCTGGACTTTCTTAAGATAGCTTGTGTTATGCTGCACCGCACAAGAGGACAGTCGGATCATGCTCTACACCCTGTATGAAGCCGGTTACTACGCGTCGACGCCGCTTAGATTCGCGGCGCGGGCCACCCGTGAGTTCTGGAGCTCTCCCCTAAATCCGGCCAAGGACTCGGCCTTGGGGCGGCGCATGTTCGCGACGTCCGACCTGTTTTCGAACCTCACCCGCCGCTATGGCCGCCCTGAATGGCGTATCGACAGCGTGGTGATCAATGGAAAGCCGGTTCGAGTCCGTCGGACCGAGGTCTGGTCCAGCCCCTGGGTCAAACTTATCCATTTTCAGCGCGATATGGCCGATCTACGCAAGGCTGGTCGTCGAGACTTGGAGCCGGCCGTCCTGATCGTGGCACCCTTGTCTGGGCATTACGCCACCCTGTTGCGTGGGACCGTGGAAGGGTTTCTGCAGGATCATGAAGTCTATATCAGCGACTGGTCCAATGCCCGCGATGTCCCCCTTGTAGAGGGGGGATTCGATTTCCACGACTATGTCGACCATGTGCGTGAGATGTTGCGCTATCTCGGGCCTCGTCCCCATGTGGTTGCCGTCTGCCAGCCTGGCCCCGCGGTTCTGGCAGCAGCGTCTTTGATGGCTGAAGACCAGGACGAAAGCCGTCCGGGGACCATGACCTTTATGGGCTCGCCCATTGATGCGCGATTGTCGCCAACCGTGACCAATAAGCTGGCGGAGGACAAGCCCTTTGCCTGGTTCAAATCCAACATGATCGACACGGTGCCGCCGCCCTATCCCGGCATGGGCCGACGCGTCTATCCAGGGTTCGTGCAGCTCTATTCCTTCATGTCGATGAATATGGACCGACATAAGGAGGCGCATTTGCAATATCTCCAGGACCTGATGGCTGGAGACGGCGACTCGGCAGATGAGCACCTGAGATTTTACGATGAGTACCTCTCGGTCCTTGATCTTCCGGAGGAATTCTATCTGCAAACGATCGACTATGTGTTCCAGCAATACCTGCTGCCAAAGGGTGAATTGGTTCACAAAGGCCGCCTAGTGCGCCCCGAGGTGATTACTGATATCGGCCTGCTCACGGTCGAAGGCGAAAACGACGACATTTCCGGCATTGGCCAGACCCAGGCGGCACACGCCCTGTGTTCCTCACTGCCAGCAGCATTCAAGGAAGATTACGTCCAGCCCCACGTCGGTCATTATGGCGTCTTCAATGGTCGGCGCTTCCGCGAAGAAATCTATCCAAGGGTCCGCCAATTTATCCGAGATTTCGAAGCGGGATTTGAAAAGACCCGACACGTCGCCTGACCCTGATGACGCATGGGGTTGGAAATTCGGTTTGCTTTCCAAGATAACCAGATCAAATTCGGTTCATGTCACTCTTTGGCCGCCCCCTATCTGACGGTGATTGCCTTGATGTGGCCGGCGCGGTTGTTCGCCTGAAGGTACATAGTCGGGCGCGGCGCGTGTCTCTGCGGCTAGACCGGACCCGGAGGGAAGTCATTGCCACCGCGCCATCGCCCAGGCGACTGGGCGAGGCGGCTGCCTTTGCAAGAGATCGCGCGGATTGGATTACGCAAAGGCTTGCTGAACTTCCCAGGGCTGAGCCTCTGGCGCCGGGGATCGTCGTTTCCCTTTTCGATGTCCCTTGTGTCCTGGCCTGGGCTGATCATCCCATGCGCTTGATCGTCGACCCTGCGAACGGCGATCTGAAGATTGCTGGGCGCGGTGAGGGCGAGGCCTATGCCCGCGCTGTTATCCGCATTCTGAAGCGCGAAGCCTTGAGGTCGTTTACGGAAATGACCGAGGCCCATTGTCAGGTCCTCGGGGTATGCCTCCCCAGCATTACCATGATGGATGCAAAGGGCCGATGGGGGTCCTGTCGGTCCTCGGCACCCGGCAAGCCCGCTGCGATCCGCTATTCCTGGCGGTTGGCCTTAGCACCCCGTCAGGTTGCCGACTATGTGGCCGCCCATGAATGTGCGCACCTGCTGGAACTCAACCATGGCCCCCGGTTCTGGGCGCATGTCCGTCGGCTTGCAGGGGATTTCACCCCGCATCGGGACTGGTTAAAGGCCGAAGGCGCAAGGCTGCATGCCTTCGGTCCTCATGGCGAGGAGCCGAGCGAGTAAGGGCCGATCTAGTAAGGAATGTCCTCGGCCTTAGTTTTCTCTGTTGGGCGCGGCTTTTCTGGCCGCTCCGGATTTGAGGTCGCGCTGGCAGGGTCCAGTAATTCCCCAATAGGATCGGCACCTGGGGCTTCGGGCGGCGGTGGCTCTATCAAACCACCCGGGATAGGCTGCGCCTTCAAACCCGGTAGGGCAGCACCCATGAATTCTCTCCAAATCCCTGCGGGTGCCCCGCCCCCGGCGACCTTCTTCATTGGTGTATTGTCGTCGCGACCGAGCCAGACTGCAGAAACGAAGCCACCCGTATAGCCGACGAACCAAGCGTCTCTATAGTCACTGGTGGTGCCGGTCTTACCGGCAATGTCATAGCCCTTAACCTGAGCGCGGGTCCCGGTGCCCACAGCGACCACCTGCCGCAGCATTTGGTTCATATACTGAAGAGCCGGGGTTCCAATCACCACCGCGCGGTCTGTCTTTTCGAGGCCGTGGTCATAGAGAATCTTGCCTGTCGCGGTGCGGATCCGCTCAATGCCATAGGCGTGGGTCGCAAATCCGCCATTCGAAAATGGGGCATAGGCCTGGGCCATTTCCAGTGGACTGACCTCTACAGCGCCCAGGGCCATGGAGGGATCAAGTTGGATGCGCGAGGAAATCCCCAAGCGTCGGGCGGTTGCTGCGACGTTGGCGGTACCAACCTCATTGGCCAGCCTCGCGGCGACCGTATTGATGGACTGGGCTAGAGCCGACTGCAGGATCATGGGCCCAAGGTATTTGCCGGTATAGTTCTTCGGCTCCCAGGAGCCGATTTTCAGGGGTTCATCGACAACAGGCGTGTTTGGCGTGCGCCCCTGTTCCATGGCTGTGAGGTAGACAAAGGGTTTGAAGGCTGACCCGGCTTGGCGTTGTGCCTGGGTGACCCGGTCGAACTGGCTTTCAGAATAGCGTTCGCCACCGATATAGGCCCGCACACGGCCCTCGCCATCCAGAGCGATCAGGGCACCTTGCTGAACACCTAGGGGTTTTGCGGCTTCAACACCGCGCAGCAGCGCCTTTTCCGCAGCCGTCTGGATCGTCAGATCCAAAGTGGTCTCGACAACAAGGTCTTCTGTGGGTTCGCCGACTAGACTGCGAACCTTTTCGTCCACCCAATCGGTGAAATATTGAGCGCGCTGGCTGTCCCATACAGGGTTGACCTTGACGGGGGTCTTGAAGGCCTCATCCCGTTGCTGCGCTGTGATCGCACCGGTCTTGACCATTTCATTTAAGACCACTGTCGCGCGTTTTGCGGCCCGGTCGGGAGAGGCGACAGGATTATATCGCGACGGTCCCTTCATCATGCCAGCGAGCAGGGCGCTTTCACCAATGGTCAACTGGCTGGCCGGTTTTCCAAAATATCGCTGTGACGCCGCCTCGATACCGTAGGCACCTGCCCCGAAATTGACCCGATTGAGATAGAGGGCAAGAATTTCCTTCTTGGTGAACTTCGCCTCCAGCCAAATGGCTAGGATCAGTTCCTGTGCCTTCCGGCGATAATTCTGGTTTGGCGTCAGAAACAGATTGCGCGCCAATTGCTGAGTGATGGTCGATCCGCCGCGCAGGGGGCCGCCGCGATGAGACGCGTTGTAAATCTGACTGCGGATTATGCCCCAAGGATTAAAGCCGAAGTGCCAGTAGTACCAACGGTCCTCAATCGCCACGAAGGCGGCCGGCACGTATTTCGGTAGCGCGTCCAGGTCAACGGGCGGAGCGAACTGACTGCCTCGAACCCCTACAAGGGCGCCTGATCGATCCAGATAAGAGACTGAAGGCTGTCGCTTTACACTGTTCAGTCCAGAGGTATCTGGCAGATCAATGGCGAAGACGGCGAAAAAGGCCGCCAGAAAGATTAGCCCCCATACCCCAATGAGTGCGACCCAATACAGAAGGGTCTGAAAAGGAGTTCGAGGCTCTACGGGGCGGCGACCGTCGCTCTGCCGGGCGTTAGCCATGTGATCGTCCTGGGCTTTCCGTCCCCGCACCTGCTCGCGAGGTTCAATTGCAGATTACCAGAGCCTCCTAGCGTTAACGAGATGTGAACAGGCGGCCTCCTGTGGATCGACCCAAACATTTTTGTATGACTCGACATGAATAATTCGCATTGCGGTCAATCTGAGCAGTGTTATCTTAGCGATGCTTAGTTGTCGTTATGCCAAGGGTGGGGATACCCGAGGCAAAATATGACGGTGACCGGGCCGGTCCTAAGGCGGGCCGCTTCTCCCCGAAACGCTGGAGGGCTCAATGAAGCTCCAAACCCTTTTTGCCGCCACCGCGGCGCTCGTCTCGATCTCGTTTGCCGCGCCTGCCCTTGCTGACGAAGTTGTCGTCGCCAAGCTGCAGAGCCCGGTTGCCACCGCAACCAAGTTTATTGCTGGCGGTGCCATGTTTGTCTGCGAAGCCGACGCCTGCACGACGGAAACGCCCGCAAGCGAAACCTTCACCACGGGTGCCTGCAAGACCATCGCTAAGAAGGCTGGCGTCTTGACCAGCTTTAGCAATGTTCGAACCTCCTTTGCCGCTGACAAGCTTGCGATTTGCAACGCCGCGCTAACGACGCAGGTCGCGAAGAAGTAGGGCAGTGCCTCCAAGCAGCTCTTTGGTCCTGCTGCTGAGGGCGTCGCGAAAGCGGCGCCCTTTTCTTTTCTGCGGCCCTGGCGCATGAGCACGCCGATCATGTCAGATTTCCTTGCGTCCCTTAAACGCCCCGGCACGGTGCCTGACCAGGCTGCTGCCATCGCCATCTTGGTTCAGCCAGTTCTGACTGACCTGATTGGGTCAGATGCGGTGACGGTATCCCTGTCGATTGAGTTCGGCTCTGGCGTTGTTCCTGGCGAATCTGTGGAAATCGAATCTCAGATTGTCAGGGGCACGCGGACCCTGATTTTCGTTCAAGCCCGGGTAATTAAGACGTCCGGTGAGATCGCCGCCGATGTATCGGCAATTTTTCGACGTCAAATCGCCCCTAAAATGGCTGTTGAAGGCGCAGGCTGACATCTTATGAGGTCGCCCTTGGTTGCGGCGCCGAAAATCGCGTGCTATCAGGCGCGCGGCTTACGACGAGGGGGTTCACAGCTCTCTTTATGCGTTGTGCATTTCCAAGCACTTTCAAGCCTTTAGGTTATCGGAAGGGTTTCTTTCCGATGGCTACAGACACGCACCGGGCGGACAAATAAGTGGCGGACGATTCCCAGACTTCGAATGTGGGCGGCAGATACGCTCAGGCCCTATTCGATCTAGCGACTGACGAAAAGACCGTGGCCAAGGTTGAGGCCGATCTTAAGTCGTTGAAAAAAATGCGTAGCGAGTCCAAAGACTTCCAGACCCTTCTGGCGTCTCCGGCCTTCAGCGCCTCCGACAAGAGCAAGGCCTTGCTTGCGCTCGCCGACCGTGCCGATTTGACTCAAACCACTCGAAAATTCCTCGGCCTGCTGGCTGCCAATGGCCGCGCCGACACCCTTGGCGATGTTATTTCTGCCTATGAATCACTCTCTGCCAAGGCGCGGGGTGTGGTGTCTGCCCAGGTCACGACGGCGGTCGCCTTGACTGCAGCCCAGAGCAAGGGTGTCGCTGCTGCCCTCCGCACGGCGCTAGGCCGCGACCCTGAAATTGAGACCCGTATCGATCCGTCAATTCTTGGCGGCATCAAGGTGCGGGTCGGATCCCGACTGTTCGATGCTTCACTTCGATCGAAGCTCGATTCCCTCAAGTTCGCCCTCAAGAGAGCGTAAGCCATGGACATTCGCGCCGCCGAAATTTCGGCCATCCTTAAATCGCAAATCGCCAATTTCGGTGCCGAAGCAGATGTCTCCGATGTGGGACAGGTTCTGTCCGTCGGCGACGGCATTGCCCGGGTCTTTGGCCTTGATAATGTGCAGTCCGGCGAAATGGTGGAATTCCCCAAGGCCGGGGTAAAGGGCATGGCCCTGAACCTAGAGCGCGACAATGTCGGCGTCGTGATCTTCGGCGAAGACCGGGCCATCTCCGAAGGTGACGAAGTACGTCGTCTTTCGGAAATCGTGGACGTTCCCGTGGGCAAGGGTCTGCTGGGCCGGGTTGTGAACCCGCTAGGCGAACCCATCGACGGCAAGGGCCCGATCACCAATGTGGCCGAGCGCCGCCGGGTGGACGTGAAGGCACCTGGGATTATTCCTCGGAAGTCGGTGCATGAACCTGTGCAGACTGGCCTCAAGGCTATCGACACCCTGATCCCCGTGGGTCGTGGCCAGCGCGAACTGATCATTGGCGACCGTCAGACCGGCAAGACCGCCGTGGCCATCGACGCCATCCTGAACCAGAAGTCGATCAATGCCGGCGATGACGAGAGCGCCAAGCTCTACTGCATCTACGTCGCCATCGGTCAGAAGCGCTCCACCGTCGCTCAGATCGTCAAGACCCTCGAAGAGCGCGGCGCTCTAGAATACACCATCGTGGTCGCCGCGACTGCGTCTGAGCCGGCTCCCCTTCAGTTCCTGGCACCCTTCGCCGGTTGCGCCATGGGCGAGTGGTTCCGTGACAACGGTATGCACGCCGTCATCATCTATGACGACCTTTCCAAGCAAGCCGTCGCCTATCGCCAGATGTCTCTGCTGCTCCGCCGCCCGCCGGGTCGCGAAGCCTATCCAGGGGACGTTTTCTATCTGCACTCTCGCCTGCTGGAACGTGCTGCAAAGCTCAACGAAGACAATGGCTCGGGGTCACTGACCGCCCTGCCGATCATTGAGACCCAGGCCAACGACGTGTCGGCCTATATTCCGACCAACGTGATCTCCATCACCGATGGCCAGATCTTCCTGGAAACCGACCTGTTCTTCCAGGGCATCCGCCCCGCTGTGAACGTCGGCATCAGTGTTAGCCGCGTGGGATCTTCGGCTCAAATCAAGGCCATGAAGACCGCTGCTGGTCCGATCAAGGGCGAACTGGCTCAGTATCGTGAGCTGGCCGCCTTTGCGAAGTTCGGGTCAGACCTCGATGTCACCACTCAGCGCCAGCTGGCGCGGGGCGAGCGCCTTACTGAGCTCCTTAAGCAGCCCCAGTATTCGCCTCAGACGGTGGAAGAGCAGGTCGCTGTGATCTATGCCGGGACCCGCGGCTATCTCGACGGCATTCCCACCGCTCAGGTTGGCCGTTACGAGCAAGAACTGCTGTCATTCTTGCATGGCAAGCACCAGAAGCTTCTCGATGCGATCCGCACAGAAAAGGCGCTCAGCGGTCCGCTCGAGGACCAACTGAAGACGACGCTTGCCGCCTTCACCGCGACCTTCGCCTAAAGAAACGGCGGAGTTCTCAGGAGATGGCCAGCCTCAAGGAGATGCGCAATCGGATCAAGAGCGTGGAATCCACGCAAAAGATCACGAAAGCGCTGCAAATGGTCGCAGCAGCCAAGCTGCGGCGCGCACAACAGGCTGCGCAAAATGCACGCCCCTATGCTGAGCGCATGGCTTCGGTCATTGCCAATCTGGCGGCGGGTGTGTCGGGTGACGGTGCCCCAAAGCTGCTGGTCGGAACGGGCCAGGATGTGAAGCACCTGATCATCGTCGCCACCTCCGATCGGGGCCTGGCGGGCGGGTTCAATTCGTCCATTGTCCGCATGGCCCGCGACCGGATCGCCACCCTCATTGCTGGGGGCAAGGAGGTGAAGATCATCACCTTGGGCAAGAAGGCGAGAGACCAACTCAAGCGTCTCTATGGCGATCGGTTCGTCGAAAGCTTTGAAGCGGGTGCCAGCCCTTCGCTGTCGGTCGCCGAGGCTGTCGGCCAGAAGGTGGCTGCTATGTTTGAAGCCGGGGACGTCGACGTGGTTTCCCTGGCCTATTCCAAGTTCAAATCTGTCGTCACGCAGACACCAACCTTCCAGCAAATGATCCCGGCCCAGGTCAGTGGATCTGGCGTCGTTGATCTTCAGGGCGCTAGCTACGAATATGAGCCGGATGCAGAGGCGATCCTAGAAACCCTCCTTCCCCGCAACCTTAATGTCCAGGTTCTGTCGGCTATGCTGGAAAATCAGGCCGGCTTCTTCGCCGCCCAGATGACGGCAATGGACAATGCGACCCGTGCTGCCGGCGATATGATTGCCGCTCTTAACCTGCTGAAAAACCGTACCCGCCAGGCGCAAATCACCAAGGAGCTGATCGAGATCATCTCCGGCGCCGAAGCGCTCTAACCGAAAGAGTCTTAAACCCATGGCTACGACCCCGAAGGCCCCCGCCAAGAAACCGGCCGCCGCGAAAGCCCCGGCTAACAAGACCGCTGCCGCAAAGGCACCCGCCGCCAAGGCGGCAGCCCCAAAGCCCGCCGCCTCGGCCCCGAAGGTTGTGGCGACCGGCAAGATCGTTCAGGTCATTGGTGCCGTCGTCGACGTCGAGTTCGTCGGTCACCTGCCAGCGATCATGAACGCCCTCGAGACCTCCAACACCGACCAGCGGACGGGCAAGCCCTTCCGCCTGGTTCTGGAAGTCGCCCAGCATCTGGGTCAAAACACTGTGCGAACCATCGCCATGGACACCACTGAGGGCCTGACCCGCGGCCAGGACGTGGTCGACACGGGTGCCGGCATTACTGTTCCAGTTGGTCCTGCCACCCTGGGCCGGATTATGAACGTCATCGGAGACCCGATCGACGAAGCTGGCCCCATTGCAACCACCTTCACCAGCCCGATCCACCGGGAAGCCCCGTCCTTCGCTGAGCAATCCACCTCTGCTGAAGTCCTTGTGACCGGCATTAAGGTCGTCGACCTGCTCTGCCCCTATACCAAGGGCGGCAAGATCGGCCTGTTCGGCGGCGCGGGCGTCGGCAAGACCGTGACCATGCAGGAACTGATCAACAACATCGCCAAGGCTTACGGCGGTTACTCGGTTCTGGCCGGGGTGGGTGAGCGCACCCGCGAAGGCAATGACCTCTATCACGAGATGATCGAGTCCAACGTGAACGTCGATCCCCGGGAAAACGGCGGCTCGACCGAGGGGTCCAAGTGCACCCTGGTCTACGGTCAGATGAACGAACCTCCAGGTGCCCGCGCCCGGGTGGCCCTCACCGGACTGGCTCAGGCGGAATATTTCCGCGACCAGGAAGGCAAGGATGTGCTGTTGTTCATCGACAACATCTTCCGTTTCACCCAGGCCGGCTCCGAAGTGTCCGCCCTGCTGGGCCGTATTCCTTCGGCCGTGGGTTATCAGCCCACCCTGGCCACAGAAATGGGCAATCTGCAGGAGCGGATTACCTCGACCTCCAAGGGGTCCATCACCTCGGTTCAGGCCATTTACGTTCCTGCCGATGACTTGACGGACCCGGCACCTGCCACCTCCTTCGCCCACCTGGATGCGACGACGGTGTTGAGCCGCGATATCGCCGCCCAGGCTATCTTCCCCGCCGTTGACCCGCTGGACTCCACCTCGCGGATCATGGATCCCCTGGTGATCGGTGAAGAGCATTATCAGGTCGCCCGTCGCGTCCAGGAGACCCTGCAGGCCTATAAGGCCCTGAAGGACATCATCGCCATCCTCGGCATGGATGAGCTTTCCGAAGAGGACAAGCTCACCGTTTCCCGGGCCCGCAAGATCTCGAAGTTCCTGTCCCAGCCCTTCCACGTGGCCGAGCAGTTCACCAACATGCCGGGCATCTTTGTTAGCCTGGAAGACACCATCCGCTCGTTCAAGGCGGTGGTGGATGGTGAATACGACCACCTGCCAGAAGCTGCCTTCTACAATGTCGGCACGATTGAAGATGCGGTGGCCAAGGCCGAGCAACTGGCTTCGGAAGCCTGAGCCTGATGGCCGCCAAGCTTCACTTCTCTCTGGTCTCTCCGGAACGCGAGCTGTTTTCCGGAGAGGTCGATCAGGTGGATGCGCCAGGAGCCGAGGGCGACTTCGGTGTCCTGCCTAGCCATGCCCCCTTCATGACCGCACTTCGCGAAGGTCTGGTCCAGGTGTTTTCCAACGGGACAACGACCACCTATGAAGTTCAGGGTGGCTTTGCCGATGTGACCCCTGCGGGTCTGACTATTTTAGCGGAACGGGCGACTGAAGTTTAAGCCGCCGTCACGTCTTCGCCGCAAAGTCAGGCTATGGGCCTTGCGAGGGACGTGAGTATTGAGTGTGATAGAAAGATAGTCAGGGAACCGTCATGCGCTCAGCATTAGCCATTCTTATTGTCGCCACCAGCGTTGCTGTCGCGGCCTCAGCTCAAACGACTACCGCCCCCGTCGCTGCGCCTGCGGTGCCCGTGGCCCCTGCGCCGGCTACGCCACCAGCAGCGTCGACGCCTGCGCCTGCCGCGGCAGACATCTTGATTCCCGAGGCTGCGCCAGTTGCTCCTCAAAAGACCTACACACTGCCCACCGATGGCGAGGTTGGTCAGATTATTTCTGTGATCAACAATATCTGCGTGCCCCTCGTGCACGGTGGCGATCTGGACAAACTCGCCACCCCGGCCCTCGGGTACAAGAAGAATAAGCGGGACATGACCTACACGGCCACCCTGGTGGCCAAACCCTATACGCTGACAATTTTTGCGCCGGGGTCCAATAAGGAAGTCTGCCGGCTGGCCATCAACTACACGACCGGTCAGGAAAAGCCGATCATTGTGGGTCTAAACATCTTCTCCCTGCTGCATCAGCCCGAGCTCGAGCAGCAGCGCAATGACTTCGTCCCCGCGACGGATTTCAAGCGCATCACCAATTCCTGGGAATATTTCACCGATCATGAGTCGATCGGACTGGTCTTCCTTCAGTTGAAGAAGCCCGATGGTACCGAGGTTTCAGACAAGTGGAGCATGGGTGAAGTGCTCTATTCGGAACGCAAGTTCTAGAATTTCTGAATACGATCGAAATTTGGGGCGCCGGTGGAAACATCGGCGCCTTCTTCGTTCTGGGGGCCCGCTAGACCGGAGCGTAGGTCGTGCAAAGCCAGTCTATGGCCTTGGCCGCAACATCTTCCCAACCCCGTTCCCCAGGCAACCAGTGGCTCATCCCGGGGAATTCCAGGTATTGGGCGCCAATCCTCTCGGCCGTCATCCGTGCGGTCATGGGCGGATGAACCACGTCGCGGCTGCCCACCATGACAAGGCTAGGGGCCTTAATGGGGCCTATGCCCAGGCTGGTGGTCATGAAGGGATCAAGCCACCAATTCAGTGTTTCCCAGAGGGCCCGCCCGCTTTCATAGCGAAGCTTGTTCAAGATGATGTCCCGTTCAGCAGGGGGCATACGATCTAGGCTATAGTTCCGCATCAAGCTTCGGTCTGGACTCACAGCCTGCATCCAAAAGGGCCCAAGGAGATGCAAGCCAACAGCCGTTGAGGCTTCCTCAATAGAGGAGCCGGACACCCCCCAGGGTGGAGATGGAGCCAGAAGTACGAGGGCATGAACCTGTGCCCGGCTAGCCACCAACTGAGCCACAAGACCACCTATAGAATGACCGACCAAAATCGGCGGCTCTGGGGATCGGCGGCACAATTCCGAGATGTCCCTGGCATAGTCGGTCATGGATACGCCCACGACAGCGTCCCGTCCTGCGCCCTCGCTGTGCCCCCTCAGGTCAGGACAGAGGACGGCGTGACCGGCTTGCTCAAAGGGCTTGCGAAATGTGTCGAAGGTCCAGCTGGCGCAAAAAGCGCCATGCACCATGATTACCGGCGGCTTAGAAGACTGCATACCCGGACCCTAGAGCTCTTTCTTTATAGATGAAACCATCTAAAGGGATAAACGAGCTATAATTCAAAGTGTTAGAGCATATCTCAAGCTGATATCCGGTTCCCATCGGTCGGACCATGCCCGGGGATAGTTCGTCCCGCCTACTGGGCAAACTCGGCAAAGGCGCGCTGCACAAGCTCGTAGATTGGCTTTTTGAACGGCACGACCAATCCAGGCGCTTCCATGAGCCTGCCCCAGCGCCAGGCGTCAAATTCTGGCGGCTCGTGCTGGTCTAGATTTATCTCGTGGTCTTCCCCCTCGAACCGCAGGGCAAACCAGATCTGCTTTTGCCCTTTCCAGCCCTTGTAGACCTTCGAGGTCTTGTGCCCTGCCGGGAAGTCATAGGTCAGCCATTCTGTGGTGCGACCAAGCAGACGCGCCGAGCGGACGCCGGTTTCCTCTTCCAGCTCACGAAAGGCGGCGACCTCTAGGTCTTCACCGTCATCGACCCCACCTTGGGGAAATTGCCAATTATAGGGCGCGGGGGTTCCCGCGCGGCGGCCTAACCATACCCGACCGTCCGGGTGAAAAAGGACGACGCCCACATTGGGACGATAGCCTGTTAAATCGCTCAACGACGCACGGTCAGCGCAGAGGCCGGTGCCAACTGATAGCCGCGGCTCTCTACGGATTTCGCCCAGGTGCTCACCTGGCTTAGGGTGACGGGGTAGGCGAAGGCTGAGCCCAGGGCCTGTCCCTTTTGTAGGGCGCCGGCTTCGAGGGCCAATAACTGCTGGTCAATCGCCTCGCCAGACAATTGGTCATCAATGATCCGTTCCGCAGAGGCGCGCGGGACGCCACCACCTCGTTTTGCCGCCGATCCATCATCAATGAAGGCAAGGCCGCGGCCACGCAGGGCACCTGTGAAGGCAGACATTCCCGTGTCGGATCCCACAAATCTAGACCCCAGATAGTTAGTCAGGCCAAAATACCCTGTGGCCCGGGTCATGAGCCATTCCAACTTATGGATCGTGTCCGCATTCTGTGCATTCGCCATCAAAGTATAGGGGCCCGGGTCATTCTCTGGGTAGTCGTTGGGCTCCATGGGCGTCTCAAGCAGAACTTCATGACCGTTGGCACGCGCCAGGTCGATCCATCCCTGTAACCCCTCTGCATAGGGTACAAAGGAAAGGGTGATTTCCGGGGGCAATTGCTCAATCGCCTGACGGGTGGAGGCGGCATTTAGGCCCAGGCCGCCAATCATCAAGGCGATCTTTGGACGCCCATTCGAGGTGAAGGGCCTGGCATAGGCTTGGGCCGGCGTCCGCCCGTCTCCGCCAATGATCGGTAAAAGCCCACCGGGACCTTCAGATGTGAGCCCAGCAATAGGCGCTGGCGGCAGGGGACTACGGGGTCCTACCGGACCAGAGTCTGCCATGGTGATGGTGGCTTGATTTTCCGGGATACCAAATGGGATCGGCCCCTCTGTCAGCCGATAAATATCCTCAGTCAGGGTCGTATGCCCAGGTTGTTGGGCGCGAAGGGCCTCCCGCCAGCCGGGGGGTGCGGCCATAGCGGCAACCTTGGCCAGGGAAATTCGAACCTGAGGCGATCCGGCATGCGGGTCGCCCAACAGCGCAATCAAAGCCAAGCCCGTGGTCAGAAAGAGGGCCGCAGCGCCGCTCGCCCCAAAATAGGGATTGGCAAAGGCGCGGCCTAGCAGCTCAGAGGCGTTGATCCCAGGCCCCGAAATCACCGGTTCTGGGTTGAGATTCTTCTTAGAAAACATGGGCGAGCCTCCGAAGTGGACACTCCCGCATCATGGTTAATGAAGGCCTAAATTCCTAAAGCCCATAGTAAGGGCACCATGTCTATTTGCTGGGTGGCGCAGGCTTGGCCTCAGGTTTTGCGGCGCCCTTGGGACCGACAATCTCAGCCAGGCGCGCCGCCAGCTTTGGCAATTTTGGCGTCGCCGCCACCGATCCATACTTCAAGACATCCTTAGCTCGTGCCAATTGGAAGTCGCCGGTTTTGGCATCGAAATCAGCTGGGGGTGCTTCAGCAGGCTCATGGGCCCCAACCCTGGCTTTGCCCTCATCTGCCGTCAGCGCATTACTGAAGGACGCCTCTGAAAACTGGAAGGCGCGATTGGCAATGGCCTGGGCCTGTTCCCGTGTCTCGGCAACCTCGAGGTCTGGAACAATACCCGTCTTCTGAATTGAGCGACCCGAGGGGGTGTAATAGCGAGCTGTGGTGAGCTTCAGTGCGCCATCAGCACCACCGCGCAGGGGAATAACCGTCTGGACGGAGCCCTTGCCAAAACTGGTCAATCCCACGAGTTCGGCTCGCTTTCGGTCCTGAAGCGCGCCGGCAACAATTTCAGCAGCCGATGCCGACCCTGAATTGATAAGAACGACCATGGGCAGGCCTCCGGTCGCATCGCCAGCATGGGCGTTATAGCGGTCAATATCCCTGGGATCCCTGCCGCGCTGAGACACGATTTCTCCCCCCTCGAGGAAGAGATCCGAAATGCCCACGGCTTGATCTAGCAAGCCGCCTGGGTTGTTTCGCAGGTCAAGGATCAGGCCCTTCATCTTGGGGTTCTTGGCCTTTAGGTCGGCAATCCCCGCCTCTGCCTCTTCTGTGGTTTTCTCATTGAAGGCGGAAACCCGGAGATAGCCGTAGTCGCCTTCAACATGATCGGTCACCGACTTTGTCTTGATCACTTCGCGAACAAGCTTGACGTCGAAAGGATCGGTTTTGGGCCGGGCGATGGTGAGGGTCACGGCTTCACCGGGTTTGCCACGCATCTGCTTTACGGCGTCACTGACAGACAGACCCAAGACGCTTTGATTATTGACGGCCGTAATATAGTCCCCGGCCTTGATCCCAGCCCTGAAGGCAGGTGTGCCGTCCATGGGCGAAATGACCTTCACAACGCCGTCTTCGCTCGTGATCTCTATCCCCAGGCCGCCATATTCGCCCCGGGTCTGGTCGCGCATGTCATTAAAGGAGTCCGCCGTCAGGTAGTTCGAATGTGGATCGAGGGAGGTGACCATGCCCTCAATCGCCGCCTCAATCAGCTTCTTGTCATCAACCTCGGTGACATACTGCTGCTTCACTGCCTGGACCACATCTCCAAACAGTTCCAGCATGTGATAGGTCTTGGCCCGCGGCTCGGCTGAGGCAATGGCTTGCTGGCTGACATAGGCCATGGTGGCGGCGCCGAGAACAAAGGCGGAGACGCCAATCAGCAGGTGCTTCTTCATAGCTATGTCCTAGACCTTAGGTGCGGCGAAAATTGGCCGAGTTCACATGTCACACATCTGCGAACTCGGTGCGCCGAAGCAAGATTTATTTGGATTAATGGCCAGGTGATTTTAACAAAGGGCCAGGGTCTATGGGCGTGTCGCCCGCCCTGACTTCCAAATAGAGCTGCGCAGGACCATTGCGGCCATCGGGCATGGATCCGACTTTTGAGCCCTGAAAAATGTCTTCGCCTTGGGCCATGTCGGTGGCCTCCAGACCTGCAAGGACGAGGTGATATCCACCCGTTAGGCGAAGTATGACAACCACACCCCAGCCTTTTACGGGCCCGACGAATTGAACCAGCCCCTTTGCCGGTGCGTAAACTGTGGCCTTTGGCTGTGCTGTGAGGACCAGGCCGGTTGATTTACCGCCCCCTAACATGTCCTCGCCAAAGCCATACAAAATCTTGCCGTCGAGGGGCGGTAGTAGCCGCTTCGGGGCGGTGACATCGAGTTGCCCCCTCTCACCTGTAATGGCGGCGACCGTGGCGACGGGACCTCTATCGTCTTCATCTGCGGCAAGGCTATCGGCCGTAAACGCCGCCTCATTGGCGAATGCGGCAAGCCGTCTTTGCCGGGTAATCTCCTGACCCTCGGCGGCATAAACGCGCGCGCGTCGCTGGAGTTCGGGAATGATCGCCTTGACGAGGATGGCAGCGCGGGCGGCGTCAACAGCGTCATTGGGCCGGACCAGAAGTGGCGGGGGCGGATCTCGGCGAAAGCGCACCAGGACAGTCAGAAGGCGGGCCAGCTGGCTGCGATTGCGTCCCTGGAGGGCACCGACGGCAACCTCCTTTTGATTGAGAGCTTCGAGCTGGGTGTCCTGTGTCTGAGCCAGGGCCAGAGCACCCAGGCAAACCGACGCGGCAAGACCCAGGACGCAGCTGGCTCCCAAGATCGCTCTAGTCCCGATGATAGGGGCCTCCCGCCAGGATCGTCACGGCGCGATAGATTTGCTCAGCCAGCATAACCCGGGCCAGGGCGTGAGGCCAAGTCTGGGGCCCGAAAGCCAGTTTTCCATTCACAGAGGCTAATAGGTCTGGATCAAGGCCGTCGGCCCCACCAATCAGCATGACCAGTCTCCGCGCCCCCTGATCCCGGATTCGCGCCAATTCCGCCGCAAAGGCCCGCGATGGATAGGCTGTTCCCCGTTCGTCACAGGCGATAACGTGTGCACCGATCAAGTGGGGACGAATGACCTCTGCCTCGGCAGCCTTGCCTGGCTTGCGGGATTCGACCTCAAGAACCTCTACCGGACCAAGGCCAAGCGCCCGACCGCCAGCGGTGGCGCGATCCACATAGGTCTTGACGAGGTCGACTTCCGACGAGCGCGGCAGCCGACCCACAGCGAGGATCGTCAGCTTCAATTGAAGGCGATGTGCGCCGACGCGTCGACCGACCAGATCTTCTCGATATTATAGAAGGTTCTGACTTCGGGCCGGAACAGGTGAATGATCAGGTCGCCGGTGTCGATCAGCACCCAATCGCAGTGGGGCAGACCTTCGACCCGGGCCTTACCATAGCCTTGGTCCTTGAGGGCGCGCAGCAAGTGGTCGGCAATAGCACCCACGTGACGATGCGATCGCCCCGAGGCGACGATCAGGCCGTCTGCCACAGCGCTCTTGCCTTTCAGGTCAATAAAAACCACATCCTGAGCTTGGTCGTCATCAAGACGCGCCAGGATCATTTCCCCAAGGGCCGCAATGCGGGCGCTAGGGTCGCCCTCGGGGGGCACCGGGGCCGTTTGCGCGCTTGGCGCAGGGTCAGGGCTCAGCGGGGTCGCTCCTTTGTAGCCTCGCTCAAACCTTTCCCTAGCACACCTTGTGGAAAAGGTCAGCCACCGTCTCAGGGTCAGGGCAATTTCCCTGATCGCATCCGTTCACGCAGGGCTGAGGAAGACTGAAAGTTCAAAGGGCCGTTTAAGAAGACCCAGGCCGGAGCCGTCCGATCAGCTAGGCCGCGGGCTTGATCAATGGGCAGTCTGGCATGGGCAAACCGCCGTGCTGCTGGCGAAAAGCGGCTTTTGAGCGAGATCCAAGGGCGCGAGACGACAGCCACAGGGGTTGTCTGCATGATCTGCGTCCAGCCGCGCCAACGGTGAAATGTCGCCAGACTGTCTGCGCCCATGAGCCAAACAAACTTCACCTGGGGAAACCTACCCTTCAGAGCCCTAAGGGTGTCGATGGTGTATTGCGTACCCATCCGGGTCTCTGCATCCGAAACAATCATTCTAGGGCCATGGGCGAAACGCCGGGCTCCGGCCATGCGCTCCCCTTGGCTTGCAGTCTCGTGGGTAGGCTTTAGGGGGTTTTGCGGCGAAACCAGCCAAATGACCCGATCAAGACCCAGCTTTCGCCGCGCGGTCTCTGCCACATGGGCGTGCCCCTCATGGGCGGGATTAAAGGACCCACCATAGATGCCCACCCGCATGCCAGGCGAAAGGGTAAAGCCTAGGCGCAAGGCCGCTGGCCGTCCCGCGGACGCAATATGCCTAGTGACCCCGGCTGACCACATGGTGCGCCTGTAAGGTCAAAAGGATTTGGCCGTATCGGGGTTGCGGTCAAGATTGGGGTCAGACTGCCTGACCCGGCTGCGAAGGGTATATACCCCGTCCCCAGCCAGCACGCCGCCCCGGGCAAACAGACGTCCATTCTCCCAATTCGAGAGACCAAGCTCGGGGCGATCCAGAGCATATTGCCCATCGATCCAGCGGGTAAATCCGTCGCCGACAAATGGGGCGTCGAGGTTGGCGAATAAATGCGCCTGGGCCTTGGCGTCCTGCGCAATCAGGCTGGCCCCGAAACGGGGGCTATAGCGATTAAACAGGGTAATGGCGTGGTCGAGATCGTCGACGATGGCCAAGGTCACCTCTGGCTGGTCTTCCCATTCCCATTCGGTGGCGAGATCTGGTTCTGAAATGCGATCATGAGGCACTTCAATGGCCATGTCGGTTCCCCAGACATGCAACTTAAACCCTGAGCGGCGGGCTCCTGCCTCCGCCAAGGCTGAAAGAAACCGAGGGACCAGATCGTCTGCTCGAGACCGCACAATGGCGCAAACATTCAGGGTATTGCAGACCTTGCGGTCAAGGGAGTGATAGACGGTTGCAAAGAAGCGATCGGCATCCGCGCTGGTGTCGGCAATCATCCAGGCGCCGCCTGTGCCATGCAGGCTGACCGGTGTTCCAGCCTGACGGGCTATGGCCCCGAGTTGGGCAACCGCCGGTCCTGATCCACGGGCCACAGCAAGGGCTAGACGCTTATCGCCGAAGAGGGCCCAGCCAGCAGCGTGCTCCGCAGACGCCACCAGCCTTGCCGAACCCTCCGGTAAGCCAGCCGCTTGGAGGGACGGATCCAGCGCATATCGGACAATAGCCAGGGCCGTGCCCAAGGCGTCGGAGCCAATACGAAAAACCACGGTGTTTCCGCCCCGGATGACCCCAGTCGCGTCGGCAAAGACATTTGGCCGTCCCTCAAACACGAAACCCACAACGCCCAAGGGCGCCTTGACCTGCTCGACCTCCCACCCCGTGTGGGAAATGCGTTCCAGGATTTGATCTCGCCCCCCAGACTGGTCACGCCAAACCTGTAGGCCCGCAATCATATCCCGCCGCATATTGGCGTCAGCCTTCAGTCGGGTCGTAGACCGGCCTCTTTCAAAGGCCCGGGCCACATCCTTGGCATTCGCCTGGGCGATCTCGCCCCAAACCTGATCGTCAGCAAGCGCAAGGGCAAAACGGTGGAAGAAGTCGGTGATCTGCGCCTCGGAGACCCCCGCCATGTGATGAAAGGCGGTGTGGGCCTCGGAGACCGCCTGATGGGTCATGGCCCCAATAGCTGAGGGGATATGCAAGAGATCGCCGGTGTCTTGCACCACCACCAACTGGTCGCCGGGCTGAAAAGCCTTGGCAAGGTCCGCACTGACCCGCGTAAAGCGGTCGCCAGAAAAGGGGATGATCATGCCATCCTGCAGGGCGGAGAGCGGTTCGCCCCGCGCGCCTTTCCTGTCCTGAAGTTTTCCGCCCGCCTGGTTCAAGGTCGCCGCCATATGCTCACGATGAGCCTTACTAGGCGGGTTTCACCAAAGGTTCAAATAGCAGGGCGAGATCATCGGCGTGAATCATCGGCCCTTCTGAAAAGCCGAGGACCTGTTCAATGGCGGTCGACTGCAAGCCGCAGATCCGCGCTGCGTCGGAATCGTCATAGCGGACCAGGCCCCGAGCAATTTCACGCCCGGCCTCATCGCGAACCCAGACCGCGTCGCCCTTTTCAAATCGACCGGTGACACTTCGCACGCCAGCCGACAGCAGACTTTTGCCCGTGGTCAGGGCGTTGACGGCACCGAGGTCTATGACCAGCCCGCCGTTTGGACTGAGGGAGCCGGCGATCCAGGCCTTGTAAGCCGCCTTTGCCGATAGCGCGGGCTCAATCAAGGTCGCCAATTCGCCGGCTTCTACAGCCGCCAGGGGCGCTGGACGGGACCCCAGGGTGATGATTGTGGCGCATCCAGCCTGTTGCGCGATGCGGGCGGCGAGGATCTTCGTCGCCATGCCGCCAGTTCCCACCCCGGCGCCCTGGTTGGCACCCCCCGCCATGGCTTCGATGTCGGCGGTCAGGTGGGTCAGACGTGGGATGTGGACAGCATCGGGGTTGCTGCGCGGATCAGCAGAATACAGACCGTCTATGTCTGATAGCAGCACCAGCACGTCGGCACCGATCATCTGGGCGACTCGGGCAGCCAGACGGTCATTGTCGCCGTAACGGATTTCTTCCGTCACGACGGTATCGTTCTCGTTGACGATGGGAATGACCCCAAGGGTCATTAAGGTTTCCGTCGTCGCCCGAGCATTCAGCCAACGTTTGCGCACCTCGGTATCGTCGCGGGTCAGGAGGATTTGAGCGACCGGTAGGCCAAAGGGCTCCAAGGCCAATTCCCAGGCCCGCATCAGGGCCGATTGACCTGCCGCAGCGGCGGCTTGTTTTTCCGGCAGTGTCAGGGCGCGCTTGCCTAAGGACAGACGCTTGCGCCCTAAAGCCACGGCCCCCGATGACACCACAAGCACCTGCTGACCACGATCTCGCAGCCGCCCTAAATCCGCCGCCAAGGCGCTGAGCCAGGCTCCATCGGGTGCCCCATCTGGTCCGACCAGAAGGGACGAGCCGACCTTGACGACGATCCGTCGTGCGGCCGTCAGCTCACTCATGGAGCCCAGTCCGGAGGTGCATGGCCAGATTTGGCCTCGGCTGCCGCTGCAGCCTCTGCCTTGCGCGTCCGCACAAGGCTATAGGCCTCCCGCAGGAGCTCCTTCACACCCTGACCTGAGACCCCAGACACAAGGCGCACAGGACGGCCGACAGCCTCTGACAGGGCTTCTCGCTGCATTTCCAGGGTGTCAGGATCAAGGGCGTCGATCTTGCTCAGGGCGACGATTTCGACCTTATCGCCGAGCTCTTCAGCATAGGCCTCCAGTTCGGTCCGTACCGTTCGCCAGGCTTCGACCACATCGGTTTGGGTGCAATCCACCAGATGGATCAGGACGGCCGTACGCTCCACATGGCCGAGGAAGCGAACCCCTAGGCCTGCGCCTTCAGAGGCACCTTCGATCAGGCCTGGAATATCGGCCATGACGAAGCGCTCTTCCGATGACAGATCAACAATGCCGAGATTGGGGGCGAGGGTTGTAAAGGGGTAGTCGGCGATTTTCGGCTTAGCCGCACTGGCTGCAGCCAGGAAGGTGGACTTCCCGGCATTGGGAAGCCCGGCCAAGCCCACGTCGGCGATCAGCTTCAGCCGCAGCCAAATGATCTTTTCCTCGCCATCCTGGCCTGGATTTGCGTGATAAGGGGCCTGATTGATCGGGCCTTTGAAGCGATCATTGCCCCAACCGCCATTGCCACCCTTGGCCAGCAGGATTTTCTGTCCCGCCGTATCCAGATCGATAATCAGGGTTTCCTTGTCCTCTTCCAGGACCTGGGTTCCCACCGGCACCTTCAGGATGATGTCCTCACCATTGGCCCCGTGTCGATTGCGACCCATGCCATGAATGCCGGTATCGGCCTTGAAATGCTGTTGATAGCGATAGTCAATCAGGGTGTTCAGACCCTCAACAGCCTCCATCCAGATGCTGCCGCCATTACCGCCATCGCCACCATCTGGGCCGCCATACTCAATGTACTTTTCCCGGCGAAAGGACACGGCGCCGCCGCCGCCATTTCCGGAGCGGATATACACCTTGCACTGGTCGAGAAATTTCATGGTCAGGCCATAACACAAGAGAGGGCGAAGGTCATGCCAGCCAGACCATCCAGCGGGAGGGCACGATCTCGTTTCGCGCCTTGCTGATCGAAGGCGTCACCAGACCGGTATAGAGAAAGCCAGATTTGCACAGGACCTCCCCAGAGGCTGGGTTGTCGACGAAGTGCCGGGCCGCCACATGACGGCGGTTCCAAACCGATTTCGCCCAGCCCATCGCACCCCTTGCCGCTTCCGTTGCAAAGCCCCCGCCCCAGTAGGGCTTACCAATCCAATAGCCCAATTCCGCCCGCCGACCTTCCCCCTCGGAGAAGCCTACCGTCCCGATCGGACCATGGTCAGGATGTTCGACCACAAAGGTCTCCGGCGTCGCCTCGCGCAGAAACTGCTCTGCATCCTCAATCCCATAGGGGTGTGGGATGGACGTGGTCATCTTGGCCACTTCGAAATCGTTTAGAAGTTTCGCCAGCCGACCGGCATCATTCAGACGGGGCGGCCTCAGCCGCAGGCTTGGCGTCTCGACGACGCTCTGTATCTCCAAAGGTCTCATCTCAACCTCCCGGCCCTTCGTCGAGGCCTTAGGCAATAAAAAACGGAGAGCCCGGCGGTCCGGACTCCCCGTTTTGGGAGATTTATTCGGCCCGCCTGGCTGGCGGACCTGAAGTTCAGGTTCGCCTAGTTCGCTGCGATCTCTGCGGTGACCACATTCACGTAGGTGCGGTCGTCACGCTTGGTCACAAATTTCACGGCGCCATGAGCGGTCGCGAAGAGGGTGTGATCCACGCCCATGCCGACATTGTCGCCCGGGAAGAACTTGGTACCGCGCTGGCGCACAATAATGTTGCCCGCGATCACGGCTTCGCCACCGAACTTCTTAACGCCGAGGCGGCGACCCGCTGAGTCGCGACCGTTGCGAGATGAACCGCCAGATTTCTTGTGTGCCATCTTGGCCTCCTAAATTCGACGAGACCGACGCTTATTCAGCGTCGGACTTCTTAGCGGCGGCCTTCTTCGGCGCCGCCTTTTTTGCGGGAGCAGCTGCGCCTTCGGCGGCGTCAGCCTTAGCCGCGACGACCGGAGCTGCTGCAGCTTCCAGAGCGGCAACCACGTGGGTGAGGTTCCGCGCGCGGGCGTTCATCATGGCCTTGGTGGTCATGTCGACCACGCCGTCCCAGGTCTCGCTCTTGCCAGCGCCTTCGATGGCGGTGACGCGCAGAACGGTTTCGATCTGACGATGACCCTTGGTCCGGCGGTAGCCCTGACGGCGGATCTTCTTGAAGATCTTTACCTTCTCACCCTTGCGGGTTTCCACCAGGGTCGCGCTGACACTGGCACCGGCCACGGTGGGCTCGCCAAGGGTGATCGCGTCGCCATCGCCCAGCATGAGCACATCGCCGAACGCCACATTGGCACCGGGCTCGCCGTCGAGCTTTTCGACGACCATCACATCACCAGGTTGGACCCGGTATTGCTTTCCGCCGGTCTTGATCACCGCGTACATATAATTCGCGCCTTGGATACAGTGCAAAAAGGATTACGCCCGCGAGTTGGCCCGCGAGCGAGAAGCGCGGTGTTATACAGACCACCCGAGCCGAGTCAACGCGGGCTGGTCCGATTCAGTCGGCGGACCTGGACTCTTTTGCCACCAATGACCGGCCTTGGTCAGCCTCCCTATCCCATTGGGTGACGATGGCCTGACTGATGGATTGGAGAAAGGCCAGCCGCTCAGAGACCGGATGTTTCGTCTTCTGTAGGAAAACGGCGACGGCATAGGTTTTGCCATCAGGGGCGGTGATCAAGCCGACATCATTAATTCCGACGGAGGCCCCGCGATAGTCCTGCCCTGTCCCCGTCTTATGGGCGATCTGCCAGCCCTTGGGCAAACCGCCTTTCAGACGCGCTGGCCCTGTTCTGGCCTTGGCCATAGTCTCCAACATCCAGCGACTGGATTCCGCAGACAATAATTTTCCCATTTGCAGCTGGGCCAGGGCCTCGGCTACCGCAGCGGGCTGAGCCCCATCATAGGGATGGGCAATATAGGCGTCTAAAGCCGCCTCACGCGCCCCTTTAGGCAGGCGGGATCTGGCGGTATTAAACGCACCGTAAGGGGCAAGATCGGGGGTCCATGTCAGGCCAGCTATGTGTGCCTGCAGGTGGCGCTCATCCTCGGCGAGGGAGATTCCCTCCAGGCCTTTTTCTCTCAGGAGACGCCGAACAGCCTCAGGGCCCCCGGCCAAGCCCAAAAGCTTGTCATTTGCAGCGTTGTCACTCTCGATCAGGGCGCGCTTTAAGAGGTCGGCGACGGTCGTGGGGAAGCCGTCTGGGGTAATCCGATATGATATCGGCTGGTTGAAAACGCTTCGGTCGGCGTCTGTCAGGATCACCTGCCGATCCAGGGCCGAGGTTCCCCTGTCAATGGCGTCCAGGGTGGTCATGGCGACCCAGAGTTTCGAGACACTCTGCTGCGGAAAAGCCATATCCCCGCGCACATCGACAATCCATTGGTCAGAGGTGTCGATAATCGCGATGCCTACGGTTTCCCCAAAATCTTCTGCCAGGACATCCACAGTGTGCTGCAGGTCTCTGGGGCCAGGTTTGAGGGCCAGACGCTTTAGTCGGGCCTGTGATGGGGCCTCGCCAGTTATTCTCGTCGGCTGGGCGTGTACGCCTTCGAAGGTCGTGCGTGCCGGTGGCCACTGTCCGGCTATCGCGGCCGCCCCGGCCAGGCTGGTCAAGGTCACAATCGGCCAACGTAATTCGAAAACCTTCAAGGCCGCCCCAATCGCGAAGTCTGCTGCGTCGTCAGGAAACGCTTTAATCTTCGTGATGAGGGCGTTTGGCAGGCGTCCGACCCATTCTACGGCAAGGCTAAGCACGCGCCCCACTCCCGCTATAAATAACCAGGTGCTGTCAGTTAGGCCCCAAAATATCTTCGACACAAAAATTCGGGCGTCTTGGGTCAAGCGCCTTTTAGACGAGCGGGTCGGCGACATCTGAGGTTTAGTCCGGCGGCTCATAATCCCTCTTGAGTCGTGATCCGGGGCGGAGCGTCAAGTCTCGCCTGCACGCCTAACTTCAATTGTTATGTGACTGAGGCCGCTAAGGCCATCCAAGCGCTTACGATAGGCAGTTGGTGCCTCGGGCGTGGTCGCTCCCAGGACGATGATCGCCGCTAGGTGCCCTGGGCCGAGCCGCCAGACGTGGAGATCAATGACCTCTGTCCCGTCCACCTCTAAGCGATGGCGAATTTCCGTCATCAAACCTTGAGAAGGTATCGCATCCAGAAGGGCTGCCCCTGTTCTAAGCAGAAGGCGCCAAGCGAAATGACCGACAAGCACGGCACCGACAACGGCGGCGAGGGGATCTGCCCAGCTAAAATGCCAAATCTTGCCGGCTAGGAGACTAAGCAGCGCCAGTCCAGAGACGACAGCATCCGCCGACAAGTGAAGGTGTGCCGCCGAAAGGTTTAGGTCGCCGTCCGCATCCGGCCCAGCCTGTGCGCGAGGCTTCAAGAGCCAGACGCAGACCAGGTTCACGGCCAGGGCGAAGGCGGCCAGCTCCAAGGCGCCAGAATAGGCGACCACCTCTGGCTTCAGAAGGCGCTGAAGACTTTCAATCCCGATCAAGGCCCCAGTGATCGCCAAAATCACGCCATTGGCGAAGCCCACGAGATAGCCAAGCTTACCGGTTCCAAAGGCCAATCTAGGGTCGCGGGCATAGGTCCGAGAAATTCCATAAGCCCCGGCGGCAGCTCCCAGGACGACAATGTGGGCAGCCAGATGCAATCCATTGGCAATCAGGGCCATGGAATGCACCCAAATCCCGCCACCAACCTGGACAGCCATTGTCACGACGCAAATGGCGACGACCAGCCAGGTGCGCCGCTCATTGCGCGCATGATCTGCACCCAAATAGGCGCGGTCGCTGCGATAGGTGTCCAGGGGAGATGTGTTCGCCAAGGGGCTTGTCACGGAGGTCTCTAAAGGCCATCAGCGGACGGCGTCACGGAAATGTTATTGTATAACACTAGGCTTGGGTCAAGTCTGCCCTTGCGGAGGCTGTTCCCTCCGGGGCTGAGAGGCATTACATATGCCCTATGACCCAAAAGACACCTGTTACCGTCCTCACTGGCTATCTCGGCGCTGGCAAGACCACCCTGCTCAACCGGATCCTTTCCGAAGACCACGGCAAACGTTACGCCGTCATCGTCAATGAATTCGGAGAGATTGGCATCGACAATGACCTGATCGTCGGCGCTGACGAAGAGGTCTTTGAGATGAACAATGGCTGTGTCTGCTGCACGGTGCGCGGCGACCTGATCCGAGTTCTCTCCGGCCTGATGAAACGCAAGGGTGGGTTCGACGCCATCATTATTGAGACGACCGGCCTGGCCGATCCTGGGCCCGTGGCGCAGACCTTCTTCGTTGATGATGATGTCCGGGCCAAGACCCAGCTCGACAGCGTCACCACTGTGGTGGACGCCATGTATCTGCCTCTGAGGCTTGCCGACTCCAAGGAAGCGGTGGAGCAGATTGCCTTTGCCGACCAGATTATCTTGAACAAGACAGACTTGGTCAGCGAAGCCCAGCTTCTGGATGTTGAGGCGCGTATTCGGCGGCTCAACCCTCTGGCACCGATCCATCGGGCACAGAGGTCGAATGTTCCCCTGGACCTGATCTTAGGGCGCGGCGGCTTTGACCTGGAGCGCATTACGGACCTTCAGCCAGATTTCCTTAACCCTGCCCATGGCGAGGCGGGGCATGTTCACGATGAAGATTGCGATCATCACGACCATGATCATCACGACCATGATCATCACGACCATGATCATGCCCACCATGATCACGGGCACCATGACCACGCCGCTGAAGCTGGTATTCGCGGGATATCTCTGGCGTTTGATAGGCCGCTGAACGCCAACCGGGTCACAGCCTGGCTGAATGGTGTCTTACAGACACAGGGCCCCGACATCCTGCGGGCCAAGGGCATTTTAGATGTTGCTGGGGAAGATCGCCGACTGGTCTTCCAGGCGGTTCATATGATTCTGGAAGGCGACTTTCAGCGCGATTGGAAGCCCGGCGAGACCCGGTCTTCGCGTATGGTGTTCATCGGGCGCAACCTCGATGAAGCCGCGCTCAAGGCCGGTTTCGAATCCTGCGCGGCCTGACAGAATTTTAGGCATGAAAAAGCCCGCCCGGTTTCCCGAGGCGGGCTAATTCTTGTCTTGCCTAAGGCTAGAGCTCTTCGTTGATCAGCGCGACCTGGAAGTAGCCATTGCCCTGCAGGGTGTTCATGACTTCCATGAACTGGCCGTAGCGAACCGTGCGGTCAGCGCGGATGTAAACCCGTTCCTTGGTCGGCTCAGGCTTGTTCAGTTTACGAGCCAGGTCTGCCGGAAGGGTTTCCACCGATGTTGGGGCCTCGCCAATATACACGCCGCCATTGGCCTGGATATTGATGACCGTTGGTTCTGGCGGCTTCGGCGCGTTCGGCGGCGGCGGGATGGCCGGCGGCAGATCGAGCTTGATAGAAACCGTAGCGGCCGGAATGGCCACCATGAAGATAATGAGCAGAACCAGCATAACGTCCACGAATGGCGTAACGTTAATGTCGCTGTTCTGGCCGAGGTTGAAACGGCCGCCGCCGCCACCGCCCAGCTTCGCTCCCATAAGAAAATCCTTCCTCTGAGGGCGTGTTAAAAAACGCCCGTCCGTCTGTCTAGACACCCATCGCCAATCGCAAGCGCCTTGTAAAGCCCCTACTGTCAGCCTTTCTCAACAAGTGTTGCGAGTCGCCTATTTCGCAGTCAGGGCGTTTTCCAATGCCCCATCACACTCTATGAAACATCATGACCCATTCTTTCGACGCTTATGTGACCGCCGCCGTGTTCGACAGGGCAGGAACTGCTGCTTTTGCCCTCGGTGATGGCGCAATCGCCTTTGAAACTGGAGAAACCCAGAACGCCCACAATGGCGTGGTCCTTTCCGCGACCTTACATCCCAGCGGCGTCGGATTGCTTACAGGCGGCGACGACGGTCGGGTGGTCTGGACCAAAAAAGAGGCCTGCCTCGAACTTGCAAAAATTCCCGGGCGATGGATCGACGCGGTCGCTGCAAGCGCTGAGTCCCGCCTGATTGCCTTCAGTGCGGGCAAGGACCTGCATGTTCGTGACAGTGCTGATCCGGATTTTTCCAGAATTTTTCAGCATGATAAGTCGGTGGCCGATATCGCCTTTGATCCAAAGGGACGCCGTCTGGCTGTGGCCACCTATGGCGGGGCCTGGCTCTGGTACGCCAAAATCGCCGAGCAAAAACCGCAATTGCTCAAATGGGCAGGCAGCCATGTCGGTCTGGCCTGGAGCCCAGATGGAAAATTCCTGATGAGCGCCATGCAGGAAAATCAGCTTCACGGCTGGCGAGTCGCGGACGATAAAAATCTGAAAATGGGCGGTTATCCCGGCAAGGTGAAAAGCATGGCCTTCCTGGCCAAGGGCCTCATGCTGGCCACGTCTGGTGCCAATGGCGTGGTGATCTGGCCCTTTGCTGGCGCCACAGGGCCGCTCGGCAAGCAGGCCGCAGAAATTGGTTACGACGAAAGCGCTATGGTCATCCGTATTGCCGCGACCCCCAATAGCAATCGAGTCGCCGCCGGTCTGGATGATGGCCGTGTCTGGGTGTGTGATCTCACCGACCAAAAGATTCAGCCGGTAAAGGCTGACAAGGGCGAGCCCATCAGCGCCCTGGCGATCAGCGCAGACGGCAAGCGGCTGGCCTGGGGGGACGAAGGTGGGGCCGCCGCTGTCGTTGACTTAACCTAGCCCCAACCGCGCAGGTCGCCCCAGACGCTGAAGGGATCGCGGGCTGAGCGCCAATTGTTGATCAGTGCCGTTTCGTCTGCATAGCCCAGGGCCATGCCTGAAAACACCATATGGTCTTCCGGAAGCTCTAAAATCTTGGCGAGAGTCTTTGGGTACCGGGCCCAGTATTCCTGGGCACAGGTCGACAGGCCTGCCTCAACGGCCAGCAACATGACGGTCTGCATGTACATACCAAGGTCTGACCACTGGGGCGGGCCGAGCTTGCGGTCCAGGCAGAAGAACAAGCCCACCGGCGCTCCGAAGAATTCGCCATTCTTGGCCAGCTGGCGCAGGCGGGCGGGCTTATCCTCCCGAGGGATTGAAATGGACGCGTAGAGCTCTTCGCCATTCTGGAAACGCCGCGTGCGGAAGGGGTCCCAGAGATTGGCCGGATAGACATCATATTCCGGCTCTTCCCCATTGGGATTGGCCGCGACCAAGTCTTTGAGTTCCGTGAGGGCCGATCCGGCTAGGCCATAAACCCTCCAGGGCTGGAGGTTGCCCCCAGAGGGCGCGCGCGCGGCAGCGTCAAGTATGTCTCGCACCAGGGCTTCTGACGGGATTTCCGGCTTGAAAGCGCGCACGGAGGTTCTGCGGAGGACGGCTTCGCTCACATTCATAGGATTCTCCCTGGACGATAGCGTCTCAGCTTGACGCCGCTCCATAGCCCGTTAGCACTTGACCTAGGGGGCAAGGCAAGGCCCCAGTTTTGCAGCGGCCAAATGCCCAGACCGAAATCCGATCGTCAGATGGCCAGATTTTTTCGAACCCTACTAAGTCTCGTGCTCATTGTCGGCCTTGTGGGCCCGGTCATGGTGGTGTTGGTCTATCGCTTTGTTCCCCCGCCCATAACCATTCTCATGGTGCAAAGGACCGTGGAAGGGCAGGGATTTGCCCGGCGCTGGCGACCGATTGACGACATGTCCAATGCCCTGCCCAGGGCAGTAATTGCCGCCGAGGACGCCAAGTTTTGCCAGCATCACGGCTTTGACTTCTCCGCCATGGAAAAGGCGCTAGCGCACAACGAAACCTCAAAACGCATCCGCGGTGGCTCTACCATCAGCCAACAAACCGCCAAGAACGTCTTTCTATGGCCAGATCGGTCCTATGTGCGTAAGGGCCTTGAGGCCTACTTCACGGCCTTGATCGAGCTCTTGTGGGGCAAGAAGCGGATCATGGAGGTCTATCTGAACAGCGTCGAATGGGGCCCAGGCATTTATGGGGCAGACGCCGCCGCGCGAAAGAACTTTGGCGTTGGCGCTGACAAGCTTACCCCGACCCAGTCCGCCCGGCTCGCCGCTATTCTGCCGAGCCCGCTTAAGTGGCGGGCCGCTGCCCCGGGGCCTTATGTCCGCAAGCGATCAGGTAAGATTGGTGCCGCTGCCGGGACGGTCCGTCGGCAAGGCATGGACGACTGCGTCGACTAGGGATTTAGGCGGCAGCCCAGGACCGAGTGTCCAATGCGATAGGGTCATCCAAGGCCATGTCGTCCCAGTCCAGATCTGGAATTGGACGGGATGCAGCTGCGACGACCGCATTCAATTCACCCACCGACCCAACGCCGATCAGAACCGTGCTGGCCTCTGGCCGGGACAGGGCAAAGCCCAGGGCCGCCTGCAAGGGATCGGACCGCCCTTCGGCAATCAGACGCCGCGCTCTGTGAATACGATTGGTGGCTGCCTTCAAATGGCTGGGTGCCCGCTCTGGCGGCAAAAGTAAGAGGCCGTTTAAGAAGATGGATCGAAGTTGGACCTCCAGGCCCATGCCGGCGATCGCAGCCAATGTGCCGTCGATCAGAAGCCTTTGATCCAGAAGGCTGGCCGGTGCCTGCACCACATCTGGCCGGAAACGACGGGCCAGACCCAAGGGGTCATCAGACGCGAAGACCGAAATCCCGATCTTGCGGGTCAGGCCCTGGTCCTTCAGGGATTTCAAGCGGTCCCAAAGGGCGGGGCCGTGGGGTCCAAAAAGCTCTGAAGCCGAAGGCACCAACAGACAGTCGGCCTTGTCGACGCCCAGGCGGCGCAGGACGGCGCGGGCTTCGGCCTCCACCAGATCTGGCCCGCGGTCGGCCCTGACGGTCGAGATTGTGACATTGAACGGGTTTGGTCGCGGAAGCGCGGCACCAATGTCCAGTTCGGCCTGAGGCGAGCGCCCAGCCAGGTCAAAAGCCTTTAATCCTGAGCGCGCCGCAATATCGAGAATGTCGCGAACTTCGGCCTGGGGCGGACGACCGCGAACGGCGCCTTGGTCCAGGGCGAACTGGCCAGAAGATAGGCCCAACTTGGTCAGCAAACCGGTCATGAACTCAAAAATTCGCCCTGGCGAGAAACGATAGAGAGTCCAATTTAGGATAAATGCCTAAAGAACCGGTGTCTGAAACCCTTCTGAGGGGTTAAGGTCAGAGGCCATGAGAGAGCCGCTTCCTGACTGGCCGATCTTCGGCCTTACCGACGATGCCCGCCCCGCCTTGCGGCAGGCCCAGGCCGCTGGGCGGCCAATGATTCTTGCGACCCTGGTGAGGGTTGAGGGGGGCGGACCGCGCCCGGTCGGGACTCAGATGGTGTTTGCTGAGGACATTGTCGCAGGCTATTTTTCTGGGGGCTGCGTAGAGGCCGATGTGGCCGATCACGCCTTTGCCTGCCTTGCTGATGGTCAACCCCGCAGGTTGGTCTATGGACAGGGCAGCCCCTGGCCCGACATTCAGCTTCTGTGCGGTGCGGGCATTGAGATCTTTTTAGAGCGCCTGGCCCCTGACGCTCCGGCCTTAGTGACGCTCCTAGAGGCAGAGACCGACCGCCGTCCAGTGACTTGGCTCAGCGATGGCTTCAAACAGACCTGCGTTGAGAAAGACGCGGTTGTGCCTTGGCCTGGTGCCATTCAGCGCGACTATGATCCGCCACAGAAATTGGTGGTCTTTGGATCAGATCCGACAGCCCTGGCCATTGCGCACTTGGGCGCTCAGAGCGGTTTCCTGACGACCTTTGTTCGCCCAAAGGGACCAGAAGCTCCACCGCCCATTTCAGGCATAGCCTACCGCCGGGATGATCCACAGTCGGCTCTGGCAGCGGTTGGAACCGACGCCTGGACCGCCATAGCCGTCGCCACGCACAATCTTGAGACGGATCGAGATGCATTGGCGGCAGCTCTGCCTTCTGCAGCCGGATATGTGGGATTGCTGGGTGCCCGTAAGCGCCTTGCGGAACGGCTCGCCCCCCTTAGGGCAGCGGGATTGCCGGAAGACCTAGTGTCGCGGGTTAAGGCCCCCATCGGCCTCGACATTGGGGGCAAGGCCCCGTGGGAGGTTGCCGTCTCGGTGATCGGCGAAATCATGGCCC
Source organism: uncultured Alphaproteobacteria bacterium (assembly GCA_937920085.1). GTDB lineage: Bacteria > Pseudomonadota > Alphaproteobacteria > Caulobacterales > Caulobacteraceae > Phenylobacterium. Next base: position 31,009 of record CALETE010000058.1, on the reverse strand, counting down.
TCAGATACGGCAAATAGGAGGCGTACGACCTCAGCGTACGCGCATCCAGAAGCTCGCCCCATACAGGTCTAGCCCCTCGAGGCGACCGCGTCTCAACAGGCCATTGGCATAGCTGATGAGCTCTGGGTCGCGCATGACAAACCAGCTCGGGAATAGGATTTCAAACTTTTCCACGCCAAACAGCAGGGCGGTGGCCAGGAGGTATTGTTCGTTCCAAAGGCGATGAACGTGGCCTGAAATATAGTCCTCAGGCAGGTATATATCGTGGATATGGACGATTACGCCGGGCTTCAGCCGTGGCAGGATTTCCAGGAAAAATACTGTGACGTCTGATCCTTGAAAGGTCCGATGCGAGCTGTCGATAAAACAGATATCGCCCGCCTCCAGAGTTTGAAACAGCGTGAGATCGCATCGCTCAAGGGGCTGTCGGATGACCCGGTCACATAGCTTGTCGATCTCATTGCGGGGCTGGGGATCTATCGACGTCAGGTGAGTCCGCAGGCCATAGGTTGAAATAGCGCGGCGGGCATATTTGGTTGAGACACCCGACCCGACCTCTATCATTCGGTGCGGATTGAGAAGCCGTAACAGGGCCGTAAGGGCCATGGCGTCCAGAGGTGAAAACCAGGCATTCAGCCAGAAGGGAGTTGCTGAATCGTAGGTTCCGCCGAGGGGAACCTGAGCGAAATCATCCTGAAGTTCGCCCATGCTTCCAATTAGATCGCCGTAGGCCTCTCGGTTTCTATCCATAAGGGCCGTTAGTTCCGGATGTGGTGGTCGTCCGGCACCGTGGCGGATGGCTGCTGTATAAGGATAGTCCACGATCTTAAAGTCATGCCGGGCCAGTTCGGTGCAAAAGACCTGATGCTCCAGTGGTGGTGGCGGACTTACGGACGGGCCTTGGGCGGTGGCCGCCTTGGCGTAGGCAAGTTTAGCAGCGTCCTGTTGGCCAGCAGTGCGCAGAGCCACGGCAAGATCTGCCCAAGCTCGAGCATTGCCAGGTTCGGCCTTGGCAGCTTCATCGAGACCCGCCAGACCTTCTTCGATGCGCCCAAGTCGGAAGGCAGCAATCGCCCTTAGGCGCTTGGCAAGCGCGTGGTCTGGCCGGACCCGAAGCACCTCGCTGAACGCCAAGTCGGCATGATTTAGCAAATTATCGCGTAGCCAGCCTGTAGCCTGTATGACCTTAGCTTCGATGGGATCTGACGCTGCCATGGCGTTGGTCTAGTCCAGTCGCTCCAGATCGGTGACATTGCTGGTGGTCACGCCAAGGTCGGTGACTAGGCCGTCGGCGATCGTATAGATCCAGCCGTGCACGCTGATCTCCTGGCCCCGGGCCCAGGCGTCCTGGACAAACACATCAGACGCCACATTCTTGACCTGTGCGATGACGTTGAGTTCGCAAAGTCGGTTCAGCCGATCAACATCGCTATCAATCGCATCCAGTTCATGTTTGCAGCGGGTCGCGATTTCGCGAATTGGATGCAGCCAGTGGTCGACCAGACCGCGACGTTTGCCATCTACGGCCGCAGCAACCCCCCCACATCCATAATGTCCCACCACCATGATGTGTTTGACCTTCAGGACATCCACGGCAAACTGTAGGACGGAAAGATAGTTGGCATCCTGGGGTGGCGCGAGATTTGCCACATTGCGGTGAACGAACAACTCGCCCGGATCCAGGCCCACAATGTCATTGGCTGGCACCCGGCTGTCTGCGCAGCCAATCCAGAGAAATTCCGGGGACTGCTGACCCGCTAGCCGTTGGAAAAAGCCGGGATCAACCGCGAGTTTGGCGGCGGCCCACCGCCGGTTATTGGCCTTCAGGTCTTCAAGCATGCACGGCATCCGGCTGCAGGTCAGGGTGGGCGGCCATGAAGGCCGGGTGGGCGGCGGCGCGGGCGGCAACCGCTAAGATTGCGGGGAAGGGTTCAAGGGATATCCCTAACCGAGTGGCGGAATAAATCTGGGGAATTAGGCAGCAATCGGCCAGGGTCGGTGTGTCGCCAAAGGCAAAGCCGTGCCCATATTCGGCAACCATGGGTTCTAAGGTTTGAAATCCGTCAAGGATCCAACGCTCTGTCCACTTGGCGCGCCGCACGGGCGAGACGTCCATGGCCTCCAGCGCCCGCCCGACCCGGGTATTGTTCAGGGGGTGGACATCACAGGCGATCACAAGGGCCATGGCGCGAATCCGGGCCCGGGCCCGGGCGTCGCCCGGTAGGAGCGAAGGCTCTGGGTGGGCTTCGTCCAGCCACTCTAGAATCGCGAGACTTTGGGTCATGACGTCACCGTCGCCCAGGTCCAAGGCGGGGGTCAGGCGCTGACGATTGATCGCCCGATAGGCGGGTTTGTGCTGCTCTCCCCCCAGAAGGTCTATGCCGACATAGTCATAGTCTAGGCCCTTGAGTTTCAAGCCTATGCGCACACGGTAGGGCGCGGTCGCCCGGGAGGCGCTGTAAAGGATCATGGCCATATCAGGCGACCGTGAAGGTCAGGGTGCCAACACCATCAATCTCGCCTTCGACCCTGTCGCCCTTGACCAGTGGCCCGACCCCTTCGGGTGTGCCCGTATAGATCAGGTCGCCCGGTGCCAGGGTCCAAAGCTTGGACGCTTCAGCGATCACTTCAGCGACGCTCCAGATCATGTTGTCGATGGTGGAGGCTTGCTTGACCTGGCTATTGACCGCGATGGCAATGCGACCCTGTGGCGGGGCACCGGTCCAGGGCCGAATGGCCGAGATCGGCGCAGATCCATCAAAGGCCTTCCCAGCATCCCAGGGATGCCCCTTGTCCTTGGCCGCATTCTGTAGGTCGCGACGGGTAAGATCGACACCGACAGCATAACCCAAAACGTGGTCCAACGCCTCTGAGACCGGAATATCGGCTCCGCCAGATTTCAACGCGACCACAAGTTCAATCTCGTGATGCAGGTTCGTCGTGACGGTTGGATAGGCCGGGTTATCCCCTTGATTGCGGATGGCATCTGCGGGCTTGGAAAAGAAGAACGGCGGCTCGCGGTCATCGCCGCCCATTTCAGCACGGTGCGCTGCATAGTTTCGCCCGACGCAAAGTATGCGGCGCACGGGGAAGAGCGCATCTGAGCCTTCAATCGGCACAGCGGTTTGGGCGGGCGGTGAAAAGATATAGCTAATCATGGGGCTGGAAATACGCCCCTGTGACGCACTTGGAAAGCAGCGGATTGACAGGAGAGTCTGGCGCGGGTCCAAAGCGCCCCAAATGTGGGAGACTTGCCATGACCTCACCCCCGGTTGGGCCCTTAAGCGATCTGAAGGTTGTCGAGATGGGCACTTTGATCGCGGGGCCGTTTTGCGGTCAAATCCTCGGGGATTTTGGTGCCGATGTGGTCAAGATCGAGGACCCTAAGGCGGGGGACCCCATGCGGCAGTGGGGACGGTCCTTGCCGAAGGGGTTATCGCCCTGGTGGCCGGTTATTGGTCGCAATAAGCGCTCCCTGGCCCTTGACCTTCGTACGAGCGAAGGCCGGGCCATCGCTATCACATTGATCGATCAAGCTGATATTCTGATTGAGAATTTCAGGCCCGGTACCCTCGAGAAATGGGGCATGGGGTATGAAACCCTGTCTTCCCGAAATCCAGGTCTGATCATGGCCAGGGTTTCGGGATTTGGCCAGACCGGCCCCTATGCTGAACGGGCAGGCTATGGCCTGATCGGCGAGGCTATGGGTGGCCTGCGCTATGTGACTGGCGAACCTGACCGCCCTCCGGCCCGGGCGGGCATTTCCATTGGCGACAGCCTGACCGCGATGCATGCGGTGATGGGCATAACCATGGCCCTGCATCATCGCAGCCGCACAGGTCGCGGACAGATGATCGATGCCGCCCTTTATGAAAGCGTGCTTTCGGTCATGGAGAACCTGGTGACGGAATACGATCTGACTGGATATGTAAGGGAGCGTGCGGGTGCTATCCTACCTGGCATTGCGCCATCCAATGTCTATCCCTGTCTGAAGGGAGAGATGATTCTGATTGGCGGCAATGGCGACACTGTATTTGCGCGGCTTTCGGAGACCATGGGCCGTGCAGACCTCTCGATCGATCCAAAGTTCTCCAGTCACGCAGCACGCGGTGTAAACCAGACCGAATTGGACGAGATCATTGCTGCCTGGACCCAAACCTGGGATTTGGATGACCTGCTTGCGCTTCTTGAAGATAAGGGCATTCCGTCTGGGCGTGTCTTCCGTGCTCCTGACATGCTCACCGATCCGCAATATGCAGCCCGCGACGCCATCGTCGAAGCCGACCATCCGGTGTTCGGCAAGGTGAAGATGCAGAATGCTTTTCCAAAAATGTCAGAGACGCCGGGATCTGTTCGTTGGCCTGGCCCAAGCCTGGGCGAACACAGTCGCGCTATTTTGATGGAAGCAGGGATTTCGGAAACGACGATCAATGAGCTGATTGCCCAAGGCGTCTCAGCAGAGCCCTAGGGCATCGGGGCCCCGTGTTTAGGCAATAATGTCTGGGGTTAACTGGTCCTTCAGGCGCTCAATTTCGTCTTTAAGCAGCAGCTTTTTCCGTTTCAGTCGACTGATGACCATCATGTTTGGCACCGGTGCCGCGGCTATGGCCTGAATAGCGACATCAAGATCGGCATGATCCTGCTGAGCAAGCGTTAGCCTGGCCAAAATGACGGATTCGGCTTCCCCTTCGCCTGTATCGTCGTTCATGTCTGACTCGCGCCTCTCTTGCCGACCCATGATGAATCCGCCCAGGGATAGGTGCAAGTTCGCCTGGTCATCTTAGGGCAGAAGCGAGGGCTGAAAGCGCATCCTCTGGCGGCTTGATGCCCCAGGCCTGACAAGCACCGATCAGGGCATCCAGGGCCGGTTTTCCGCCGCTGGCGTTCTTGGCCAAGGTCTCCAGGGTTTCCATAAGCACCCGTTCCGCCCGCAATTCTGCGGCCTTTATATCCTCTCGCAGTCCCTCACGCGCGTCGTCTTCCACCCCTAAAAAGGTGGGCTTTAACCGTCTGCGGATGGCGCGAATGGGCTTTAGCACTGCCTCGTCCCAGGATTTTGTCAGTCCGGCGGCTTCGTCTAGCAGGGCGTCAGACGCCCCTTCAGCCCAGACCGCCCACAGGAGGTAGGCTGTATTCAATCCATGGTCATCCTGCAGGGTCAGGCAGGCCTCAGGAACGCCGGTCTGGCTGTAGGCTTCTAGGGTCCACTCCCACAGTGACATTTAGCTGTCTCCTGCAATGGGGCCGACATCTTCGCCCCATCGCCGGACATGCGCCCATGACTGCCCAAACAGGTCAAGGACGCGGCCCACAGATTGATCCACCATGTCGTCGAGTGTCGCAGGCTTTGCATAAAATGCCGGGAGCGGCGGGGCGATCACGGCCCCCATTTCAGAGAGCTGGACCATGGTGCGCAGGTGCCCCAGATGCAAAGGCGTCTCCCGCACCATGAGTACCAGGGTGCGGCGCTCCTTCAGGGTCACGTCGGCGGCGCGGGTGAGCAGTGAAGAGGTCACCCCAGAGGCAATTTCACTCATGGTCCGCACGGAGCAGGGCGCGATAATCATGCCCAAGGTCTTGAAAGACCCAGAGGCCACTGCGGCGCCAACATCGCCGACCTTGTAATTCACATCCGCCCGGGATTGGACGTCGGACAGGCTAAGATTGGTTTCCTGAGCAATGGTCAGGGCCGCAGCCTTGGACAGAATCAGGTGGGTTTCAACGCCGAGGTCCCGGCAGGCATCCAGGGCGCGAAGGCCATAGGCCACCCCACTGGCCCCTGAAATGCCGATGATAAGACGTGGGCGGGCGGAGTCTGTCACCGATTTGGGTCCTAAGCCTGCAAATTGAATGCCGATAAAAAAATCAGCATCGCAATCATATGTGATCTGACACGGGGCGTCAGTGGGTGTTCACTCTGCGTGTTCGCTCACTGGAAGGATACGCCGATATGGCTGTAGATGCCCGCATTCGTGAACTTGGAACCCGTCACAAGAGCCTTGATCAGGCGATACATGACGAAATGTCCCGTCCTGCCGCCAATGACCTGAAGCTCAGGGACCTCAAGCGAAAAAAGCTCAAGCTGAAAGAGCAGATCGAGGCCTTGCGGGCAACCGCCCACTAGACCCCGGTCTCAGCCCAAGAGAACGGCGCTGACCTAGTCTTCGTCGCCGTCGTCGAAATCATGATGATCAACCTGGGCGTCCAGGTCGTGGTCCTCGTGGGCAATGACGCCAGTTTCGGAAGCCGGCTCCAGGGTCGGGCCGTCCGGCTCGACGATGCCGCGTTTCGCGTCATCCTTGGAGCGCTTGTCAGCGGCCTTGCGGACCACCGCGTCCAGTTCCATCTGGGTCGAAAGGCCCAAGGTCACCGGATCCACCGGCTTGATGTTGGTGGAATTCCAGTGCGCGCGATTGCGGACCTGATCGATTGTGGCCTTTGTTGTTCCCAGCAGACGTGAGATTTGGGCGTCGGTCACTTCAGGGTGATTGCGTAGGAACCAGGCGATCGCGTCCGGGCGATCCTGACGGCGGGACACAGGCGTATAGCGTGGTGCCTTCTTGACCGGCTTCAACAGTTCGGCATGGCGGCTCTTTTGGGCAACCATGCGATAGGCATCATTGGCCTGGGCCGCATCGAGCTCTTCGCGGGACAGCTGGCCATTGGCAATCGGGTCTGCGCCGCGAATATCCCGCGCCACTTCGCCGTCAGCTATGCCACGGACTTCCAAGGGGTGCAGGCCGCAGAAATCGGCGATCTGGTCGAAGGTCAGAGAGGTGTTGTCCACCAGCCAGACGGCGGTCGCCTTCGGCATCAGAATGTCGGTCATGACAGGTTCCTAAAATGACGGCGCCCGACCTTTCGGCCGGGCGGTGCAAGACTGCGATGCTCTGTATAGGCGCAAATTCGCTGTAAGAAAACGGCAATCCGACTTTTTGACTTCAAGCCGCCCGGTGGTCTGCGACTGTGAACCTGAAGATCGGCCCGTTCCACTCCTGGGTCGACAGGTCCAAGGCTTCTAGGTCGCCATGACCCGACGCCAGGTGACGCCAAAAAGCCTCAGCACCGACATTGCGACGGGCGACAGCGGTCTCCCACCTTCCCGGAAATTTTGCGAAAACCGCCTGGGCGGCAGCGGTTCCAACGCCCGCCCGTCGGTATTTTCGCAGGATAAAGAACTCGCCCATATTCCAGTCGACGGGCTTGCCGCTATGGGCGTGGCCATTGAGAAGGGCGAACCCGGCCATGTTATCGCCCAGCTTGACCAGGAGGGCCGCACGATCAGGGGCGTCCCAGTAGGACTGCAAATTCTCAGGCAAGGCGTAGAGGCCATCGGCCTGAATATCGCCTTGGGGCTGATCGAACCAAAACTCCGAAAAGTCGTGGATGTAGAGCTGCATCATATTGGCCACCACCGAGATTTGGGCCGCGGTGGCGCTTATGATTTCGACCCCAGGGCTCAATTTAGATCCTGGCGCCCGACGATCTTTAAGCCATAGCCGCTATAGCCGGGCAGAACCGTTGCGCTGTTGCTGAGCACGATCATGTCTCGCACCCCAAGGTCCAGAAGGATTTGGGCACCCATCCCATAGTCGCGAACCACATTGGCCCCATGGTCGACATTGGCCTCGGCCCCATACCGCTCGGAGAGCCAGGAGGGATTGGAGTCACGGATAAACACGGCAATGCCAGCCCCATCAAAGTCTGAGATCGCGGCGAGGGACTTTTGGACATAGTCCCGTCGCTCTTCTGCCCCGCCCAGCATGTCTGCGGCGAAATCCACCCTGTGCATGCGCACGAGGGTTGGCTTTTCGGAGTCGATCCGACCCTTGGTGAGAACCACATGCTCGGTCTTGTCGAGGATGTTGCGATAGATCAGCATTCTGAACTTGCCGCCAAACCCACTTTCGAAGGCGGTTTCCAGAACCCGTTCCACCTGGCGCTCTGTCCGGCGGCGATAGGCGATGAGGTCCGCGATGGTGCCGATCTTCAACCCATGCAATTGGGCAAAGCCCACCAGGTCGGGAAGACGGGCCATGGACCCGTCATCCTTCATGATCTCGCAGATCACCCCTGCGGGGTTGAGGCCAGCCAGACGGGAAATATCAACAGCGGCTTCGGTATGGCCCGCCCGCACAAGGACGCCGCCGTCCCGCGCCACCAAGGGAAAGACATGACCTGGGGAGACGATGTCATCAGGGCCCTTGGTGGGATCTACGGCAACCGCGATGGTGTGAGAGCGATCATGAGCTGAAATGCCTGTGGTCACGCCTTCCTTGGCCTCAATCGATACCGTGAAGGCGGTACCCATGCCTTCGCGGTTTTCAGCAGCCATAGGCGGTAGGCGTAACTGGCGCGCCCGCTCTGAGGTGATGGACAGACAGATCAGGCCACGGGCGAACCGGGCCATGAAGTTGATCTGATCGGGGGTTGCGAACTGTGCTGGGATGATGACATCGCCTTCATTCTCGCGATCCTCGGCATCTACCAGAATGTAGGGACGGCCATTGCGGGCGTCTTCGATAATGTCTTCGATGGGCGAGATCGCACTAGAGGTCGAGTCGTCGCTCACGGCCTTGGCCACTTCGCCAGGGGTGACCAGATAGGGACGCTTCATGGACGTGCACTCCTTTGGGCGAACTCCAGCACCTGCTCGGCGACGGTGTTCAACTGCCACGTTTCTTTCGGATCCTTCAGCGTGCCATCAGCGTCGAAAGATCCGGAATTGATATTCAAGGCTGCGCCAAAGGGTGTCGGCCAGCCCCTTAAGGCATGTATGATCGATCGCACGGCAGTCAATGTTGTGCCACCTGCTTGGGATCCCTCCGCGGTGACAATGACCCCCACGGCCCGCCCGGTCAGATAGGGTCGGGAGTCAGCCCGCAGCAGTTCCAGGGTGTCGAGGGCGTTCTTCATGACCCCAGAGAGCGAGCCGTGATAGCCCGGCGTTGCGATGATCACACCGTCGGCCAATCGAACAGCCTCAGCCAGGGCAAGTTGCTCTGGGGTCGGTCCGCTAGGCGACGGATTATAGATCGGGAGGTTCGCCAGGAAGGCCCCGCCCAGGAGGTGAGTCCGGGCACCGCCTAACTCCGCTGCGCGAAGTGCAGCCAGCAAAGCCCTTTCCGTCGAAGATCCTTCGCGAACCGTGCCGCCGATTCCGACGATCAGGGGTTTTGCTGACTCAAGACTCATCCACGCGCCTCAAAAACCTTTTTCAATTCCGTCTTGAGGATCTTGCCGTTGGCGTTTCGCGGCAGGGTTTCGGGCCAGAAGCGGACCTCAACCGGAACCTTGAACGCCGCGAGGCGGCTGCGAACCCAGTCCCTAAGTTCGGCCTCGGTGGCCTGGCTTTCGGGCTTTAGATGCACGACCGCCGCCGGTTCTTCACCAAGCGTCTTGTGCGGAATGCCGACCAAGGCCGCGTCCATCACCGCAGGATGCTCGTAAAGCACGTTCTCGACCTCGACGCAGTAGATGTTTTCGCCACCGCGGATCAGCATGTCTTTGGCCCGGTCAACGATGAAGAGGAAGCCTTCCTCATCAATGCGGGCGAGATCGCCCGTGCGGAGCCAACCCTCCTGGAAGGTCTCAGCCGTGGCTTGCGGCTTATTCCAATAGAGTTTCACCACCTGCGGTCCCTTGACCCAGAGCTCGCCCAGGGCGTTGACCTGCAGGACGGTCCTGCCGTCGGCCGGGTCGCGGATCTGCATTTCGCCAACAGGGGCGGCGGGCCCGGCACTTTCAGGGCGGATCTCATAGTCCTTGCCGGAGTGGCCGGTGAAGGTTGCGGTGGTTTCAGTCATGCCCCAACCATTGCCGGGTTGAGAAGCTGGAAAGACCTCAACGATCTTTCGCACCAGTTCCGGCGCAGAGGGTGCGCCGCCATAGGCCACAGCCACCAGGGATGAGAGGTCGTATTTCTCCCGGGCAGGGTGCTCGATCAGCTGCCAGGCGATGGTTGGCACGCCCCCGGTTGAACTGACCTTTTCGCGCTCGATCAGCTGCATGGCCTGTTCCGGTTCCCAGCGGCGCATGATGACGATCTTGCCCCCGGCATTCATGGTCGGGCCCATATTTGCCGAAAGGCCGGTCGCGTGGAACATGGGCACCACCAAAAGGCCCACCCGAGGCGGCAGCTTGTGGGGGTCGCTCTCTGGCAGGGGCTGGCCGGCACGCAGGAAGTTCCGCGCTGCGCTAATGCCGCCGGCCATGACGTTTGAGGTCATATTGCGATGGGTGCCCAAGGCCCCCTTGGGTCGCCCCGTCGTCCCCGACGTGTAGAGGATCGTCGCGTCATCCTCGGGGTCCAAAGCGACATCGGGAAGCGGGAGCTCAGGCAGCCTATTCCAGTCATTGACCCTGCCGATCACGCTTTCCAGCAGGTGGGCTCGTGAATGCAAGGGGGCACCAGCAAACCTGGCCACATAGACTTTTTCCAGATCCGGCAGGGCGTCGAGGGACTCGGTGATCCTTTCCAGCCGCTCATCATCGACAATGGCAATCTTGGTTCCGGAATCGGCGAGGCCGTATTCCAGCTCTGGCCCAGTCCACCAGGCGTTCAGGGGCGTGACAATGGCACCTACGAGTATCCCCGCCCAGAAGGCCACGGGCCATTCTGGCAGGTTGCGCATGATGACGGCGATCCGGTCGCCTTTTTTCACGCCATCAGCCAGCAACTGATGGGCCAGTTTCAGGGTGGCCTTGCCATAGGCGGCGTAGGTGGCGCGGTCGTCCTCGTAAACTAGGAATTCCCGGTCGGGGAAGGTCTGGCCGTTGAGGAAAATATCCCTCAGGGTCGGTGGCGCATGCTTCCAGGTCCGGGTGAGGACGCCGCGGATCATCTTGTCTTCCATCTCAAACCGCGAACCGGGAGCGGTGAGGACGTCGTGGGCTTCGGCGACCGTCATTGCGGGCCAGGTCGTGGATACGTCAGTCATGGGTGTGAGCTCAGGAAGTGGGGATCAAAACGTGAAGGGACGGCTTGCGAGAAGCCGTCCCTGGTCCTGGTCATACGTCCAGGGGAAATCATGGAAAGCTAGACAGGCTTATGCGCCGACTTTTTCGCCACCCTTAGCGGTCATTTTGGCGTATTCCGCCTTCATTTCCGCCAGCTCATCGGCGAACTTTTCCTTCGCGGCATCCTGCAGTTTTGGGATGTGATAGGCCGGGAAGAGGTCGTTGTCTGGGCGGTAGTCCTTGAGAACCTGCTTGGCCAGGGTGACCTTGTGCACCTCGGTAGGGCCATCGGCTATGCCCATGACCAAAGAGCTCGTCACCATATGCATGAAGGGCATTTCGTTGGAGACGCCCAGAGCACCGTGCAGGTGGGCCGCCTTGGTGGCAATGTCCCCATAGACCTTGGGCATCATCACCTTGATGGCAGCGATGTCCTTGCGAACCAAGTTGTAGTCCTTGTGCTTGTCGATCAGCCAGGCTGTGCGCAGGACCAGCAGGCGGAAACTTTCCAGGGCGATCCAGCTGTCGGCAATGTCGGCCTGGACCATCTGCAGATCCGAAAGCTTGCCATCCCGGGTATTGCGGGAAACAGCGCGCTGGCACATCAGGTCCAGGGCATGTTTACAGGCCCCGACCGTGCGCATGGCATGGTGAACCCGTCCGCCGCCGAGACGGACTTGGGCGATCAAGAAGGCCGCGCCGCGCTCGCCCAGCAGAGCGTCATAGGGAACGCGGACATCCTTGTATTCCATATAGCCTTCGCTGCCGCCGCCGATCTCGCCGCCGCCGCCGACCGCCACATTGCGGATGATCCGCACGCCGGGGGTGTCGGTGGGCACCAGGAAGATGGAGGTCCGGCGATAGGGATCCTTGGCGTCTGGATCGGTGATGGCATAGACCACCAGCACCTTGGCCCACCTAGCATTGGTGGAATACCACTTCTCGCCATTGATCACCCACTCATTGCCGTCCAGCACAGCGCGGGTCTTAAAGGTCAGGGGATCAGACCCACCCGTCGGCTCCGACATGGAGAAGGCCGATCGAATCTCGCCATTCAGAAGCGGCCACAGATACTGTTCCTTCTGCTTCTCAGTTCCATAGTGGGCGATGATCTCGGCATTGCCAGTGTCTGGTGCCTGACAGCCAAAAATTGTCGGAGCCAGGCCATTGCGGCCGAGCTTTTCGTTCATGAGGCCCAGCTTCAGCTGGCCATAGCCCTGGCCGCCCAGTTCTGGTCCCAGGTGACAGGCCCACAGGCCCTGATCCTTGACCTTCTGCTGCAGGGGCTTGATGAATTTCTCACGCCCGAGGGGCCCATGGGCCGCCATGCCCAGATGGCTTAGAGGTTCGACCTCTTCGCGCATGAAGTCTTCAATCCAGTCCAGCTTCTTCTGGAATTCCGGATCGGTTTCAAAATCCCAAGCCATGGTCAGGCCTCCCTAGGTTGCCGCTGTTTCGCGGCTTGCGTTGAAAAAGAGTCTGGCCGCCAATCCTTGCGGCCCTTAACGTCTATCTGACGTCACTATCAAACGCTTGTTCGAAGTCCGCAACGGAAAGAAGGGGCCAATCCTTCAAATCCGGCAAGGTGAGGAAACCCGTCATGGCGACTGCAGAATCCCTCGGTTTCTCGACCGAACGCTTAAAGAAACTCGACGCCTTTCTGGCCGCGAAATATGTGGATGCAGGACGCATTCCCTGTGCCCAGATCCAGATCCTGCGGAAGGGCGAGCTTGTGCACGAGGCCGTGCTGGGCATGGCCGATATTGAGCGAAATCAGCCGGCGACCCGCGACACCCTCTTTCGCATCTATTCCATGACCAAGCCGATCACGAGCCTGGCCTTCATGATGCTGGTGGAGGAGGGTCTTGTGGCCCTGGAGGACCCGGTTGCACGGTTCATTCCCGAGTGGAAGGATTTGGCGGTCTATAGCGCGGGCCTTGGCCCCTACATGACCACGCCGGTCGCCCGACCCATGCAGATGATTGACCTTCTGCGACATACGTCTGGCCTCACCTATGGCTTCCAGACACGAACGAATGTGGACGCAGCCTATCGGAAGCTGAAGGTTGCCGACATGAACGGCCCATCGGACATGGATGGCTTCGTCAATGATCTGGCGCGACTTCCCTTAGAGTTCTCCCCGGGGGATGCTTGGAACTATTCCGTGGCAACCGACGTGCTGGGCGTCCTGGTCCAGCGGATTTCCGGCATGGCCTTTGAGACATTCCTCCAGGACCGGATCTTTGGACCCCTTGGCATGACGGAGACGGGCTTCTCCGTGCGGCCCGATCAGAAGGACCGCTTTGCCGCCTGTTATATCCCCACCCCCAGCGGTGGTCTCGACCTGCAGGATGATCCGGAAACCAGCGCGTACAACAAGACACCCGTCTTCCATTCTGGGGGTGGCGGTTTGGTCTCGACGGCCGATGACTACATGAAGTTCTGCCGGATGCTGGTGAACCGCGGCGAACTGAATGGTCATCGCCTAGTGGCACCCAGGACCTTGGCCCTTATGGCCTCTAACCATCTGCCCGATGGTCAGGACCTGACAAATCTGTCCCGGTCGCTGTTCTCTGAAGCCACAAACGCCGGGGTCGGATTTGGCCTGGGCTTCGCGGTCACCGTTGATCCCGTCAAGGCCATGCTGCCCTCCAGCCCCGGCGAGTATTATTGGGGTGGCGCGGCATCCACCGCCTTCTGGATCGATCCAGTCGAGGACATTGCTGTGGTCTTCATGACCCAGCTGATGGGATCGGGCACTTATCCCATCCGGCGGGAACTTCGGACCCTAGTTTATTCGGCTCTCGTCGCGCCGAACCACTAGGCGACTTCTCTCGCTCCAGGTCTCCCTTTTTCTGCGTAAGTTAATTGCGCTCCTGGTCTGTGGTGTTGCAGGCTGGAGTCTAACAAGACTTGCTCTGGTCGGCCTCAAAGAGGGGTGGATAGAGACATAGCGGGAGGGATAGATGGTCTTTGACCCCGGTCGAAACGTCCCGGCGCACCAGACGCGTGCGGACCAACTGACCCTTCCTGCCATTCTCGCGTTTTCGGCGACCGGCCTGCCCTTGGGCGGAATGGCGATCGGGTTCGCCATCTTCCTGCAACCCTATCTCGCCAGCCACCTACGGATCCCCTTGATGGTGATCGCGGGTGCCTGGTTCACGGTTCGGATGCTGGACTTCGCGATCGACGTTGTCCTGGGCCTAGTCATGGACAGGTTCGTGACCCGGTGGGGGCGTTACCGACTCTGGTTCGTGGCCGGCCTGCCACTTCTTATGCTGGGCATATACCAACTGTTCCTGGCCCCGCCCGGTATTGGTGCCGGATATCTGGTGACCTGGCTTTTCGTCTATTACCTAGGCAATTCCATGGTCACGCTTGCTCACCTCGCGTGGAGTGCGACCCTTGTAACCCACTACGATGAGAGGTCCCGGGTCTTCGGACTCATGACCCCTATAAGTATTCTTGGATCGCTGGCTGTCCTGGCAATTCCTACCCTTGCTGAGCGCATGGGGCTGCCCAATGCTCAGGCCATACAGATGATCGGCTGGTTCGCCTTGCTCGCCCTGCCAGTCGCTGTTGCTGTAGTGGTATTGTGCACACCCGAACCTATCGCGCCGGAGATCAGACGTAAGCCAACAGTCCCATGGGGCGACTATTGGAGCTTGGTCAAAAACCCGTCCTTCCTGCGCCTCCTGGTCGGCGAAGCTGCCCTTGTGCTGGGACCAGGCTGGATGAGCGCCCTCTATGTCTTCTTCTTCACCCATGCCCTGGGCTTTTCTGTGGGTCAGGGATCCCTGCTCCTCGGGATTTATGTGATTTCAGGCGCACTTGGCGCGCCTGCGGCCGCTGCCTTGGCCATGCGCATCAGCAAGCATAGGACCCTATTCCTTACAGCTACGGCTTATTCCCTGGGTTTATGTACGGTCTTGTTGGTTCCCAAGAGTCATTTTCTGCTCGCCATTCCGACCATGGTCTGGTGCGGCTTCATGGCTGCCGGCTTCACCATGATGACTCGGGCAATGACCGCTGATTTCGGAGATGAAATACGCCTGGAGCAGGGCCGGGAGCGGATAACCTTGATCTATGCCTTCACCAGTCTCATGGCCAAGGTTGCCTCAGCCATGGCAGGTGTGATCACCTATTCCGTCTTGGCCGCAATTGGCTTCAACGCTGCCGAAGGCGCAAGGAATACCCCTGAGGCAATCCGCGGTCTGGAACTGGCCTTCACAATTGGCCCGATCTTCTTCGTCATGATCGGCGGTGCATGTTTCCTGGGTTGGAAGCTGGATGCGACCCGGCATGCGAATATCCGCTCAGACCTTGAGGCGCGGGACGCGATGAACGCTGAAGCGCCAGTGGTCGAGACCCTGACTGGCGACCATATCTGAGGCGGCAAGCCGGGGACCGGACCACACCCTAAATCTTCCGGTTCGCGGCCTGGAACTGAGTCAGCGGGCCGCTTCTGCGACCTCGGTTTCCTCGATCCCGCCAGGTGCCCCATGGCCTGTATCTGGCACTTCGCCCCGGGGGATGGTCTCGAGCAGCCTGGATTTCCGCCAGGGGCCCCACTTGAACCAGCCTGCGGCCATGATCAGGGAGGCGATAGAGCCTAGGGGGAAGCTCCACCAGATGGCGTCTGCACCCAGCGTGGGCTGTAGGGACATAGCAAAGGGAATGCGGATGATCCACAGCGAGATCACCATGAAGATCAGGGGCGGCACCACCGAACCTGTCGCCCTGACAATGCCCGACAGGATGAAGCTCATGCCGAAAGGAATGAAGCCCCAGAGCACGAAGGAATTGATGTGGATGGCGATCGGGATCGAAGTGCTACCGGCAGGCAGAAACATGCGCAGAACAATGGGCTCGATCGCATAGATGATCAGGATCGGAACACCACTTAGCAGGGCGGCATAGGACACGCCGATACCGGCCACCTTGTCTACCCGATCCATCTTGCCTGCACCGACATTCTGGGCGGCCATGGACGACACCGCCATGCCCAGGGCCATGGCTGGCATTTGCACATAGGTCCAGAGCTGGATCGCGGCACCATAGGCCGCAGCGGTCTGCGAGCCATAGCCATTGACGAACCTGGTCATGATCACCGAAGCGCCTGAGATCACGAACATCTGCAGGCCCATGGGCAGGCCCTTGGTCACCAGGCTCTTCATGATCGCGAAATCAGGCTTGAGCAGGTGCCATTCAGACCGCTTAAGAACCAATATGGAGTCCGTCCGGTAGAGCCAGGCAATGATCAGGCCCAGGGTTAGGGTCTGGCTGACCAGGGTGGCAGTGGCTGACCCGGCTATGCCCATCTTCGGAAAAGGCCCAATTCCCAGGATCAGCATGGGATTGAGACAGACCTCCAGGGCCACGGCAAAAAGCGAGAAATAGAAAGGCGTTTTCGAGTCTCCCGAACCCCTCTGCCCCATCTGGACGAAGGAGAAGAAGTACATGAACGGAATCGCCATGAAGATGACGCGCAGATAGATGATCGCATCTGCCTTGGCGTCGGGTGGCGTCTGCATGGCCGTGAGGATCGCAGGGGTGAAGGTATAGCCCACAAATCCCACCATCATCGACACCACCGCAAAGAACACGATGGCGGTGCCGACCACGCGCTTGGCCAGGTGACGGTCCCCTGCCCCTATGGCCTGGCCGATCAGCAGATTGGCCGCCATGGTGATGCCAAAGACGGCCCCGAGCATCAGGAAAAAGATGGTGTTGGCATTGGTAGTCGCAGTCAGGGCAGCAGCACCTAGGGCGTGGCTAACCCAAATCGCATTGGCCGTTCCATTGAGGGACTGAAGGACATTGGTACCCAGAACTGGCAGGGCGAAGGCCACCAGGGTCGGGCCGATGGGTCCCGAGGTGAGATCTGGCATACCCGGACGCCGACCGGGGCCACCTGAATGCATGCCTGCGGGCTGACCTGCTGGCCTTGAATTTGTCTTTGACTCCACGCCGTTCCCCGTCGGCGCTAAAGCGCGCCCCTGCCGTCCGCCTTCGAAAAATCCTGAAGCCGATACTGCCGGCGCGAAAATGCGCGTCGGGACAGGTTAAACACGACTTTAAGCAAGGCATTCCCCCGCCTCAAGGCTGTGTTTTACGAAAAAGGCGTCGAGGCTTCTGGCCTCAGATATTTCAGTGCCGGCCATCTGCTGCTAGGAGGCTGGTCGTCAACGCGGGCCGTAGACCGCTCGCCGGAAGGTTTTTGGAACCGAAATGAAACTCATTGTCACCGGCGGTGCCGGCTTTATCGGGTCCGCCGTCGTCCGCCGCGCCGTTGCGGACGGCCATCATGTGATCAATCTGGACGTTCTGTCCTATTCCGCCAACCTCGCCAATGTTGCTGAGGCCGCAGGCTCAGACCTCTATGTCTTCGAGCAGGCCGATATTTGCGATCAGGCGACCGTAGCCGCGATTTTCGAACGTCATCAGCCCGATGCCATCATGCATCTGGCTGCAGAGAGCCATAATGACCGGGCCATTGACGGACCCCTGGATTTCGTTCGGTCCAACGTCATGGGCACCGCTGTCCTGCTGGAGGTCGCCCGCGCCTATTGGAGCGCCCTGCCTGCTGACCGCAAGGCGGCCTTCCGCTTCCACCATGTGTCCACCGACGAGGTTTTTGGGGCCCTGGGTGAAGACGGTGCCTTTACCGAAGAAACGCCCTACGATCCCAATTCCCCCTATTCAGCCTCAAAGGCCGGGGCTGATCATCTGGTCCGCGCCTGGAACCGTACCTTCGGACTGCCGGTGGTGGTGACCAATTGCGCTAACAATTACGGGCCCTACCAATTCCCTGAAAAGCTGATCCCGACCGTGGTGCTACGCGCCCTAGAGGGCAAGACCATCCCGGTCTATGGCGATGGTCGTCAGGTCCGCGACTGGCTACACGTGGACGATCACGCCGATGCCCTGCTCACCGTTCTGCAGAAGGGGCGATTGGGTGAGACCTATTGCATTGGCGGGGACTCCAACCTTCGCAATATCGAGGTCATCAAGATCCTCTGCGCTCACCTGGACAAGCTAGCGCCGGCCAATGTGCCCCACGCTGAGCGTATTACCTTTGTCGCTGACCGACCGGGCCACGACTTCCGCTATTCCATCGACGCCTCGAAGCTGAAGGACGAACTGGGCTGGGAGCCCAGGACCCCCCTCGCCGAAGGTCTGGAAGATACGGTCCGCTGGTACGTGGAAAACCGCGCCTGGTGGCAGGGCATCCGCGACCGAGGTTTCCAGTCCGAGCGGCTGGGTCTGGCGGGGGCGGAAGCGCCCTCGGCCTAGCTACCAGCCAGTCGACTGCGGCTGCGGCCATAGAGTAGATAGACGGCCACACCGATCACGTTCCAGATCAGGAAGAAGGTCATGGTCTTGGCCGCCAGACTTGAGAACAGGTAGAGGCAGCCGGCGATCCCCGCTGGGCCAATGAGCCAGACCCAGGGTGTGGAGAATGTCCGGACCACTGCCGGGCTGGCGCGGCGCAGGACCAGAACGGCGGCAATGGTGGCGATGAAGGCCGCCAAGGTCCCGGCATTGGCCAGGGATGCGATCTCCGACAGGGGCATGATCCCGCCGATCACCGCTGAGATGATCCCGGTCAGCAGGGTCACCCGAGCGGGGACGCCACGGTGATTTACCGCTGCCAGCCAGCGGGGCAGGAGGCCATCCCTGGCCATGGCAAAGAACACCCGGCTCTGGCCAAACATGAAGACCATGATGACGGTGGGCATGGCGACGACCGCAGCACCGGCGATGACCGCGGCCGCAGTGGGTTGGCCCAGTTCCCGCAGGACAAAGGCCAGGGGTTCGGGGCTCTTGGAGAAGACATCATAGGGCGAGGTCCCCAAGGCGCAGGCGGCGACCACCATATAGATCAGGGTGCAGAGGACCATGGAGCCAACAATGCCGATGGTCAGGTCGCGGCTGGGGTTCTTGGCTTCTTCAGCTGCTGTGGAAATGGCGTCGAAGCCATAGAAGGCAAAGAAGATAATGGCCGCTGCCCCCATCATGCCGACCTTCTTGCCATCGACCTCATGGGCCCCGAAACCGAAGGGGGCGAAGGGGTGAAAATGGCTGGCGTCGAAATGGGGCAGGGTCAGGGCGACAAAGCCAGCCAGGGCCACCAGCTTGACGCAGACCAGCACGAAATTCACCGTCGCGCTCTCGCGGGTGCCGACCAGCAGCAGGCCGGTGACTGCCAGAGAGATGAAGACCGCCGGCAGGTTGACGATCCCTCCGGCATCGGGCCCGGCTAGCAAGGCCTTGGGGATCGCCCAATGAGCTTGCTCGATCAGGCCCCCGGCATAGCCCGACCAGCCCACCGAAACGGCGCTGCACACCAGGGTGTATTCTAAGATCAAACTCCAGCCGACGATCCAGGCGATCATCTCGCCAAGGGTCGCGTAGGAATAGGCGTAGGCGCTGCCCGACTGGGGCATGACGCTGGCCATTTCCGCATAACAGAGAGCCGCGCAGGCACAGACCGCTCCGGCTACGGCGAAGGACAAGATCACGGCAGGTCCAGCCAATCCTGCGGCGACTCCGGTCAGGGTATAGATGCCCGTACCGATGATGGCGCCGACGCCCAAGGCCACCAGGTGGGGCCAACTCAAGGTGGCCTTCAGGCGATGCTGGCCGTCTTCGTGGACATGCGGCGCGATCGCCTTGCGGCGGGTTAGGAAACTCATGGCAGGGCCCCAAAAATTCTGACTGTTAAGATGACCTGGGTTCGACGTCGCGGGCAAGGTCCGTTAGCGTGGGGTGGAAGAGAAGAGGATCCTCCATGCGTTCGGCTTTGTTCGCCCTGCTCGTTATGTTCGTCGCCGCCCCAGCCCTTGCGGACGATTCAGCCCTTAACCGGATTGTCGCCGACTACGAGGCCTATAGCCTGAAAGATGACCCCTATTCTGCGGGTCAACAGGGCGACCTGGCGGCATTGGGCCGCCTGCCCGATGTGACGCCTGCGGCGGATCAGGCCAGGGCTGCGGCGCTGAGTGCGCTCAAGCTTCGGCTTGCGGCCATTCCCCTGTCAGGGCTATCGGCTGAGGCGCGGCTCAATCGGGATTTTCTGACCTGGACCTTGGATCGGCAGCTTTCGAGCCTATCCTTTGATGAGGCCCGCATGCCGTTCAATTCTGACGGCGGCTTTCATCAGACCTTGAACTATGTGGCAACCACCACGCCGATCCGAACGACGGCGCAGGCCAAGGCCTGGATCGCCCGCCTCCGGGCCCTGCCAAGGTTCTATGAGGACAATATCGCCAACGCCCGGCGTGGAATCGCCACAGGTTTCACCCAACCCGCCTCGACCAATCGCCAAGTCTTGGACCGGGCCCGGGCTCAGGTGGTGGCAGCCATTGAGACAGATCCTTTGATGACTCCCTTGGCGCGGCTGCCTGCCAGCGTTGCTGACCCCGATGGTCTTCGAAGGGAAGCCATGGCCGTTATTACCGATCAGATCCGTCCAGCCCAGCGCGCCTTTGTGGCCTTCCTCGAGACGGAATACCTGCCGGCCAGCCGCAAGACGCTCGGCGTAAGGGGCGTTCCGGGGGGTGAGGCCTATTACAAATGGCTGGTGGCGGATCACACCACGACATCCTTGAGCCCGGATGACATTCATCAAATCGGCCTGTCTGAGGTCGCTCGCATCCGCAAGGAGATGGATGGGGTCATTGCTGAGACAGGCTTTCAGGGCGACTTTAAGAGCTTCCAGGCCTATCTGCGGAGTGATCCCAAATTCTATGCGACCTCGCGGGAAGACCTTCTGGAAAAAGCTTCGCGGATCGCCAAGCGCATCGACAATGAACTGCCCGTATGGTTCGCGACCTTGCCGCGCCTCACCTATGGTGTCCGGCCAGTCCCGGCTGATATCGAGGACACCTACACCACAGGCCGGTATTTCGGCGGCAGTCCGGAGCAAGGCATTTCCGGCGGGTATATGGTCAATACGTCTAAGCTCGATCAGCGGCCCCTCTACGAACTTCCGGCCCTGACCCTGCATGAAGCGGTTCCGGGCCACCATTTACAGATCGCCCTTGGGCAGGAACTGCAAGGTGTCCCAAATTTCCGACGCAACGCCGATGTCACCGCCTTCACGGAGGGATGGGGACTCTATGGCGAAAAGCTTGGTGGGGAGATGGGCATTTACCGCGACGCCTATGAGCGGTTCGGCCGGTTAAGTTACGAGATGTGGCGGGCTTGCCGACTGGTGGCGGATACAGGCCTGCACTGGAAGGGCTGGACCCTGGAGGAGGCGCGGGCCTGCTTTACCGACAATACCGCCCTGTCGCCCTTGAATATCGAGGTGGAACTGGCGCGTTATGTGTCGTGGCCCGGCCAAGCCTTGGCCTACAAGATTGGGGAAATGAAGATCATCAGCCTTCGGGAAAAGGCGAAAACAGCCCTCGGCGACAGGTTCGACATCCGCCGTTTCCACGATGCTGTCCTTTTGGCTGGACCGCTGCCGCTATCACTTTTGGAGCAGAGGATCGACCGCTGGATCGCGACTGAAAAGCAGCGCTAATTGGTATCAGGCCAAAGGTCCTGTACCCCGCCCTTACGGTTCAAAGCCCTGACAGCGCGCTTAACAATCTGCAACAGGCGTTCCTGGCGCGCCGGTTCGTCATAGGTCATGGCCCCCTTGGCGAGGCCTTCGAGTAGGAAGCGTCCAAGGTCGCGGCTGGCTTGGAACCGGGGATCGGCCCCGGCTTGGGCCAGGGCGTTAAAACGCGCACCGACCTGGGCGTGATCGAAGGCAGCCTGAGCCTCAGCCAACTGAGCCTTCAGCATGGGGTCTGTTCGGGCGGCGGCTTCGAGGTCAGAAAAGGCAATAAAGGGCGTCTCACGCAGCAGGCTCCAATAGGCATCAATGGCGTGCTCGGCGGCGTCGACATGGGGCGGATGCGCTGCGGCCGCCTCGAACAGCTTGGCCCGTGCGGCGTCGATATGGCCGATCACCGCCTCAACCAGGGATTCTCGGGTCGAGAAGTGATAAAGCATGGCCCCCCGCGTCAGGCCTGCGGCTTCGGCAATCATGGTGTTGTCGGTGCGATGATAGCCGACCGTTGCAAACAAGGTCATGGCCGCATCGAGGATGCGAGCGCGGGTTCGGACCGCTTTTGGCGTCTCTTTGGCGTGAGGTTTGTCGTCTTCCATGCGCTTTGCTTAAGGCCTTTGCTGCCCTGGGGACAGGCCATTGGCGGGTTTCACATCACTGACATGCAATCAGCCTAGCAAACTTTCATTTCAGGTCTGAGGGGGACTGAGAAGATGGAAGTCGAAGTTCGTCGGTACCGGAGCGTGTTTATCTCTGACATTCATCTGGGCACCCGGGGATGTCAGGCCGAGCTCTTGTTGGATTTCATTCGGCACATGGAATGCGACACCCTCTACCTCGTGGGCGATATTATCGACGGGTGGAAGCTCAAGTCCGGTTGGTATTGGCCTCAGGCCCACAATGACGTGGTGCAGAAAATTCTCCGCATGGCCCGTAAGGGCGTTAAGGTGATCTACGTTCCTGGCAATCACGACGAGGTGGTGCGCGATTTCATCGGTGTGCATTTTGGCGGCGTCGTTGTTGCTCGAGACGCGATCCATGAGACCGCAGATGGCCGCCGTTTCCTGGTGACCCATGGCGACGAATTCGATGGTGTGGTTCAGCATGCCCGTTGGCTGGCCCTGGTGGGCGACTATGCCTATCGCGCCCTGCTCTTGACCAACACCCTGTTCAATCGGGTCCGGCGGCGTCTGGGCTTTGGCTATTGGTCCCTTTCGGCCTTCCTGAAGGCCAAGGTGAAGAACGCCCTACAATTTGTCGAAAACTATGAGACGGCAGTGGCGGAAGAGGCCCGGCGGCGGGGCGTGGACGGCGTGATTTGCGGTCACATTCACAAGGCTGAAATGCGTGAGATCGACGGCATCACCTATATCAACGATGGCGACTGGGTAGAGAGCTGCACCGCCCTGGCCGAAAACCCCGATGGATCTTTGGAACTTTTAGAGTGGGCCAAACTTAGGTCCTGGTCGGTTATCGACCGCACTCTGAGCTCCGAGTTCGACCTGTTGGAAATTGCCGAAACAGAGAGCGTTGCCGCCTAAGCCTTGACAGAATTGGTAAATTGGCGGCAGTCTCGCTGCCATGAAAGAGCCGATTTCGAAATACGTGTCCGGTTTGCGCGATCGTCAAAAGGCTGAGACGCGGGATCAAATTCTCCGCGCAGTGGGCCGCAAGCTGGAAGATGGCGCGGTTGAAGACGTCACCTATTCCGAAATCGCCAGCGAAGCCGGCGTTGGCGAGCGCACGGTCTATCGCCATTTCCCGACGCGGGAGGCGCTAATGGGTGCCTTCTGGGCCTGGTTGCAAACCGAGGCCCTTGCCCCGCATCGACCAAGCAAGGTCAGGGTACGCGAAGCAGTGCGCACCCAAATTGATGGCCTGCGACCCATGCGAATCCTCGTGGCGACAGACGCCTGGGAGCCACAGGTCAATGGTGTCGTCCGCACCCTAACCCGCGTGATCGCTGAAATGCGTGAGATGGGTCATACGGTCGAGGTTATCAGCCCAGACCAGTTCAAGACCTTCCCCCTACCCACCTATGCCGAAATCAAGGTCGCGGTGGGGGCCTATGAGCCCGTACAGGAAAGGTTCAAGTCCTTCGAACCTGAAGCTATTCACATCGCCACAGAAGGCCCAATTGGTCTGGCGGCGCGGCGTATCTGTGTGGAATGGAAGCTGCCCTTCACCACTAGCTACCACACCCGTTTCCCAGAATATGTCTCGGCTCGCCTGCCCCTGCCCCTGGCGGCTGGCTATGCCTATATGCGCTGGTTCCATAAGCCGTCGGGGCGTCTGATGGTCGCCACCCCCACCATGCGCGATGAGCTTGAGCAGCATGGGTTTCATAATATCACGCCCTGGTCGCGGGGGGTCGATACGATCCAGTTCCACCCAAAGAGGGACGACCAGCCCGACGTCTATGCACATCTGAAGCGCCCGATCTTCCTGTCAGTTGGCCGGGTAGCTGTTGAAAAGAATATCGAGGCCTTTCTCAGTCTGGACCTCCCGGGGACCAAGGTGGTGGTCGGCCCCGGCCCTCAGAAGGAAGAGCTGGAGGAGAAGTATCCGGAGGCGGTCTTTACGGGCTCCAAGTCCGGCGAAGATCTGGCGGCGCATTTCGCGTGCGCTGACGTCTTTGTCTTTCCATCCCTGACCGACACCTTCGGCCTGGTGATCCTGGAAGCCATGGCGACTGGCGCGCCCGTAGCGGCCTATCCGGCGCCAGGGCCCATAGACATCATTCCCGGATCCAATGCCGGGGTGCTGGCAGCAACGGCCACAGAAGGCCTGCGCGAGGCCTGTCTAGAGGCCCTGAAGCTCGACCGCGAGGTTGTGCGCAAGTTTGCTGAAGGATTTTCATGGCGGGCTTGTGCCGAAGACTTTGTCCGCAACCTTCAGCCCTATCCAGAACCCCAGAAGACGCGGTTCTGGCGAAGGCTCCGGCGCTTGGCCAGGGTGCGTCGTCGACGGCCCGAAGCCGCCTGACCTAAGCCCGTTTCAATATAAAACGCCGCGGAGCCCTAGAGCCCCGCGGCCGCTTTTGAGTCTGCCGAGCGTCTATTAGCTCGCAGGGCGGCCCATGGCGGGCAGCTTGTCTGCCACACCCTTTTGGGCGTCGTGCTGGCTGGCGGGCAGGGGCACTAAGCCACGGCTTTGCAGATATCCGCCACGGCCCGAAGCGGCATCTGAAACGAACTCCTTCACGAATTCGCGAAGCCCCGGGGTCACGCCGATATTGGCCTTCTTGACGTAGATATACAGGCTGCGGGACAGGGGATAGGAGCCGTCAGAGATGGTTACGGCGGTGGGCTTAACTCCATTGACCGTGGCGCCTTTGACCTTGTCCATATTCTCTTCGAGGAAGGAATATCCGAAGACACCTAGGGCACCGGGGGTCTTGGTCAGGGTCTGAACTATCGCATTGTCATTTTCGCCAGCGTCGACCCAGCCATCCTTGCGGAGCGGATCAACGGTTTGCTTGAACTTGGCCTCGTCGGCACTGTGCAAGGCCTCTGCTGCCGGGAACTTGCGGGCACCTGCTTCAATGGCAAGTTCGACAAAGGCATCACGGGTACCAGAGGATGGCGGGGGGCCATAGACCAGGATCTTCTTGGCTGGCAGGCCCTTTGCGATCTGGTTCCAGGCAACAATCTTGTTGGGAACGAACTTGCCATATTGGACGATCTGCGAGGCGAGGCCGAGGTATAGGTATTCTGGTTTGAGGGCGAAATCTGGCCCGGCCTTATCCACGGCCACGACGATCCCGTCGAACCCGATCTTGACCTGAACAATGTCTTTGACGCCCTTAGCGGCGCAGGCTTCAAACTCCGACTTCTTCATTGGCCGGGATGCATTGGCGATGTCAGGGAAGCCATCGCCCGATCCCGAGCAGAACAGCTTGATGCCGCCCCCCGTTCCAAGGCTTTCGACCTTTGGGGTTTTTGCCCCTGTCTTCTTCGCGAAATTTTCAGCGACCCGAGTCGAAAACGGAAACACAGTTGAGGATCCAGCGGCCCAGACATAGTCCCGAGCGGCAAAGGCCGGGGCGCTTAGAGCGCTGAGCGAGGCTGTGATGGCACAAACGGCGATGAGCTTTAAGCGTCGGATTGGCACTGGGATCTCCAAAAACTTCAGTACGAATTGGGGCTTTGGCGGCTGTGAGATGGCAGTTCTAACGCAGGCCCAAGTCCGGGGTTGCAGAAATATCCGGCCCGCATGACATTTATCTTGCAATTATGTGACGGTACGGGCGTGCGGACGCGTCAGAGTAGGCGTGAACGGATGGTTTGGCTGAGCAGGTCTATGCCCGTTACTGCCACAACAATGACAATCGAGATGGCTGCGGTGAGCTGGTAATTGAAGCTGTTCATGCTGTCGAACAGGATTTGGCCAATGCCGCCTGCGCCGATCAGACCAAGGACTGTGGCGCTACGGCTATTGGATTCAAAGCGATAGAGCGCATAGGAGGTCCATAGAGGGGCCACTTGTGGGATAACGCCCCAGACCACCTCCTGCAGCTTCGCAGCGCCAGTGGCCCGAACCCCTTCAACCGGACCACGGTCGATGGATTCCACGGCTTCGGCAAACAGCTTGGCCAAGACCCCGCCGGTATTGATCGATAGGGCGAGCACGCCGGCAAAGGGCCCCAGGCCAACAGCCACCAGGAAGGCTGTGCCGATCACCAGGTCGGGCACCGACCTGACCAGATCCATTAGGCGGCGAATGGGCAATTGGATCGCCGGCGGTGCGACATTTCGAGCGCCAAGCAATCCCATGGGAACCGCAATAATTATGGCCAGGGTCGTGCCCCAAAGCGCCATTTGAATGGTCAGCCACATCTTGCCGATTAGGTCTCGCCAATCGGAAAAGTCCGGATGCAGGAATCCTGAGCCGAACTGCCGCATATTTTCGGACTTCGCGAACAGCAGGGGGAACTTATTTATTTCCGCCGGCCCGAAGGCCAGGATCAGCATGAGGATAATCCCGCCCCATAGGCAAAGATCAAACACCTGCTCACCAAGCGGGCGCTTTGGCGGTGACAGGAGTGTGGCTTCAGCAACAGGGCTCATGTCGACCTACTGGGCATCCAAGGCTTGGCCAGTTTTAGCCTGCAAGGCGGCTTGCTCCGCCTTGACCCCATCAAGCGCCTTTTGCGCCGCCTCGACCTTGGCAGCGTCCTTAGACCGGACGGCCTCCTGCAGATTTTCCGAGGCTTCCATCTCGCGCACCGGCAACAGATGGCTGTCATCGGCCGACTTAAATCCGCCGATGGAAATCTTGGCCAAGAGGGCGCGCTGACGGTCTGCTTCAGGGCCTTCACCCTGGGCATAGGTCAAAAAGAATTGGCGCAGCTTTTCCTTGACCGCTGGATCGAGATCCTTGCGCCAAATGATCGGGTCTTCGGGCAGGCGGGGCGAGGTCCAAATGACGCGGACTTTGTCTACCACTGTGGGCTCGCCCTTGGCCGCTAGGTCCTTATCCCGCTCGCGGTTAAGCCGCATGGATGTCGAATTGCCCGTCGCCACGTCGAGGACACCATTGGCGACGCCGAGAAGGTTGGCGTTGTGGTTGGCCGACTTCACCGTCTTGAAGCAGTCGTTGACGTCGATCCCGTGCGGCGAGAACAAATAGGTCTTGGGGGCCAGTGTGCCAGAGGTCGACTTGGCATCGCCAATCCCGAAGTTTAGGGTCTTGCCGCACTTCAGGACGTCTTCCAGGGTTGTCTTGCTCTTGGCGGGCACGATGACCACCGAGGTATAGCCGTCATCCCCAGAGGGATCGAAGGTTCGGGCAAACACCTCGCCGCCTGCCCGGCGCACAGCTTCCAGGCCAGAGAAATTGGTGAACCAGCCAAAATGGGTCTGCTTGAAGCGCAGGGCTTCCACCAGGGCGGTGTAGTTGGCGCCGAAGAAGGGCACGATCTTCAGGCCGGTGGATTTTTCCATGTCGGCAATGATCGGCTTCCAGAAGGCCTCCAGACTGGAGGCGCTCTCCGGTGCCACAATCGAAAATTTGAGGACGCCCGACGCGCCGGTATCCACAGGCTCGGATGACTTGCCGCATCCAGAGAGGGTCAGGGCCCCAAATCCGGCGGCTGAAGCCAGAAAGCTGCGACGGGCAATTTGAACGGGGGTCATTTTGGCGCTCCTTCCCAGAACACGTCTTCGAATTCCGGGCCGTAGATTTCAATAAGCTGTTTTTGCTCAAGGCCAGAGGCCAGACCATCATAGACGATCTTGCCAGACTTCAAGGCAATGACGCGGTCACAATAGCGCAGGGCGTAGTCCACCTGGTGCAGGGTCACGACGACCGTCAAGCCATCGGTTTTGTTCAGGTCCCTCAGAATTTCCATGACCTTGCGGGCGGCCACCGGATCGAGGGAGGCCACAGGTTCATCGGCCAAAATGATCTTGGCCTTCTGGACCAGGGCGCGGGCAATTGCGCCCCGCTGCTGCTGGCCACCGGAAAGGGTATTGGCCCGCTGTGCCGCATATTCAGCAACGCCAACCCGGCCTAGGGCCGCCATGGTGGCCGTCTGGGTCTCCTGGGGCCATCGCCCAAACAAGCCCTGCAGAAACGAGATACGCCCCAAAGACCCAAGGGCGACATTTGTGAATAGGCTCAGTCGGCCGACCAGGTTGAACTGTTGGAAGATAAAGCCGATCCGAATCCGGGCTTCACGCACCCGATTAGAAACCCGGCCTTCCGACTGAACTGCCAGGCCGAAGGCTTCGATCACCCCAATCCCGGGATCGATGGTTTGCAAACCGGATATGGACCGCAGAAGGGTCGACTTGCCGGAGCCTGAGGGGCCGATCAGGGCGATCATCTCGCCCTTGGCGACATCCACGGACACGTCGTCCAGCGCCCTGCGGGTACCGAAGGTCTTGGACACATTTCGAACGGACAGAACCGCAGGGTCAGACATTAGGCGCGTTAAGTCCCACGAGTTTCCACGCGCAAGGCTCGAGGCAAAACATGGCGCTCAACCTTGCAATGACTACATGGCACAGGCGGCGGTCGGCGGTCCAGCCTGCACAGGCTAAGGGCTTAAGAGTCTGCTAACTCTGCCCAAAATCAAAACACTTTACATCGGGGGTCTTTACCCTTAATTCGCACCGCTCCGGCGGACCCGATGTCCTCAAAAGCGCTGCTAACGCCGGATTGGGTTCAACAATCCGTTGGGGGTTGCGTGAGGTGCACAGGTACCATACGCCCCTGGACCTGGTCCGTGAGCGTTCACCGGAACGTCCAGTCGCACTTGTGCGGCCGGACGCGGTGGCGGTAGCGGCGCGCTGGTTCCAGGACAAGTTTCAAGGCGACGTTTTTTACGCGGTTAAGGCGAACCCTTCGCCATGGGTCATTGAGACCCTCTCCGCCAATGGCGTGACGTCTTTCGATGTGGCCTCGATCCCAGAGATCGAGCTCGTGAGCCGTCATGCCCCAGGATCGCGCATGGCGTTTATGCACCCGGTGAAAAGTCGGGCTGCGATCACGCAGGCCTATTTCGACTATGGAGTCCGCACCTTTGCGCTGGACACCCATGAAGAGCTGGCAAAGATCATTGAAGCCACAGGCGGCGCCAAGGATTTGAACCTGATGGTTCGTCTTGCGGTGTCTGCTGAGGGTGCAGCCTATTCCTTGTCGGGGAAGTTTGGGATCGAAGTCCACCAGGCACCGGCCCTGCTACTGGCTGCCCGCCGGGCTACGCAAGAACTGATGGGCGTCTCCTTCCATGTGGGTAGCCAGTGCATGCGTCCAACCGCTTACCAGGCGGCCATGACCCAAGCTTCTAGAGCCCTGGTCCGTGCGGGCGTCTTTGCAGATGTTGTGGATGTGGGCGGCGGCTTTCCGTCGGTCTATCCCGGAATGGTGCCTCCGGCCCTGGACGACTATGTGGATTCGATCCAGCGCGGCTTCTCTGAGATGATGGTCCATGAGACCACGGAACTCTGGTGCGAACCTGGGCGATCCCTGGTTGCGGAGTCCTCATCCCTCTTGTGCAAGGTTGACCTTCGCAAGGGTGATGCCCTGTATTTGAACGACGGCAGCTATGGCTCTCTGTTCGATGCGGCGCACTCCAAATGGCCCTTCCCTGTAAAGCTTCTGCGCAATGAAGGTGGCGAGGCCGTCGAGGTTGAGGGCGGGCTAAAGCCGTTCCGCTTCTATGGCCCGACCTGCGATTCCATCGACCACATGCCGGGCCCCTTCTGGTTGCCCGAAGACGTCCGCGAAGGCGACTATGTGGAAATCGGCATGATCGGGGCTTATGGCGTGGCCATGAACACCCGGTTCAACGGCTATGGCGACAACGAGACCGTTCAGGTGGACGACGCCCCCATGGGGTCAATGTTCGGACTGGCCCGCCGGTCAATCCCGGTGCCGCGCCAGGACACGCTGAACGTCGTCAAGCTGTCGCGGGCTCGTGGCAAGAAGCGCCGCCGGAGATAGCTCTAGGTCAAAGGCTAATAGGCGCGGCCGGTCGCTCCGTCCCGGTCGCGCTTTTTCTATGGGACGGGCGCTCAAGCTCTTAAAGCAAGGACACAAAGAGAATGAACGCTGACGTTTCGGCGACCAACCGCAAGGCAGAGCTGCTCGCCAACACGGTCGAGCATGTCGCCATTGATCAATATGACGCCCGGCCAATCATCGACGCCATGCGTAAGATGAGCTTCACCAGCCGTGACACGGCGCGCGCGGCCGATATCTTGTCCATGTCCCTGGAGGACCCGACCTGCTCCACCTGGCTGACCCTGGCGGGCTCCACCAGCGCCGGCGGCTGCATGCACATTTACCGCGACATGGTGAAGTACGGCATGATCGACACCATCGTCGCCACCGGCGCTTCCATCGTCGACATGGATTTCTTTGAAGCTCTCGGCTTCAAGCACTATCAGGCCCAGTCCAATGTGGACGACCGCGACCTGCGCGATCTTTATATCGACCGGATCTACGACACCTATATCGACGAAGAAGAGCTTCAGAACTGCGACGGGACGATCTACGCCCTCTGCGAAATGCTCGAGCCGCGCCCCTATTCCAGCCGTGAATTCATCTGGGAAATGGGCAAGTGGCTGGCGGCTGGCAATGCGAAGAAAGAAGGCTCCCTGGTCCAGACCGCCTATGAAGAAGGCGTGCCGATCTTCTGCCCGGCCTTTGTCGACTCTTCAGCCGGCTTCGGCCTCGTCAAGCACCAGGTTGAGCGGATGAAGGCGGGAAAGCCCTACCTCACCATCGACGCCGTGGCCGATTTCCGCGAACTCACCGACATCAAGCTGGCGGCGGGGACCACGGGCCTCTTCATGGTCGGCGGCGGGGTTCCGAAGAACTTCGCCCAAGACACGGTGGTCTGCGCCGAAATCCTCGGCCACGAAGCGGAAATGCATAAATACGCCGTTCAGATCACCGTCGCCGACGTCCGCGACGGCGCCTGCTCCTCCTCGACCCTCAAGGAAGCCTGTTCCTGGGGCAAGGTCGACGTGA
>CALETE010000057.1 GCA_937920085.1 uncultured Alphaproteobacteria bacterium | reverse complement strand
GTGGCACCCGTGATAACGATGGTCTTACCAGCTAGGGGTTTCATGGGGTCAGGTTCCTCGCACCACTGTTTCACCCGACGGGCTGACCCCACTGGTGACGGGCCGCGTGCCTTATGGCAATCGTCAAATGGCGAAATTCAGTGCCGGGTCCACTCCTCCCGCCAACACGCGCTGAGGCTGAAGAAGGCTTCTCGTCCCACGCGGGAACCTGGTCTGGCTTAGCGAAAGGCAGGGGAATGTTGGAGCTGGTACCCTATTCCAAAAGGTTCAGCATGATGTTGGCTTGATTGACGCAAGGACGGTCGCCTTACTGTCTGACTTATGAGCCAGCGAACGGCGAACACGGGGGAGGCCTTCATGACAGCGACAATACCTCATAATCAGGACGTTCTCGACGCTGTCGTCGTGGGTGCGGGTTTGGCTGGAATCTATCAGCTTCATCGACTCCTGCAGGATGGTCGCAAGGTTCGTTCCTTCGAAGCTGCCCCTGGCGTTGGTGGCGTTTGGTTCTGGAACCGCTATCCAGGCGCCCGCGTGGATAGTCATTTTCCGTTCTACCAGTATTGGTTTTCCAAGGAGCTCTGGGAAGAAAGTCACTGGACTCAACATTTTCCCGACCAGCCAGAAATCGAAGCCTATCTCAACCGAGTGGTCGACAAGTTCGGCCTGCGTCGACACATCACCTTTGGAACCCGGGTGACCACAGCAGACTTCGACAAGGCGACGGGCCTTTGGACGGTGAGCACAGACGCAGGAGACGTCGTACGGACACGATTCCTGGTGCTCAATAGCGGCGGCCTGTCCGATCCAAAAATCCCGCCCTTCAAGGGACATGAAACCTTCGGAGGCCTTAGCCTCCTTACCAGCCGTTGGCCCAAAGAAGATATCGATTTGGAGGGAAAACGGGTTGGGGTCTTCGGCAACGGAGCCACCGGCATACAGGTCATCCAGACTATCGCCCCAGTGGTCGGCAAGTTGACAGTTTTTCAGCGCACACCCCAATACGCACTCCCCATGAAAAACCCTGCCGTCACTGCGCAGGAATTGCAGGACATGCGGGACTCCTATGAAGCCCTGAAAATCAAGGCCCTGGATGAGTCTGGCGGCGGTATGGTCTTTGACCCTCCGCCCTTGTTCGCCGACGTCCCCCCTGATCAGCGAGAGGCGCGCTTGGAGAAACTTTGGGCCATTGGAAATCTCGGCTTTTGGGGAAATGCATTTGCAGATTTCCAGATGAATCCGGAGGCCGTGGAAGTGGTGACCCGGTTCATCAGGAGGAAGATCAGGGCGCGCATTCACGACCCGAAAATCGCCGATAAGTTGGTTCCTAGCGACTACCCGTTCGGCACCCGGCGCGTTCCGTTGGAGAATGGCTTTTATGAAGCCTTCAATAGAGAAAATGTAGAACTCGTCGACATCCGATCAGACCCGGTAATCCATATCGACAGGACTGGCGTCCAAACGACCTCCGGACGCCATGAGCTAGATGTGATCATCTACGCCACCGGCTTCGACGCAGGGATCGGTTCAATCAATAAGATCGCAATCAAGGGGCCCGGAGGCGTGCTGCTGAGGGATCACTGGAAGAAGGCTCTACGAACCACTGTCGGCATGATGGTCCATGGCTACCCAAATCTGTTTATGACCCACGCACCCTTCGCCCCAGTGTCTGCGATCTGCAACGTGCCGGTCTGTGTCGATCACCAATGTAACTGGATTGCGGATGCCATTGGTTACGCCCTCGCCAAAGGCCTCAAGTCAATGGATCCCAGCGAGGGCACAGAGACGGCCTGGATGGATCACCACAATGAAGTGTCAGAGCCCACCATGATCGGACACTATACGAATTCATGGTATCGGCGGATCGACGATGACGGCAAGCCTCGAGAACTAATTGCCTATATGGGCGGAATTCCGCGCTATCGCCAAACCCTGAGCCAAATGCTGAACACCGGCTTTGAGGGGTTTGAACTAGATTAACAATCAGGTTTCCTTAAATTCCAGCCCTACTCCCACTCAATCGTCCCCGGGGGCTTGCTGGTGACGTCATAGACCACGC
>CALETE010000056.1 GCA_937920085.1 uncultured Alphaproteobacteria bacterium | reverse complement strand
TGGCGGCCTTGGCGACGACGTCATTTCCGGTGGTGCCAATGCTGACACCATCTCCGGCAACGATGGCAACGACACCATCACCACGGGTACGGGCAGCAACTCCGTCGACGGTGGCGCTGGCAACGACGCCATCACCGGCGGTGCGGGCAATGACACCGTTCTCGGTGGCGACGGTAACGACACCATCAACGTCGCAGCGGGTGCCAACTCGGCTGACGGCGGCGCAGGCAACGACACCATTTCCTCGACCGGCACGGGTGACACCCTCTCCGGTGGTGCTGGTGACGATAACCTGAGCAACACCACGGGCGCAGCGGTTTACGACGGCGGTGCAGGCAACGACTCCATCACGGCCGGTTCGGGCGCAGACACCATCACCGGTGGCCTGGGTGCCGACACCATCGTCAGTGGCGGCGGTGCCGACAAGTTCATCTTCGGGGCGCTCAGCTCGGTTGATGGCGCAGTCGACTCGATCAGCGGCTTCGTCGCCGGTAGCGCCACCATCTCGAGCGGTGTTGCGGCTACAGCAGCAAACTTCCTGAACACCAGCGTCGACGCGACCTACGCCTTGGCTCTGGCCGATGGTACCGCGCTGATCGGCAATGGCGGTCACGACATTGTCGCGATCACGGTCGGCTCCGACTCCTACGTGTTCATCGACAACGCAAACAACAACACGGTCGGCTTGGTCATCAAGCTGACAGGCGTTGCTGCAAGCGCGCTGGGTACGGCGAACTTCACCATCTAAGCCGATCTTTCGGTAAGGAAACTCTGGGGCCGCCTCGCAAGAGGCGGCCCTTTTGTTATGTCTGGGCCTTCCGGCGGGGCTCGGTCTCGGCTACCAAGCCCCCATGAGCAATGCCGCCATCTACTTCCATCCCGACGGCTATGACACCGGCCGAGATCGCCTCATGGGCCGCCATGCCGCTGGCGAAAGCTTCCTGCGCGGCCTTATCCGCCACGGCCAGATTGACACCCACTATTTGTTCAATGCCACGGCGTCAGCGCCCAGCCAGCTTGAACCCCTGGTCAAGAAGATCGAGCCGACCACCAAACCCCTGGTCTGGTATGATCGCCGCAGCCGCGCCAGGCTCGCCCAGCCCGGCAATCTCTTTAATCCTGGCCCGAACATTGCCACCGAGGCTTGGCATCGCCGCCCCTGGGGTGCCCAGTCCTACGGCATTTGCGGCATTACCCACACAACCGCCACCCACCGGGTCATGGACTCTATTGCCGAACTGCTCACGGCACCCCTCGAACCCTGGGACACTTTGATCTGTACCTCCGCAGCGGTCCGACACAGCGTTGATGTTGAGCTCGAAGCCGTCCAGGAAGACCTCTCCAGTCGTTTAGGCATGACCCGCTTTTCCAAGCCCCGCTTGGAAACCATCCCGCTCGGCGTCAATGTTGCTGACTTTCAGACCAATCCAACGGACCGCAAGGCCTGGCGCACCAAGCTCGGCATTCCAGACGACGCCGTGGTCGCCATCTTCCTCGGGCGGTTCAGTGCTGCTGCCAAGATGAACCCAGCCCTCATGGCAATGGCACTGGAAGCCGCCGCCAAACAGTCTGGCAAAGAGGTTCACTGGATCTGCGCCGGATGGTCCGTCACCGATCAGGCGACTGAGGTTCATCATAAAAATACCCGCCAATTCTGCCCCAGCGTCCACTATCATGCGGTCGACGGGCGGCCTCTCGATGCCCGCTTCAGCATCTGGTCGGCTGCTGATATCTTCATTTCCCTCTCTGAAAACATTCAGGAAACCTTCGGTCTGACCCCGGTCGAAGCCATGGCGGCGGGCCTGCCCTGTGTGGTCACAGACTGGGATGGCTATCGTGATACCGTGCGCCACGGCCTTGACGGGTTCCGCATTGCGACCGTCTTCCCCCGCCCTGGCCTCGGGCGTGATCTCTCCTACGCCTTTGCCAATGAATGGCTGACCTATGACGGCTATATAGCTGCGGCGGCTCAGATGACGGCTGTGGATATCCAAGCTGCCACCGAGGCCCTGGTCGCCCTGATCCAAAACCCTGACCTGCGGGCGACGATGGGGGCATCCGCCGCCAAACAGGCCCGGGACGTCTTCGATTGGGCAGCGATCATTCCCCGCTACCAAGCCCTGTGGGGCGAGATGAATGCCATGCGTTTGGCGGGACCCAGGCTACCCATTCCTGCCGATCCGGATAATCCCCGGCGCTTAGACCCCTTTAGGCTCTATGCCAGTTATCCCACCGCCGCCTCAGGGCCCGCGACCCAGATCACGGTTCCTGCAGACATGACCTGGCCCCTGGCCGAAGAAATCCTGGCCCGCCCCTTCGCCTCCATGGCCTCCTGGACCATGCCGTTTCCTGCGGAGCGGCGGCAGATGTTCGACTTCTTTGCCCAAAATCCCGGGGCGCCAATCTCAAACATGCTGGTCGGCTTTCCGCCGAATCGGAAACCCTTTATCGAGCGCGGCGTCCTCTGGTTGGTGAAGTTCGGCATCCTGGCCCTGGTCAACCCCGCCCCCGTCCCCAAAGACTGACCCCACCCACCGGCCTTCGCCCCGCCCTTCATGCCGGCCTCAAACACCGGTCACCCCGGCGAAGGCCGGGGTCCAGTTCACAGGGCAGTACTTTTGTCATTCACCCTAGAAGCGACCTGTCCGGAACCCCCGCGCCCTACGACCTGGATACCGGCCTTCGCCGGTATGACCGGGGAGGGTGATAGGTCGCGGCCTCGCTTCATCCACCGGTCACCCCGGCGAAGGCCGGGGTCCAGTTCATAGGGCTGTGCGTTTGTCATTCACCCTAGAAGCGACCTGTCCGGAACCCCCGCGCCCTTCGACCTGGATACCGGCCTTCGCCGGTATGACCGGGGGTCGGGTGATAGGTTGCGGCTTTGCCTCATCCACCGCTCACCCCGGCGGAGGCCGGGGTCCAGTTCATAGGGCTGTGCTTTTGGGAAACGTCCTAGGCGTGACTATCCGGCACCGCCGCGCCTTACGACCTGGATACCGGCCTTCGGCGGTATGACCGGGGGTAGGGTGGTCACCAAAGCTTGAGGGAGAGGACGTCGTCGCCAAGGTCGCGCCACTCGGGATTCAAACCTTCTATCAGGCTGAGTTTCCAGGCGCGGCGCCAGTCTTTGATTTGCCGCTCCCGTCTGAAGGCTGCTGGGCGGGTTTCGAAGCTTTGAAACCAGACCAATTGCGATACACCATGCTTGGCCGTGAAACCCGTTCCCGCCTTGCTTCGGTGTTGCAGGACACGGCGACGAAGACTGTCGGTGTGTCCCACATAGAGCGTTCCATTCCGCCCGTTCGATAGAATATAAACGTAGAACATGTTCTTATAATGTTCCGGTTTTCTGATAATTCAACCCTAACGTTTGTTCTGGGCCTTGTTCAGGATCTTAGGTGCGACCTATCCGGCACCGCTGTGCTCTACGACCTGGATACCGGCCTCCGCCGGTATGACCGGGGGGAGGGTGATAGGTTGCGGCCTTGCCTCAAACACCGGTCACCCCGGCGGAGGCCGGGGTCCAGTTCATAGGGCTGAGCTTTTGGGCGGTGTCCTAGGCGCGACCTTTCCGGGTAGGCCAGGCTTGATGTCGGGGGATCCAGAATCACAAAGGCCGGGATGCGAGTTGGGCAACCCGCGACCCGGCCTGAAGTGACGACAGCCCTGGAGTGGCTGAATCCATTTCATAGCCCAATCCTCGGGCGATGGGAAGTAAGACATCCTAAATCTTTTGACGGGTTTTGAGAATCGTAGGCCCGCCGCCTCAGAGGGTGCCTGTAAAGGTCCCGGCCACCACCTCCAGGCCATTCCGAAACACCTGATACTGCCCTTCATAGGGGCCTGATATCCAACCGGTTACAGGTCGACGTAAGCCGGCATAGACCAGGGTTTGGGCCTTGTCCCTGTCCAGGGGCGGCAGTTTTGCTTGGGCGACCACCTGACCCTTCGGACCCCTCACGGTCAGAACCTGGACGTCCCCAGCTTTCAGGTGGATGGCCCGCACATAACCAATCATGAAGGCACCTTGCCGCGCGGGCGCCGGTAGAGCGCCTTGCTCCACGGCCTCCATGGTGACCTCCGCCTGGGAAAACCCGGCATTCAGGATCGCGCCGGACCGATAGACCAAGGCCTGCTCCGCAGCCCCATCCCAGAGGTCGCCCTTGGCGATGGGATTGCAGGTGCCAGGGTTAAGGTTTGGCCCAAACGGATCGACCATCTTGCCGTCATGGCGCAGGGTGAGGTGAAGGTGTGGAAATTCCGTCATGCCCGACAGGCCGACCAGCCCAAGCACCGCCCCCCGTGTCACCCTCTGCCCAGCCTTCACCACCAAGCTGCCCTGGGCCATATGGCAATACTGGGTCTCCCAGCCGCCCCCATGGTCGATCACCATACCATTGCCGCACTCCTGCCCGGCGACTGGCGGTGCTCCCGAGGCGCGGATCGAAACATCTGGCGCGGTATCGCGAAGCCGCAGAACCGTCCCCGGGGCCGCCGCCAGGACCGCAACCCCGCGCCTCTGCGCCGCCATGTCGAGAATACGGATATCGACCCCATTATGCCCCTGATAGGTCTGGCCGCCGCAGCGATAGTCCCTGGCCTCAGGGCCTGGATCGGTATCCACATAGTTCTGGACAACACAGGTCTTGCCCCCCTGACAGGCCAGGGGCAGGCTGAGCTTGAAGTCCTCTGCCCGAGCCCCCGCCATCCCAATCATGGAGAAGATCAAGGCTAGGATCGCGGGCAAGACCCTCATCTCAGGGTCTCCAGCAAGGCCGCCAGCCGCGCCTGATCTGGGGCATAGAGCGCTTCCAGATAGGCCCGATCGGCGGAGTCCATCTGGCCCATATCCTGGCCCACATGCACCTGACGCGGCGCACTGATCGGCGGCGGCGGCGCGCCCACAAAGGCATTGAACTGGCTCAGGACGCCGTTGGGATCAGCGGCAAGGTCGTTGGCCTGAAGGATCAGCACCTGGTCTTGCGCAAAAAGCCTCAGCACCCGTTCCAGCTGGTCCCCATAAAAGCCGCGCTCCACATAGGAATATTCCCGGTGATGGCCCCAGGGCTCCCCACGGAACAGCCGCTGCCGTCCCCGGCGGATGGCCTGGGCGAAGGCCAAGGGCTCAACCCCCCGAGCGGCCTCCATCCGCCAGTGGGACCAGGCCCGCTCCACAGGATCGCGCAGCATCAGGATGAGCTTAATGTCGGGCCGATAGGCGGCGATGCGTTCCAGCGACCCTGGCCAATAGACATAGATCGGCGTGGCTTCCCCCCGGATCTTGTCCTCGGTCCAGTCGAACTGATCGTGATAGGGGCCGTAGTCAGGTGCGGCCCAGTCCAAGGTGTCATTGTCGAAAAAATGCACCTCCTTGACCCGTGATAGGCCAAGGGCCGGATCGTCCGACAGGTGATCAAACAGGGCGGTTGTGCCCGCCTTTTGAGCCCCCATGACGATGAAATCGATCCGCTGATGATCGCTCATAGGCCAATGATCCCGGCGAATTGCCAGTAATCTCGTCGATCAGATCGTCTAGGTGCCGGATACGGCTTCATCACAGGGTCGACACGGGATAAGAGGAACGAAAGCGGGGTCGTCCCGCCCTTCGAATAAGGCGAGACCTTTGATCACCACTATTGATGAAGAGCGCGGCGAAGTCATCGTCAAGACTGGCGATACCGAAACGCGCTATAGCCTCTCCACTGCCGAGGGCTTTGCGGCGGCGTCCAAGGCCTGGGTCCGGGCGACCTGGGATTCCAAATACGTCTATTCCTTCGCCTGGATGGGCCGTCCGATCATTCAACTGCCGGAGGACATGATCCGCCTGCAGGAAGTGATCTGGGACCTAAAGCCCGACGTTCTGGTGGAAACCGGCGTCGCCCATGGCGGCAGCCTGATCTTCTACGCCTCCCTATTCGAAGCCATGGGCAAGGGCCGGGTCATCGGGGTCGACATCGAGATTCGCCCCCACAACCGTCAGGCCATCGAGGCCCACCCCATGAAGAGGCGCATCGATCTGATCGAGGGCTCCTCCACCGCGCCGGACGTCCTGGCCCAGGTCAAGGCGCTGATTAAGCCTGGCGAGACCGTGCTGGTGGTGCTGGATTCCAACCACACCAAGGTCCACGTCCTGGACGAACTGCGTGCCTATGGAGAGCTGATCGGCATTGGCTCCTATGTGGTCGCCACTGATGGGGTCATGGCCCAGGTCAAGGGTGCGCCGCGCACGGGGGATGATTGGGACTGGAACAATCCGCTCACCGCCATCCACGACTTTGTGGCCGAGGACGCCCGCTTCATCGTCGAAGAGCCAGCCTTCCCGTTCAATGAAGGGGTGGTCACCGAGCGGGTGACCTATTGGCCCGACGCCTTCGTCAAACGCATAGCCTAGGAGCCGGGCATGAAGGTCGTCATCCTTGCGGGCGGGCTTGGGACCCGGATTTCCGAAGAGAGCCACTTAAAGCCCAAGCCGATGATCGAGATCGGCGGGCGGCCGATCCTCTGGCACATCATGAAGCTGTTTTCGAACGCTGGCTTCAATGAGTTCATCGTCTGCCTGGGTTACAAGGGCTATGTGATCAAGGAGTATTTCTCCAATTACGTTCTCCACAATGCCGACCTGACTGTCGATCTGGCCAAGGGGTCGGTGGAGTATCACGCCACCAAGCATGAGCCCTGGAAGGTCACCCTGGTGGATACCGGGGCCGACACCATGACCGGCGGACGCTTAAAGCGCGTGGCCCAGTACCTGACGCCGGGCGAGCCCTTCTTCTTCACCTATGGGGACGGCGTGGCCGATGTGGACCTCAAGGCCCTGGCGGCCTTCCATGGGGGCCATGGCAAGCAGGCTACGGTGACCGCCGTCTCGCCCCCGGGCCGCTATGGTGCGCTGGAGATCGTCAATGGCGGCGTCCAACGCTTTATCGAAAAGCCCCCAGGTGACAACGGCCTGATCAATGGTGGCTTCTTCGTCCTGCATCCCGATGTGGTGTCACGGATCACTGGCGACGAAATCCCCTTTGAAGCGGCACCTCTGGAAGGCCTGGCCGCCGATGGGCAGCTCATGGCCTATCGCCACGACGGCTTCTGGGCCGCCATGGACACCCTTAGGGACAAGAACAATCTTGAGGCCCTCTGGGCGTCGGGAGAGGCGCCCTGGCGGCTCTGGTCATGACCAGACCCAATCCCGCCTTCTGGTCGGGCAAACGGGTTCTGCTGACGGGGCACACGGGCTTCAAGGGATCCTGGGCCGCCATCTGGCTGTCGCACATGGGGGCTCAGGTTACGGGTCTTTCCCTGGCACCAGACCAGACCCCAGCGCTCTACGACCTGGCGCAGATTTCCAGCCTTACGGACTCGCTGATCGTCGATCTGCGCGATCAGGCTGCGGTGGAGACTGCCCTGGCCGGGCGGACCTTTGATCTGGTTTTGCATATGGCCGCCCAGCCCATTGTCCGCACCTCCATCGAGGACCCGATCGGCACCTTTGCCTCCAACATTATGGGCACAGCCCACCTGCTCCAGGCCCTGCGGACCCAGACGGCGCTTCAGGCCTGTCTGGTTGTCACCTCCGACAAGGTCTACGCCAATGCCGAGACCGGGCGCGCTTTTGTGGAGACCGACGCCCTGGGGGGCAAGGATCCCTATTCGGCCTCTAAGGCCGCAGCCGAAATCGTTACCCAGAGCTTCGCCCGTAGCTATTTCGAAAGGGCAGGGGTGCCCCTGGCCACGGCCCGGGGAGGCAATGTGATCGGCGGCGGCGACTTTTCCCGCGACCGGCTGGTGGCTGACATTGTGCGGGCGGGGCAGGCTCAGGCCATCACCGTCCTGCGCCATCCGGAGTCGACCCGCCCCTGGCAGCATGTCCTGGACTGTGTGGCGGGTTACCTGACCTATCTCGAGCGGTTGGCGAGCGATGAAACAGCCCCCCGGGCCATGAATTTCGGCCCCAAACCCGGCGGCCCTGAGGTCACGGTGGGCACCCTCGCAAGCCAGGCTGTTGCGGCCCTGGGTGCCAAGCCCTGGCGTCATGAGCCAGACCCGAATTCCCTTGAAGCCAAGGCCCTGGGCATAGATGCCTCTCAGGCGAGGTCTGTCCTCGGCTTCGAAAGCCAGCTCGACGCCCCAATGGCGGTGACCTGGACCATGGACTGGTATCGCCGCCAGGCCGATGGGGAAGACGCCCTGGCCCTTTGCAGGGCCCAGCTAGCACGTTACGAGACCTTGTGATGACCACCCCAGCCTGCCGCTTTTGCCAAACCCCCCTGACCCAGACCTTTCTGGACCTCGGACGTCAGCCCCTGGCCAATTCCTATCTGACCCCGGCCCAGCTGGCGGCGGGAACTGAGAAATCCTATCCTCTACACACGCGGGTTTGTCCCA
Organism: uncultured Alphaproteobacteria bacterium; assembly: GCA_937920085.1. Classification (GTDB taxonomy): domain Bacteria; phylum Pseudomonadota; class Alphaproteobacteria; order Caulobacterales; family Caulobacteraceae; genus Phenylobacterium. The sequence goes on along the minus strand of CALETE010000056.1, from coordinate 153,155 downwards.
ATTGCTTCCTCGTGCAGGCGGACGATCCGGTCGCGGCCGATGATATTTTCGACGACGGCTACGCCTATTTCTCGTCCTATTCGGAATCCTGGGTTGCCCACGCCAAGCGCTATGCTGAGGCGATGATCGCCCGGTTCGACCTGGGCCCCAAATCCCTGGTCATCGAGGTGGCCAGCAATGATGGCTACCTGCTCAAGCACTTCAAGGCAGTGGGCGTGCCGATCCTTGGGATTGAGCCCACCGCCAACACCGCCCAGGCGGCCATCGAGATTGGCGTGCCCACCGAGGTGTCGTTTTTCAACGCCGCAACCGGTCGAGATCTTGCGGCACGGGGCATTTCCGCCGACCTGATGGCCGGAAACAATGTCTTGGCCCACGTCCCTGACATAGGCGACTTCGTGGCCGGGTTTCCCCTGGTCCTGGCGCCCCAGGGTGTCCTGACCTTTGAATTCCCCCACCTGCTGAACTTGATTGAGCAGGTTCAGTTCGACACCATCTATCACGAGCACTTCTCCTACCTGTCCCTGCTGGCAGTGGAAAAGGTGCTCCGGGCCAACGGCCTGCGGCCCTTTGATGTGGAGCTTTTGCCAACCCACGGGGGGTCATTGCGCCTATTCTGTTGCCACCAGGCGGCTGACCATGCCGAGACCCAGGCCCTGATCGATCTGCGCGCCCGGGAACAGGCCGCCGGCCTAGACCTTCTGGCCACCTATGGCGGTTTCACCGCTAGGGTCGAGGCCGTGCGAGACAGCTTCCTCGCCTTCCTGGCTAAGGCGAAGTCGGAAGGAAAGCGGGTCGCGGCCTATGGTGCTGCGGCCAAGGGCAATACCTTCTTGAACTATGCAGGAACGGGCACGGACGACATTGTCGCCGTTTTCGATGCCAATCCCCACAAGCAGGACCGCTTCCTGCCGGGCAGCCATATCCCGGTCCTGGCACCTGCCAAGGTCAGCGAAATTAAGCCGGACTATCTGCTGATCCTGCCCTGGAATCTGAAGGCCGAAATCATGGGACAGATGGCGGTCATCCAGTCTTGGAGCGGAAAGTTCGTCACGGCGGCCCCTGAACCTCAGGTCTTTGACTGATGCGCTTTACCCCCACCGCTATTGCCGGCGTTGTGGTGGTCGATCTTGATCCCATTTCGGATGTGCGAGGGTCGTTTGCCCGCCTGCACTGTCCAGATGAGTTCGCCCAGGCCGGCTATGGTTTCATACCCCAGCAAACCAGCCTCTCGCGCAATGTGAAGGCCGGAACCCTGCGTGGTCTGCACTATGAGGGCCAGCCCCACACCGAAGCCAAGCTCGTGCGGGCAACCCGCGGGCGGATTTTCGATGTGGCGGTCGACTTACGGGCAGACAGCCCCACCTTCCGCAACTGGACGGGGGTTGAACTGGATGCAGAGTCCGGCCGTGCCCTGCTGATTGGCGAGGGCATGGCCCACGGCTTTCTAACCCTGGAGGACGATTGCGACGTGCTCTATCAGATCAATCGTATTTTCGAGCCGGGCCATGGCCGCGGGGTGCGTTGGAACGATCCTGCTTTCGGGATTGAATGGCCGCGGCTTCCCTCAGTGATCTCAGAGCGAGACGCCGCCTATCCCGATTTCATGGGCGTCTTGGGGTAAGCCATGCTGAGCATTGACCCGTCCGCCAAGATTTCCGCCCTCGCAGACATCGAAGTGTCCGCGCGGGGGACCCGGATCATTATCGGTGCCCGAACCCTGGTAGATTCCTTTGTGAAGATCAAACCGGCTGGTGGATCGGGGGACGTGATCATTGGCGAGGATTGCGCCCTCAATTCTGGGACCGTCCTTTATACCGGCAATGGTATTCGCATCGGCGATGGGGTTCTGATTGCCGCCAATTGTACCCTGGCTCCGACCAATCATGCCTTTGCCGACCCTGAGCGACGGATTCGCGATCAGGGCTTCCAACCCAGTCGCGGGGGCATTGTCATTGAAGATGATGTCTGGCTGGGGGCCAATGTCGTGGTGCTGGATGGGGCTGTGATCGGTCGTGGAACCATAGTGGCCGCGGGTGCTGTGGTGCGTGGGGTTCTCGAGCCCATGTCAATCTATGCTGGGGCTCCGGCTCAGCGGGTCGGATCGCGCGCCAAGTGACACACTTCACGGTCATCGGCGCCGGGGGATTTATCGGATCTCGGCTTGTTTCGGCCCTGACGGCCCGGGGTGAAAAGGTGGTTTCTCCCCCCCGAACCCAGCAGGATTTTGCAGGTGAGGACCTTGGGCGGGTCATCTATTGCGCGGGCTTGACGGGCGACTTTTTGCAGCGACCCTTCGATACGGTCGAGGCGCATGTGACCCTGCTTGCCAATATCCTCAAGGGCGCTGGTTTTGAGCGCTTGGTCTATCTGTCCTCGACCCGGGTCTATGACAGCCTATCTTTGCGGGGCGGGCGGGAAACCGATGTCTTGGAGCTGGATCCGCACTTGCCGCGCAATGTCTATGACCTGTCAAAGGCGCTGGGTGAGGCTCTCTGTCTAAATAGCGGCGGCGGGCGCGCCTGCGTTGCCCGCCTTTCCAATGTCTTTGATGCTGATGACGCCGCCAGTGGGTTCCTGTCAGAGCTTTTGCAGCGGGCGCGCCTGGAGGCTGACATCACCCTGCCGTCATCTCCCATGGGCGGTCGTGACTATATCCATGTGGATGACGCCATAGCGGGGCTCCTGGCCCTGGCGACCGGTGAGGATCAAGGCATTTTCAACATTGCCGGCGGTCGCACGGTCCTAAATCGCGAGGTGGCTGAGGTCTTTGCCCAGGCAGGGCGGCAGCTGACCTTGACCGGACAGGACGTACCGATCCCCCAGCCCCAGTGCGACATCTCGCGCCTGAAAGCGATCGGGGTGACGCCTCGGGACGCCACTTCGGTGATAGCTGAAATCTTGGGTAGCCCAGGATTTCAGGCCAATTAAGCGGTCTGTGCAGCCTTCGACTTGGCGACAGCGCCTTCGATCATGCTGAAGAAATCTGTCGCAAACTGCTGAGTTTGACCCAAGGGCGACTGCTTGAGCATATTGCGCAGGTCGGTGCGAAGCTTTGCGCGCCGAGGCGCGTCGGCGGCCAGACCAAGGGCCTTCTCAACATATTCGGCTTCGGAAAACGCGCAGAGATCTCCCAGACCCGCATTGTTTAGGATCGAATAGCTGAGGCGCTCAAAAACCGCAGGTCCCACCAAGGTGATCACTGGAACGCCCATGAATAGGGACTCACAGGTTGTTGTGCCGCCAGTCTGAGGGAAGGTGTCGAGCGAAATGTCGATCTCGTTATAGAAGGGCATGTGGGCACCACGGACGCTCTCAAATCGCACGCGATCCTTGCTGACGCCTTCCCCCTCAAAAATCGCCTCAATATTGGTGCGGAAGGTGGGCGAGCCGGCTTCAGGGCGGACGAATAGAAATTGGGAATTTGGCGTCGCCGCGACGATCCGGGCCCAGGTTTGCACCATGGCTTTGGAATACTTGTAGGGATTGTTCGCCGTTCCGTAGGTGAGGAAGCCCTTCCGTGATTCTGGCGTGCCCGGTGTGATTGGCCGCTCTGGGAAGGCCAACTCGCCCATAGCGATCCAGCTTTTCGGCATGAGCAAGGGCTCTTCGATCACCAGGCTCTTGTCCTCGGGCACCACATAGGGGTCGAGAATAAAGCGGTCGATCGAGGTCAGACCCGCGGAATGCGGATAGCCAAGCCAACTGGCCTGAAGGGGGGCGGCCTTAAAGGCCATGACCGCCAGCTTATTCATATGGGTGGTGCCACCGAGCTCGATCAGCATGTCGAGCTGATCATCAGCAATCATTTGCGCGGCATCGCGCTCAGTGATCTCTTTCCTCCAACGGAAGCCATCCACCATTTCAGTGATCCGCTTTTGGAGGCTGTCCTCTTCCTGCAGGAAGTAGGAATAGCAATAAACTTCGAAGCGGCTCTTGTCGTAATGCTCCAGCAGGGGCAGGGCGAAATAGGCCACCGGATGGCCCCGAAGGTCAGACGACATGAAACCAATGCGGATTTTTCCGTCGACGGGCCTGGGCGTCGGAAAGGTGATCGGTTGTTTGATCGCCTGCGCCTGAATCGCATCACCCCACATTTTGTGTTGGGTAACCAACTCATGGCGGTCTGCGTCTGACCGCACGCGACTAAGGTGAAGCAATAGGGCCGTGTGCTTTCCATTGGACGCAAATTTACGACCAATCTCTTCGAAGCTGGCCAGGGAGTCAGACGCGTCATAGTCCGCAAGTCGCGTGAAGATTTCAGAGGCGACTTTGAGTTCAGACGGGTTGAGCTCCAACATGCCCTCTGCGTCCTTAAGCACGTGATAGGCTTGTTCCAGAAACTCAGACTCCTTAGGGCCTCTCGTCCGGCTTAGGCTTTCCGCCAAAGCCATTCGGTAGTCCGCCTTGGTCGGATCCAGCTCAATGGCCTTGCGCATGTGACCATGGGCACGCTCACGGTCCCATTCGGAAATTGTCGTTCCGATCAGGTTATGCAGCCAAGGAACATCGCCATAGACCGGGATAAGACCCAGCAAATAGGCTTCCGCCTCCTTATTGCGATTGAGGCGGCGGTAGAGCATCGCCTTGATTTCACAGAGCTTGGTCAGGCTGGGGGTGGCGGCCAGGGCCTGATCGATCATCGGGATGACATTGAGAGGATCTAATGCGTCCGTCGTCAGATTGATGAGGTCAATCCACGCATCTTCATAGTCAGGCTTCAATTTCACAGCCAAACGGAACCGCATTTCGGCCTTGTCGGGCTCTCCAGAATAGATCAATCCACGGCCGAGACTGCGCTGGAATTCGGCATTGGTCGGTGACGTGCGGACGAGTTTGGTCCAGGTGTCTACCGAACGTCGGCCATCCTTCATGTCATTATAAACATTGCCCATGTTGATGGGCGCTGAGTTCGATTTCGGGTCCAGCTTCTGGCTTTGGCGAAGAGCCGCCAGTGCCTCTTCATAGCGGGCAAGACGGCGCCATGAGACGCCAAGATTGTTCCAGAGCGTCGCATCGCGGGGATAGACTTCAGTCCCCTGGCGGGACCATTTCGCACCCTCTTCGTACCGCTTCAGCCGGATCAGCATGGCGCTGAAATTGCGATAAACCTGAATGGGCGCTTTTGGATCCAGGGTCAGTTGCTCCGCCGTTAAGCGGATGGCTTCGTCCCTCTGCCCCCGCGCCATAGCAGCTTCGGCTTCGGCGAACCTCTCCAAGGACATAGGCTTTTCCCGTAGACTTAAAATCAGGCGACCAAGACATTATCGACCCTAGGCCCGCTTGAGATGCGGCAGGACCAAGGCGCGACTGTGCGCCGCGACGCAACCTAATCCCTAGGCGCCCCGGTGCCAATCTCGGACCGCAAGCCATTTCGTCCGAAGGGCAGTTCGGCCTACTGAGAATCAGGGTCTTGTCATTCAATTGTCACCAGACTGTAGCGTGGTTGGTTGCAGCCATTGGAGATTCGGCTTGCCGACGACCTCTCGATCTAGCCTCCCGATTTGGACTGCACTGGCGAGCGCCGTCAGCGCTGCGCTGGTGCTTGGGGCCATGACCCTCTTGCATCGTCTTGATTTGGAATCAGCCATTGCGGGGGCGACCCTGGTCCTGGCCGCCAGCACACTCATTGGCTGGATTGGCGTATCGCGCGAAAGGCAAAATGAAGATTTGACCTCGCCTCGTAGCGCAGATGAGCTCAGCCGGGGGCCGCCCTACGCCGCGATGGTGGACGCCCTGCCAGATCCAGTTCTCCTGGTCACTGGGCTTGAGCCCGATGATCCGACGGGGCGGCGATATGTGCTGGCCAACCAAGCCGCCAGAGAGGTTCTGAACCTTACGCTCGAGACAGGCCTTCTGGTCACGGCGATCCGTGACCCCGATGTGCTGGAAGCCGTGGATGAGGCCCTGTTTGGTCAGGTGGCTGCGACAGCCCTATACGACCTCGGAGGGACTCAAGGGCGGGTGCTTAAAGCCTTTGCCCAACCGCTTGGTGGTGGGGACGGGGAACTGCGCACAGCTGTCTTGGTGCTGCGGGATGAGACGGATATTCGTCGGGCAGAGCGGACGCGGGCCGACTTCTTGGCCAATGCCAGCCATGAATTGCGCACCCCCCTGGCTTCACTATCTGGCTTTATCGAAACCCTTCGGGGCCATGCCCGGACCGATGACGCGGCGCGGGAGAAGTTCCTTGGTATTATGCAGACTCAGGCGGAACGCATGAGCCGTCTGATCGATGATCTTTTGTCACTCAGCCGCATCGAATTGAACGAGCACATCGCCCCAGCGGGGGCAATGGATCTAGCCCTGGCTGTGATGGATGTCTTGGATTCCCTGGGTCCCTTGGCCCGCGAAGGCGGCGTGACCCTCAATTCAGATATTCCTGCCATCGGTCGGGCGATCACCATTGGGGATCGCGATCAGCTGGTTCAGGTGATCCAGAACCTGGTGGACAATGCCCTGAAATACACGCCGCCGGGGGGTGTCGTCACCGTAAGCCTGCGCCTTGATTTGAGCGCAGTCGAAGCTGTGGTTCCCTCCATGGAAGAAAGTGCCCGCCTCTCTCTGCTGACACCCGATCATGGCACCACCCGCTATCTGGTCCTGCAGGTGACTGACTCTGGCCCAGGCCTCGCCCGGGAGCACCTTCCACGTCTGACCGAGCGCTTCTATCGCGTCGAGGGTCAAAAAAGCGGTGCGCGACCTGGGACGGGCCTAGGTCTGGCCATCGTGAAACATATCATAAATCGTCACCGCGGTGGTCTGGCCGTGGAGAGTGTCGAGGGCCGGGGTGCGAAGTTTACCGCCTATGTGCCTATGGCCTCTCAGGCGGCACTTCAGGTTTTGTGACAAAATCGTCGCAAAAATGTCGTACAGCCTCTGCACCGACACGATAGCCACGGCCTTGTCGGACGTGTGCTGCCCGGCTCAGGCTCAACGAAGTTTGGATCTAAATACGACATGCTGACTTGGGTCGCCCTCCTTGCCCTCGCCTTGTTCTCGGGCGCGACCTTCTTTGCGGCGCGTGGCAAGGCTTTGGCTGCGGTCGGCGGGCGTCCGATTGGGCTGCATTCACTGCCTGGATACTACGGCGGATATGTCGCCCTTTGGGTTGCTGTTCCTGCCGCCTTGATCTTGCTTCTCGCCGCTGGTTTTGGCGGAAGCCTTGAGGCAGGTCTGCTGAGATCGTCTGAGTCCTCGGCCCTCCAGGCGCTAGATGCGCAGCAAAGGGACGTTTTCTACAACGACGCTGTTACCCTTTCCCAAGGAGGGCAGCCCAGCGAGACCGTCTACGAAGGTCCGCAAAAGCAAGCCCTGGCCGACGCTGTCTCCAAGGCCAAGCATCTTCGCAGCCAGATCACTTACGGTGCCCTTGCCGCGGCGATCGCTCTGGCCTTAGCCGGCGTGGCTTTTGCCTATCCGAAAATCCGACCCGATTTTCGCGCGCGTAATCAGGTGGAAACCTGGATCGCTGGGCTCTTTATCCTGTGCTCAGTGACCGCCGTTCTCACGACGATTGGCATTGTTGGGTCTTTGGTTTGGGAAAGCTGGCGGTTCTTCCAGTCGGTTTCGCCTGTCGACTTCCTGTTTGGGATGGAGTGGAACCCGCAGATTGCCATGCGGTCAGATCAATATGCCTCTAGTGGGGCGTTCGGTGCGGTACCGCTGTTTATCGGTACGTTCCTGATCATGATCATCGCCATGATGGTGGCGGCACCGGTGGGCCTGTTTTCGGCCATCTATCTTTCGGAATACGCCAGTCCCTTGGCCAGATCTGTGGTCAAGCCGCTTCTTGAAATTCTGGCTGGCGTGCCAACCGTCGTCTACGGCTTCTTCGCCGCCTTGACCGTGGGGCCGCTCTTTCGTGAATTTTTCAATGGCATAGGCGGTTTGCTGATTGGCAGCGGCCTGGACGGTCTTGGCCAGTATTTGAGCCAGGTTCAGAACCAAATGGCTTTGGTGGCGGGTGCTGTCATGGGGGTCATGCTGATCCCGTTTGTTTCATCCCTGTCTGACGACATCATCAATGCTGTGCCTCAGTCCCTGCGGGATGGCAGCCTCGCCATGGGCGCGACCCGATCTGAGACGGTCAAAAAGGTTGTTCTGCCTGCCGCCTTGCCCGGGATTATGGCCGCTCTGCTTTTGGCGGTGTCCCGCGCTGTTGGGGAAACCATGATTGTCACCATGGCCGCTGGTCTTCAGGCCAAGGCAACCATCAACCCCCTCGATACGGTCACGACGGTTACGGTACAGATTGTCACCCTGCTGACTGGCGATCAGGAGTTTGACAGTCCCAAGACCCTTGCGGCCTTCGGCCTGGGCCTGACCCTGTTCCTGGTCACTCTAATCCTGAACATCATCGCCCTGCGCATCGTCCAGAAGTACCGAGAACAGTATGACTGACGCCCCCATGTCCACCTCGGCGACTTTGCGCCAGACAGTCGAAGCTCGGCTGAAGGTGCGCCATGCCCAAGAGCGGCGCTTCCGTGCCTATGGCCTTGCGGCGATCTTTGTCGCACTGGCTTTTCTGACTGTGCTCCTGGGCCGTATCGTCTCCCAGGGCTATACGACCTTCCTGGAATACAGCCTTACCGTCCCGGTCTATGTGGATCCGGCGCGGGTCGACCGTACTGATATCAGTGGTGCTAATTTCGATCTCTTGATCGCCGATCAGGTTCTAGGGCGCCTGGGGATCAAGGACGATGACTTCGGAACCCAGTCGTCCAAGATGATGGACATATTGTCCAACGATCTGGGCTTCCAGCTCTTGCAGAAGGTTAAGGCCAACCCGAGCCTGATCGGTAAGACGGTGTCGGTGACCGGCCCAGTCCGAGCGGACGGCGCGCTCTACTATAAGGGCGAAATCAAGAAGTCGACCCCCGAGGACGAGCGCAAGCTGGACAACACGCAACTCCAGTGGCTCGACAAGATGAAGTCCATGGGCATGGTTTCATCCGGGTTCAACACGGGATTTTTGACCAAATCTGACTCGACCGAGCCCGAGCAGGCTGGCGTCTGGGGGGCCATTGTCGGCTCGACCATGATGTTGATTGTCACCGCGCTTCTAGCTGTGCCGATCGGCGTCCTGGCGGCCACCTACCTCGAAGAATTTGCGGCCAAGAACCGCTGGACCGACATTATCGAGGTCAACATCAATAACCTCGCGGCGGTGCCCTCCATCGTCTACGGCCTGCTCGGCTTGGCGGTGTTTATCAATTGGTTGCATGTTCCCAGGTCTTCGCCCTTGCTGGGCGGCCTTGTCCTTGCCTTGATGGCCCTGCCCACCGTTATTATCGCGACCCGATCGGCCTTAAAGGCTGTTCCGCCGTCTATCCGCGAGGCCGCCTTGGGCGTCGGAGCGTCCAAGACCCAGACCGTATTCCACCACGTCTTGCCCCTCGCCATGCCTGGGGTGATGACCGGCGCCATTCTGTCCATGGCCCACGCCCTGGGCGAAACCGCGCCTCTACTGATGATCGGTATGGTGTCCTTCGTTCCCGGAGTTCCGGAAGGCTTTACGGGCGCAGCGACGGTCCTGCCTGTTCAAGTCTTCATTTGGGAAAATGCTTCGGAGCGCGCCTTCCACGAGCGGACGGCCGGGGCGATCATGGTTCTTCTGGTCTTTATGATCGTCATGAACCTAGCCGCCATACTGCTCCGTCGACGCTTTGAGCGCCGGTGGTGATCCCGATGATCTCTTATCTTTCCAGACTACAGCGCCGCATAACGCCATGAGACAAGACATGACCCAAAACCGCGACGAGGCCCTGGACCCGGTCGTGGGCACAGCAGTGCCGGGCGATCAGATCAAGATCCGCGCCCGGGACATCAATGTTTTCTACGGTGCCAAGCAGGCCCTGTTCGATGTGTCCCTCGACGTGGCTGAAAAGTCTGTGACGGCCCTGATCGGCCCATCCGGCTGTGGCAAGTCGACCTTTCTGCGCTGCATCAACCGGATGAATGACACCATTGCAGGTGCCCGCGTCCAGGGTCGCATCGAATTGGACGGCGAGGACGTGAATGATCGTGGGATCGATCCCGTGGTCCTGCGCGCCCGGGTGGGCATGGTTTTCCAAAAGCCCAATCCCTTTCCCAAGACCATTTACGAAAATGTCGCCTATGGTCCCCGCATCCACGGCATTGCCACAACCAAGGCAGAGCTTGACGCCATCGTCGAAAAATCCCTGAAGCGCGCAGGCCTTTGGGCCGAGGTTTCTGATCGCCTGCAACAGCCAGGCACGGGTCTATCAGGCGGTCAGCAACAGCGTCTGGTCATCGCCCGCGCCATTGCGGTCAGCCCGGAAGTCATTTTGATGGACGAGCCCTGCTCGGCCCTAGACCCCATAGCTACGGCACGGATCGAAGAGCTGATCGACGAGCTCCGCAATCAGTACTGCATTGTGATCGTCACCCACTCTATGGCCCAAGCCGCGCGGGTTTCGCAGAGGACGGCCTTCTTCCACATGGGCAAGCTGGTGGAAGCCGGCGACACCGGGGATATTTTCACCAACCCCCGCGATAGCCGCACCCAAGATTATATTACCGGCCGGTTCGGATAAGGACGACCCTATGAACGAGCACATCGTTAAGTCCTATGAGGACGAACTCAACGCGCTGACAGCGGAGTGCGCGCGCATGGGCGGCCTGACGGAGGCACAGGTTGCCGACAGTCTGGAAGCGGTGATCCGTCGCGATCAGGCCCTGGCCGAACAGGTTGTCACCCGCGATGAGCGCCTAGACATCTTGCAGGCCGAGATTGAGCGAAAGGCTATTCGGCTGATCGCCCTGCGCCAGCCCATGGCCAATGACCTCCGCCGGACGGTGGCGGCCATGAAGATCGCCAATAATCTCGAACGTTGCGGCGACCTGGCCAAGAACATCGCCAAGCGGACCATGGTCTTGGCAGAGGCTGAGCCTATTGCTGCGCTCACCCGGTCAATCGAACGGATGGGGCGCCTTGTGTCTGGGCGGCTGAAGGATGTCCTCGATGCCTATACCGCCTCAAACCTTGATCGCGCCCTGCAGGTCTGGTCCCGGGATGACGAAGTCGATGAGCATTACAACAGTCTCTTCCGGGAACTGCTGACCTATATGATGGGCGATCCGCGGACGATCACCGCCTGCGCCCACCTCCTGTTCGTCGCTAAGAACATGGAGCGGATCGGTGACCACGCCACCAACATTGCGGAGATCATCCATTACGAGATCACCGGCGATGAAACCATGAGCGTGCCTCGACCCAAGACCGACGGTCTAACCTATTAACGACAAGGCAGATTTTCATGTCGCCGCGCATTCTAATTGTCGAAGACGAAGACGCACTCTCGACCCTTCTTCAGTATAATCTGGAGAAAGACGGGTATGATGTCGCCCTGGCCTCGGATGGCGAGGAAGCCCTGACCATGGTGGCCGAACACGCCCCTGACCTGGTGATCCTGGACTGGATGCTACCGAAAATCTCCGGAATCGAGGTCTGCCGTCGCCTCCGGAATCGGACAGAATCTCGCAATGTTCCGATCATCATGCTCACAGCTCGGGGCGAAGAGACCGATCGTATTCGCGGCCTCGACACCGGTGCCGATGATTACGTGATTAAGCCTTTCGCCATGACGGAATTGTCGGCTCGTATTCGCGCCGTCCTGCGACGGATCCGCCCTGGTTTGTCAGAAGATCAGGTACATCGCGGCGACTTGATTATCGACCGCGTCGCCCATCGCGTCCGGCGGTCTGGGGAAGAAATCCACCTTGGCCCTACCGAGTTCCGCTTGCTTGACCACTTCATGCAAAATCCAGGACGCGTCTTTTCCCGGGAACAACTGCTGGACGCCGTCTGGGGCCGCGAGGTCTATGTGGAGGCCCGGACCGTCGACGTTCATGTGGGTCGCCTGCGCAAGGCCCTGAACCGCAAGGACAGCGATATTGATCCGATCCGCACGGTTCGGTCGGCCGGCTATTCTCTGGATGTTGGTCAATAGGCTGACGCCTGAGTTGACCTCTGCGGCCTTGCAGGCCAAAGCCCGACTATGAAAATATTGCTCATCGGATCCGGCGGTCGCGAACACGCCTTGGCCTGGAAGATCAAGGCCTCACCTCTGGTAGAGACCTTGGTCATCGCTCCGGGCAATCCGGGTATGGCGGCCTTGGGCGCGCTGAAGCCGCTCAGCACAACCGATGTGCCAGCCATCGTCGCCTTGGCCCAGGACATGGCAGCCGATCTCGTGGTGATCGGCCCTGAAGTGTCCGTGGAAGCCGGTCTGGCGGATGCCTTGGCCTTGGCCGAAATCCCCTGCTTTGGCCCAACGGCGGCGGCGGGGCTGTTGGAAAGCTCCAAGGCCTTCACCAAGGCTTTCTGCGACCGACACAGCCTGCCCACCTCGGCCTATGGGGTCTTTGAGACTGCTGCTGCGGCAAAGGCGGGTCTGAGTGCCTTCGTCGCGCCCTATGTGATCAAGGCCGATGGCTTAGCTGCGGGGAAGGGCGTGGTCATTGCCCCTGATTTGGCGACAGCAGAGACCGCCATTGATGACGTCTTCGGGGGGCGGTTCGGCGGCGCCGGGGCCAGGGTGGTGATCGAGGAATTTCTCGAGGGGGAGATCGGCTCGCTGTTTGCCCTGTGTGACGGGCAGACCTCTATGCTGTTTGGCTCTGCCCAGGACCACAAGCGTGCTTTTGACGGCGAGCAGGGGCCAAATACCGGTGGTATGGGCACCTATTCGCCAGCACCGGTCTTCACTCCAACCCTGGTGGAGCAGACCCTGACACGTTTGGCCGCGCCAGCCTTTGCCGGCATTGCAGCTGAAGGGGCCCCCTATCGCGGTGTGCTGTTTGTCGAGCTGATGGCGACCCGCGAGGGACCCAAGCTTGTGGAGTTCAACGCCCGCTTTGGCGACCCGGAATGCCAGGTCCTGATGCTTCGACTAAAGAGCGACCTGGTGCCTTATCTTATGGCCTGCGCGACGGGGAGGCTCCACGAACTGCCCCAGCCGCAATGGCACGACGAGGCGGCAGTCTGCGTGGTGCTCGCAGCTCAGGGGTATCCAGACGCGCCGGAGACGGGAACCGAGATTGTCGGCGCAGATCAGGATTTCGGCGAGGGCGTGGTGGTCTTCCATGCGGGCACCCGGCGAGATGGTGACGGAACCCTGAGGGCCTCGGGCGGGCGGGTGCTGAATGTCTGTGCGCGCGGTGCCAGCTTTGAAGAGGCCCGGCAAAGGGCCTATGCCGCGGTTGCGAAGATCGACTGGCCGGGGGGATTTCACCGCACAGATATCGGCTGGCGCGCATTGGGCCGCTGATCTCGATAAGCGCATCCTGTGAAAAGGCGGAACTGGCTATCGGATCGAGACAGGCTCTAACGCTTTGAATGACAGGTCTTGCCCCAGCCTATCCTCGGTCGGTATGCTATTTCAAACACGTGTAAGACCTAGGGAGTCCATCATGACCGATACCGCCGAGCAGGAACGCGAAGCCGCGAATTCGGGCACGAAGGACGTCGCTGACAGCCATCGCTTCGACGAGGCCGCCCTGACCACTTGGATGCAGGCTAATGTTGAGGGTTTTGAAGGTCCCCTAGAGGTTCGCCAGTTCAAGGGCGGGCAGTCCAATCCCACCTATCAGCTGATCACCCCCTCGAAGAAGTACGTCATGCGGCGCAAGCCGCCGGGCAAACTGCTGCCCTCGGCCCACGCTGTGGATCGCGAATATAAGGTGATCACCGCCCTCTATCCGACAGGTTTTCCCGTAGCACGGTCCTATGGCCTCTGCACCGACGATGCCGTCATCGGCACCTGGTTCTATATTATGGACATGGTTGAGGGGCGAATTCTCTGGGATCAGACCCTTCCGGCCTATGAGCCCGCCGAGCGGTTTGCGATCTTCAAGGCCAAGATCGAAACCCTCGCTGACCTGCACAATACCGATCATGAAGCCATTGGTCTGGGCGACTATGGCAAGCCTGGCAATTACATGGGTCGTCAGGTCGACCGCTGGACCAAGCAGTACAAGGCCTCCGAAACCGTCCACCTGGAAGAGATGGAGCGCTTGATCGACTTCCTGCCAAAATCGCTTCCGGAACAGGAACGCACCAGCGTGGTTCACGGGGACTACCGTCTGGACAATATGGTGCTTCACCCCACAGAGCCCAGGGTTGCTGCGGTTCTGGACTGGGAACTGGGCACGCTGGGCGAGCCCCTGGCCGACTTCACCTATCTGTTGATGAACTGGGTCAATGGCTCCATCTCGACCCTACCTGACTTAAAGGCCCACGGCCTGCCGACCCTTGAGGAGGCCGTTGAGATCTATTGCCAGCGGACCAACCGGCCCGGACTGCGCAACCTCGACTGGTTCTTCTCCTACAATATGTTCCGGCTGGCGGGCATTTGTCAGGGCATTGTCGGTCGGGTCCGCGATGGCACCGCCAATAGCCCCCAGGCGGCCGCCATGGCAGAGCGGGTGCCCTTGCTGGCACAATCAGCCTGGACCTATGCCCAGAAGGCCGGGGCCTAAAGGCTGAGGCCGTCTAGGAGTTTTTCCAGGTCAGCAGGGACTTCAAAGGTCGCGCGGATCGGCCAAGCTGTGACCCGATCCCGCCAGGCCGGCGGCAGGCGCACCCAGTCTTTTTCGGTGGTGACTAAGCCTGCGCCGAATTGTGCCGCTGTGGCAGCGAGGCTCTTTAGGGTGGCTTCCGAATAGTCGGCATGGTCGGGAAAATTGGCAAATTCCACCAGCTGACATCCCGCGGCCTTCAGGGCGCGTTCGACCTTCCAGGGCTTGCCAATACCGGCAAAGCCCATTTGGGGGCCAGGGGGGGGCGGCCTGACGGGGTTGATCCGAACGCACAGGATCGGCTTTCCCGGAAACATGGCAAGCAGCTCAGGATCTGGTGCCCTAAGGTCCTCCGGAAGCACAAGGATCACGGCGTCGGCCCGCGCCAAGCCGACCTTTAAGGGTTCTCGCAAGGGGCCAGCTGGAAAAACGGAACCATCCCCCAAGGGCCATTCCCCATCTCGGGTCTCCCCATCCACCACCACCAGGGACAGGGCCTTTTTGAGCGTCGGGTTTTGGTGGCCATCATCCATCACCACCACCTGCGCGCCCTTCGCCACGGCCGCCTTGGCTCCCGCTGCACGGTCGACGGACACCCACATGGGCCCGTCGCTTGCCATCATTAGGGGTTCATCCCCGATGTCTGTGGCGCTGTGATGCGAAAGGTCAACTTGCGTGGGGCCCTTCAGCCGCCCGCCATAACCCCGCGACAGGCCATGGGCGACGACCCCTCGATCCCGTAAAATTCGCAGCAATTCGCGCACCACCGGAGTCTTGCCGGTTCCCCCAGCGGTCAGATTGCCAACACAGATAACAGGTGCACCAGGATCTATGGGTGTTGCCCGGGCTATACGCCGCGCGGTCGCCCAGGCCCAAATCCAGCTGATCGGTGTCAAGAGTGCCCGGATCACAGGCGCCGGCGCGCCGGATCGCACATACCACCATTTCGGCGTCGGCAAGTTCATGCGTCTATCAGGGGCAATAGGGCCGACATGACCGTGTCCAGGGCCACTCCTTGTTGAGCCGCATAGGCCAGGGCGGCATCTGTCATCTGCCGACGGATCTGGGGGTTGGCGATCAGTCCCGTCAGGCTGCGGGTCAATTCAGGTCCATCCGCCACCTCTATCGCGGCCACAGCATCGAGCATTTCCCCATACAGATCGCTGGCATTGAAGACGTAAGGGCCCGTGATGATGGGGACGCCCATCCGTGCAGGTTCGAGGGGGTTGTGACCTCCGATCCCTGGAAAGAAACTACCACCCATGACCGCCACATCGGCCCATGCATACATGAGGCCCATCTCACCCAGGGTGTCGGCCAGATAGACCTGATGGTCAGAGGATAAGGTCTCCCCCTTTGATCTGCGACAGACCTTCAAGCCTAAGGCCTCCAAGCTTTTGGCGACCTCGTTCCCCCGTTCGGGGTGCCGCGGGGCGACCACGAGAAGGGCTCCGAGGCCCAAACCTGCTTGGCAGATCAGGGTTTCTTCGCCGGGGTGGGTATTAGACGCCAGGATCACCGGTCGACCGGTGGAATAGGTTTTTAGGGCCTTAAGCTCTTCCTGATCATAGGCCAGGGCTTGGCCAACCCGCTTGAGGTTTGCGAAGGGGCCAATGGTTCCACCCAGCTTTTCTAGGCGTCCTGCGGTTTCAGCATCCTGCGGCATGAGCACCTTAAAGGTGCCTAGCAGTTGGCGTGCGGATGACCCCATGCGCTGCCAGCCCGCAGCGCTCTTTGCTGTGATCCGCGCCGAGGCCAGCACCAGTTTGACCCCCTTTGCCTGCGCCTTGAGGATCAGATTTGGCCAGAGTTCGCTCTCGACCAAAACACCGACAGCGGGCCGCCAGTGGTTCAGGAACCGCCCGACGGCGCCGGGGACATCCACGGGCGCATACTGATACATCACATCGGGCGGCAAGCGCTTGGCCAGTAGGTTCGCAGAGGTTTTCGTGCCCGAGGTCACGAGAATATTGATCTCAGGCCTGGCCGCCTTCAGCGCCGAAACCAGGGGGAGCAAGGACTGACTTTCACCCACGCTGACCCCATGGAGCCATACGAGGGGGCCAGCCGGGCGGGGTCTGGTCGGACACCCAAACCGCTCGCCGATTCGGGTCGGGTCTTCCTTACCCCGCTTGGCGCGACCGCGCAGGATCGAGGGAACCGCTGGCTCCAGCAGGAGGGTGACGACCTGATAGAGGGTCAGCCACACGCCTAGACCATCTCCGCCGGGGCGAGGCGGCACTGGGCGGCATCTCCGGTCTCAATCTGCAGGGTGCAATGGCCAATATGGAACCGATCAGCCAGCCCGTCGCAGGCGGCATGGAGGAAAGCATCCGGATCGGCATTATCGGGTCGGGTCAGATGGACCGTCAGGGCGGTTTCTGTGGTGCTCATGGCCCAGATGTGAAGGTCGTGGACATCAGAGACGCCCGGTTGGTTCAACAGCCAGGAACGGACGGCGGCCACATCTACACTTTTTGGCACTGCGTCCATGGCTAGGTCTATGGAGTCGCGCAGCAGGCTCCAGGTTCCGATGACGATGACCCCAGCGATAATCAGGCTGAGCGCCGGGTCTAGCCAGGTCAGGCCGCCGGTGGCCATCATGACCCCTGCGCCAACAACCACAGCCAGGGACACAGCGGCATCTGTCGCCATGTGCATGAAGGCCCCGCGGATATTCAGGTCTTCCTGACCACGCAGGAACATCAGGGCGGTGGCTGTATTGATCACAACGCCGATCCCAGCGGTGATCATCACAGGTAGGGTGGCTATGGCGGTGGGGTCCATCAATCGCCGGGCGGATTCTGACGCAATGACACCCACCGCAATCAACAGCAGGACGGCATTGGCCAGGGAGGCCAGGATCGTACCCTTCCGCAGGCCATAGGTACGGCGGGTGCTTGGCACCTGCTTGGCCATAATCGCCGCGCCCCAGGCCATCAGCAGCGCCAAGACATCGGAAAAGTTATGGCCAGCATCGGCCAGCAAAGCCAGGGAGTGAGAGCTCAACCCCACTAGGACTTCGATCAGGACAAAACCAGCATTCAGACCAACGCCGACGGCAAAGGACAGGCCGAAATCCTTTGGAGCATGGCTGTGACCATGGTGACCGTGGGCGTGATGATCGTGATCGTGGTGATGGCCGCCGCCATGGTCATGGTGAGCGTCATGGGGCATCAGGCGGTCATCCTCGGCGATTGGGCGGCGAGGGCTTCAGCCTTGCGGGCGACGGCGCTCAAAGCCTTGGACCAGTCCTGACCCAGTTGAGCAATCGCGGCCTCGTCAGCATCGGCGGGAATATAGTAAGGCCCATCCCAAGTGACGACGCCCCGACCAAAGGGTGCCCCGAGCATGACCTTGTCCCAGGTGTTAAGCAGGATGTGGGGCGACACTGCGATACCAGTCAAAAAGACAGGTGCGCCCGTGCGCTTGGCGATTTGTAGGGCACCCAGGGCCATGACCTCATTGGGGCCCCGCGGCCCGTCAGGGGTGACCAGCAGCACAGCCCCATCATGAACGGCCTTCAGGGATTCCCTGAACCCGGCCACAGCTTGCCGGGCCTTGGTCGCGTCCCCTTTCTTGGCCGAGGACATGCGGATCGACGGAAAGCCCATTCGCTCTAGGGCCAGGGCGAGGAACTCCCCATCCGCCGAGGGCGACACAAGGCACTGGCGCTTGGACTTGCGCGCCCAGAGTTCTGCCAAAAATCCCCAAATCGGAATGCGGCTATGCCAGACCAGATTGATCACGCCGACCTCGGACTCTACATAGGGGAGCACCTTATCCAGGTCTTCATGATGCCATTTCACCGTGCGGTGAATAAGGGCGATATAGGTCGCCAGGATCCAACCCAAAAACGCTTGGACCCTCGGATTGCGTAGGACCTTTTTCACGACAGGGCCTCTGGTTTGGGGTCCAGGCCTTGGGGCAAGTCTTGGGCCAGGTCCTGTGATTGTGCCAAGCGTGCGTAAAGCCCTTGCTGGATGATCAGTTGGTCGTGGGTCCCGGTCTCTACAATACGGCCCTGGTCGATCACATGGATACGGTCGGCGTTTCGTACGGTGGAGAGCCGGTGAGCGATCAGCATGGTGGTCCGCCCTGCCATCAGCCGCGCCAGGGCCGCCTGGACCTGGGCTTCGCTTTCGGTGTCCAGGGCGCTGGTCGCTTCATCCAGCAAAAGGATCGGTGCGTTCTTCAGGAAGGCTCGGGCAATGGCGATCCTCTGTCTTTGACCGCCCGATAACCTTGCCCCAGCCTCGCCCACCAGGGTGTCATAGCCCTTGGTCAAAGCCTGTATAAAATCATGGGCCGCAGCGGCGCTGGCGGCGGCCTCAATCTCGGCTTGGGTCGCGTCTGGCTTGGCGTAGGCGATATTGGCGCGGACCGTATCATCAAAAAGGAAGGGCTCCTGCGTCACCAGTGCAATCTGATGGCGTAGGGACGATAGGGTGACATTCCGAATGTCAGTGCCGTCTATGGTCACGCGACCCTGGGTCACATCATAGAACCGTGGAATGAGGTTCAGCAGGGTGGTCTTGCCGCCGCCTGAGGGTCCAACCAGGGCCACGGTCTCGCCCCGTCGAACGGTCAGGCTCACGGCGTCCAGCACGGGATCTCCCGCGCCATAGGCAAAGCTCACAGCATCGAAGGCAATGGTGGCTTTGCCCAGGGGGAGGGGCTTGGCCCCGGCCTGGTCTTGGATTTCAGGTTCTATGTCGAGGGCGCTGAAGAGGCGGCGGGCTGCCGACAGGCCTTCGGCGAACACCGTCTGCAGATTGGCCAGCTGGCGCAGGGATTGGGAGGCCAGGCCCAAGGCGCCGATAAAGGCCACAAAGGCCCCGACATTCATACCGCCGGATTGGGACCGCCAGCCCGCATAGGCGATGACCGCGGCTGTAATCAGGGTCATTAGGGTTTCTGTGGCCGGAGCGGCCCTAGCCCGGGCATTGGCACCTTGCACCAAATGGGTTTGGCGCCGCTGGACCACCTCGGCGACCCGGGCTTCTTCAAAGGCTTCGCGATTCTCGATCTTCACCACCCGCACCCCGTCCAGGCTTTCCATAATGGCGGTGGAGAGGGCTGAGGTTTCGGCCATGGCCCCCTTGGCCGCCTTGGTGGTGCGCTTTGCAAACCGCCGCATAATCCCCGTTGCCAAGGGCGCTGCCACCAGCAGGGTCAGGGAGAGGTAGAGGTCATTGGCAAACATCACTGCCAGGGCACCGATCACGGTGAGCAGGTGCTGTGTATAGTTGATGACCCCGGAGGTGGCGGCTTCGCGGATCAAACCGGCATCGTAAAGGACCGAAGAGACATATTCCCCAGAATGTTGGGTTCTTAGCCGTGCGAGGTCGGCCCGCACCAGGCGACCGAACAACTGAACCTGGACTTGGCCGACTACGGCATTGCCAATTTCATTGACCAGCGAGGCTTGGATCACCTGGGCCAGGCCACGACCCAGGGCCAGGGCCGCAATGGTCAAGGGAATCACTGTCAGTGCGCCAGGCTTATGATTGACGATCAGATCATTGATTGCCGGTTCCAGAATCTGGATCAGCTTGGCGCTCAAGCCTGCCACAATGATGGCGGCGACCATGGCACCAGACCAGGTCTTCCAGCGCGGTGCCATATAGACCCGCGCAATCCGGGCGATCAGGGCGCGGGCCGATGCTTCGGCGGGCGTTTGCGCGGTGACTGTCATCATGCTGGGGTCGGCTGTCGGGGCTTCGAAGTCAAGATGGGCGATGGATTGAACCGCGTTGAATGCTTCCGTTTGGCGAGGGAAGCCCTTAGGTAAGGGTGTCTTCCTAGCCGGAGTTCCCCTTGGCCGATTTTGACCTAACCACAAAGAATGGCCGATTTCGGACCTATCTGAACTATCTCTGGAACGATCACGCCTATCTGCGCCTGCGATTCCGCAATGCCCATTGGGTATCAGACGAGCTTGTCCGCACCAATCAGCCCTGGCCCTTTCAGTTGGAGCAGTGGAAGGCGCAGGGGATCAAGACCATCGTTAATTTGCGCGGCGGATTTGACGCCAGCTTTCATGCCCTCGAGAAAGATGCCTGCGAGCGCCTGGGCCTGACCTTGGTCGACTTCACCATCACCTCCCGAGAAGTGCCCAGCCGGGCGCGGGTACATGGTGCCAAGGCCCTCTTCGAGAGCCTGGAATATCCCGCCCTGATGCACTGCAAGTCCGGGGCGGACCGGGCGGGGATTATGAGCGTCTTTTACATGCATTTCCGCAAGGGCGTGCCGATCCGCGAGGCCCTGGAACAGCTTTCCCTGAAATACTTGCACGTAAAGGCCGGCAAGACGGGGGTCCTCGATTACACCTTCGAACGCTATCTCGATCAGGGGGAACCCAAGGGCCTTAGCTTCCTTGAATGGGTGGACAGCCCCGACTATGACGAGGCCGCCATCAAGGCCGACTTCCGCTCAAACATGTGGGGTCGCCTGCTCACCGATGGGCTCTGGAAGCGGGAGTAGCCTCGCCCGTCAGTGCCCGTCGTCCTTGGGGTCCAACAGCCTGTGGGCATGGATGATGAAATAGCGCATCAGGGCATTGTCGACCGTGGACTGGGCCTTAGCGCGCCAAGCCGTGAGGGCAGCTTCGTGGCTGGGATAGGCACCAACCAGATCGATCTTGGTTAGATCGCGGAACTTGACGCCTTCGACATCCTCCAATTCGCCGCCGATCACGAGATGCAGTAACTGGCTGTCGGGCATGGGGTTGGTTTCCTTAGGGCACGCAATTGAGAAAGCGCGCTTTACCCATAAATAGAGACATTAAAAGGGTTAAAAAGAGCTCTAATTCAAAAAATTAGAGCATGTTTCGATCCGATAACCGGTTCCAACCCACTCGAACATGCTCTAGCCGATGGGGGAGACCCGCTCCAGGATCAAGGGTGCCAGTCGGGGCGCGGCGCAAACCATACTCCGTTGCTGAGGATTTGGCCGATTATAGGCAAAGGGCCGACCCTTGTGGTCAGTGCAGTGCGCCTTGGCCTCGGTGGCGATGAGCTCTGCCGCTGCAATGTCCCAATCACTCTTGGGGCCCATGGCGATGGTGGCGTCGAAGGCACCGCTGGCCACCAGACACATGCGATAGGCGGTGGAATTCCGAGGTTCGATCCGCATGTTTGGCCAGGGGGTGGGCCAGGATGGGTGCTTAAACATGACCTCATCGCCGACCATGCCGCAGCCCTCGACCTGGGCCGTCTGGCTGGCCTCAATGGGTTTACCGTTCAGGTAGGCACCGCCTTGGACTTGGGCCGTGTAAATCTCGTCCAGGTCAGGGGCGAAGACCACAGCTGCCACTGGACGATCAGCCTCGACCACGGCGATGCAGACTGACCACCAAGGTCGACCCTTCACAAAGGCCCGGGTGCCGTCGATGGGGTCGACGACGAAGAGGCGATCCCGGGTGAGGCGCTCGGTATTATCGGCCGTCTCCTCCGACAGCCAGCCATAGTCAGGTCTCGCCGAGCGTAGGCGCTCGGTCAGTAGGGCGTCGGCCGCCAGATCCGCGTTGGTCAGAGGGGAGTTTCCGGGCTTATACTCGACCTCAAGGCCTAGGCGTCGCAACTGCATGGCCAGGGCACCGGCCTCCCGCGCGGCGTCAATGATCAGGTCCAGGTCCGCAGAAAAAGTCACTTTCCGGCTATGGCCAATCCATCCACCAGGATCGAAGGCGCATTGGCGGCCCCTCGGAATTCCAGGTCCGATCCCGGCACCAAGCGGGCGAAGATATCAATCAGATTGCCGGCCACGGTGATTTCGGCAACCGGATAGGCCAATTCGCCCTTCTCGAACCAATATCCAGAGCAGCCGACCGACCAGTCACCGGTATTGCCATTGATGGAAGGGCCAAACATCGAGGTGACCAAGACGCCGGTTCCGGCATCGGCCATCAGCCCCGCCTGATCGGTCTGACCAGGTAGCAGGGTCAGGTTCGTGGTTCCGACACCCGCCGGACCTGCGGAGCCGCGGGAGGCATGGCCGGTGGTGGTCAGGCCTAATTGTCGGGCTGAGGAGGTGTTCAGCAGCCAGGTGGTTAGGACGCCGTCGTCTATGAGGTTCCAAAGCCGATTGGCCACGCCCTCATCGTCAAAGGGTGAAGAGCCGAGACCTCTCACCCGGTGGGGATCATCCACCAGGGTTACGCCCTTGCTGAACACTTGCTCGCCGAGCTTGTCCTTGAGAAACGACGTGCCACGGGCAATCGAAGGGCCGCTGACCGCTCCGAGCAGGGGGCTGATCAGGGACATGGCCAGGCGATTTTCGAAGATCACCGCTGCGGTGGTCGAGTCGATCTTCCGGGCACCCAGGCGGGCAGCAGCCCGGCGCCCGGCTTCACGGCCGATGGCTTCGGGCGATGGCAGGTCCGAGCGCCAGCGGACGGAGCGCCCATCATAGCCGCCCTCCATGACCTCACCGTCGCCAGCAACCACCGAGGCCCCAATGGAAAATCCCGAAGCCTTGTGGTGTCCGGAAAAGCCGTTGGACGTCACCAGCCGCCATTCTGATTTCGACGCCATGGCCGAGCCACCTTCGGAATTGGTGATCTGGGGCATGGCGCGGGCGGCGTCTTCGGCGGCGCGTGCCACCGCTTCCAGGGCATCAGGCGATGGCTCTGAGGGATCAAAAAGGTCCAGGTCCGGATAGGGCCCCTTGGCGTGGAGGCTCGCGTCGGCGAGGCCAGCAAAGGGATCTTCTGGGGCAAGCCTGGCCATGGCCACGGCGCGCTCGACCAGCTTGGCCCTGGCAGCCGGGGACATGTCCGAGCCAGACACTGTAGCGTGCTGACGCCCCACAAAGACCCGAAGGCTCAGGTCGCGGGACTCCTCGCGCTCGACTTCTTCCAACTTGCCGAGGCGGACATTAATCCCCAGGGCTTGGCGCTCAGACCCGACCGCTTCAGCAGCATCAGCCCCGGCGCGAAGGGCGGCGGCGACCACATCAGATAAAAGGTTCTCATCCATACCTGCCATATGGCCGCGCCCGCGTCGCGGGGCAAGCTATGGCAGGGCGTAGAAGAGCAGGACGACGATCAAAAACAGGTAAGCGACCCAGGTCAAAATCATGCCGATGGTTCTGGGGAAGGAGGCTCCGCCCGATCGCGATAGGCCGACCGCGTGCAAAGCGCGGCCAACAAATAGGGCCAGGCCCGTAATATGGATCACCAAGGGGGAAGCGCCCGCCACGGCTAAAATGCCGAGGCCCGCCAGGGCAGGGGGCACGTATTCAACGGCATTGCCAAAGGCGCGGACGGCCTGAACCATTTCCGGTATACCTTCGTCGCCAATCAGGACCTTGTGCTTACTTCTCTTCTGCACCACCTGGATCGACAGGGTAAGGATCAGAAGGAGGAGGAGCGCCGCCCAAAGGGCAGCGGCGTGTCCAGCGGCTAAAACGTCCAAATCGCCCACCCTTGAGATGTCTGCGGTGAATATTTGCGCTGAGACCTCGGTCAAGCGCAATGGGATTAAACGACCGGAGAGCCATCCCCCGGTAGGCCAAGCTTCGCCCACTTCTCTGTCACCAGATCAATGGTGGCCTGATCCATGCCCAGTTTCTGACCCCATTCTCGGTGGGTCTCGGGCACCCACTTGTTGGTGGCGTCAAGACCGATTTTAGAGCCCAAGCCCGATTCAGGGGATGCGAAGTCCAGATAGTCGATGGGGGTGTTTTCGATCAGGGTGACGTCCCGGGCCGGGTCCATCCGCGTGGACAGGGCCCACATGACGTCCTTCCAGTCCCGGGCATTGATATCGTCGTCCACGACGATCACCCACTTGGTGTACATGAACTGACGCAGATAGCTCCAAACCCCCATCATCACCCGCTTGGCGTGGCCAGGGTAAGCCTTCTTCATCGACACCACGGCGATGCGATAGGAACAGCCCTCCGGTGGCAGCCAGAAGTCGATAATCTCTGGGAACTGTTGGCGCAGCAGGGGGATGAAGACCTCATTCAGCGCTTCGCCTAGGACCGAGGGTTCATCCGGCGGCCGGCCTGTGAAGGTGGTCAGATAGATGGGGTTCTTCCGCATGGTGATGGCGGAGACCTGGAAGATCGGGAACTTCTCGACGGAATTGTAATAGCCAGTGTGGTCGCCATAGGGGCCTTCATCGGCATATTCGTCTAGCAGGACGTGACCCTCAATAACGATCTCCGCCTCGGCGGGAACCATTAGGGGTACGGTCTTGGCGGCCACCAGATCCACCTTGGAGCCCCGCATCAGGCCGGCGAACTGGTATTCAGATAGGGTGTCTGGAACCGGCGTCACCGCTGCCAGAATGGTGCCGGGGTCAGCGCCGATTACCGCGCAGGCGGGCAAGGGTTCGCGGGCACCGGAGGCCTTCCAGCGCTGGTGGTGCTGGGCACCACCCCGGTGGGCCAGCCAGCGCATTACGGTGCGGTTCTTATCGAGAACCTGCATGCGGTAAATGCCGAGGTTATAATTGTCCTCCCGCTTGTCGGAAGGTCCCTTGGTGACCACCAGGGGCCAGGTGATCAGGGGGGCGGGCTCTCCAGGCCAGCAGGTCTGGATGGGCAGTTTGGTGAGGTCAATCTGGTCGCCAGTCAGCACGATCTCTTGAACCGGGGCCTTCTTCACCGTGGCCGGGCGCATGGCCATGACGGTCTTGGCCAGGGGCAACATGTCCCAGGCGTCCCTGAGGCCGCGGGGCGGCTCTGGGGCCCTCAGGAAGGCCAGGAGTTCGCCCACCTCCCGCAGGTCCGCCGCCGTGGTCCGCTCGCGCCCCTCCAGGGTGACCCCCATGGCGACCCGTTTCACCGTGCCAAACAGATTCACCAGACAGGGCATGTCCGAGGGCTGGCCATCCGCGCGGATGACGTTTTCAAACAAGACAGCAGGGCCGCCTGTGGCCAATAGCCGTCGCTGGATTTCAGTCATTTCCAGAACTGAGGAGACAGGCTCGCTCACCCGCACCAACTCGCCGGCAGCTTCCAGCTTGACGATAAAGTCCCGCAAGGACCGATAGGCCATGACAACTCCCGTGTTCGGTCCTGGTGATCTAGTGCCGATAAGCGGGCATGTCACCCTTTGCGCATGCCAGGTTCGGGCCTAAGCTCTGTTTCCATGAAAACCCTCGACCTCGATGACCTGCCGCCCAGGCTCGCCCAGATGCTGACCAGCTTGGAGGCGGGCGAAGATTTGGTTCTGGTGCAGAACGGCGTGGTGGTCAGTCGGCTAACCGGTTTGGAAGCCCCCGTGGCCGAAGCCCCAGAGCCGCCGCCATCACAAGAGCGGGCCGCCGAGATTTTCGAACAGTTCCGATCGCTGATGGAAGACGAGTTCTAAATCGCCTTGGCCGCGTCATAGTCCTTGACCACCTTCTTTGGAGCCAGGGTCCGCCATTTTCGCTCTAGGAAGTTTCGGAACGACCCCGGATGCAGGGTGGCGATCCGCGCCAATACGCTGGGATAGTCTTTGTAGTGCTGCGTAATGTGGAAGGTCCCGGGCTCGGCCTCCATCAGCATTTCCCGCTCGTCAATGCTGACCCCCACCAGGACCACGCTTTGATCCTCCCGGCGCAGGCGCGTGAAGAACTTGCCGTTCACCTTGTAGGCTGGTGCTCCATAGGACACCCCCTTCTCGGCGCCTGGAAAGCTCATCACGATGGCGTCCATTTCTTCCGGTGTCATGGCGCAGCACCTTTGATCAATAGGCCAGGGCGACGCCGTCCTTGCGCATCTCAGTGGCTGCCGCATAGCGACCTGGCCAGCGCTCAATGGCTTGATAGCCACCAAAACCGCCATCTGTTGGCCCCAGCTTCCAGCCCGTGTCCGCCAAGGCTTTCTGGGTTGCCACTGGGACGCCGGTTTCCAGACGCAGGAGACCGCTGCCGGGGCTGGCGGCCTCGCCGGTCGGCTCGGCTGAGCCCTCATGGTGCCAGCGGGGGGAGTCGCCCGCCTCCTGAACCGCTAGGCCATAGTCCACCATGTTGGAAATGATCTGAGCCTGGCCCTGGGGCTGCATGTCGCCACCCATGACGCCGAAGGCCAGCCATGGCTGATCGCCCTTGGTGGCAAAGCCCGGAATAATGGTCTGGAAGGGGCGCTTTCCTGGAGCATATAGGTTGGGGTGGCCGTCAGTCAGGGCGAAGAGCTCGCCACGATCCTGGAACATGAAGCCCAGGCCGTCCGGCATCAGGCCAGAACCCATGCCGCGATAGTTTGACTGGATCAGGGACACCATCATGCCGTCGGAGTCTGAGGTGGTGAAATAGGTGGTGTCGCCGTGGCTGGGGGCCTGGCCGGGATGGACCGGCGTCAGGATCTTGTCGGCCGAGATCAGCTTGGCCCGCTCAGCGGCATAGGCCTTGGAGAGCAGCCATTCCGTGGGGACCTTGTAGAAGTCCGGGTCGGCATAGAATCGGGCGCGGTCTTCGAAGGCTAGGCGTTTGGCTTCTACCGCGTGATGGATGGCCTGGGCCGACTGAAAGCCCATGGCCTTGACGTCGAAATTTTCGAGGATGTTGAGCAGCTGCAGGGTGGCCAAACCCTGGCTATTGGGCGAGAGGCCATAAACATCCACCCCGCGATAATTGACGCTATGGGGCGGGTCCCAGCGGGCGTGATGGGCCGAAAGGTCGGCCTTGGTCATCCAGCCGCCGATCCGCTTGAAATACCGCTCAATGGTCTCGGCGATTTCGCCAGCATAGAATTCGTCGCGGCCGCCCTTGGCGATCAGCTCATAGGTGCGGGCTAGACCCGGATTGCGGAAGATATCGCCCTCTTCCGGGGTTTTACCATTGGGCGCCCAGACCGATTTGAAGTTCTCGATTTCCTCAATGCCCGAGGCCGGCCGAGAAAAGCCGCGCAGGGAGGCACCGAGATAATAGGCGACATTCTGGGTGATGGGTGCGCCGTCTCGGGCATAGGCGATGGCCGGAGCAAAGAGGTCAGCCCATTTCAGTTTTCCATAGCGCTGATGCAGGGTCCACCAGGCGTCGACGGCTCCGGGCACGCTGACCGAAATGGCACCATGAGACGGGATCAACCCGTTCTTGGAGCGCGCCCGCACCGTTTCCAGGGAGAGTCCCTTAGGGCTGCGCCCTGAGCCATTGAGACCCTCAACCTTCTTGGTCTTGGGGTCCCAGATCATGGCAAAAGCGTCGCCGCCGACGCCGCAGGATACGGGTTCGCAAAGGCCCAGCACCGCATTGGCGGCGATGGCGGCGTCGACCGCCGATCCACCAGCCTTCAGCATTTCGATTGCGGTCTGGGTCGCCAGGGGGTGTGCGGTGGCTGCCGCCCCATGCATGCCCCAGGCAGCGCTACGGCTGGCGAAGGTCGCGCCATCTATCCGGTCCCCGGAGCCAACATCCCGGCGGTCGCGGTTGGGATTCTGCGATCGTGTTCCCGCATGGGCCAGACTGGCGAGGGCGGCGGCCGGCAAGGCGGCGAGGAAGGTACGACGAAACATGCGGTCTCCGATCAATAAGCCGCGATACTATAGCCACCCTAAAGGAGGCTTGGCGACGCTGGTTTTCAGGAACCGGGTTTCAGATTGAGACCTGCTAGAATTTCCGTCACCGGAATGAAGAAGTTGAGATTGGCCGAGGTGTTGTCCAGGCCAGATACTGCCATACCCACCACATTGCCCTTCTCATCCAGCAGGGGGCCGCCGCTATTGCCATGGGTGATGGACACATCGCTTTGGATCAGGGTGCCGTCGTCCACCTTGCGAATGGCCGAGACAATGCCCCGTGACAGGGTGCCCTGGAGGTCTAGGTCCAAGGGTGTGCCGATGGCGAAAACCGTATCGCCGACCTTGGGGGGCCTGGTCCGCAGGGGGAGTGGGCGGTGATGGTCGTCGGCGACCTGGATCAAGGCCGCGTCGAGCTTGCGATTGATCCGCAGCAAGGTGGCCTGAGATTCGCTTCCATCGGACCACCGCACCTTGAGCTTGCGGCTTCGCCCCACAACATGGGCATTGGTCAGCACGGCACCGTCTGTGGATACCACAAATCCACTGCCCATGCCGTTGGAATTAAACACCACAACGACGCCCGCATCTGATTGCGCGACGGGTCGGGCCCGTGCGCCGAGGGCCCCCCGCAGGACCAGGGGATCAAGGAGGACCTTTTCTGCCGGTGCTGCGCAGGCGCTGCCGGCGAAGACCAGACTCAGCGCCGCCAGCCAGATCGACCGTCTCAAGATGCCATGCTCCGGGCTATGCTTGTCGCGACTTCAGCATGATCTTTTGCAAGGAACAACCCTTGGTCGCCTAGAGGTCGTCGTCGCCATATGATCTCGATGGCGAGTTAGTCCGCGAGCGCCCAGACACAGGTCTTCTTCACCGCGAAGTCTTCCAGCTCTCGGGTGGTTTCCACCTGATATTCGGCCAGTTTTTCAAGGCCGGTTTTTGGAAAATAGGATCGCCCAGGATCGCCGATCAGCACGGTTGCGCCCTGGGCCCGCGCGGCCTTCAGCCAGGCCATAACCTTGTCGGTCATAGGTTTTTCATAGCAGATGTCCCCGGCTAAAATCAGGTCTGCGGTGGGGGGCGGCGCGTCCAGCAGGTCTGCATCGGTGAAGTCACAGACCACATTATTGGCGGCCTGGTTCAGGGACAGGGCCGCCTGACAAAATCCGTCAATGTCAGCGCAGAGCACATGGGCCGCCCCTGCCTTCATGGCGGCGATGCCGACAATCCCAGAGCCGGAGGCAAAGTCGATCACCGTCTTGGCCATCACAAGGTTCGGATGGTCGAGGACATACCGCGCCAGGGCTTGGCCTCCTGCCCAGGCAAAGGCCCAGAAGGGCGGCGGCAGGCCGATCTCGGCCAGGGCTTCCTCGGTCATCTGCCAGATCGGGGTGATCTCGTCGGCCAGGCGCAGGTTGAGCTCTGGCGTATGGGGCGGGCTCTGTAGGCGCGTGTTTTCAAGGATGAAGGCGCGGCGGCCCTCAAGACTGGGATCGATCATCCCTAAGCCTTAGGCCTGTGACAGGCTCGTCGCCAGCCTGATCACCGAAAGATAGCCGCCCGGCTCAATGCGCATACCCTCCGTCACGCCCTTGGTCTTCAGCAGGCGATGGGCCTTGGGCAGGACATAGCAGGGCAGGTGCATGAACATGTGATGCTCACAGTGATAGTTCACATAATAGGGGGCCAGAATGATCCGGGCGAAGAGGCCCGCCTTTGTGGTCCGGGCGTGGCGCAGGGGATCGGGCTCATCCTTGGCGATACAGGCGTGCTCGGCGATGTTCCGCAGGCGGGTGATCACCTGGAACCATGTGAATTGCGGCAGCAGCCATAGCACAGGCCAAGCCCACCAAGCTCCGAAAGGCGCAGCAAGGGCCGTGGCGATCACGCCGCCCAACAGCCAGCGGCGCTTGCGGCGGATTTCTTCGAGGATGATCGGCAGGATGGGCTGACCCGGTTTGCGCGCCTTCAGCCGAGCCTGAAAGTCGCTAAACCTCAGCTTGAAAGCGGTCTGGCCGGAAAGATCGCGCCCCAATTTCCGCCAAAGTGAGGTCCGGGAAATCGGGAAGGGCGCTGAGAGGCCCAAATCTGGATCTTCGGCCTGCTGGGCAAACTTGTGGTGCCCCAGATGATAGGTGCGGTAGCGGATGAGGCCCCCGCCGGTGAACCATTCCCCGACAAAATCATTGATCTTAGGATTGGGGTGCAGGGCCCCATGGGCGGCGTCGTGCATCAGAATCCCGAGGCCGAGTTGTCGCCCGCCGATGATGATCACAGCCAAGGGAATGGTGATAGGCCAGACAATCGCCATGGCACCGGCCGCCAATATGACGATCCAGGCATGGGCCACCAGGGCCAGCCCCTTCCACGACGACCGCGGGGACAGCTGCGCCCACTCTTCGGCGGTGAAATAGGCCTTGGGATCAACCCGTGCTGCTGCGGCCATGGGATAACCTAAACCGCCAGGTCCAGACGTTCCAGCCCGCGGAAGAAGGGCAGGGTGCGCCAGACGGCGTCGGCGGCGGGGTCGGCAAGTCTGAGGTTAGGGAAGCGTGCCAGCAGGCGGGGAATGGCGACCTGAGCCTCCAGCCTCGCCAGGGGCGCGCCGATGCAGATATGGGCACCGCCACCAAAGGCCATGTGTGAGGCGCGCTTGCGGCTAATGTCGAACCGGTCTGGGTCGGGGAAGGCATCCGGGTCGCGGTTGGCACCCCTTAGGGACAGGGTCATGACCTGGGTCGCCTTGATCGGGCAGCCGCTAACCTCCATGTCCCGCGATGCCACACGACCAGTGATGTCGATGGGCGGCTCGTAACGCAGAATTTCTTCCACCGCATTGTTGATCAGGCCCGGGTCAGCCCGCAGCTTGGCAAGCTCGTCTGGGTGCAAGAGCAAGAGGCGGACGCCATTGCCGATCAGGTCGGTGGTGGTCAGATTGCCCCCTACCAGCAGGGCGGTGAGGTTGATGCGCAGCTCCTCATTGCTGAGGGGCGCACCCTGGGCCTGGAGCTGGGTCATGTCGCTGATCAGGTCGTCCCGGGGACTGTCCCGGCGCTCTCGCATGGCTGCAGCAAAATACTCCGTCAGGGCGACGCTCGACCGCTCCATGTGCCGGGTTTGGTCTTCGTTCCTGAAGGGATTGAGCCCCTGGATGATCCCTTCGGACCAGTCGCGGAACTCCCCGAGCCGGTCATGATCAACCCCCAGAATGACGGCGATCACATCGATAGGGATGGGGACGCAGAATTCGCTCATCAGGTCAAAGTTCGGATGGGCCGCCATGCGGTCTAGGGCTTGATCGACAATGGCCTCCACCTGGGGCCGGACCTTCGCCACCCTGGCATAAAGGGCCTGGGACAAGGGGCCGCGCACCCGGGCGTGGTCGGGATTGTCCAGCATCAAGATGCTGGTGGTCTCGGACCTCGGCACGCCTTCCACCACCCCGTCGGCGAAACGGCGCTGCATAATGGCGGCTGGCTCCGCATTGATCGGGTCCCGCCATAGGGTCAGGTCGGTGGCAATGGCGCGGACGTCGCTGAACTTGCTGACAAAAAAACTGCCCGATGTCTCATCGCGCATAACCGGGCACCGCTCGCGCAGGGGCTTAAGGACCGAGTGAGGGTCCTTCTGGAACTCCGGGTTGAACGGTGTCATCGCCATAATGGTTGGCAAAGGCGTGTCAGTCATGGCCTGTCCCTAATACTTTTCCCCAATCTGCCACGGGCGGGTGCCGGGAGCCAGACCTCAAAAGGGGAGGTTAGCACCTTGCCAGGAGCCAAAGGCAAGGCCCGCAAATAGAAGAATGCCAGCCATGGTGTTTGACTGAAAAAGCTTGAGGGCGGCCATGGGATCATCCACCCGCAGGGCGGCGGCTTGGCGGGAGAGATGAAGGCCATAAAGAGCCAATGGAGGCAGGAAGAGGGCCCCCACATGGGCGAACCAGCCGCTAGCTAGGGCCAGGACGAAGGCCGACACATAAAAGCCCAGCACGGCCTTTGGGGCTGCGGCACCCAGCCGACGGGCCGAAGACTTCACGCCGGCCAGGGCGTCGTCCTCCAGGTCTTGAACGGCGTAGATGGTGTCATAGCCCAGGGTCCAGAAGACGCCGCCAACATAGAGCAAAAGGGCCGGCAGGGTCATGTGGCCACTCACCGCCGCGGCACCCAGCAGGGCGCCCCAGTTGAAGGTCAGGCCTAGCCAGGCCTGGGGCCACCAGGTGATCCGCTTCATGAACGGATAGGCCGCCACCAGGGCCAGGGATCCGATCCCCAGACCAATAGCTAGGGGGGGCAGGGTGATCAGAACGCCGAAGGCGGTCAGGGCGCAGGCGACCACCACGGCCCAGGCCTGCTTGACCGAAATCTGGCCAGACGGAATGGGCCGGCCGGCGGTGCGCGCTACCTTGGCGTCAATCTCGCGGTCGACAATGTCGTTATAGGCACAGCCCGCCGATCGCATGAGGGCCGCACCTAGAAAAATCTTCAGCAGCAGCAGTGGGTCTGGCCATTTTCCCAGCATGGCGCAGGCCAGGGCCACCCCCTGCCAGCCCGGCAGCATAAGCAGCCAGATCCCTGCTGGACGGTCGAACCGGCAAAGCTTCAGCCAAGGCCGCAGGGCCAAAGGCGCTGAGCGATCGACCCAGTTTGTCGGTGCGGCGTCAGGGAGCGGGGCGTTGGCGACCATGGGCCGGTGATAGCTTTGAATGGCCTTATGCGGAAGGGCTGGCGCGGAAGCCTTGTGACTTAATGGTCGCAGTCCTGTGGCAGTTGACGAAACCTGCTCGCCCCCCCGGTTGACGCCCTTGGAACCCGCGCCTAGCCTTACATTAACCTCAACTGCGAGCGGAAAGGAGGGTCTGAAACCATGTGTCACACAGTCGTATCCGACCACCTCCGCATGTCGAAACCTCAGGTCTGACCCGGCCTATTCGCCGGTCACATCATCGACCCCTCGCCGAGCCGGACCCTTCCGGCGATCTCCTGACACAGACAGCAACTGCGCCCGGTCCGGGCCCTTATCTGTCTTCATTTTTCTGGTTCCCATGACCGAACTTACCCATCAAGACGACACTGCCCACTATGAGGACGAGGACGAGAATAAGTCCCGCCTGCTGTCCAACGGCCAGGTGCTGGGCTTCATCTCGGCCTTCTGGTTGCGCCGTCGCGGCCTGCTGATCGGCGTGATTGCCACCACCTTACTGGCCATCGGCCTAGACCTCAGCCTGCCCTGGGCGTCGGGAATGCTGGTGGATGCTGTCGCGGCGGGGCCCGCCCATGTGGATGATGCTTGGTCAGCCTGGGCCAGCTTTATCGGCATCTATTTGTCCCTGGCCATTGTCCGGAACGTTTCCAACAAGATGTTCATCCCCCTGGCGGCCTGGAATATGTCGGAGCTGACTGACGAGGCCTTCAAGCGGGTCCAGTCCTTTTCGGCTGACTGGCACGCCGACGCCTTTGCCGGGGCCACGGTTCGGCGGATCAGCCGGGCCATGTGGGGCTATGACACGGTCTCCGACGCCGTGGTCCTCTGGCTCGGTCC
This sequence comes from uncultured Alphaproteobacteria bacterium, assembly GCA_937920085.1. Taxonomy (GTDB): domain Bacteria; phylum Pseudomonadota; class Alphaproteobacteria; order Caulobacterales; family Caulobacteraceae; genus Phenylobacterium. The sequence continues at coordinate 119,617 of CALETE010000056.1, read as the reverse complement.
AGCCTTTGCCGTGCTCATCGGCATGTCGGTGATCATGCTGATGCGCTGGCCCCTGGTGGGTCTGTATTCCCTGGTGGTGGTGGGGATCTATGTGGCCGCCAATGTCATGCTGACCGAAAAGTTCGTCCGCCCGGCCAATCTACGCTCGGTGGCTCTGGACTCCCGCTTGGGCGGCGCCCTGGCCGATGCCGTGACCGGCAATGCCACGGTCCGCAGCTTTGGCGCAGAGGGCCGGGAGGAAGGCCGACTGGCCAAGGTCACAGCCCTTTGGCGCGACGCCGTCATGGTCACCTGGAACCGGGGTACCGATGTCTGGCTGGTGATGAACTTCCTGTTGGCCGCCCTGCAAGCCGGGCTCACTGGCCTGCTGATCTGGCAGTGGACCCTGGGCAAGGCCAGCGCGGGGGATGTGGCCTTCGGGGTTACCGCCTTCATGCTGATGAGCAGCTATCTTCGTAATATCGGCGACAATATCCGCATGCTGCAAAAGGGTCTGGCAGATACCGAGGACGTGGCACGCTTTGCCCGCACCGCGCCGCAGGTGGCCGATGTCCAGGGTGCGCCGACCTTCGTCGGTCAGCAGGGGGAGATCGTCTTCGAAGCGGCGACCTTCCGCTATAAGTCGGTGACTGAGCCCTTGTTCGTGGACTTCAACCTGACCATCGCGCCGGGCGAGCGGATCGCTTTGGTGGGTCCCACGGGGGCCGGCAAGTCGACCTTCGTCAAGCTGATCCAGCGGCTCTATGATCTACAGTCCGGGGCCATTCGCATAGATGGTCAGGACATCGCCAAGGTCGCGCAAGGCTCCCTCCGCAGCGCCATCGCCCTGGTGGCCCAAGATCCGATCCTGTTCCACCGAACCATCGCCGAGAACATCGCCTATGCCCGTCCAGGTGCCACCCAGGACGAGATCGAGCTGGCCGCCCGCCGGGCCCGCGCCCACGACTTCATCGCCCGTCTGCCTCGGGGCTATGGCACCCTGGTGGGCGAGCGGGGGGTCAAGCTGTCCGGCGGGGAGCGTCAGCGGGTGGCCATAGCCCGCGCCTTCCTCGCCGACGCCCCGATCCTGGTCTTGGATGAAGCCACCTCATCCCTGGACGTGGAAACCGAGCGCGACGTCCAGGCCGCCATGGAGGCCCTGATGGTCGGCCGCACCACCATCGTCATCGCCCATCGACTGTCTACCATCCGTTCAGCCGACCGCATCCTGGTCTTCGAGCATGGCAAGATCGTGGAGGAAGGGTCGCACAAGGTTCTGGTGGCCAAGGGCGGCACCTATGCGCGGCTGCATGCGGTGACGGTGGGGTAGGGGGTTACTCCACTGGCGGCGTCGGGAACTCTAACTTGTTGGTGTCGTAGCCTAGCGCCCTGGCCCGGCCGATCAGGTCTTTCAACTCCGCCGGGGTCGGGACCTTGCGGGTGTAGATCCAGAGGTTCTTCAAGGTCGGGTCGGACGAGATGAACCAGCTGTAGTCTTCGGCCCGGTCCAGCACCCAATAGTCCCAGGTGATCAGGGCATTATAGCGAACCCTAAGCTTGGCATTGGTGCCCGGGTCCAAGATGGTGCCCTGGCCCTGCAGGATGACCGGCTTGCCAGTTGGCGTGTCCCGGCGGCAGCCGTCGGTCACAGCAACGGTGAGATCGCCCGCGGGGCGATAGTCGGTGGTCCCGGCCACACAGCCATTGGTGATGAACATGGGCCTGCGCCCAATCTCGATCCAGCGGCCATTGTAGAAGACCTTGGGATCGATCTTCTTCGCCGGCTCAGGTGCCTTTGCGAAAGCAGCACCAGACAGGGCCGCCAGGGCCAGGATGAGGATCAGGGGTTTGCGCATGGGGTATCCTTGTCGTTTGAGGACCTTACGCGCCAGAGGGCGGGATGGATGCAAGTTGATTGCTCATCTTGCCGCCCTAACCCACCGCCCGCGCCAAATCCCTGGCTAGGTCACCCTTAGGCGCCACCTTGACCCCGTTCAGGCCCAGCCATTTGGCCATGAGGTGGAGCTCGGCCGCCAGCAGGTCGGCTGTGCGATCATCGGCCCAGGGCTCGGCGTGGGCGCTGAGCACGGAGAGATATCCGGCCTTGCGCTCGGCCTTCAAGTCAACCCTTGCAGTAATGGCCTCGCCCTGCAGGAAGGGTAGGACGTAATAGCCGTGCACCCGCTTGTGGGCCGGGGTGTAGATTTCCAGTCGCACCTTGACCCCGAATATCCGCTCCGTCCGCTCGCGAAACCAGATGAGGTTGTCGAAGGGTGAGAGCAGGGCACTGGCAGCGACCTTGCGGGGCCTCTGGGCGTCGGGGGCCATCCAGGCGGGCTGGTCCCATCCGGCGACCTCAACGGCGATCAGGTCGCCCAGATCCTGGAGCTCGGCGATGCGGGCCTTGGTATCGGCCACATTCATCCTGAAATAGTCCCGGAGGTCCCGCTCGGTGGCCACCCCCATAGCGCGGGAGGCGATGCGTAGCAGGTCCCGCTGGGCGGCGTCCCTTGGCGGGGTTTCCTGGTCCCGGACATGGGCCGGATGCACCGTGTGGGGCAGGCCATAGACCCGCTCAAAGGTGCTGCGCCGGGTGGCAGCGGTGATCTCGCCGGCCCAGAACAGGCATTCCAGAGCCCGCTTACCCTCGCTCCAGCCCCACCAGCCCCCCTTGCCCTTGGCCCCGAGTTGCAGCTCTGAGGCCGGCATGGGGCCGCGGGCGTCGATCTCTTCGCGAACCCTGTCTACGAAGTCCCGGTTGTGGCGCAGGAAGTGGGCGACGCCCTTCCAGGTTCCGACCCCTTTGGCAGCATCCTCCATCCGCCAGCGCATGAGGGCCTGGGTCGACCAGGGCGCCAGGGAGGCCTCATGCATCCAGTACTCGAAAAGCTCGGGCGTCTTGCCCCAGGCCAGGTTTTCCAGCAGGTCCCGGGGATAGTGGCCAAGCCGGGAAAACAGCGGCAGGTAGTGGGTTCGCGACAGCACATTGACCGAGTCGATCTGCAGGACCCCTAGCCGGGAAATTGTCTGCATGACGTGCTTGCGGCCAGCGGTCTTGGGGCGGGCTTGGGCAAAGCCCTGGGCGGCGAGGGCCATCCGTCGGGCGGTGAGGGACGAGATGACCTCGACCACGGATCAGCGCGCCAGTCGGCCGTCACTGAGGGCAGCAACGTCGAAGGGAAAGAGGATGGCAGGGTCGGGTGTCGCCACGCGCTTGGCGATCTCCTTGGGGGCCAGACTGTGCACCAATCGCCGCATGATGTTGATCCGCGCCGTCTCCTTGTCGTCGCCCCGAACGCAGATCCAGGGGGCCGTGGCCGTGTGGCTGGAGGTGAGCATTTCGTCCCGGGCGGCGCTGTAATCGCTCCAGTGATTTTGGGCCTCAGCATCCAGGGGGCTGATCTTCAGGACCTTGAGCGGATCGGTCCGGCGGTCGTCGAGCCGTTTTGACTGCTCCTTCTTGGAAATGTCGATCCAGACCTTCACCAACCGGATGCCGCTCTGGGCCAGCATGGTTTCGAAGACCGGGACATCGGCCAGGAATTGCCTGTGTTCCTCAGGGGTACAAAAGCCCATGACTGGCTCTACCCCGCCGCGATTGTACCAGGAGCGATTGAAAATCACGAGTTCCCCGGCTGCCGGCAGGTGGGAGACATAACGCTGGAAGTACCATTGGGTCCGCTCCCGGTCAGAGGGCTTGGGCAGGGCGGCAACCCGGGTATTGCGGACTGAAAGGTGCTCGGTGATCCGCTTGATCGTCCCGTCCTTGCCAGCCGCATCGCGCCCCTCAAAAACAATGACGGCCTTCTCGCCTGTGGTCATGGCGTCCTGCTGGAACTGCACCAGGGCCAGTTGCAGTTCGGCCAGTTCTTTTTCGTAGGCGTCTTTGGACATGGGCTAGGCCTAGATTGATTTAGGTGGAGGCGCGCCTTGCTTGCAGGGCCGCAGCGATTTCGGCGTGGCGTTTGCGGTTGATGCCATAGAAGGAGAAGATGATCAGGGACGCAATGGCGATCACTGCGGCCACGGGACCCCAGATCAAGACCAGCCGAAATTGAACATCTGGCGGCAAGATGACCCCGACCGTCTGACCGACGTTCTTTGGAAACCGGATCAGATCCAGGGCAAGACCAGCCACCATCACCCCAAGGCCTGAGGCGGCCTTTCCGGCAAAGCCCAGCCCCGCGAAATAGAGCCCTTCTCGGCGGGTCCCAAACAGCAGTTCATGCTCATCGGCGGCATCTGCCATCAGGGACGGGAAGGAGACGGAGAACAGGCCCGTGCCGATCCCGGCGACGAAGGAATTGACCTGCATGGGCAAAAGGGCTGCGGCCCCCAAGGGCGCATAGAGACCGCCCAATTTCAGGCCCTGCAGGACCAGCCAATTGGCGATCAGCAAGGCAAAGCCCAGAATGACCACAGTCCGCTTTTCCATGAGCTTTTGCAGGGAGGGCGCGACACCGACTCCTAGGAGAATACCCAACAGATAGGCATAGCCAATGAACTGCAGGAGCTCACTCTTCATGCGCCAGACAAAGACAAAGGCGTGGTTGTTGAGGCTGGCATTGAGACCGACCGCCACATAAACCACCACCGCTGCGAGGAAGAGCACGCGGAAGGAGCGATTGGCGAAAATCTCTGCCATCTCCCCGGGGAGACGCCGCCACATGGGTTGAGCGTGTTGGGCTGGCTGGGGTAGGGCGGCAGCGTATTTCGCCAAACCTAGGCAGGACAGGCTGGTGGCCACAGCTAATAGGGCCGCGACCGTCCAACCAAAGGCGGGATAACCCTCGGGTCTTTGCAGCCCGCCGTTGGCAAAGAACACGGAATAGGCCAGGGCGGTCAGGGTTGTTCCGGCAATAATGCCCGCGACGGAGCGGAACACCACGACCCGGGTGCGCTCCAGATAGTCCGAGGCGAGCTCGGCACCTAGGGCGATATAGGGGACGTTGAACAGAGAGATAAAGCTGCGCGCTGCAACCGAGAAGATGGCCAGCCAGATGCAGATGCCAGTCTGTCCAAGCCCCTTAGGTGGGGAGAACAGCAGGCCAAGGGACAGGGTGATCAGGGGTATGGATAAGATCATCAGGGGCAGGCGACGGCCCAGCCGGGATTTCATATTGTCGGACCATGAGCCGACCACGGGGTCGACCACCGCGTCAAAGGCCAGACTGACTGCGAGCGCAGCCCCAACCAGCGCGCCCGACAATCCTAAAACCGCCGTATAATAAAAGAAGACAAGGCCGAGGGCGGTATCGAACCCGCCACTTTGAGCGCACTGTCCAAGGGCATAGAACACCTTGATTGCGAAGGAGGGCTTCGCCCCCGCTGCCGTGTCTGCTGGCAGGGTCGCCCCACTCACATGCACCAAAACATTCTCCCTAGGTTTGTTAGCCAGACCTTAGTCGCCATGGCCTGAAGCGCAACGACGGTTTCGTGGCGAAATATTCAAATTCACAACCCTGGCCTTAATTCCGTATTCATCACACTCCGTTACCTTTTGAAAAGGTCGGGCGCTCCGGCTGGTGGTTTTGCGGGCCGAGAGACACACCCATGCGCATTGTTTGCATTGATGATGGTGGTCGGAACCATCAGGTTCTTCGTCAAAAGAGCGACGTCGCAGATTATGCCGCCAACGATGCGCAAGAAACCCAAACAGAGCCGACCATAATCGAGACGCTGGACTATGATCTGGTTCTGATGGACCTCCTCATGCCGGGTCAGGACGGTCTAACGGCCCTGCGTGAAATCCGCGCCTGCGGCGGGTCCAAGGGGAAGATTCCTGTCTTAATCGTCTCGGCTGAAAAGGCCTTGAAGATTGTGGGTGATGTGAAGGCTGCCCACGACAACGCCACGCTCTCCAAGTCCGTCAGGATGGACGACTTGGTTGATGCCATTGGCCGAACCCTGGCCGCCGCCAATGAAAAGCGCGTCGCCCTGATCTAAGGTCAAAGGATCGCGACGGTATTCAGGTGCCGCAGGTTAGTACGATTGGTCCTGCGGGAATAACCTCGTCCCTTGCGTCTGGTGAAGACGATGTCTTCGATAAAAGACCCCTAGAACGTCAGAGTTTCGTGCCGTCCTAAATGTCCTCACTGGGGCAGGGCGCTGTCGCGCCGATGACCACCCTCATCGATCTCGGAACCATTGCCGTTTGGGCTGTCGCTCACGACGAAAAGAGCGCCTGCTGAAGAGTGCCAAGGCACCCACTTTTTGGCAATTTACGGCTGTTTTTTGTAGACGGCGTGGCAGGCCCCACAGGTGTCTGCAAGGTCGTTGGCGGCTTTTGCCAATGCGCCTGGGTTCCGGGACGTGGAGGCGCGAAGGGCGGCCGAGGCGGCAGACTCCATGGCGCGGGCCTGAACCATCCAATTGACCTCGCGAATCTTGCCCGTCTTGGGACTTTGCAAATCCAAGGCAATGGATTTCAGCCGGGTCGCATCCGTCGTAATGGCGGCCCAACCCTTGGCGTCTGGCAGGATCTGGTCTGCGCCATTAGCTGGGTCTGCATTGCCCGCCCGATTGAACAGATCGGTTGATGCCTTATCCACCACAGACTTCATCAAAACGGCGACCTTGGGCATGGGGGACGGGTGGTCCAATTTCGCCGCCGTAGCGCCGCTCACCCCGCCAAGCATTGCCAAGGTTAGGAAAAGAGCTGTGCGGGGCATGGGATGTAGTCCTCGGGAAGGCTTGGCGACATCCTTCATCGCATAATCGTGCACGGGCGTCTTGCTTAGGGCAAGATAACCCCCAAGAGATAAGGGAGTCCTTCAATGTCGACCAATCTTGCCAACGATCTTCATGACGCCGAACTGAAAATTCTGGCCGAACTGAGGTTGGAGCGGCGGAGGCTGCGGCAGAAATGGGCGTCAAAATCGCCAGATGACCTGACCGTCGGGCAAAAAATCGCCGACACCGTCGCAGCGACCATGGGATCCTGGCGCTTTATCATCATTCAATCGACCATACTGGTCTTATGGATTGCTCTGAACGTTACCGCCTATATCCGCCATTGGGACCCCTATCCCTTTATCCTGCTGAACCTCGCCCTGTCCTTTCAGGCTGCCTATGCCGCCCCCTTCATCATGATGAGCCAGAACCGGCAGCAGGAAATCGACCGAAAAGAGGCCGAGAACGACTATCATGTAAACATCAAGGCCGAGCTGGAGATCGAGCTACTCCATGAGAAGATTGACGCCCTAAGGGACCGCGAAGTCCTGCAATTGACCCAAGCTGTGGCCGAACTCACGGCCCTGCTGAAATCAGAGCGGGCGGCCAAGGCCTAGGGCACTGTCTGTAAAAGCCGGTCCTTGGACCTGCCGGGTTGCCTATCTCTGGAAACCTTGCAGTCTTATGTCCATGTGAACGGTGTCCCCTGTTTCCAGCACCTTCACCCCGAGGTCAGGCCAAGACGTCTCAGGCGCTGCAAAGGCATCATTGGCGTGGGTGACCGGTTCTGCGCAAAAATAGGCTGCGTCGACCGGCGTATAGACTTGCAGCCAACGGGCGTTGGGTGAGGCGGTCATACGCACCCCATAGTCGGGGTAGAGAATTTCCAGCTCTCCTGACCAGTCTGCAAATCCATGATCCAGTCCAGACCCCAAAATGCGGCGATCGCTCAGGTCATAGGCTAACTCCGCCGGTGCGGTGTCGCCCGTTACGAGGGTGTCGCCATCCGTCAGCTGGACGGAGCTGACTTGGGTTCGCAGGCGCGTGAATTCCGTAGACGGAAAATAAGGGTGGAGTCCAATTCCAGCAGGCATTGGCGCCCTGTCCAGATTGGTCAGGGTGATCGCGATGAGGATCCCGGTCTCTGACACCTCAACAGTCTGGTGGACCTCATAGAGCCAGGGCCAATGTCCGGGACTGTGCCTAAACCGCATGGTGGCCGTGTTTGAGGTGTGCGACTCTAGGGTCCAGGGTTCCTGCCAAGCTTGGCCATGCAGTGGATGGCGCTGTCGGGGTATGTTTGGCGGAAGCTGCACCTCCCGACCCCGAAAGCTGAGGTGCCCGTCACGCAGGCGGTTGCAGAACGGCGCTAGGGGGAAACAGGCGGAGTCCGTGACATCCGTGAGGATGTCTTGGGCCGGGCGGAGGATTGGCCAGTGATCGCCATGGATGGTGTACCAAGCCCCTGATAGCGCGCCGCCGACCTCTGGGGTCAGCAGGACGCGATAGGACCCATTGGTCAGGCGCAGGGACACAGGATCAAATCTTGCTGTCCTGGTTCTGCCAGTATGTGTCACGAAGCAGTCGCTTATAAAGTTTGCCGGTCGGCAGGCGGGGCATTTCCACGATAAAGTCGACCGATCTTGGGGCCATGTAGTGGGCAAGTTTGCTACGGGCGAAGGCCAGAAGTTCCTGGGCGAGCTCTTCGGTCGGCTCTATGCCGGGCGCAGGTTCTATGACGGCCTTAACGGCTTCGCCCATTTCTGGGTCTGGAACACCAAACACCGCCACATCGCCGACCTTTGGGTGTGTGACCAGGGCATCCTCAATGGCTTGAGGATAGATGTTCACACCGCCTGAGATGATCATAAAGGCCTTGCGGTCAGTGAGGTAGAGATACCCCTCCTCATCCAGATAGCCCACATCTCCCAACGCATTCCAATTGGCGTGCAAGGGATGCCGTGCGGCGCGGGTTTTTTCGGGATCATTATGGTACTGGAAGGTTGGTGTCTCCCGTTCGAAATAGACAAGACCCGTCTCGCCGATGGGAAGCTCAGCGCCATCTTCATCACAGATATGCAGGACGCCCAGGGCAGCCTTTCCGACGGAGCCTGGATGTTTCAGCCATTCTTCGCTGGTGATGAAGGTCGAGCCCGAGGCTTCAGTCCCGGCATAGTATTCGAAGAGGATCGGGCCCCACCAGGCGATCATTTCCCGCTTCACCTCAACCGGGCAGGGCGCTGCCGCATGCACGGCAACCCTGTGGCTGGAAAGGTCATAGCTATGCCGGACGTCCGGCGGCAGTTTCAGCATTCGCACAAACATGGTCGGCACCCACTGACTATGGGTCACCTTGTAATCAGCGATCAATTTCAGGGCCTGCTCGGCGTCATAACGCTCCATCATTACGACCGTGCCACCAAAAGACTGAACCGTCAGGACATAAGACAGGGGCGCTGCGTGATAGAGCGGGGCGGGCGATAAATAGATTGAGTCCGCGCTGAGGCCGTAACGATTGACTGATTGGCGCAAGGCCATGCCTTCAGCTGTCGAAAGGTTGGGCAGGGGGCGCAGAATGCCCTTAGGGCGTCCAGTGGTGCCTGAACTGTAGAGCATGGAGTCGCCCATCCACTCTTCGTCCAGGGGCACTGACGCGCTTTGCGCCAGGGCCTGTTCGTAGGATTGCCAACCTGGGATGGTTCCATCGACCATGAGCCGAAGGGGACAGTCGGGGATCATATCCAAGAGCGGGGCTGCCGTATCGCGCTTGCCAAAGGAGGTGATGAGGGCCTTGGCCCCACAGTCCTGAACGATATAGGCCACTTCGTCTGGCGGCAGATATCGGTTGATCGACGTGACATAGAGTCCGGCGCGATAGGCCGCCCAAACCAAGTCCATAAAGGACAGGTGGTTTTCCATCAAAATGGCCACATGGTCGCCGCGCACCAGGCCTTGCGCCCGCAGGAAATGAACAAGCCGCGTTGAATTATCTTCAAGCTGAGCGAAGGTGACGACCTTGCCCGTGTCTGCTGAAATCATAGCGGGCTTTTCAGGCGTCAGCCTCGCGTGATCTATTAGGGTCATGTTCCTGCCTCCCAGGTTATTGGGGGTCACGATACAGCAAGATATCCGCCTGCCTAGCTTGACGAAGTTACGCTCCCGACTGCCTTAAACTGCCTTAGCTTCATCAAGGGCGCGCCAGATACAACCGACGAGCACATCGCCCAGCAGCGGCTTCTCTACCACTGTGGCCTTGGCCTGCTTGGCGGTATCTTTCAAGGCAGCGGTCAGGTGACTGGTGATGAGGAGGGCGGGCAGGTTGATGGCGCGACTTCGCAGGACGGAAAGGGCTTCGAGGCCGGTGAGCCCAGGGAGGTTCTGATCCAAAACCAAACACCCGCCACGGCGGGGAAATCGTGCCCGCAATAGGTCCTCACCTGAGGCATATGTCCTTACGTCAAAGCCTTCCAGTTCGAGCGAAAACTTCAAGGCAGTGCGCAGGGCCTGGTCGTCGTCGACCAGAAAAACAGACGGCGGGATGGAAGCGATGGGGCGCATTTCAGGCTTGCAGACGGACGGGAGAGCGATCCTTAAATCGGCGACCGTCACCTAGCCTTGATACATCGCAAAGGTGCCAATGATGGGCAGATTTCGCCCTAAAAGCCTGCAGACATCGCCATACGGACCAGCTCGGATAACCCTTTTGCGCCGGTCTTGGCCATAACATTGGCGCGATAGACTTCGACGGTTCGGGGACTGATCCCCAGGTCATAGGCGATGATCTTATTGGCTTTTCCAGCAACCACCCCGCGCAGGACTTCGGTTTCTCGAGGAGATAGGGTGGCAAGGACAGATGCGAAGGTGCCGTCTCCCGTGGGGCTCCCCTCCCGCCCATGGTCGCTCAGGGCGCGATGAATGGCTGCCAGAAGAATCTCGTCGTCAAAGGGCTTTTCAAGGAAGTCGAGCACTCCGTTTTTCATCGCCTGAACGGCAAGGGGAACATCCCCATGACCGGTGATGACAATCACAGGCAATTTGGTGCCCGTCGATTTCAGATGTGCCACCAAATCCATTCCGCTCATGCCTGGCATGCGAATATCGGTGATGATGCATCCCCGAGCGTCATCGCTCGCGTGTTCTAGAAAGGCCTCTGCGGAGGCATAAACCGCATTATCCAATCCGGCGCTATCCAGCAGAAAAGACAAGGAGGTTCTCATGGCCTCATCGTCATCTATCACATGAATAATCGGGGCTTCAGGCATCTTCCTCTGCCTTTGCGCGACGTAGGGTGAAGCGGAAACTGGTGCCACCACCAGGACCCGTTTCAAACCATATCTTTCCCCCGTGGGCTTCAATAATGGTGCGGCAAATCGAAAGCCCCACGCCCATGCCTTCAGCCTTGGTTGTTACGAAGGGTTGGAAGAGCCGCCCTGCCACGTCCGGATCGATCCCAGGACCTGTATCGGTAACCGAGAGCTCGATCATATCCTGGTCATCTACTTCTGTAGCGACGGTGAGGGTGCGGACTGGTGAGTCTGCCATGCAGTCCACGCTATTGCGCATCAAGTTCAAAATCACTTGCTGGATCTGTACCTTGTCGACGATCACCAGATCGGCATCCGGAGACAAGTCAAACAAAAGCCGAATACCCATATCCTTGGCCCCGACCATGGCCAGTGCGCCAGCTTCCTCAATCAGCTTCGGAAGGTGCTCAACCTGAGTTTCGGCCTCGCCACGGGTTATAAATTCACGGAGTTTTCGGATAATGGCGCCGGCGCGCAGGGCTTGGTCGCCGGCCTCGCTGAGGGCGCTCTTGATCTTGGTGAGGTCTGGGGCAGATGCCTCGAGGAGACGGACAGACCCCTTCATGTAATTGGCGATCGCTGACAGGGGCTGGTTTAATTCATGGGCCAGGGCCGAGGCCATTTCACCCATGGAGGTCAATCGCGAGACGTGAATGAGCTCGGTCTGCATTTCCTGCATGCGGCGGGCTACAGCCTGACTTTCGGTCAAGTCCATGACGAAGCCGGTGAAATACCGCCTGTCTCCGGACTTCATCTCACCGACGGAAAGCTCCATGGGAAAGGTTGAACCGTCCTTGCGCTCGCCAACGACCACGCGCCCAATTCCGACAATGCGTGCCTCACCAGTCTCCATATACCGCTTGATGTAGTTGTCATGGCCCGACCTGTAGGGCTCAGGCATCAATTCACTGATGTTCCGACCAATCACTTCGCTCGCTTGCCAGCCAAACAGCCGTTCAGCCGCCGCAGAGAAGGAAAAAATGACGCCACGGGGGTCAATCACAATCATCGCGTCAGGCACCGTGTCGAGAATTGACTGCAGGTGTGCCCCGCGTTCTTCCGCGTCGCGGATCGCTGCTGCTGCCGCGGCATTGGACACCTTAAGCCGCCAACCGCCATAGGCGAAACAGGGCCCCAGGATCACATAGGCTGCCACTTCTATAAGATTTGCCGGTTGGCTCAGCGCGCCAAATCCAATCATGGCCAAGACAGCGGCCAAGCCTAATGCGGTCAAGAGCAGGACCGAACCGCGATCAACTGTCGCTGCCGCAAACAGCAGGGATGGGATCAGGATTACCAGGCTGAGGTGTCCCGCCATGAGGGGGCGTAAGGTCGCATACAGTGCCAGGGATACCGCGACCGCTAGGATCGCGACCACATTCGCCACAAGCCCTTGTGTCAGGGTTCGACCACTAGAAACCGGTTTTGACAGGAAACTCAGTGACATGACTCAGCGATAGGGTGCTCCTGCACCGCGCACAAGGGCGCACGGCCTTAGTGGCTCAGGAGAACATACCGTTTGGGCAGATGCAGCAAGGTCCTTGTCACGCCGCCAAGCACCCACTCTGTCGCACGGCTATGACCATATCCGCCGGCCACCACCAGATCAGCGTCAAACGCTTCGATATGAGCCAGGATCTGAGCCTCGACCTTTTCCCCTGTCCCCGCGGCGACGGTTGGACGGCAGGACTTCACGCCGTGACGGGCTAGTAAGTCGGCAACATCCTTTGTTTCGAAATGCAGGTTGTCGGTGTCCTCGGCGCTACCAACACCAAGCACCATCACCTCTTCGGCTTTTTCCAGAAAGGGCATGGCATCTGTGACAGCCCGGCGCGATTCCCGGCTGTCCTTCCAGGCAATCACGATCTTTTTCGGCGCTAGGAATCCGCCGTCCTGTGGAACGATTAAGACGGGTCGCCCCGCGGTCAGGACCAGTTCGCCAATGTCCACGGCGTAGTTTTTGTCGTCTGTCCCAGAAGATGACCCGCCAACCACAATCAGGTCGGCAGATCGGGCCGCACGGGCCATGGCAGGCGTAGGCAGGTCGCGGATGGACCGCCATTGGGTTTGAGCGCGACCTGCGAGCTCAAGAAAGCGCGTATGCGCATCCTCAAGGTTCTTGGTCTGCTGCTCGACAAGTATGGATGTGAGCTGGGGTGCGGCCATGCCATAGGGGTCGCTGACCGCATAGATCGGAACCGACTCGGCTGCGAGGCCAATCAGGACGGCATCAAGGTCTACTGCCAGGGCTGCGGCCATTTCCAGTCTCAGATCCGACCATCCGTAGGGCTGAACATGGGTCAATAGGGTCCGATAGGTCATCGAGATCTCCAAATTCGAGGGTGGATCGTTTGACGGTTTTCAGGCCGCCATACGCTTAAGTGCTGCGATGTTTGGGGTCTGGAATTTGCGGGTAGCGGTGAAGCAAACAATCCGCGTGGCCTGCAATTGAGAAAGCATACGCGAAACGGTCTCAATCGTAAGGCCGAGGTAATCGGCCATGTCCTGACGCCCCATAGGCAGATCAACGGTGTCTGCATCCGAGCCCCGCACCAAATCCAGTAGGAAGCTTGCGACCTTTTCGCTGGCGGTCTTGCGGCCCAGAAGCAGTAAATGCTCTTGAGCGCGATCCAGTTCCCGATTTGTTGTGGCCCAGGTCAGCCTTTCCAGATCGCCGCCGGCACTCTTTAGGGCCGAGCGTTTGAGCACCAGGATGATGCAATCCTGTAAGGCTTCAGCCGCAAACCGATGATGGCTGCCGGTCTCAAAGCCAAATAGGTCGCCTGCGCGGTAGAAGTCGCCGATCTGGCGCCGTCCATCGCTCATCAACCGCGAGGTACGGACTGCGCCCTCTATGACCCGATAAACCAAGTCAGCCATTTCATCCTGGCCATAAATCTCTTCGTCCTTGGCATAGGCAATACGAACGCCCATGCGGTTCAGGATGTCCAGGGTCTCATCGACACTGGAAGGCTCTGAGCGACTGGGGATGGCGGCGTCTTGGAAATCGTAGGCAAGGGACATTGGGAAACCCCGTTTTGAACTTAACCACGGGATAGCGCGCAGCTCGCGACCCTTAAATTCAGGGCCGCCCCTTAAGTAGACATCCGGAGGCACGGGACGACGCCGCAGATCGCCCTGGGGGTAAGGCTATCCAGGACTAGGACATGGGTTGGGAAAGCGCTTTGATTTGGCGCATAGCGGCAAGTTCGGGCTCGCGTTGTAATGACCTTACGGGGAAGAATAGCTATGTTTGTCGCCCTTGCATTTGCGCTGGCAACCCTGTCGCCTGGGGCCGCCAAACCTATTCCCGCCTTCATGCAGGCTGGGAAGCTGGAGGCCCTCTGTGATGCCGGAGCTGTCCAGGGGGATGCTGAACTCTGTGCTGGCTATATTCTCGGCTCTGTGGATCAGGTGTTAGCCGAGCAGGATATCTGGGGTCGGCGACGCTCCGTCCTTTGCCTGCCTGAGGACATCTCGGTCGATCAGCTCAAATCGACGATCTTGCCTTATATCCAGCAAAAGCCCGACCAATCGTCCCTTGCAGCTGCGACCCTCATCGCAGCGGCACTGAAGGCCAGCTATCCCTGCGTCCAGCGCCGAGGCGGACGCTAATCCAATTGCCTTGCGGGTTTGACCCGCATCAAAGCCGTCTGAATTTAAGTCGGGCAGAAACCCACCTGTGAACTCTCAGGAGGTTTTAATGTTCGATACGAAAACCGCATTTCTCGCGCTCGTGGTCGCCAGCTTTGCTTCATTCATTTTGGCCGTTGGGTGGGCGCATGCCTGCACCCTGATCGCCGACAAGGCTAAACGCTGAGCCTGCCGTCTTTATGGGGCTCGGCCGCGTCAGGATGCCCCTTCGAGAGGACCCGTCATGCGCCAATTAGCCTACCTAGCCACCGTCGTCGCCTTGGTCGCTGTCCAACCGGCCTTGGCCGACCAGAGCCGCGCCGCCGCGCGCGGTCGCGCGCTGGCCCAGTCGCAATGTGCGGCCTGTCACGCCGTCAATGAAACCGGTGCCAGTCCAAACCCTAAGTCGCCGGCCTTTCGTGACATTGCTGGGATCTATGAAGAACACAGCCTTCAAAAGAAGCTGACGGAGATTGAGGAGACGGGGCACTACGACATGCCCTCCATCCGCATTCACTCCAATCAAATTGGCGATCTGGTTGCCTATTTCAACCGATTGAATCGGGCGTCCCGCTAGCTCTGCGAAGATCGCTTTGAGCCACATCAAGGTCGGGCCTCAAAGACTACGGCATCCAATAGGTCGCATTGAAACGATGAGGGCCATGGGGAAATGACCGCCGACACTCAGCAACAGGCTTCACCGGCAAATGCGGTGGTCCTGCAAATTCTAATGGGGGTGCTTGCGCTAGGGGCACTGCTTGCCACGGCGTTTTCGCCCGACCCTCTTTTTCGCCTCCAAGGATGGATATTTCTCGGTGCCTTCGTCGTCGCTTGCGGGGTACTGACGATTGGTATTGCCAATGGCCAATTCCAGAATGATCAGGGCAAATATGAAGATGGCGTGGTTCGCGCCGGCGTCATCGCGACCTTGTTCTGGGCAGCGGTGGGGATGTTGGTGGGTGTGGTTATCGCCAGTCAACTGGCCTGGCCGCGGATCTTCTATTTCCCGGATTTTGGGTGGCTGAATTTCGGTCGATTGCGGCCCTTGCATACCTCAGGCGTGGTCTTCGCCTTTGGCGGAAACGCCCTGCTTTGCACGTCCTTTTACGTCGTTCAGAGAACCTGCCGGGCGCGCCTGGCCGGGGGGCTAGCGCCCTGGTTCGTGTTCTGGGGGTATCAGCTTTTCATCGCCTTGGCGGCGATTGGCTATCTCGCAGGCATTACCGAAGGTCGTGAATATGCAGAGCCAGAATGGATCGCCGACATCTGGCTGACGGTCGTTTGGGTTGCCTACTTGCTGGTCTTCCTGGGCACCATCTGGAAGCGGAAAGAGCCGCACATCTATGTGGCCAACTGGTTCTACCTGGCCATGATCGTGACCGTGGCCATGTTGCACATCGTCAACAATATCTCGCTGCCGATCAGCTTTCTAAATCACAAGAGCTACTCAGCCTTCGCTGGGGTCCAGGATGCCCTGACCCAGTGGTGGTATGGCCACAATGCGGTGGGGTTCTTCCTGACCGCAGGCTTCCTCGCCATCATGTACTACTTCGTGCCGAAGCGAGCGGAGCGGCCGGTCTATTCCTACAGACTCTCGATCGTCCACTTCTGGTCGCTGATCTTCATCTACATCTGGGCGGGTCCACACCACCTGCACTATACGGCCCTGCCGCAGTGGACCCAGACCCTGGGCATGACCTTCTCCGTCATGCTGTGGATGCCCTCCTGGGGTGGCATGATCAATGGTCTGATGACCCTGTCTGGGGCCTGGGACAAACTCCGCACGGACCCTGTCATCCGCATGATGACGGTCGCCATCGCCTTCTACGGCATGTCGACCTTCGAGGGGCCGCTCATGTCCATCCGAACGGTCAATGCCCTCAGCCACTACACAGACTGGACCATTGGCCATGTGCACTCTGGCGCCCTGGGCTGGGTCGGCTTCATCAGCTTCGGCGCAATCTACTGCCTGGTGCCCTGGCTGTGGAAAAAGGAGCGTATGTACTCTAACACTTTGATTGAGTGGCATTTTTGGATCGCGACCATCGGCATCCTGCTCTACATCGCGGCCATGTGGGTGTCTGGCATCATGGAAGGTCTGATGTGGCGCGAATACACGCCCCAGGGCTTCCTTGCCTACAGCTTCGTCGAGACGGTGGCGGCCAAGCACATCGAGAACGTCATCCGGGTCATCGGGGGGCTCATGTACCTCTCCGGCACCCTGATCATGGTCGTGAATGTCTGGAAAACCATCGCCATGCCCAGCTCCGTAAGACAGGTCGAGTCTTCGGGTCCGGCCGCCGCCTTGTCTGCTCAGGCTTAAGGGAGGATCCGATATGTGGAAGCAACACGGTAAACTCGAGCGCCACTCCCTCCTTCTGGTCCTCGGCATCCTCGTGGTGGTTGCCATCGGGGGCCTGGTGGAGATCACCCCGCTCTTTTTCTTGGAGAGCACGATCGAGAAGGTCGATGGCATGCGGCCCTACACGCCCCTCGAACAGGCTGGTCGGGACATTTATGTGCGGGAGGGGTGCTATCTCTGCCACTCGCAGATGATCCGACCCCTGCGGGACGAAGTCGAACGCTATGGTCACTACAGCCTGGCCGCAGAGAGCATGTATGATCACCCCTTCCAGTGGGGATCAAAGCGGACAGGGCCTGACCTCGCCAGGGTCGGTGGAAAGTATTCCGACGCTTGGCATGTCGCCCACCTGACAGATCCACGCTCGGTGGTACCGGAGTCTGTCATGCCCCCCTACGCCTTCCTGGCGAAGAAGGAGCTGGATGAGAGCGATATTCAGCTGAAGTTGGCTGCCCTGACCCGCGTCGGTGTCCCCTACACCAAGGCTGACATTGCCAATGCGAAGGCCGACTTGGAAGCCCAAGCCGACGCGACCGCATCTGGAACCGGCCTGCACCAGCGTTACGGCGCCAAGGTGATCCAGCGCGACTATGACGGTAACCCAGACAAGATCACCGAAATGGACGCCCTGATTGCCTATCTGCAGATGCTTGGGGGGCTCGTCGACTTCCGGACCTACAAGGCCGAGTCGCCGGAGAACATGCGATGAGCAGTCTTAACTACGAAACCGTCGCTCGCTTCGCTCAGCAAGGAGGCACGGTCTATTTCGGCGTGATGTTCCTCGCCGCCTTTGTTTACGCCCTTTGGCCCAAGCACCGGGAGGCCTTCCAAGACCTCGCACGCCTTCCGCTAGAAGATGATGAGGACGACCATGTCGGAGCGTGACGTTAAAGACCCTACAGACCCCAAGGACGTGGGCACAACGGGGCATGAGTGGGATGGTATCCGCGAGTTGGACAATCCCCTGCCCAGATGGTGGCTGTATGTCTTCTATGCCTGCATCGTCTTTGCGATTGGCTATTGGATCGCCATGCCATCATGGCCGACCCCTTTCGGTTACACCAAGGGTCTCCTCCACAAGTCTGATCGGGCAGATGTGGTGGCCGACCTGGCGGCGCTTCATAAGATTCGCGGCACCGAAGGCCTGTTGCTGAAGTCCGCCAGCCTCCAGCAGATCGAAGCCGATCCCAAGCTCCAGGCCTATGCGCTTGCGGTTGGTCAGTCAGTCTTTGGCGACAACTGCGCAACCTGTCACGGCGCAGGCGGCATAGGCGGGAAGGGTTACGCAAACCTACGCGATGACGTCTGGCTCTGGGGCGGTACACTGGAAGACATCCAGCACACCATCCAGGTAGGCATCCGGTCTGATAACCCCTTGGCGCGATCTTCGATCATGCCCGCCTTTGGCAAGGACCAGATCCTGCCTGCAGCGCAGATTGATGACCTGACCGAATATGTGGTCGCCTTGTCGGGTCGAACAGCCGACCACGCCGCCGTCCAACGGGCAGCGCCCATCTTCCAGGCCAACTGTATTGTATGTCACGGCCCGGCGGGGATGGGAGACCAGACGAAGGGGGCTCCCAATCTAACGGACAAGGAATGGCTCTATGGTCCGAACCGCGAAGATATCCGCGGTCAGATCTGGAACGGTCGTGGCGGTGTCATGCCGACCTGGGAAAAGCGCCTCGCCCCTGAAACCATTAAGGCCCTGGCGGTCTACGTCCACGCAAACGCGGCTGGAAGGTAAGCAGCATGGTCGTTGTCATAGATCGGACTCGCAAAGTCTCTGGGGAGAATGCTGCGGGCCCGGTCTCGGTTGCCGACCGGGTGCGTAATCAAAGCGACCCGAGCGGCGGCCTCTATAAGAAAAGGACGCCGATCTATCCCAAGCTGGTTCATGGCCAGTGGCGGCGGATCAAGTGGGCGATGATGATCCTCACCCTGGCGATCTATTATATTACGCCCTGGATCCGATGGCATCGCCCAGGCGGCTTACCAGACCAAGCCATTCTCATCGATTTCGCAGGACGTCGGTTTTACCTCTTTGATCTGCAGTTCTGGCCGCAGGAGGTTTACTTCGTCACTGGCCTTCTGGTCATATCGGCCCTGGCCCTTTTTCTGGTCTCGGCCCTTTTTGGTCGTCTCTGGTGCGGCTATGCGTGCCCGCAGACCATCTGGACCGACCTTTTCATCTATGTTGAGCGGCTGTTTGAGGGCGACCGCAATGCCCGCATGCGTCTGGACGCCGCGCCCTGGTCTTTCAACAAGGTCTGGCGCAAGGTCGGCAAGCATGTGACCTGGCTGGTCGTGGCCTTCTCGACGGGGGGGGCTTGGATTTTCTATTTCCATGATGCGCCGACCGTCCTGCCAGCCTTCTGGCTTGGGCACGCACCGGCCACGGCTTATATTTTCTGCGCGCTTCTGACCTTTACCACCTACGTTTTTGCGGGCGGTATGCGCGAGCAGGTCTGCATCTATATGTGCCCCTGGCCTCGCATTCAGGGGGGCATGCTGGACAATCATTCCCTCCAGATCACCTATAAGTACGACCGGGGCGAACCTCGCGGGCCTCACAAGAGGGACGCAAGCTGGGAGGGGCGAGGCGACTGTATTGACTGTGGTCAGTGCGTCATTGTCTGTCCGATGGGGATCGATATCCGCGAAGGCTCTCAGCTCGCCTGTATAAATTGCGGCCTATGCGCCGATGCCTGCGACGAAATGATGATCAAGGTCGGACGCCCGACTGGCCTGATTGCCTATGATACGGATTCAGCTGTGACCGACCGTGTCAAAGGACGAAACGCCGTCTATCGCCTGATCCGGCCACGGACCTTGGTCTATGCCGGGGCGCTGGCCCTGGTCAGCCTCATCATGCTCTGGGGCCTGACCCATCGCACCTTCATCAGTGTTCACGTGCTGGAGGATCGCAATCCCACCTTTGTCCGCCTGCATGATGGGGCGATCCGAAATGGCTATACGCTCAAAATCTCCAATCGCAGTTTTACCACAGGCAAGGCGAAGATTGAATTTCAGGGTCCCAAGGGGGCCCATCTCGAAACGCCTGCTTCTGCAGATACCTATGGACCGCTTTATGCCTTGGTCGAGGCCAATACGGATCGTGCCGTTCGCGTATTCGTGACGGTTCCCGAGGAGTCGCTCCAGGGTCCGCGTCTTCCCGCAAGGTTCACAGTGACTCTTCCGGGCGGGACGGAAGCCGTTGAGACGACCTTTGTTTCTGATGCCGAGGACAGCCAATGACTGAAACGACTGCAACCCCCGAACGCGGTCTGACCGGATGGCATGTTCTGGCCATGGTGGTGGGTTTTTTCGCCGTATTGATCACTGTGGACGTGCTCTTTGCCATTCAAGCCTACAAGACGTTTCCGGGTGAGGTGTCGGTGACGCCCTACGAAGATGGCATTGCCTATAATCGAAGCCTTTCGCAGCTAGCGACGCAGAAAAGATATGGCTGGAAGGTGGCGGCGGGCGCTCAACCCGGGCGCATCTTAGTCGAGTTCAAAGACGCCAAGGGCGGTCCTGTCCGAGGCCTAACCTTTACCACCAAGCTAGAGCATCCAGCGACCGAATCCGGGCGACTGGCCCCAAGGCTTCATGAGGCCGCCCCAGGGGTCTATGTGGCCGAATTGCCAGGCATTCGGGGTGCCTGGGACCTCACCCTGGTTGCCACAAATCCTGCTGGCCAGCGTTTCGAAGCTGAGCGGAGGCTCACTTGGCCCTAGTCGAGTCGCCTCTCCCCCACGCCGACCTGTCTGCATTCATAAAACCTAATTCTGACGGCGATGGCCTTCTCGAACTCCTGGTCACCGGAGCCCACTGCGCGGGCTGTATGGCCAAGGTTGAGGGGGAAATCAGACGGCTAAAAGGTGTCTCCGCCGCAAGACTGAATCTCAGCACCGGGAAACTGGCTGTTTCAATGACGCGGGATGGCGACCCGGCGCTGGTGCTCGATGCCCTCGATCGTATTGGCTATCCCGCCACACTTTTCGATCCCGTTGCGGCTGAAGACGCTCAGGATCGCGAGGGGCGCGCCATCACCATGGCCCTGGCCGTTGCCGCCTTCGGAGCCGGCAATGCCATGATGTTTTCCGTGCCGATCTGGGCAGGTCTCTTCGGCCAGGAATTGGGGCCAGCGACGCGGACCCTGATGCAATGGTCTAGCGCCGTGATTGGCGCACCCTGTGCGGTGTTTGCTGGCATGGTGTTTTTTAAGTCGGCCTGGCGATCCTTAAGGGCCGGTCAAGCCAATATGGATGTGCCGATTTCAATCGGCGTCTTGCTGACCCTGGCCGTGAGTTTCCAGGAAACCCTGTTGCACGGTCGTGATACCTATTTCGACGCGGCTGTCACCTTGCTCTTCCTACTGCTGATCGGAAGGTGGCTGGACCACAGCCTCCGCCGTAAGGCCCGTGGCGCAGCAGCGGACCTCTTAGCCCTCCAGGCCGCGACCGCCATAGTGTTGGACGGACAAGGCCATGAAAGGCGGGTCCCCTTGCGCGAGGTGGCTCCCGGCGACCTGCTGTTGGTGCGTCCCGGCGAGCGCATACCAGTCGATGCGAGGGTCGATTCCGGGACAGCTGATCTCGACAACGCCTTACTCACGGGCGAGACGGCGGCCGTTCCGGTCAGGATCGGAGAGGTTTGCAGGGCTGGTGCCTTGAACCTCAACGGCATGCTGAGGCTTGTTGCCTTGGCAAGGTCAGAAGACTCAACCCTGGCAGAAATCGCACGGTTGGTAGAGGCAGGTTCCCAGTCGAAGTCTTCCTATGTGCGCTTGGCCGATAAGGCCGCAGCCATCTACGTCCCTGTTGTGCATTCGGCTGCGGCTCTGACCTTTGGTCTAGGCTGGGGATTTGGATTGTCGCCCCGAGAGGCCCTACTGAGGGCGGCAACTGTGCTGATCATAACCTGTCCCTGCGCCTTGGGCTTGGCGGCTCCAGCGGTGCAGGTTGCGGCAGCTTCGCGGCTGTTTCGACGGGGTATTCTGGTGAAATCTGGCGCGGCCTTGGAGCGAATGGCCGAGGTAAGCTATGTATTTCTAGATAAGACCGGGGTCCTGACCGAGGGGCGGCCCCGTCTGCTCGACGCCGATCCCTTGGAGATCGCGCGCGCTGCGCCCTTGGCAAGGGCGTCGGCCCACCCCCTCGCCAAATCCCTCGCACGGGGGGCTGGCCCAGGGCCAATCGCCGAGCACATCAAGGAAACGCCAGGTCAAGGTCTCGAGGGCACCATCAATGGCCGCATCTATCGGATGGGGCGCGCCGATTATGTTGGCGGGGCTGGATATACGTCGGGCGAGACAGAACTCTGGTTCACCGAAGTCGGTGGCGTTCCGGTTTGCTTTAAGTTTGCGGACTCGGTTCGATCAGATGCCGCAGCGACGGTTCAGGGGCTCCGACGTCGTGGGTGCGAGGTTGAGATCCTTTCCGGTGACCTTGAAGGTCCGACGGCCTTGGTGGCTAAAAGCGTGGGGATAGCCCACTGGCGGTCTCAGCTGACGCCGCAGGACAAGGCCTTGGCAGTTGCGGCAACGACCGCCAAGGGCGCGCGAGTCCTGATGGTCGGCGATGGCCTAAATGATGTGGCCGCCTTGTCCAAGGCCCACGCCGCCATGGCCCCTGGAACAGCCCTGGATGCCAGCCAAAACGCTGCAGATCTGATATTCTCCGGCGACAAGCTCGGCGCTGTGCTCGAGGCGATGGATGTCGCCAGGGCAGCAAGGCATAGGGCCCTGGAAAACTTCGCCTTCGCAGCCCTTTACAATCTGATCGCTGGACCAGCCGCCATGTTGGGCATGATCAACCCCTTCATTGCTGCACTTGCCATGTCGGGGTCGTCTCTGGTGGTCACCCTGAATGCCTTGCGTCTTCTTAGGGGCGATCGGAAATGAACATCTTCATCCTGTTGGCACCCTTTTCCCTAGGCCTTGCCCTGGTTGCCTTAGGAGCCTTTTGGTGGACCCTGGGGCACGATCAATATGAAGATCCGCAGGGCGATGCAGCGCGCATTCTGATCAAAGATGATCGTGATTGCCCCCTCTGATCCCGGCCACCTGTGACGTAGAGTCGCATGATGGCTGACCGGGTGTTAGGGGTTTGTTGGAATTAAAAAGTCATTCTCCGGCCTCGCGTAAAGGGGCGGACCTATTTCTTTCTCTCAGTCCAGACATCCGTCGCCTAGCGGATTTTCCGATTTGGCCGGACGGGGCGCAGGTCTTGCGTCATCGACCATACTGACGGTCATAATTAGCCCGCGCCTGGATGCCTTAGAGGTCTTGGAGCCGTGGGTTCGCCAGGCCTTACCGACCGAGACTTTGGCGTCTGCCCAGGATGCAGGTGAGGCGCTTCACCACTTCGAACAAGCTCGCTACCTCGGTCGCACCACGGCAGTCTTTCTGCTGGATTTTCGTGGGACCGCAATTGACCATTTGACCAATTGCGTCACCGAATTGCGTCAGGCCTTGAGGAATTCAGAGCTCATCATCCTGTTTGACGCAACCGACAGCCCAGCCCTCGCTGCCTGTCTGAAGGTCGCGGGCTCGACTGAACGAATGACCTTTTTGACCGCGCCCCTCGATGGGACCTTAATGGTCAGAACACTAAAGGCGGTGGCTGAGCGGCAAAGGGCAGGGGCCCATTCCAAGCGGGCTATGCGCGATAGCTCGGAAACAATTAAGGGCCTCGAGGTGCAGATCGAGGAGCTTCGCGCCCGCCTAGATATTGCAAAGCATGCTTCGCGCCATGATCACCTGACGGGCAGCCTCAACAGGAGTGGCTTTGTTGAAGAATTGAACATGCGGCTGACGCGCAATCGTCAAATGCAGAATGTCCTGATGATCGACCTTGATCGCTTCAAGGCTGTCAACGACACCTTGGGGCATGCGGCTGGCGACGAGCTTGTCCGTAAAATTTCCACCGGTATGGCTGCTGTTCTACCCAGTGGAGCCATTTTAGCGCGACTTGGTGGGGATGAATTTGGCATTATTGCTGAATCCCTCAGCGACGTCGCCATGACAGAGCTCTGCAACAAGATCCTTCGGGTCGCCAGCCAAAGTCGCATTATCGCCGGACACGATGTTCAGGTTAGCGCCTCAATAGGGATTGCCCGCCAGGGGGCAACTCACAGTGAAGTGGAGCTCATGCGGCAAGCCGACCTCGCCCTGTACGCCGCCAAGCGCGAAGGTCGTAATCGCTTCAGGGTTTTTGATGATGCCCTCGACCAAGTTACCCAGTATCGATTGACCCTCGAAAGTGGGCTCGAGCGCGCGCTGAATGCGGGCCAGCTGAAAATGGTCTATCAGCCGATTGTGAAGGCCGACACCTTGGCCATCCTTGGCTATGAGGCGCTTGTTCGCTGGGATAGCCCTGACTATGGCTCAATACCGCCGAATGAGTTCATACCCATAGCCGAAGAAACCGGCCTGATCTTGGACGTGGGTGATTGGATCGCCCGGGAAGCCCTGCGCGATTGCCGCAAGTGGAACCTGCCCTTCGTCTCGATCAATCTCTCGTCGCGACAGTTCCTTCGCCATAATGTCGGCGAGCGTATCCTGCGATATGCCGCTGATGCCGATGTGGCACCCCACCGCATTCAAATCGAGCTGACCGAAACTGCGATTATCGATGATGTGGAGCGCGCCTCCTACAATCTCCGAATTTTGCGAGATGCTGGGGTGCGTGTGGCCCTGGATGACTTCGGGACGGGCTATTCCAGCCTTGTCTACCTGAAGCAATTTGCCATTGACTGCATCAAGATCGACAAATCCTTTGTCGAAAATATCGCCCGCGAGCGCCAGTCCGCCGTTATCGTCGCGTCTGTTGCCAAATTGGCGAAATCCTTGGGCATGAGCGTCGTCGCTGAAGGCGTTGAAACTGAGGACCAGCGCACCATTTTGATGGCGTCAGGCTGTACAATGCTCCAGGGATTCCACTTTGGTCGTCCGATGCCGGCCGCCGAGCTGTCGCCGGGACATTTGAGCGAGCCCAAATTCTAGACCTATTCGCCAACCATTTCATGGGCTGGCTGGGCTACGGGCGGGGGTGACCGCATGATCAGCAAAAGCGGCACAATGATCGTGGAGGCCACCAAGAGTGTGGAAAACACCGTGTCATAGGCCACCATGGCCCCCTGTCGCGAGAGCTCGCCGTTGAGGGCCATCATTCCGGTTTGGGTTGTCGGGTTCAGGAAGGGCGGCAAGGCCGCTGCAATCATGGGATCTGAGGTCTGGATATTGCCTGCCAGCACCGAATGAACCGAGGCGCTTTGCCGGACGAGCAAGGCCTGGGCTGCTGAAATTCCGACACTTGAGCCCAGGCTCCGCGCCATGGTGTTGAGGATAGTCCCCTCAACCCTGTGGGCCGGAGACAGGGTCGCAAAGGCCAGGATCGAGAGGGGGGCAAACATCATGCCGGTCCCAAAGCCCTGAATGACCCCCGACACCATGATCGAGTTGGAGGTCATATCCAGGGAAAACCGGGTCATCAGGAACACAGCAATTGAGCTTACAGCCAAGCCGACCATGAGGACGCGACGTGCACCAATCAGGATCATAAGCTGCGGGATCAAGAGGAAGGCGCAAAGGGAGCCAATACCTCGCGGCATGCTGGCATATCCGGCCTGAAGAACCGAATATCCCATGAGGCTTTGCATCATGGTCGGAAGCAGGGCGGTGGTGGAAAACATCAATCCGCCGATGAAGAAGGATATGATGGTCGAGGTTGCGAAATTCCGATCGCGCATCAAGTCGCGGTGGAAGAAGGGATTTTTCGCTGTGAGGCTCTGAGTTACGAAGACCCAGAGTCCCATGAGAACGGCCATGCCGTAAGCGCAGATTTCGGGAGAATGGAACCAGTCCTGTCCCGGTCCGCGGTCCGCTAAAAGCTGCAGGCCGCCGACAAACGCCACGAGGGCGGTAAATCCTAGGGTGTCAAAGGGGCGCTGACGCCCTCCAGCGTCGTCGTCCATAAAGGTTGAGAGGCCGAAGAAAGCCAAAATCCCGATGGGCACGTTAATGTAAAACACCCAGCGCCAAGACAAATTGTCCGTCAGCCAGCCCCCAAGTGCGGGGCCCAGAATTGGCCCGACAATGACGGCGGAACTCCACAGGGCCATGACCCGAGGCACCTGCTGGGGCGGAAAAATATCCAGCATAACGGTCTGCGACAGGGGCATCATTGAGGCCCCAGCAATGCCCTGTAGCAACCGGAATAGAACAATTTCCGGTAGGTTTGTGGCGACCCCGCATAGCATGGACGCTACGGTGAAGCCAAAGATTGACAGCAAGAACATACGCTTGCGGCCAAACCTCTGGGATAACCATCCCGACAAGGGCGTCATAATTGCTGTGGCGATGATATAAGAGGTCAAGACCCAGGTGATCTGATCCTGTGCCGCCGAAACACTGCCCTGAATGTGGGGCAGGGCCACATTGGCAATGGTGGAATCCAAGGTGTTCATCAAGGTCGCCAGCATCAAGGCACCCGTGATGGGGATGCGGTTGGCGACGTCACGTGGCGAGGTCATGCTACGCCACCGATCTCAGAGGCACCACGCCCGTTCTTGGATGATCCTGAGATGCCCATTGGCACCGTGCGCCTCATTCTTAGATGACGCTCTAGCCCATTCGCCGGAAACGCAGGATCGCCATAACACGTGCAAAACCGCCGCGCCCAGACGGAAGTTTCACTCATGACCCGCATCTCGCCCAATATAGGCTGCGAGGTCGTCGATCTGCGCCCGACTCAAGGCTCGTGGCGGCATGGCGTAGTGGCCGTTTTGAGTTAGCTGCCTGAGTCGGCCAGTTAAAGCCGACGTGTGACGAAATCCGGGGTCTGAGAAACTGGGTGCCTTATCCTGAAGGTCTTGATCTGCCCCATCAACATTGTGACAGGCCGAGCAGACCTCAAGGGCTATGGCGTGGCCACGCTTCACCGCTTGGTCAGGTTTGGGAACAGTCAAGCTGGCGCACCCTGCCAAGCCCAGGCTTGCCAAAAATAGCCCGACGGTGACCCACAATAGGGTCTTAGGCCCATGCCCTTCCTTGAGCAGGTATTGCCCTAATTTGGCTGAGGACGAGGAGATGATGTCACTCCTTGCGCAAGTCCAAAAGCCCGCCCATCGCCTATCGCTTGGCCCGATAGGCGATCAGGACATTCCCCGGCTGCTGGCCAAATTGGCCGTAGCCAGAGTTGATAAATAAGGACCCACCGCCAGCGAAGACGCCCGCTGCATCGATGGCACCACCAACGCCCATAGCACCATTGATCCCGGTGAAGCTGGCAATGGTATCGTGGGTTGCGATGACCTTGCCAGTGGCGGCATCGAGGATCCAAACGCGGCCATCCAGGCCGGCGGCGACAAGGGATTTGTCAAGGACGATGGGTGCGGCAGAGATCCCGGCATGGGCCAGGCAACCGGCGACTTTTGCCCCCCTTGGCGGGTCGCAGGCCGGCTGGACACGCCAACTCCAAAGAACCTTGCCTGTGGCGGGATCAAGGGCGTGAAGTCCGGCCGCAGATAGATTCGCAGGTACCCCCGGATCGCTAATGGGGGCGTAGAGCCGTCGCGCATCCGCCGCCAGTCCCCAATGGACGCCGCCCAAGGGCGTGCCCGGACCAAATTTCTGGTTCCAGATTTTCACGCCGGTGGCAGCATCCAGGCCCCAAACGTCCCCAGATTTTTGTCCAGCAAAAATGATATTCTTGCCACTTGCGCGGGCGATAATCGGCCCTGCGCCAAAGTCATGGTCGCGAAGGACACTATCGCTTTCGAAGAAAAAGCAGTTCGGGCCCGGCGGCCGCTTTGAGCCGCGACCTGTTGGGCATGACATATTCCAAATGTCGTTTTTGAGGGCTTGAAAGACCCATTTTGCGCGCCCTGTGGAAAGGTCAATGGCGACAATGGAGTCACTTGTGCCTGTTGCGGGGGGGGAAGTGTTCTCTCCCGTGCCGACATAGACCACGCCATGGGCCAGATCGATGGCCGGAGAGGACCATATCGGCGCGCCAGATGGGCCCTGCATTTCCACGCCCTGGCTGTTCTTCACCCCCAGGGGTGCCGCATCGACCATGGTGTGATAGGTCCAGAGGCGCTCGCCAGTCTCAGCCTTGAGGGCCGCGACAGCACCATGGCCCTTACAGCAGCCATAGCTCGGTCGCATGGCCAGGGCCACATCGATGGCGGAGATCGGCACGATCAGCTTGTCTCCAGCAAAGGCGGGGGTGCCGGTCAGCATGCCCAGGCCGGCGGTCCGCGGATCGACCCTCCAGATCAGCTTGCCAGTCAGTGCGTCCCAGACCTGGACCTGGCCACCGCCATCGCTGCCCACGAGGGCGAAGCGGCCTGATTTCGATAGCTTGCCGAAGGACAGTCCTGTCCGGATTTCTGAAGGCGTCTGAGCGATCCATTTTGCGCAGCCCGTTGCGCTGTCTAGGGCATACAAACGCCCAGCTTGTCCCGCGGCGTAGAAGAGTGTGGATCCGACAACCACCCCCTGGGACCGCAATGTGGTGGTGCCTGGGAAGGCTAGGGTCCAGGCGACTTCGAGATTGCCCAGGTCTTTTGAGGTCAGCCCGCTTTCGGCAGCGGATAATTGGCGTGAATTGTCGGCGGTGAAGCCCCAGCCCTTGGGGACCGTCCCGGCGGGGACTTTGATCTCCAATTGATCCTTCTGGCACATGGGCGGGGCGGGAATCTCGGCTGAGGCCGCATTTGTCTTTGCGGCGAGATAGCTCACCACGCCTTCGAGCTCTTCGGGGGAGAGGCTTTCACCAATTCCGCGCATGGGGCCCGACGTCAGGGCGGTCTTCAGGGTGGATGCACTCATCTTGCGCAGTAGGTCCACCGACGAGGCGCGACTGCCGGGCGGAGGTGCGGCGTGGCAGCTGGCGCAGGCCCGATCATAGACCTGCTGGCCCAGGGATGCCGGCGGCGATTGTGCTATCGCTGAGCTTGCAAGCCCCGCAGCTAGGACAAAGCCGAAAAGACCTGAAAATGATCTCAACACCTGAAGGCTCCCACATGACTGCTGCGTCTTGTGCCTGAATCAAAAGGATCCGGCGCGCATGGCTTATAGTCTACACCTAGCGACCGATAGACCAAGCCTCCAAGCCTACCTTGGATATGGAACCTAGACATAGGCGGTCTGAACGTCGAAGATAAACAAAAGGCCGCTCTGACGGTCGGCCTCGTCGTAAGGGCGAGGCGTGGACTGGAAACGACATTGGGGACTATGCGATGAGAACAGCGACCGCCCTTCTGATGGCCGCCTGCGTTCTGGGATGCCAAGCCTTGGCGACAACCGCCTCTATGGCTGCCGCTAAGCCCGTTGCTGCAAAGTCCGCCGTCTATCGCGCGCCCCGCGGTCCTGACAAAATACACCCAGATCTCAATGGCGTCTGGCAGACCCTGAGCGGTGCAAATTGGGACCTGGAACCCCATGGTGCCCGGGCCGCCCTGCAGATGCGGCCAGGTCCTATCAATCCCGTGCCAGCTAAGGACGTCCTCGCCCTCGGTGCTGTCGGTGCCGTGCCAGCTGGGGTGGGTGCCGTTGTCGGCGGGGAGATTCCCTACACCCCAGAGGCCAAGAAGCTCCGGGATGAAAACCGGGCCGACTGGATCCACCGGGACCCTGAAATCAAGTGCTATCTCCCCGGCGTTCCACGGGCCAACTATATGGCCTTGCCATTCCAGATATTCCAATCCGATGGCGACATTCTGATCGCCTACGAATACGCAGGTGCGGTCCGAAATCTGTTCCTCAAGGATCCAGGCCCAGCGCCTGTTGATTCCTGGATGGGACAGTCTGTGGCCAAATGGGAGGGTGACACCTTGGTGGTGACCGTCACTGGCCAATTGGACTCGACCTGGTTGGACCGCGCCGGGAATTACCATTCTGCAGACATGAAGGTGGTTGAGCGCTGGACGCCAATGGGCCCTGGCCTGCTGAGATATGAAGCCGAAATCACCGATCCGGCGACCTTTACCCGTCCCTGGAAGATCGCGATGAACCTTTACAAGCGCCAGGGTGAGGACGCCCAGCTTCAGCAGTTCAAGTGTGTCGAATTTGTCGAAGAGATGATGTACGGACAGTACCGTCGGCAGCCTTTGAAATAGGGACTGCCTATTGACGTGTCTTGAGCAGGATAAGCTCAGAAATACTATTTTTGGCGACGATATAGCCCGCTGGAGGCGGACCATGACGAAACAATTTTTTGCTCCATTGGCGATTGTCACGGCCCTGGCTTGCGCCGCATTGGTCGGCGTTAATGTGGCCCAGGCCCACCACGCCTTCTCCGCTGAATTCGACGGAAAATCGCCTGTGCTGCTTCGGGGCAAGGTTTCAAAGGTTGAGTGGATCAACCCCCACGCCTGGGTTCACCTCATGGCTGCTGGACCTGACGGCCAAGTGCGCGAATGGATGGTCGAAGGCGGCACGCCAAACACGCTTCTGCGCTCGGGGATTGATCGCAATACCCTAAAGCCCGGTACTGAAATTGTTGTTCGTGGCTATCAGTCCAAGGACAAGTCCTGCGCCCCGGTCTGCAAGGCCAATGGTCGCGATGTCGCCTTCCCTGATGGTCGCAAGGTCTTCATGGGGTCTTCGGGAACCGGCGCGCCGAAAGACGGTTCGGATCCTAACGACAAATAGTCGATCCTCGCCGACGACGATTCTGTGTCGTGATGCAGGGTTGGCATCGGGGAGATGTTTGAGAAGGGGCGGGCGTGATACGGGAATTTCTGGTCTGGCTACAGGACCAATGGGGAAAAGGCGCTGGTGATACGGCGCAATCCTGGAGCCAGCAGCTGCTGGGATCGCTCAATCTTTGGGGGCTTGTGGAGGGCACGCACCTTCTGTCCCTCATGCTGTTTGCAGGGACGATCCTCTTTGTTGACCTGCGCCTGATCGGTGCCACCTTCCAAAGGACCCCGGTATCTGTCCTAAGCCGACGCATACTGCCAATGACCGTGTTTGGTTTTGGCTTCATGGTGATTACCGGGGCGGCGCTATTTTTCGCTAAACCTCTGTTTTATTACCATAATATCTGGTTTCGCGCGAAGCTCATCTTTTTGGCGCTTGCCCTAGTCAACATCGTGATCTTCCACCTTCGCGCCCATCGCAATCAACAGGTCTGGGACCTTCTCCCAAAACCTCCGACCGAGACCCGTATCCTTGCGGCGATCTCCTTGGCCTCGTGGCTGTTGGTCATCATTCTCGGGCGCTTCATGGCCTACAGCTGGTTTGACTGTGGCAAGCCTATTCCGCACTGGGTCAACCTCGTCCAAGAGTGCAAAACCTCTGAACATGGTGCAGTTGACGCCTCCGCCATGGCGGCGATTGGGGGGACGGGCTCGTGAAAATTACCTTTGGCGAAGCCTTACCAAACCTTCGTCCCTGGGTGCAGCACCTGGACCAAGTCTGGCCCGCCTACATCATCAAGCCGCAGTTCGCCTCCTGGGAGGTTCTGCACATCCTATCCCTTGTGATCCTTGGCGGGACGGCGATCCTCATGAACCTGCGTCTAGCCGGTGCTGGCCTTGTGGAAGAGAAGCCGTCAGAGCTCTATCGTAGCCTGCGGCGATGGCAGGACCTTGGCGTGATCGGCATTGTCGTCAGCGGCGTTCTGATCGGCATGGCCAATGCCGAGCGTCTCTATGACAGCACCGCCTTTGTGGTGAAGATCATTGCCCTTATCGCGGGCATTGTCCTGACCTATGGGGCGAGCCGACCGATTGCAAAGGCAGATGGGGTCGTCAGCGCCTCTGCGCGTAGCTGGTTCCTGATTGGTGCCGCCCTTTGGCTGGGGTCTGTCATGGTTTTTGCGACAGCTGTCTTGGCCAATCCAGGCCTGTTTCACGTTCTCCTGGCCGCAGCCCTGATCGTCCTATTGCTGACACGGCGAGGCGCGCGGGGCGTGTTCGCCGCCGGCTTGGTGGTTCTGGTCCTGGGTCAGATCATCATCACCCATACTGTTATTCCTGCGGACGATTTATCGCGGCTGGATCCCGCCAATAAGGTCTACGCTGCCTTGCTGGCGCTCTGGATATTTGGGAATGCCGCGCGCGAGATTCTAAGTCCATCAACCGATCAAGAGGCTGGCCGCCTCGCCAAGCTCATCGGCTATGCCTCAATACTGGTTTGGGTCACTGCTGCGGCCGCTGGGCGATGGATTGCCTTCGCTTGAATGGGCCCGTCAGAAACTGGAGCTGTGTCGTGAAGCTTAAATCCATCGCCTTGGCCAGCGTGCTTGGCACGGTAGCCCTTATGGTCGGCTGTTCAAAACCAGCCCCAACGCCGCCCAAATCTTCCGTCCACTTCGACACAAGCTTGGCTATGACTGAGTTGATGGGCCACGTGGTCGATCCGGCGGCCTTTGGTTTTTGGAAGGGCTCTGGAACGGAAGAGACCGCATCTGGAACCCGTGAACTCGCCCCGACCACTGATGAGGGTTGGGAAGCGCTCGAATCCTCGGCGGCTGTTCTTATTGAAGCCGGCAATATGCTTCAGCTTCCGGGCCGGGCCCGTGACCCAGGGGATCATTGGAATAAATACGCCCAGGACCTCTCTTTGCGCGCGGCGGAGGGAAAGGCGGCAGCTTTCAAGCACGATAAACAGGCCGTGTTCGAAACGGGTGCGAAGATTTATCAGGTCTGTGAGGCCTGCCACGCTGAGTACGTGATCGGTCCGCAGATTCAGTCGACCGGGCCAGCTAAGGGCGACCCGCTGCCGCCCTGGCCATCGAATTTGCCCAAGACAAAGTAGCGATCCAGAAATACACCCGAAATCTTTTTGGATCAGAAGAGCGTTAGGATTGCGCTCGTTAACGCCCGTGCTAGATCAAGATCACTGAGCAGTCGGTCACGATAGAGCCGACTTTGGAGGGAATATGTCCAAGAGACTTCTGAGTGCCGCTTTGGTGGCAACGGCTGTGGTCGGTGCACTAGGTCTTGGCTATGTCGGCCTGAGAGGCCCAAACGTCGCGTCGGCCCAAGCCGATGATGCCGTGGTCGTCAGCCCGACAAAGGTCGATAATTTCCGCCTTTCCGACCAGAATTTCGAGTCCCATGAACTCTACCGCTTGGCAGATGCTTCGGCGGTTGTGATCATCACCCAGCAGAATGGGTGCCCGGTCAGCCGGAACACGGCGTCATCGATGAAGGCCCTGCAAGCGGCCTTCAAGGGCAAGGGCGTCGAGTTCATGATGCTGAACTCCAATCCCATGGACACCCGTCAGGAAATCGCTGCGGAAGCCAAGGAATACGGCATGGACATGCCGATTCTGTCTGACGCAAACCAACTGGTCGGTGAGCAACTGGGTGTGACCCGCACGGCGGAAGTCATCATCCTCAATCCAAAGACGTGGACCGTCATCTATCGTGGCCCCGTCGATGACCGGGTCACCTATGAGCGCCAGAAGGCCAAGGCTTCGGCGACCTGGGCTGCAGATGCTCTGAACGCCTTTCTGGCTGGCAAGCCCGTTGCGGTGGAACGTCAGCCTGCCGTGGGTTGCCTGATCAACTTCCCTGACCGTGGAAAACCTTCAGCGGTCAACATTTCGTACTCGAAAGTCATTGCACCGATCATTCAGGATAAGTGCGTGGCCTGTCACCAGCCCGGTGGCATTGGCCCCATGCCCTTCACCAACTATCAGCGGATCAAGAGCTTCGCGCCTATGATCCGCGAGGTGATCCGCACTCAGCGCATGCCGCCTTGGCGGGCCGATCCTGACGTAGGCAAGTTCCATGGGGATCGCAGCCTGAGCTCTGAGCAGATCAAGCAGATGGTCCACTGGATCGAAGCCGGTTCGCCGCGCGGCGACGGGGATGACCCGATCGCCGCGGTTGAATATCACGCTTCTGAATGGCCCCTGGGCAAGCCGGACCTGATCTTGGACATTCCAGGCTATGACATTCCCGCGACGGGCGTTGTTGACTATCAGCGGCCCTTCGTTGTGAACCCCCTTGCCGAGGGAAAGTGGCTGCGAGCTTCCACGGTCAAGGTTGTCAATCGCCAAGCCGTGCACCACGTCCTGACCGGCTATCTGAACCAAGTGCCCAATCCCGGTGAACCTGCCAATGAAAGCCGTTGGGGCGTGTCAGTGGGTGGCTATGCGGTTGGCGCTGAGTCCATCGTTCAGCCTGCTGATACCGGCGCTTTCATTCCGCCAGGTGGCGCAATCGGTTTCCAAAACCACTATACGCCGTTTGGCAAGGCCGTGACTGAGAAGCCGCAGATCGCCCTGTACTTCTATGACAAGGCACCGAACTTGGTCATGCACAATTCGGTCATCATCAATCCGAACATCAGCATCCCGCCGAATGAACCCAACTGGAAGCAGACGGCGCATCTCTATTTCCCCAAGGATGCGATCCTGCACGGTGCCTTCCCCCACGCGCACTATCGCGGGGCCTCTTCCCAGCTCTGGATCCGCTATCCTGATGGCAAGGAGAAGCTTCTGCTTTCCCTGTCTCAGTATGACTTCAACTGGCAGCGGGAATATGAGTTTGCGGAGCCCATTCCGGTGCCAGCGGGTTCGAATCTGATCGCCATCTATACCTATGACAATTCCAAGCGGAATCCGGCCAATCCTGACCCCAATCGGACCGTGCCTTGGGGTGATCAATCCTTCGACGAAATGCTCTACACGGC
The DNA here is from genome assembly GCA_937920085.1 of uncultured Alphaproteobacteria bacterium. Lineage (GTDB taxonomy): Bacteria > Pseudomonadota > Alphaproteobacteria > Caulobacterales > Caulobacteraceae > Phenylobacterium. The sequence continues at coordinate 85,002 of CALETE010000056.1, read as the reverse complement.
TGTCCGTTATCGCTGGGCAGGTGAGACATCGGCGAGCATGAACACCTATGATGAGCTGATGAACAAGAGCCGCTTCATGGGAATCATGGACTCCAACATGGATGGTAAGCTCCAGAAGGAAGAACTGATTGGCCGTATGGGCGAGAAGATGAAGTCCAATTTCTTCCTGATCGACTCCAATCACGATGGTGCCGTCAGCCAGGAGGAACTGGACAAGGTCTTCGCCATGATGCGCGGCATGCGTCGGGGCGGCCCTGCCGGCGGTGGCCCGCCTGCACCTCCGCCTGCCCCAGCGTCGACGCAATCTGCGGCATCGCCTGCGGCGTCACACTAGTCGAGACAGGGCGCGGGCCATGGCGCGCGCCCTGATCCTGGCCCTCTGCCTCGGGTTGTTTGGTATCCCTGCCTGGGCTGGCCTCGGGCGGGTCGAAATTGGCAATCCTGCGCCCGGTTTTTCAGCACTGGGATCTGATGGGCGATCCCATGCCCTGACGGACTATGCGGGTAGGATCGTCGTCCTGGAATGGACCAGCCCCGTCTGTCCCTACACAGCGCTGAAATATCAGCGTGGACTCATGCAAGCTATTCAGGGTCGGGCTGCCAAGGCTGGTGTTGTCTGGCTCTCCATAAATACGTCCCCGCCAGGTAGGCCGGGCTATCTCACGGTTGACGCTGCCAAGGCGCGGCTGTTGGCGATAGGCGCGCAGGCGACCAGCCTGATCCTGGATGAAGACACCCGCATCGGCCAAGCCTATGGCGTCCGGACGACGCCCACGGTCTTTGTCATCGGCAAGGATGGACGGCTGGCCTATCAGGGCGCGGTGGATCCTGACCCCCAAAGGACCCGCGATAACGGCCAGGACTATGTTACGGCGGCTCTGCGAAATCTAAGGTCAGGAAGGCCTGTGAAGCACCCCCTGACCAGGGCCTATGGGTGCGCAGTGGAATACTGAAGACGAAAATAGACTGGGCGCAGGGTACGCACGAAGACAGTGTCCATCAAGAAGCCGACCGGCTCAATTGAGGGTGAAACCGCCGGGACCCGTTCGGACATTTTGGTCATCCCGCCAGGTTCAAGATTGACAATCTGGGGGCGGAGAAACGAACTCAGGGGCCAAATCCTTGCCTCATTCCAAAGAGATTTCCATGAAACTCTGTCTTTCCCTCGCTGCGGTCCTCGCCTTGAGCACCCCGGCCCTGGTCCATGCTGAACCTAGCAAGGCAGCCTGCATTGCCGATGCCAAGGTGGTCTGTAAGCCCGAAATGGCGACCTTCAACAGGTCTGCTGTCCAGGCCTGCTTGGCGAAGAATGTCGACAAGATCTCGGCTGACTGCCGGGCCTTTATGAAGGCCAATCCTGCCCCCAAGGGCTAGGTGGCCAACAGGTCTCAGACCAATCCTGGCTGTGGGCCAAACAGAAAAAAGGCCCGGAGCGCAAGCTCCGGGCCTTTGTCCTTAGGTGCCTTGAACCCGACTTAGCCGAACTGGTTCATCGTATTGTGTGCGCCACCGGCCTTCAGGGCCGCTTCGCCGGCGAAGTATTCCTTGTGGTCATCGCCGATGTCCGAGCCGGACATATTCTGGTGCTTCACGCAAGCGATCCCCTGGCGGATCTCCTGGCGCTGGACGCCGAGGACGTAGCCTAGCATGCCCTGGGTCCCGAAGTATTCCTTGGCCAGGTTGTCCGTGGACAGGGCGGCCGTGTGATAGGTCGGCAGGGTGATCAGGTGGTGGAAGATGCCCGCACGCTTGGCACCGTCAGCTTGGAAGGTGCGGATACGTTCGTCGGCTTCAATGGCCAAGTCCGTAGCGTCATAATCAACGCTCATCAGCTTGTCGCGGTCATAGGTCGAGACGTCCTTGCCCGCCGCCTTGTAGGCGTCGAACACCTGCTGGCGGAAGTTCAGGGTCCAGTTGAAGGACGGTGAGTTGTTATAGACCAGCTTGGCGTTGGGGATCACTTCGCGAACCTTGTCCATCATGCTGGCAATCTGCTCAACGTGGGGCTTTTCGGTTTCGATCCACAGCAGATCTGCACCGTTCTGCAGGGAGGTGATGGAGTCCAGAACGCAACGCTCTGCGCCCGTGCCTTCGCGGAACTGGAACAGGTTAGACGGCAGACGCTTGGGACGCAGCATCTTGCCATTGCGGTTGATGATCACGTCGCCGTTCTGGGCGTTTTCCGGGGTGATTTCTTCGCAATCGAGGAAGCTGTTGTACTGGTCGCCCAGGTCGCCCGGTGCATGGCTGACAGCGATCTGCTTGGTGAGACCAGCGCCGAGGGAGTCGGTGCGGGTGACGATGATGCCGTCCTCAACGCCCAGCTCCAGGAAGGCGTAACGGCAGGCGCGGACCTTTTGCAGGAAGTCTTCGTGCGGCACGGTGACCTTGCCGTCTTGGTGGCCACACTGCTTTTCGTCGGAGACTTGGTTTTCGATCTGAAGGGCGCAGGCACCAGCTTCGATCATCTTCTTGGCCAGGAGGTAGGTGGCTTCGGCATTACCAAAACCTGCGTCGATGTCGGCGATGATCGGAACCACGTGGGTCTGATAATTGTCCACGGCGGCCAGCAAGGCCTTTTCCTTGGCAGCGTCACCCGCGGCGCGAGCGGCGTCGATGTCGCGGAACATGCCGCCCAACTCGCGGGCGTCAGCCTGACGCAGGAAGGTGTAGAGCTCTTCGATCAGGGCCGGGACCGAGGTCTTTTCGTGCATGGACTGGTCGGGCAGGGGGCCGAAATCAGAGCGCAGGGCTGCAACCATCCAGCCAGATAGGTAGAGGTAGCGACGGTCGGTATTGCCGAAGTGCTTCTTGATGGAGATCATCTTCTGCTGGCCAATGAAGCCGTGCCAGCAGCCCAGGGACTGGGTGTATTGCGAAGAGTCGGCGTCATAGGCCGCCATGTCCTTGCGCATGATCGCGGCGGTATAACGGGCGATGTCCAGGCCGGTGAGGAAGCGGTTTTGCAGGCGCATGCGTGCCACGGATTCGGCACTGATACCGTCCCAGGTTCCGCTCTTGGTTTGAATCAGCTGGCCGACCTGGGAAATGTGGTCTTGATAAGACATGGGTACGCGTCCTTGATGCGACAATGGAATTTGGACGACGGCCTACAGACCCGCTCGGCTGATGTGGAGTCGATTGCGGTTTAGTTGTAACACTTTACAGAAATTTCCTGTATGTCTGTAAGAAGTAGACAATATGGGATTGCGCCGATGTCCGCCGATCGCCGCCTTTACGTTGGCCCAAGCCTACGTCGCCTGCGCCGGGATCATGGCCTGACCCAGGCTGATATGGCCGCCGACCTTGAAGTGTCCCCTTCCTATATCGCCCTGCTCGAACGCAATCACCGCCCCCTCAGTGCGGAAATGCTGTTGCGCCTGGCCCAGACCTACAAGTTCGATATGTCGGCCCTGGCGGGCAAGGAAGGATCAGATCACGCCGCGCGGCTGCAGGGGGTTCTCAAGGACCCCATGTTCGCAGATATCGATCTTCAGCCCCTGGAAACGGCAGATGTTGCCACGAACTTCCCAGGTATTACCGATGCCTTTTTGCGGCTTTACACCGCCTATCGCGAGGAGCAGTTGGCCCTGGCCGACCGCGGTGCAGAGGCAGGCGCCGCCGGCGAAAGCTCAGATGACCCACCTGACCCTGTGGCTGAATCCCGGCGGTTCCTGGCGGCACGGCGCAACAGCTTTCCCACCTTAGATGATGCGGCGGAGCGAATTGCGGAATCGGTCGCCCGCCATGACAGCCTGTCTGGCTATCTTCAGGCACGCCATAGCCTGAAAGTGCGCCGCCTTCCGGCGAATGTCATGGTGGGATCGGTGCGACGGCTAGACCGCCATCGCCGGGCAATCCTCTTGGCGGACTCCCTCGATACTGCCAGTCAAACCTTCCAGTTGGCCCTACAACTGGCCTATCTGGAACTCAGGCCAGAGATCGATACTGCGCTCGGGACAACCAGGTTTGACACGGAGGGCGGTGAGCGGCTTACCCGGCGCGCCCTGGCCAGCTATGCCGCGGCCGCGATACTCATGCCCTATTCTGCCTTCGCCAAGGCAGTGGAATCCAAACGCTATGACGTCGAGGCCCTTGGCCGCCAGTTCGGGGCCAGCTTTGAACAAACCGCCCACCGGCTGACCACCTTGCAAAAGCCTGGGCAGGAGCGGGTGCCGTTCTTCTTCATCCGGGTCGATCCGGCGGGCAATGTCTCCAAGCGGCTTGACGGAGCTGGCTTTCCCTTTGCCCGGCACGGCGGCGGCTGTCCGCTTTGGACGGTCCATCAGGCCTTTCGGACGCCCCGACAGATCGTCACCCAATGGCTAGAGCTTCCCGACGGCCAGAAGTTCTTTTCCATCGCCCGTACCGTGACCGCGGGTGGTGGCGGCTTTGGCGCTCAGAGCGTCGAGCGGGCGATTGCCTTGGGCTGTGCCGAAGACCATGCCAGCGCCCTGATCTACACTCAGGATCGATCAGGGTTTGGCCCCGAAACGGCGACGCCCATTGGGGTCACCTGCCGCCTTTGCCATAGGACGGAATGCACGGCGAGATCCGCACCGCCCATTGGACGGCAGATCCTGTCTGATGACATTCGTCGCACCTCGGAACCCTTCGGCTTCTCGGATGCTTGAGGCTTAGGCGAAACCGGCGGCTTACAAAAAGGGCTTCAAATTCTCTCGCTTCCGTGTCTAAAGCGCCGGTTATTGTGACCCAGCCCCGGGTCGCCTGATCGATTTATCAACGAGCAAGACGTTTCATGGACATCAGCAATCGCCTTTCGGTTGACGACATTCTGCACGCCTTTGTGGAACAGGAATTGCTCTTAGGCAGCGGGATTTCTGCTGCACAATTCTGGGTGGCCCTGGAGGCTATTCTCGCAGACTTCACCCCGCGAAATGCTGACTTGCTGGCCCGCCGTGACGACCTGCAAGGCCAGATCGATGCCTGGTGGGTGGCGCACAAGGGAAAGCCGCTGAATGTTGCTGAAGAAACTGAATTTCTAAAGAAAATTGGCTATCTCTTGCCGGAGCCAGAGGCCTTCGAGATCGGCGTTCAGAATGTTGATCCCGAAATCGCAAAGCTGGCCGGGCCCCAGCTGGTCGTGCCGGTTTCCAACGGCCGCTATGCGCTGAACGCAGCCAATGCCCGGTGGGGCAGTTTGTACGACGCCCTATACGGAACCGATGCCCTTGAGCCCCCCACGGGCGGCAAGGGATATGACCCGGCCCGTGGTGCAAGGGTCATTGCCTATGCCCGCACCTTACTCGACCGAGTCGCACCCTTGGCCAGCGGGTCCCATGCGGACGCCACTGGCTATCAACTGAACGGCGGTTTGCTATCTGTTTCCCTGGCAGGCGGGGCCAGCACAGGGCTCAAAGATCCTGTCCAGTGCGTCGGCTGGCGCGGTCGGGCTGAGGCCCCCGAGGGCGTTCTGCTGCGCCATAACGGCCTGCATCTGGAAATCCAGATCGATGCAAATCACTCCATCGGTCGGGATGATCCTGCCCATGTGGCCGACGTGCTGATGGAGTCGGCCTTAACCGCCATCCAGGACTGCGAAGACTCGGTCGCGGCGGTGGACGCTGAGGACAAGGCTAATGTCTATCGCAACTGGCTTGGCCTAATGCGGGGCGATCTGACGGCCAGCTTCCAGAAAGGTGGGCGGACAGAGACTCGCACCCTTGATCCCGATCGCAGCTACCAGACGGCCACGGGCTCTGACCTCGTGCTACGCGGCCGTAGCCTGCTGCTGGTCCGCAATGTTGGCCATCATATGATGACAGACATGGTGCAGTTGGACGGACAGCCTGTGTTTGAGACGGTTGTCGACGCCCTGGTGACCGTGACCGCCGCCCTACACGACCTGAAGGGTGCCCGTCGCAATAGCCCGGCAGGGTCTGTCTATGTGGTGAAGCCTAAAATGCACGGGCCCGACGAAGTCGCCCTGGCGGTCCGGCTCTTTGATCTTGTTGAGGACGCCCTCGGCCTCGCCCGCAATACCGTCAAGCTGGGCATTATGGATGAAGAACGCCGCACCAGCGCCAACCTGAAGGCCTGCATCCACGCAGCTCGAGACCGGGTTGTCTTCATCAATACCGGCTTCCTCGACCGGACCGGCGACGAGATTCACACCGCAATGGAAGCTGGCCCCATGGTCCGCAAGGACACCATGAAGGCTGAGCCCTGGCTGGCCGCCTATGAAAAGCGCAATGTCGAGATCGGCCTGGCCACAGGTTTCCCCGGCCGTGCCCAGATCGGTAAGGGCATGTGGGCGGCACCGGACCAGATGCAGAACATGCTGACCGCAAAGGTCGGCCACCCCAAGGCAGGGGCCAACACGGCCTGGGTGCCTTCGCCCACTGCGGCGACTCTTCATGCTCTGCACTATCATGAGGTCGATGTCGCAGCCCTCCAGAGCGCCATGGGTAAGCTGGCCGCTACAGGTACTGAAGATTTGCTGACACCGCCGCTGGCGAAGTCCAACTGGAACCAGGCCGATATCCAGCAGGAGTTGGACAATAATTCTCAAGGCATATTGGGCTATGTGGTGCGCTGGATCGATCAGGGCGTTGGCTGCTCGAAGGTGCCAGACATTCACGATGTGGGCCTGATGGAGGACCGCGCGACCCTGCGGATTTCCAGTCAGCATATCGCCAATTGGCTACATCACGGGGTCTGCACAGAGGCCCAAGTGCGCGAAACCTTGCTGCGTATGGCCAAGGTTGTGGACGCTCAGAATGCCGAGGACCCCCTCTATCAGCCCATGGCGAGTAATCCTGATGCCAGCATTGCTTTCCAAGCGGCTCTAGATTTGGTTTTTCAGGGCCGGGTTCAGCCCAATGGTTATACCGAGCACATCCTGCACCGCCGTCGCCGGGAGCGTAAGGCCCAGTTTGCCGGCGTTTAGGTTTCGCGCCAAAAGGGCTGGCGGGCTTTCACCGGGTCCAGCAGGCTCCAATCGCCCTGTTCCAGGACCTGCCCCCTGGGAAAGGGTGGGCCAGGGCGCAGACCAAGGGCGCTGAGCACCCGATCATCGCGATAATAGCACAGCGTCACCCGTTGGACGGCGGCCCAGAAGGTCATGCCCAGGGCACCCTGAACCTTGCGCAGTATGGCATCCTGTTCGACCGAGGGCAGTTGGGCGAACCTGCCAAAGGCCTCTAGGTTCACCGCGTCGATGATGCTGGCAATGGCCGGCGCAATGTCGTTCAAGCTTGAACTTAAATCAGCAAAAATGGTGGCGTCATCGGCACCGAGCGCACCGTCTTCAGCGGGAATGATCCGGCCTGCAATGGTGCGGAAGGCTTCAATCTGCTGGTCTGTAAGGGCCATATTCCGTCTCAGTCAAACAGGTTGGCAAGGCGCGACTTGATGGCGTCGGCCACATAGAGGGCGAGGGCCTGGATGGTCGATGTTGGGTTCACCCCCGCCGAGGTGACGAACAGGCTGCCGTCCACCACAAACAGGTTCTTCACATCATGGCTCCGACCCCAGTCATTGACGACCGAGGTCTTTGGATCGCGGCCCATTCGGGCGGTTCCCATGAGATGCCAGCCCCCAAAGGATAAGGGTGCGGCGGTCTGCACCTCATAGGCCCCCGCCGCCTTCATCACTTCGGCCCCTCTGGCCATGGCGAAGTCCAGCATGCGCTGACTGTTCTCGCTGATCGTATAGTTGATCTTGGGGGCCGGAATGCCGTGAGCATCGGTTAGGGTGGGGTCAAGGGTTACGGTATTGTGGGCCTCAGGCAGGTCCTCGCAAATGGCGACCATGCCAGTTGAGTGGTCCAGGCGCTTGCGAAATGCCCTGTGATGTCCAGAGCCTATAGGCACGCGACCGCTGCCAATCCCCCCTAGGGCCTGACTGGCCGGACCGCCGCCGCGACTGAATTCGTAGGTATAGCCCCGGACAAAACCCCGGTTGAGATCGGTCTCATAGAACTCCTGGCTCCAGAGGCCATTGCTGGGCCCACGCCCCCCATCGAGGGGGGCGTCGAAATAGCCGGTGATCGAGGCATAGGGGTGGAACATGAGATTGCGGCCCACCAGCCCGCTGGAATTGGCCAGGCCGTCAGGGAACAGCTTCGACTTTGAGTTCAGAAGTATGCGGGGCGTTCCGACGCCATTGCAGGCCATAATGACCATATGGGCGGGCTGGAACTGTTCCTGACCCTCGGCGTCGAAATAGATCACCCCGGTCGCCATGCCCTGGTCATCAACACACACTTCACGGACCCTGCAGTGCGTCCGGACCTCGACCCCAGCCCGGACGGCCAGAGGCCAATAGGTAATGTCGGTGCTAGCCTTGGCTCCCTGGGCACAGCCATAGAGACAGTGACCCAGATTGATGCAGGGGGCTCGTCCCTCATGTTCTTGGGTCGCAATGGCGCTATCAGAGGGCCACCAGTGCCAACCCTGGGCATTGAACCCCCGTGCCACGGCTGCGGCGGATTTGCCAAGGGGCAGGGGTGGCATGCGTTCTGGCTTCAGGGGATTGGCAGGGTCACCGCGCAAGCCGGCCACACCCATGATGGCGTCATTGCGGTCGTAAAACGGTTCGAGGGTCGCGTAGTCGATGGGCCAGTCATCGGCCACCCCATCTAGAGTCTTCACCCGGAAGTCGGAAGGATGGAAGCGCGGGAAGTGTCCCGCATAAAGCACAGTACCCCCGCCAACCCCGTTATAGTTGGCGATCTTGATCGGTGAAGCCTCTTCATTGATCGGATAGTCCGCCGCCGCCCGCCGGACGCTGGGATTGAAGCTGTGATCGCTATGCTGGCGGGCTTCCCAGTCCCGACCGGCGGAGGGGAAGGTGGCCGGGTTGGGCCATCCCCCCTGATCTAGGCAGACAATCTGCATCCGCGTGTCGGCCAGGCTCCAGGCAACTGCCGCACCAGAGGCTCCGGCACCAACAATCACGACGTCGACTGTTGTCAGCATGATCAGGCCTGCCCAGCAGATGTCAGACGAAACCAGACGCCGCCGATATCAATCCGATCTCCAGAAACAGGTCTCCCGCGCGCCTGCGCCCGGTTAAGGATTCCGTCCCGGTCATGCACAGCAAGGGTCAGGCCCGAAAGGCCCGGGCCTCGCCCATCGACAGCTTCCACAAAGGACAGAACTGCATTGTTTAGGGCCAGGGTTGGTAGCCCTTCGACGACTTGGACCTCTGCACCAATCACCCGCGCCCAGAGATCCGCCAGGACTAAGGGTTCTGGCCCCTGAAGTTCAACGCCGACAATATCCTGAGTGACATCCTGGCGAACCTTATCCTCCCAGCCTGTCCCACCAGCCGGCATCCAATGGCCGCTGAGGTCTTCATGCTGGTCCCACTCGACCTCTAGAAAGGCCGCGATCATATCGCCGGGGTGAAGCTGACAGAGGTTCCAGCCGTCACGCTCCATTTCATAGGCGACCCTCACGCCGTTTTCGAGGGCCTGACCACGGACCGCAGCCTGGGCTTGCCGGGTGTCGGCCTGGGTGATCACCATGTATCCGCCATCGCCCCCGCGCCGCTGGAGGTAGCGTCCGCCCGCAGTATTTTCCGCAATAGGGGCAACCACTTCAATGAAGTTCCGCCCGACTGGTAGCAGGGTGTTCTCAAGCCCAAACACCTTGACGCCCGGATCAATATAACACACCTCAAGCCCCAGAATTTGCCTGAGATCATCAATGACCGGTGCCAGTTGTTCGGCCACCAGGCAGATCTGTCTGAGCTGGATTGTCATCGGTTTCCCCCGCGCTGGATTCAGTTTGCATCAGCCAGAACCATCGGACCAGCAGGAACCTGACTGACAATGGCGTTAGGGGGACCCCGCCAATTTCTGCTATTGCCGGGTCCGTAAATTCAGGCTCCGGAGAGGCAGGCTCATGTCAGGCGACAGTGACGAGGACTTTGTCTTCGACGAAGCCACGGGCGAGTGGGTCAGCGCGGCAAATTTGCAGGACAAGGGCGACGTCGCAGTCGAGGTCAGGGACTCGGTGGGCAATCTGCTGGCCGATGGCGATAGCGTCACCCTGATCAAGGACCTGAAGGTCAAGGGCGCCGGTCAGACCCTGAAGCGGGGAACCGTGATCAAGTCGATCCGATTGACCGGCGATGATCAGGAGATCGACTGCCGGTACGAAGGCATTAAGGGCTTGGTTCTGCGGGCTGAGTTCGTGAGGAAATCCTGATTAAGTCGATTGACCTGGCGTCGCATGGCCTTGCCCCTCGGCGAGGTCCATGGGGTCCCGACCATCAACTTCCCCCTGAACCCCCAAGCTGCAGTCCTAACCTTGGCCCCGCCGAGACCATCAGGAGATAGAGCCCGATGGTGACTAGGCATCCTGTCCCCAGGGCGACCCAAAACGGCGTGCCTCGACGAAGTAGGGCCGGTAGGATCAGGAACATTGGCAAAGACGGCAGGACATACCAAAGGGTCGCCTGGGCATGATCGGCCAGTCGGAGAGGGTCATGGGTGTCTTGCCAAAGCCACATCATTCCCAGGATAGATACCAGAGGCAGTGAAGCGACCAAGGCCCCAAATCCAGGAGATCGCTTAGCGATTTCCGAAACGGCGGCAATGATTAGGCCCGATAGGCCAGCCTTTAGGATGAGGTACAACATGCCCGACCCTATCCCGTCGCCGTTTCCTCCGCCAGGAAGGCTCCCAGGGCTCTCAAGAAGGGAAGGGCTTCGCGGAATTCATTGTCGGTAAAGCCGTCTCGAAGCTTCTCGGTCTGTGCCTTCATGGCCTTGAAGAGGGCATTTGCGGTTTCAATTCCGGTGCGCGTGACCCTGATACGTTTCTTGCGGCCGTCTGACGTATCGCTAATGACCGCAATTAGCTCCTGATCTTCCATCTTCTGCAGAATGTTGGTGACTGCGCCCTTGGTGACTAGCAGCACCTGGGACAGCTGGGCTGGCGTCAAGCCGTCGCCGTGCCGCATAAAGTACCGGAGCACTTCGAAATGCGCATAGGTCATGCCGGCTGGGAGGTGGCGGATTACGGTCCTGCGAAGATAATGTTCTATGGCACTTATCGTCGTAAAAACCTCAATATGCGGATGATCCTGTGGGGCTGCCGTGTGGCGTAGGGGGCTTGAGGACACTGCCATACTCCATTTGGTTCAATATTGAACGATCTGGGGAGCGCCGCCCGCCTTGTCAAGGGTTGGCGCGGGCTTCTGTCAGGCCTTTGCGGGCGAGTTCGTCCGCCCGTTCATTCATCGGGTGGCCGGCATGGCCCTTGACCCATTTCCAGGTCACCTGGTGACGGCCTCGGGCCTCGTCCAGCCGCCGCCAAAGGTCGTCATTCTTAACCGGCTTATTGTCGGCGGTGCGCCAACCCCGACGTTTCCAGTTGTGAATCCACTCCGAAATGCCCTTCATGACGTATGTGCTGTCAGTGTGAAGTTCGACACTGCAGGGTTTGGTCAGGGCTTCCAAGGCGCGGATCGCAGCCATGAGTTCCATGCGGTTATTGGTCGTATCTGGCTCACCGCCGCAGATTTCTTTGACGTTCTCACCCAGGGTCAGAATGGCACCCCAACCGCCCGGGCCCGGATTTCCCGAGCAGGCACCGTCGGTATAAATTACGACCTGCGGGGTCATTGCCCCGCGCCCATAAGCACCAAATCAGGGGCTTCACGGTGCACAGCCAGCTTGCGTTCGTATTCCAAGGGATCCTTTGGCTTCACCAAGGCACCTGCAGGCGTCGCGCCCCAGTCTGCAAGCCGGGTGAGGAAGAACCGCATGGCTGCCCCATGTGCCAGGATGGGCAGGGCGTGACGTTCTTCTGGGGTCAGCGGGCGATGGGTTTCATAGCCGGCGACCAAGGCACGGGCCGCGGTGATATTGAAGCTGCCATCAGCCTCAAAACACCATGCGTTCAGTGCAACGGCAATATCATAGGCCAGGGCATCGACGCAGGCGAAATAGAAGTCGATGGCACCGGCGAATTTTCCGCCATTGAAGAACACATTGTCTGGAAAATAGTCGGCATGAACTATCCCGCTGGGCAGGCCCTGTGGCCAATGGGCGGCGAAGTAATCAAGATCAGACGACAGGGTCGCCGAGAGCCCAGGCTTCAAGTCATCTGCAGCTGATTTCAGCCGCTCAAACATTGGTGCCCAGGCGGCCTGGCCGAGGTCATTGGTGCGGATTCCGGCATACCCCTGGGCGGCTAGGTGCAGCTTTGCCAAGCCTTCACCCGCTTCGCGGCAATGGGCGACATTGGGGCGTCGCACAGAGAGGCCTGGGAGGAAGGTGACAATGGCGGCAGGCTTACCGCGTACAGTTTGCAGGATACGGCCCGAGCGATCGGCGACGGGGGCAGCGCTCGGATAGCCGTGATCGGCCAGCCAGCTGAGGAGGTTCAGAAAAAATGGCAGCTCTTCTGCGCGGACCCTCTTCTCATAGACGGTCAGAAAATAGCGCCCCGTCTCGGTTTCGAGCATAAAGTTCGAATTTTCGACCCCTTCGGCTACGCCCTTAAAGGCCAGGGGCGCGCCGAGGTCATAGGCCGCCAGCAGGGAGGCCAAGTCTTCGTCGGTGAGATCGGTGTAAACAGCCATGCGGCGCTCCGATTGCGGGAGGTCGGCCTATTGGTCAAGTCACAGAAGGCGCTCTAGATCGTCTAGGGCATACGCGGCAGTTTGAAGCTGACGGTTTCCCGGGCCGCCTCAATCTCGCGCACCGTGACGTCAAAGGCGGAATTCAGCTTGTCGATCACACCCTGAACCAGAACCTCTGGAGCCGATGCGCCGGCCGTCACGCCGACCGAGCGGGCACCTTCAATCCAGGCTAAGTCCAGGTGGGAGGCGTCATCGATGAGATGGGCCGCCGAAACGCCCGCTTTTCGAGCGACCTCTACGAGGCGCACCGAGTTCGACGAATTTGCAGATCCGATGACCAGCACCACATCGCTGCCCTCCGCCATGGCCTTTACGGCGTCCTGACGGTTGGTGGTGGCGTAGCAAATATCTTCTTTGTGTGGAGCCGATATGGCCGGGAAGCGGTCTCTCAGGGCGCTAATGATATCGGCTGTGTCGTCCACCGACAGTGTGGTCTGAGTGACAAAGGCGATATTGCCCGGATCTATGGGGGTAAATGCCTTCGCGTCTTCGACCGTTTCAACCAGGGCCACGGCACCGGGCGGCAGTTGGCCCATGGTCCCAACGACCTCGGGATGACCTGCATGGCCAATCAGCACAATTTCACGCCCGGCATCGAAGTGGCGCCCAGCTTCCACATGCACCTTGGAGACCAGGGGGCAGGTGGCGTCGAGATAGAGCATGTTTCGGGTTCTGGCGGCCTCAGGAACCGATTTGGGAACGCCGTGGGCCGAAAAGACCACAGGGCGATCTGTGGGGCACTCATCGAGCTCTTCTACAAAAACAGCGCCCAGGGCCTTGAGGCGATCAACCACGTGGCGGTTATGGACGATTTCGTGGCGCACATAGACCGGTGCGCCATACTTCTCGATGGCGCGTTCGACGATCTGAATGGCGCGGTCAACGCCCGCGCAAAATCCTCTGGGCGTGGCCAAAAGAACGGTCAAAGGGCGGGGTGTCGTGGGGGAAGATTGCATGGCCCTAAGCTAAGGCTTGAAAAGCTTCGGCGCCAGCCGCGTTGCAGCCGCAATCTTTAGACATTACTAGGGACCCCATGGCGGGTCCCCCGCCGCAGCCCCTTGTCTGGACGACCCCATGCGCCGGTCCCTTTTCTTTGTCGCCGCCCTTTTGTGCGCCGCTGCCGCCTTGCCGGCCACTACAGCCTTCGCCCAGGGACGACCCAGCGATGATGATCGCCAGCAGGAAGACCAGGCCAAGAAAAAGAAACGTGATGCCGAGTTCGGTGACCGTCAGGCCCCTCTGCCTCAGCTGCGGAATGCCGGACCGTGTCCCTATGTAAAAGTGCTTTACGACGCTGGGCGTTATGTGGAGTTCAAGGACGACAAAGAAGCCTCGGCCAGCGTTGGATATTCTGGAGAAATACAAAGTATTTCAGCTGGTTGCGCTTACAAAGATGCCCAGCCCATCACCCTGCAAATGCAGGTGCTTTTTGAATTGGGCAAGGGTCCGCAGGCGGTGGGTGACACCAAGACCTATCGCTACTGGATCGCAGTGACCCAACGCAATGAAGCGGTGATCGCCAAGCAATACTTCGATTTGCCGGTTAAGTTTCAGCCCGGCCAGGATCGCGTCTATGTGACCGAAGAGATCAATCAAGTGGTGATCCCTCGCGCCAAAATGACCACTTCTGGCTCCAACTTCGAAGTTCTGGTTGGCTTTGAGGTCACACCGTCCATGGCGGAGTTCAACCGTCTGGGCAAACGCTTCCGCCTAAATGCGGGCTCGACCACGGCACCGACGAATCAAAAATGACGGATCTTAAGCAAGGCCTGACCCAGGCTGTTTCGGCGGTCTTTGCGGCCTTGGACCTTCCTGCAGACCTGGGGCGGGTGACATCCTCAGACAGACCTGACCTGGCTGATTTCCAGTGTAATGGCGCACTGTCGGCTGCCAAGGTCGCGCGCCGAAATCCCCGTGAGATTGCCCAGGCCGTGCTTGGGGAACTCGCCAAGGACTCAAGCCTGGCCACCGCCGAAATCGCCGGTGCCGGATTCATCAATTTCAAGGTCTCTCAGGAAGCTCTGTCTGCGCGGGCAAATGCCTTGGCATCTGACTCCAGAGCCGGCGCAGGCCAGGTGGACACTGTCCGCCGCATTCTGGTGGATTATGGCGGCCCAAATGTCGCCAAGCCCATGCATGTGGGCCACCTGCGCGCCTCAATCATTGGCGAATCCCTAAAGCGCATCTATCGCTTTCGTGGCGACACGGTCCTGGGCGATGCTCACTTCGGTGACTGGGGCTATCAGATGGGGCTGCTGATCGGCGCGGCCATGGATGAGGTGCCCGAGATCGCCACCCTGATCAACGGCATCAACCGCTCTAATGAGGCTGTATCCGACTTCAGGGAAGCCGAAGCCTTCGACCTGTTCGAAAGCCGTATAACCTTGAGTGACCTTGACCGCCTCTATCCGGCCGCAGCTGCCCGGGGCAAGGAAGATCCCGACTATCGCGACCGCGCCCGCAAGATCACCGCCGGGCTGCAGGACCGGACGCCCGGTTATTTGCTGCTGTGGCGGCACTTCGCCAAGGTAACGCGAGTGGCCCTAGAGCGAGACTTCCACGCCCTCGGTGTCGACTTCGACCTCTGGAAGGGTGAAAGCGACGTTGAGGACTTGATCGATCCCATGGTCGCCGACCTGGACGCGAAAGGTCTTATTGAGGACGACCAGGGTGCGCGGATCATCCGGGTCGCCCGCGAGGAGGACAAACGTCAGTTACCGCCCCTGCTCGTGGTCTCGTCCGAGGGGTCGGCCATGTATGGCACCACCGATCTCGCCACCATCCTAGATCGCAGACAGAGCTTTGACCCTCACCAGATTCTTTATGTGGTGGATCAGCGTCAGGCTGACCATTTCGAGATCGTCTTTCGTGCCGCCCTGATGGCGGGTTATGCGGCCGAAGGCGGCCTCGAGCACCTGGGTTTCGGCACCATGAACGGCGTCGACGGCAAACCCTTCAAGACCCGCGAGGGCGGGGTCCTGAAGCTTAACGACCTGATCGAAATGACTCGGGAAAAAGCCCGCGAGCGGCTGAAAGAAGCTGATCTCGGTGCAGAGCTGGATCCCCAAGCCTTTGAGGCCACCGCCCATGCCGTGGCCGTGGCCGCTCTAAAGTTCGCGGATCTGCAGAACTTCCGCGGCACCTCCTATGTCTTCGACCTCGATCGGTTCTCGAGCTTTGAGGGCAAGACAGGGCCCTATCTGCTCTATCAGGCTGTGCGGGTGAAATCTGTCCTGCGGCGGGCAGCCGAAGCTGGCCATCCCGCCGGCGTTGTGACTGTCTCTGAGCCTGCGGAACGGGACCTTGTGCTGCTATTGGATGCCTTCGATCAGGCGCTGATCGACGCCTACGACAAGAAGGCTCCCAACCTGATCGCCGAGCACGCTTACAAGCTAGCTCAGGGTTTTTCGAAATTCTATGCGGCCTGTCCCATCCTGCCCGCTGAGCCCGCCGTGAGGTCCTCGCGCCTGACCTTGGCTGAGACGGCCCTGCGTCAGTTGGAACTCAGCCTGGACCTACTGGGAATCCAAGCACCAGAGCGGATGTAGTCCTGGGGCTCCAGCCGTCTGCAACCTGATAGAAAAGCTGATCGCCCGGCCAGGGAAATCGCTTTGCCTGGGGGACACGATCAAGAGCATTGCGGGGCTCTGAAGGAGCCAAGCATGCCTATGGATTTCTGGACATTCGCTGCGGTGGGCTTTGGCGCTCAACTGGTCGACGGGGCCTTGGGCATGGCCTATGGAGTCATTTGTTCAACCACCCTGCTGATGATGGGGGTGTCGCCCGCAAATACGTCGGCCAGCGTTCACGCTGCAAAAGTCTTTGCGGGAGCGGCCTCAGCGGTCAGCCACCTTTATCATCGCAATGTTGGACGGCGCCTTCTGCTGCTCCTGTCCCTTGGCGGGGTACTGGGCGGAGTCCTCGGTGCCTATGTCCTAACCTCCATCAAGGGCGAGGCGGTAAAGCCCTATGTGGTCGGTTGGCTGGGGCTTATGGGACTGGTCATCCTCTATCGCGCCTGGCGTCAGACACGCCCCCAGCTTTTCTCATGGCGATTGCCATTCCCCCTCGGCTTTGTGGGAGGCTTTTTTGACGCCATTGGTGGGGGCGGTTGGGGGCCGATCGTCACCTCAACGCTGATGGGTGGCGGCGCAGATCCGCGGCAGGCGATTGGCACAACCAACGCCGCTGAGTTCTTCATGGCGGTCGCCGTTTCCGTCGCCTTCCTCGCCGCCCTCATCACAGGCCATTGGCAGACAACCGGGCTGTTGGACCACGCCTGGTCGGTTGGCGGCCTAATCGCCGGCGGTGTTGTGGCCGCACCGATTGCAGGCTGGGCGACGCGGCACATCCCCCTCGGTCCCCTGACCTGGCTAGTTGGTCTGCTGGTGACCGGTCTCGCGATCTGGCAGGGCATAGATCTCGTAAATTAGCGTGCTGACGATAGGCCCAAGACACAGAGGCTGAAGTCTGCGTATTGCCGGTGCACAGAAAGTATACAGGTTCCAGTCTATCACCTGGGCCCGGGCGTGCTGCCTTGACTCCGCGCTCCCGTTCAACGAGTCTAAACGTCGACTCTCGCGGGAGAGATCGGGGTTTCATGGCCCCGGAGCCGAAGGCGCAACCGCCCCGGAAACGCTCAGGCAAACGGACCGCGAAAGGCTGATGAACGCTGGAAAGTAGCGCCCTTATGGACGCTCGCCGAAGGAGCAAAGAGCCCTCACGGGTTCTGAAATCTCTCAGGTTCCAAAGACAGCGGGGGCAAGGCGTCGTCGGAGATCGGTTCCGCACGCGTCGCGTCAGCGGAGTCGAGCCTTGTCCGAAGAGATACTGAAGATCACGCCGCTCAATGCCGCGCACCTCGCCGCGGGTGCTCGCATGGTACCCTTTGCGGGCTATTCCATGCCGGTCCAATACAAGGACGGAGTGCTCAAGGAGCATTTGTGGACCCGCGCCCATGCTGGCCTGTTCGATGTCAGCCACATGGGTCAGGCCCGGCTGCGGGGCGAGGCCCCGCTGATAGCTTTCCAGCAGGTGACGCCTGGGGATTTCAAGGGCCTCAAACTCGGCAAGCAGCGCTATTCGGTTCTATTGAATGCGACGGGCGGGATCATTGACGACCTGATGGCGGCTCGCCCCGATGACGACGGGCTATTTGTCGTGGTCAACGGTGCCTGTAAGGACAACGACTTCAAGGTGATGGGCGAAGTCCTGGCGGGCCAGGTCGAGATCGAACGCCTTGAAAACCGGGCGCTCCTCGCCCTGCAGGGGCCAGAGGCCTGCGTCGTTCTGGCCGCGCATATCCCCCAGGCTGCCAGCATGGTGTTTATGGACAGCGCTGCCCTGGAGGGCTTTGGGACAGACGTCCTTCTGTCCCGGTCCGGCTATACGGGGGAGGACGGCTATGAAATTTCGATCCCAGCCCATGAGGCCGAGCGAGTCTGGAACCTGCTGCTGAATGATGAGCGGGTGCGACCCATCGGCCTGGGTGCCCGCGACAGCCTCAGGCTCGAGGCCGGGCTTCCTCTCTATGGTCACGATGTGGATGAAAGTGTCAGCCCGATCGAAGCTGACCTTGCCTTCGCCGTGTCGCCCAAGCGCCGGCAGGCTGCTGACTTTCCCGGGGCCGGCCGCATTCTCGCCGAGTTGGCGGGGGACGCGACCCGCAGGCGTGTAGGTCTAAGGGTACTTGAAGGTGCCCCTGCCCGGGAGGGTGCCGAGATCGCCGATGCGGATGGCAGGGTCATCGGCGTGGTGACCTCAGGCGGGTTTGCGCCAAGCCTTTCCGCCCCCATTGCCATGGGCTTTGTCCCTCCAGCCTTCGCCTCGCCCGGAACCCAACTGAGGGTCATTGTGCGGGGCAAACCTCAGCTCGCTGAGGTCACGGCCATGCCCTTTGTTCCCCACCGCTACGTCCGCAAACTTTAAGAAGGCCCCAAACCATGCGCTTCACCAAAGATCACGAATGGGTCGAACTGGACGGCGATATTGCCACGGTCGGCATCACTGCTTATGCGGCCGATCAATTGGGCGACGTCGTCTTCGTAGAGACTCCGGACCTGGGTAAATCCCTTAAGTCTGGCGATGCCATGGCTGTGGTCGAGAGCGTTAAGGCAGCCTCTGACGTCTACGCCCCCTTGTCGGGGGAAGTGGTGGAAGCCAATGGCGCCCTCGGCGATGCCCCTGAAACGGTCAACGACCAGCCCGAAGGTCTGGGCTGGTTCGCCAAGATCAAAATCGCCGACCGGGCTGAGTTTGACGCCTTGATGGACCGCCCCGCCTACGAAGCCTTCCTGGGAAGCCTGTAAGCCTCATGCGTTATCTACCTCTGACCCCTGCTGATCGCGCCAATATGCTGTCAGTGATCGGTGCCAAGTCCATTGATGACCTGTTCATCGACGTTCCGGGCGTCGCCCAAATTCGCGACCCCTTCGACCTGCCCCGCCATGCAGGCGAAATGGAGGTAGAGCGCGAGCTCGCGGCTCTGGCCGCGATGAACCGGCCTGCCGGTTCTGGGCCATTCTTCTGTGGGGCAGGGGCCTATAAGCATCACATCCCCGCCACTGTGGACCATGTGATCCAGAGGTCGGAATTCCTGACCAGCTATACCCCTTATCAGCCGGAGATCGCTCAGGGCACCTTGCAGGTTCTGTTTGAGTTCCAGACCCAGGTGGCGGCCTTGACGGGCCTCGATGTGGCCA
This sequence comes from uncultured Alphaproteobacteria bacterium, assembly GCA_937920085.1. Lineage (GTDB taxonomy): Bacteria > Pseudomonadota > Alphaproteobacteria > Caulobacterales > Caulobacteraceae > Phenylobacterium. The sequence continues at coordinate 65,681 of CALETE010000056.1, read as the reverse complement.
ACGCCTCCATGTATGACGGCTCAACAGCCTGTGCTGAGGCCGTGATGATGGCCCAGCGCGTCACCCGCCGGAACAAGGCTGTGCTGTCGGGCGGTCTACACCCGCACTATGCGGCGGTCACCCAGACCATAGCCTCCGCTGAGAGCATGGAGATCACCCGCCTGGCCGCCGCCATCGATGCCGAGGCTGCGGTGATCGCCTCAATAGACACCGACACAGCCTGCGTTGTCGTTCAGACCCCCAATGCCTTTGGTACGGTTACAGATGTCAGCAAGATCGCTGAGGCTGCCCATGCTGCTGGTGCCCTTTTGATCGTTGTCACGACAGAGGCCGTCTCTTTCGGACTGCTCAAGTCTCCCGGCGAGATGGGGGCTGACATCGCCGTAGCAGAAGGTCAGTCTATTGGTGTAGGCCTTAGCTATGGCGGTCCCTATATCGGGCTCTTCGCCTGTAAAGAAAAATACGTTCGCCAGATGCCTGGGCGCCTCTGCGGTGAGACCTTGGATGCCGAGGGGCGTCGGGGCTTTGTCCTGACCCTGTCGACCCGGGAACAGCACATCCGACGCGACAAGGCGACGTCTAACATCTGCACCAATTCGGGCCTGTGCGCCCTGGCCTTCACCATTCACCTCTCCCTGTTGGGGGAGCGGGGGCTGAAGTCTCTGGCCGCGTTAAATCACAGCCGGGCCCGAGAGCTGCGTGACGCCTTGGCGGCCGTGCCGGGGGTTGAGATCCTGACGCCGCGCTTCTTCAATGAGTTCGCCGTACGCCTGCCTGCCAACGCCATTGAGACGGTTGAGGCCTTGGTGGGGCAGGGGATAATTGCTGGCGTACCCTATTCGCGCCTGGCACCAGAGGCCGGCATGGACGACGTCCTGCTGGTCGCCGCGACGGAGACAACCACAGAGGCTGATATCGCCGCCTTGGTTGCAGCCCTTAAGGGGAGGACCGGACAATGAGCATGAACAGTGTTGGCCGTCCAACGCGACCCGATCAGCAATCCCCCGGCGTCGGTGGCTCTCTCACAGGGGCCCGTGGCCTTTTGCAGGACGAAGCCCTGATCTTTGAACTTGGGGGCTGGGATAAGACAGGGGTCGACCTTGAGGCCCCGAAGTTTGACGCTTCAGACCTGGACGGTTTGGTGCGCAGCGCGCCAATCGGTCTTCCTGGGCTCTCCGAGCCTGAAGCCATGCGGCACTATGTGCGCTTGAGCCAAAAAAACCATGCCATCGATTTGGCCCTCTATCCCCTGGGATCGTGCACGATGAAGCATAATCCTAGGCTCAATGAGAAAATGGCCCGGCTTGCGGGCTTTGGGGATTTGCATCCCCTGACACCGGTCTCCGCCTCACAGGGGGCGCTGGCCCTGATGGATCGCTTGGCCCACTGGCTTAAGACCCTGACCGCCATGCCCGCCGTTGCCATGTCCCCCAAGGCGGGCGCCCATGGCGAGCTCTGCGGTCTGCTCTGCATCAAGGCGGCCCATGAGGCCAAGGGGCAGGGCCATAGGCGCACGGTCCTTGTGCCCACCTCTGCCCATGGCACCAATCCGGCGACCGCAGCCTTTGTCGGCTATTCGGTCACAGAGATTGCGCAGACCCAGGATGGTCGCGTGGACTTGGCCGATCTGGAAGCTAAGCTTTCGGAGGATGTGGCCGCCATCATGGTCACCAATCCAAACACCTGCGGTCTTTTCGAGCGGGACATCGTCGAGATTGCGCGTCTTACCCACGAGGTTGGTGCCTACTTCTATTGTGACGGTGCGAACTTCAACGCCATCGTTGGCCGGGTTCGTCCAGGCGACCTTGGCGTCGATGCCATGCATATCAACCTGCACAAGACCTTCTCCACCCCCCATGGGGGCGGCGGCCCCGGTGCGGGCCCAGTGGTCTTGTCGGCGGCGCTCGCACCATTTGCCCCGGCCCCTTGGGTGGTTTCAGGACCCAAGGGCTTTGATCTGATCGAAAGTCCTGAGGGCGAGGCAGTCCAGGGCTTTGGCCGTATGGTGGCCTTCCAAGGCCAAATGGGCATGTTTGTTCGTGCCTATGCCTACATGCTCAGCCATGGGGCTGATGGCCTGCGACAGGTGGCGGAAGATGCCGTCCTCAATGCCAACTATATCAAGGCACGCCTGTCCAAAGTGATGACCCCCGCCTTCCCGGAGGGGCCCTGCATGCACGAGGCACTTTTCGATGACCACTGGCTTGAGGGAACAGGCATTACCACCCTCGATTTCGCCAAGGCCATGATCGATGAGGGTTTCCACCCCATGACCATGTATTTCCCCCTGGTTGTGCATGGTGCCATGCTGATTGAACCGACTGAAACAGAGTCCAAACTAGAGCTGGATCGGTTCTGCGACGCCCTCATCGCCTTGGCAAATGCCGCCAAGGGGGGGGATGTGGAGCGTTTCACCGGCGCGCCCTATCTGGCCCCCTTGCGCCGACTGGATGAGACCCAGGCAGCTAGGAAGCCCAAACTGACCTGGAAGCCTGTGTCCCAAACGCCGCTAGCGGCGGAATAGCGCACCTTGCCGAAATTTAACGAGAACCCTGTCTTTACGAGTCGCCGCTACATGCTCATATCAACCTAACGCGATCACCGGTTGATTTCCCAGATTTGCCGCGGATCACGGACCCCAGGATTATGATCGTGTCTTTCGTGACGCCCAACTTGCGCTTAATGCGCGCCTCGGACGAAGCTGCCCGCGACCTTGTTGGTCGTATTGGCCGTTTCTTGCTGGTTATGCTGGGTCTGATGGTGATGTCGGTCGGATTGGTGACCGCGCCACTCCCTGGGCACCTTGGCCTGCCCATCTTGGTGGTGGGTCTGATGATTGTCTTGCGCAACTCTTTCAAGGCGCGTCGCCGCTTTGTTCGTATGCAAAGGGCCCATCCAAAGATGATCTTCCCCCTCCGCCGGCTGATGCGCCGGGAGCCTGAGGTCATTCTGGTTATTTGGCAGCAAACCCTGAGGGTTGAGCGCCTGATTCCCGACCGGCGGTTTCGTGTTCTGGTCAAGGCCCGCAAGGCCTTGCGTCGTCGAGGGCGTAAGCTTGATCCTCCGGGCTTCACGCCACGGGTCATTACGGCCAAATAGCCGAGGCAATAGGGTCGATATTTTCGGCTTGGCCTTATAATTGGCCACAAGGCGTCTCATATCGGACGCGCACCCTTGTCCCTGCCCACATCAAAATCTGAAACACCATTGGCGACCAAACGCGTTCATCGGGCGGCAGACGCCATCGCTGCAGACTTTGCGGCCCGGATCGCCAGGGGCGCTCTGACTCTTTTGGGGGGTCTGGTGGTCGTGCTTGGCGTCCTTATTGCCCCCCTGCCGGGGCCAATGGGCCTGCCGGTGGTGGTCATCGGCCTGATGCTGATCCTGCGGAACTCTTTCAAGGCGCGCCGGCAATTTGTCCGGTTTCAGCATGCGCACCCAAGGATTGCGCGCCCCATACGTCGCCTACTGCGGCGGGATCCGGACGTTATCCTCTTCTTCTGGGAACAATTGCTCCGCCTGGAGCGGCTGCTGTTACCAAGGTCCTGGCGGCATTTGGTGAAATTGCGGCACAGGTTCAGGCATTCCAGGGCCAGCTAGAGCATTGTGTAAAAAATGGCACCGATGTTCGGATCGAAAAACATCCAAAGAAAAAGGGCCCTTGCAGGCCCTTGATCTTCAGTCTGGATGTTCACGCTATTGGAGCTTGCTGCCGATCTGGGCGATGGCGACGTCGATCATGGGATCGGACTTCGCTCCTGCCAACCTGGCCACGAGGACCTGTTCGGCCATCTGTGCGGCGCGATCTGCCGCCGCAGCCTTGACCTCAGTCATCGCCTGGGCTTCGGCGTTCGCGATCTTACGCTCGGCCAGAAGTTGCCGACGGGCGAGACTTTCTTCGAGCTTAGCCTTGGCTTCAGCTTCGAAAACCCGAACCTGTTCGTGGGCGGCAGCCAGCATGTCCTTGGCCTGACGCTCGGCTTCAGCCCGTTCGGCCTGCAGAGAGGCTAAGAGACTTTCAGCCTCCGCGCGGATCCGCGCCGCTTCGTCCAGATCAGCCTGGATGGAGGCCGTCCGGGCATCAAGGGTGGCCGCGATGGCCTGGGGGGCCTTGGCAACAAAAATGACAATGCCAAGGAAGATCAGCAGGCCGACGCCGACCCAGAATTCAGCCTCTGCGGGATTGAGGAATTCCGGCATTAGGCGGCTCCCTGGCCAGCGGCTTTGAGTTCTGCAGCGGTTGCCGTCGTACCGGTCAGGCGCTCAACTATGGCCTGGGCAGTGTCGACGGCAATGCTGCTGACATTGGTCATGGCAGCGTCGCGAAGTCCGCGAATGCGATCCTCCGCCTTAGCCAGTTCGCCTGCCAAACGTTCGTCTTCAGCAGCCTGACGCTTATTCAATTCCGCCGTGGCCTTGGTCTTGGCCTCGACCGCAAGGGCGCGAGATGCCGCCCGTGCCTGTTCGATTTCAGCCTTAGCGGCTGCAGCCTGAGCATCTGCCTCGGACTGAACCTTCTTGGCCTGGTCCACTGCCGAGGCAATGGTTTCCGCCCGTAGGTCCAGAACCTTACGCAGCCGTGGTACGAAGACCTTGGCAAGCAGGGTGTAGAGGATTGCGAAAATCAGCAGCAGCCAGACAATCTGACCACCCCAGAATTCAAACTTGAATTGCGGCAGCCCGCCGCCGCTTTGAGCGGCTTCTGTCGACGCGCCTGTGGGAGCGGCCGCAGAGTCTGCGGGTTGAGATGTAGGTTCGGCGGCCATAAGGCTTAGGCGTCCTAATTACAGAGGGGCAGCCTGACGAAGTCGCCAGACGCCCCAAGCTGTGGTCGTGGCTTAGCTGAACAGGATGAGCAGGCCGAGCACGAAGGCCAGAATGCCCAGAGCTTCGGTCAGAGCGGCACCCAAGATCAGGTTGGTGAACTGGCCGGCAGCGGCGGACGGGTTACGCGTCGCACCTTGCAGGAAGCCCGAGAAGATAGTGCCCACGCCGATGCCCGCACCAATCATGCCGAGGGTGGCGAGGCCCGCACCGATATATTTAGCTGCAGCCGGATCCATGTTTTTAGTCCCGTTTGGAAGTTAAGAAGAGAGGAGTGAACCCGACCGTTAGTGGTGATGGCCGAGGTTGACCACGTCGTTGAGATAGACGCAGGTCAGAACCGCAAAGACGAACGCCTGGAGAAAGGCCACCAGGAATTCGAGAGATGTTAGCGCCACGACCCCGCCCAGGGAAAGGGCTGCGCCGGCATAGCCGAGGGTCGCAATACCCCCTGTCGCCGCCAAGGCGCACAGGGACACAACAAAGCCCGCAAACACCTTCAGGGCCACGTGCCCGCCCAGCATATTGCCGAACAGACGCAAGGCCAGGGTCACTGGGCGTAGCAGGAAGGAAATGAACTCGATCGGCGTGACGAGGATCAGCATGTACCAGGGCACGCCCGCCGGGACGAACAGCTTGTACATGTTGGCACCGTTTCGGGCGAAGCCGACGATCAACACCAGCAGGATCGTCATGACAGCCATGGTTGCAGTCACTGCCAATTGCGATGTTGCCGTGAAGACTAAGAACAAGCCCAGGAAATTCATGACCAGAATGAACAGGAATACCGAGAAGACGTAGGGAAAGAAGGATCGGCCTTCGTGGCCGATAATCCCAGTCGCTAGGTCATCGATATAGCTAAAGATGCCCTCGCCGATCACCTGAAGACGACCAGGGACCACGGCGGCCCTAGCGGTAACCAGGGCGAAGAAAGCTACAATGATCGAAGCAGCGATCATCATCGACAGGATGGAGTTGTTGATCGACAGGTCAATGGCGCCAAGGCCAGGGACATTGACGGTCGGCAAGGTGAGAACCGGGTGGATCTCGAACTGATGCATCGGGCTGGCCATGCCGCCTCGAACTCCTTCAATCGTCCTCGTCGTCGAGGGGGAGGTCCTGCGGGGGCCCCCACTCACTCGCCAACGCGGCGCTCATACGTGCGGCCATACGAACGGCCATCCAAATCGAAATCCCGAAGCCCAAAAGAACTCCGGCGATCATACCCCAAGGTGCGGTGTGGATCAGGGCGTCGGCAATGGCGCCGAAACCAATCCCCACAAAAACACCCCCGAACAAAACCCCAATCAGTCGGGCACCGTCGCCGTGCGCCTTGGACCCATAGTCCGGCGTAGGCTGGGTCGTCCGCGCTGATAGCGCTTCAGCTCGCGCATCAAGGCTTTTGATGGCCTCCTCACGCGAAGTTTCGGGTAGCGCCATACGTCACACGGTCTTTCGACCATGACGTCTCCGACACAGCCCCGGGCTTTAAGTCGCGCGGAACCTATAGCCGTGTGTGCGGTGCGTCAAGGCTGGCTGGAAAGGGATTTAACGTGTTGAATAAAAACAATTATTATTGGAATTGAGGCGGGAGTTCGACCCGAGTCGGCTTTCGTCGGAAAACTGCGCCAAATACGCGGCCTTCAGAAACCCCTCCAAAGCGATCTCGGAAGGTCTATTGCGCCGCGAGGACTTCGGCTTGCCTCAAGTCGACGGAGACGAGTTGCGAGACGCCACGTTCGCCCATGGTCACCCCAAATAAACGGTCCATGCGGGCCATGGTGACGGGGTTGTGGGTAATCGCAACAAAGCGGGTTTCCGTCCGTCGCCGCATTTCATCCAAGAGGTTACAAAACCGCTCAACATTGGCGTCGTCCAAGGGGGCATCAACCTCGTCCAGAACACAGATCGGGGCTGGGTTTGCAAGGAAGACCGCAAAGATCAAAGCACATGCGGTCAAGGCCTGTTCGCCACCGCTCATCAGGCTCATGGTCGCCATGCGCTTGCCGGGGGGGCAGGCATAGATTTCCAAGCCTGCTTCGAGGGGATCGTCTGATTCGACGAGGCGCAGTTCGGCCTGCCCACCCTGGAACAAGGCTTCAAATAGGGCTTTGAAGTGCCCATTGATAACATCAAAGGCGGCCACCAAGCGGTCGCGGCCCTCGCTGTTCAGCTCTTCAATGCCTTGGCGCAGACGGCTGATGGCACCGGTCAAGTCGGCCCGCTCAATCTGCATGGTCTCAAGTCTTTGGGCGTGCTCAGTGGCCTCGTCCTCTGCGCGCAGATTGACCGGACCAATGGCGTCCCTTTGTCGCTCCAAGGTCTGGAGATGGGCCTCGACCCCGTCAGCCGCTGACGGGATAGCCACCGCTTCGTCAGCAAGTCTTTGTGCCAGTTGTTCCGGCTCTAAATGCAAAGAGTCGCGAATCTGTTGGACAATCTCGACCAATCGGTCTGAGGCCGCCTCCAGGCGCGCGGCCAGCGTGGCCCTAAGCTCTCGACTTTCCGCCGCAGCGGCGTCCGCTGCCCGCACCATCCGATCAGCTTCGGCCCGCGCACCCTCAGCCTGAGCCAGGGCGTCTGATGACCTAGCCCTTCGGGCTTCGGCCTCTTCAAACTGGCTGAGCAGGTCTTCTAGGCGTCGCTGATGGGTGCCGGGCTTGTCATAGGCTTCGTCAAGGGCCCCTTTAGCGTCCGCACGGGACTTACCAAGGTGGTCCAGACGCTTTGCAGCCGACTGAGCGCGCTTGAGCCAATCCTCCTGATCCTTGGTGAGTAACTCCAGTCGCCGGGCGCGGCCGTCCCGCTCCCGGGCCTCTACATCCACCGCAGCCCGCGCGGCCGCAGCGGCTTCCCGGGCTGGCCCCGCTTTAGCCCGTGCTTCTGTCAGCCGTTTCGGCAGATCACCCTGAGCTGGATCGGACTGCGCCTCAGCCTGGGCTGCAAGAAAGGCGGCTTCCAGTTCTGCCAGCTCTGCAGCAAAGCGAGCAATAACGTCGTCCAATGATGCTGCATGGGCCTCGCGCCGTGCCGAGTCCCGTTCCAGCTTTTCCAAAGCCGCGCGTGCCGTGGTCATGGCGGCTTCCAGTCGAGGAACTGTCGGACGCAGCTCTCGAATCTGTGTCTCAGCGCCCTGAACCTCAGTCGTCGCCTTTGCCAAGGCGTCCTTGGCAGATTTAGCCTTGGGCTCTAGGGCTTCGATCTCGCCTTCGACGTCGGAAAGGCGATTGCGTTGTTCCATGCGGACTGCCGCAGGCTTGGGGGCTTCTGCCCGAGCCGTAAAGCCATCCCATCGCCAGAGGTCCCCCTCTCGGGACACAAGTCGCATGCCGGGGCTTAACTGCGCTTGCAGGCGGTCCCCGTCTGTTCGATCAACCAGGGCCACAAAGGCCAGGCGGGGCGACAGGGCGCCTGGCGCCTTGACCAACCCAGCCAAGGGCTCGGCGCCCTTGGGCCATTGCGGAGACAAGGTGTCGCCGCCGCCCCAATAGGATGGTGCCTTGGGGTCCAATGAAGCGTCGAGGTCATCGCCGAGTGCTGCGGCAAGGGCCGCTTCGAACCCCTTGTCTGGGGCGACCTGTTCCAGGGCCGGGGCAAATCCACCCCGCCTGGCCTGGGCCACCAGTTGAGCCAGGGCGCGGGCCTCAGCGGTCATGCGGCCCAACTGCTCATCGAGTTTGCGGGAGATATCCCGGGCCTCGGCCTCTTTGGTCTGGGCCGTGATCCGGGCGGATTCCGCGGTCTCCAGGGCGGCGCGAGCGGCGGTCAAGGCCGACTCAGCCTTTTCGAGATCGTCCCGGGCGGTCTGGGTCTGCGGATTGACGGCGGGGCCGAGCTGCTCCCGCTCGTGCTTGGCTTGATCTAGGGCCCGCCGGGTGCGGGACACCCGCGCTGCGGCATCATCGACCCGCGCCGTTCCGGCCCGGAACCTGGCGTCCTCAGCCGCGATCTGGGCAGCGAGGGTTTCTACCTCGGCGTCTGCTGCAACGCGCCGGGCTTCAGCGGCCTCTGCAGCCGCCACAAGCTCTGGCGTCCGAACAGGCGCCGCGGCAATGGCGGCCTCTAGGGCAGCGAGGTCGTCAGCCAGCCGTTGCAATGCCGCGTCGGCATCCTCAACAATCTGAGTTTCCCGGGCTCGGTCCTGATCAATACGTGCAACTTCGCTGTTTAGACGTTCGACTTCGGCCGCTAGGGCTTCGCCTTCCCGCTCGAGCCGGTCACGGTCAATGGCAAGGCGATGCAGCACCGCCGCTGCCACCGTTTCCGTCTCCCGCAGAGGTTTGATCAGAGCCTCAGCCTCGACGGCGCGGGCGGTCGCCGCTGCAGCTTCGCGAGCTGAATTCTCGACGGCGCGGCTAGCCTCATCGGCTTCGCGGGTCAGGCGGCCTGCGGCGTCTCGGGCCTCGACCCAACGGCCGTGCAGAACAGCGGCCTGAAGGGTGCGGATTTCCGCAGACAGTTTCTTGTAGCGATCGGCCTGCCGCGCCTCGCGACGCAGACGACCAAGGGCCGCCTCTAGCTCCTTGGCGACGTCGTCCAGTCGCTCCAGATTGGCCTCCGCCGCCTTCAGCCTAAGTTCGGCCTCATGTCGGCGGGAGTGCAGACCAGAAACCCCAGCCGCCTCTTCAAGGATCAGTCGGCGGTTCTGAGGCTTGGCGGCGATGAGTTCTGAAATTTGCCCTTGGCGCACCAGGGCCGGAGAGTTGGACCCCGTGGAAGCGTCAGCGAATAGCAGCTGCACATCCCGCGCCCGGACTTCGCGGCCATTGACCCGATAGGTCGAGCCCTCGCCGCGATCGATCCGTCGAACCACCTCAAGAACCGGATGGTCATTGAAGGCCGAGGGCGCTCGCCGGTCGGCGTTATCAATGGTCAGGGTGACTTCAGCGTGGTTGCGTGAGGCTCGCCCGCTGGATCCTGCGAAGATGACATCGTCCATCCCGCCGGCCCGCATGGCCTTGGCGGAATTGGCACCCATGACCCAGCGCAGGGCTTCCAGCAGATTCGACTTGCCGCAGCCATTGGGCCCAACAATACCCGTGACTCCAGGCTCGATGCGGAACTCAGTCGCATCGACGAAGGACTTGAACCCGGAAAGGCGCAGCCGCTGGAAGTGCACTTTGGACTTGGGTCCTTCCTACTTGGACGCGTCAGCGACAGCGGCGTCCAATTGCTGCATTGTGACTTCGCCCGAGGCGACTTGCTTGCCATTGATAATAAAGGTCGGCGTGCCGCTGATCTTGTCGTTCTTAATGGCGTTATCCACCCGCGCGTTCAGGGCCTTCAGCGCCGTTTCGTCCGTGATACAGCTGTTGAACTGAGCCTCGGTCATGCCGGCCGATTGCGCCACGCGCAGGAGAACCCCGCGCATATCCCCAGTCTGGAACATTTCTGCCTGAGCGTGAAAAATCGCATCAAGCACGCTGAAATATTTGTCTTTTCCAGCGCAACGAGCGGTCAGAAATCCAGCCGCAGCCACTTCGACCGGCGGGGTCAGGAATTCCTTGAAGGTGTAGTGCACCTTGCCGGTATCGATGTACTTGGCCTTGAAAGCTGGGAAGACATCATTGTTGAAGCGGGCGCAGTGGGAGCAACTGGCCGAGGCGTACTCAATCATCTGCACCTTGGCCTTGGCGTCACCCATGGTCATGTCCGCAGCGTCTACCTTGGGTGCTTTGTTACATCCCGCAAGGGCCAGAACGCCCACCAGGGCAGCGACGAAAAGACTGTGGCTAAGTTTCGACATGGGATCCCCTGCGCAAATCCGAATGAAAGATTAAAGCGCGATTCCCGCGCCCTGTACCTAGAGTCAAGGCTTGGGCCTGTCCCGCAGCACCCCGCGCCCCAGCTTGAGCAGGGCGTCCTTTAGCGGACCATCGGGCGCCTCCGCCAGACTCTTGCGCAATTGCATCTCCGTAGCGGCGTCCAGCGGCGGCGATTTGCGCGGCAAGGGGCGGTTTGCGCTGACCATACCTCTCAGGGGCCCCTGCACAATTCTCAGCTTGTCGACGGCACCAGCGCCGAGGAACAAATTGACCCTGGCCACGATTTCCGGTGCTTGATGTTGGATGAGGGCTGCCGCTGGTCCTGCCACCCGGATCTCCAGGGCCGCCGCCCCGCCGCCCCGTGGCTTGGTCAGTTTGACGGGCTCGGTCCGCCGCGCAATGTCGGGACCCACCACTTCCTTCCAGCGGGCCTGCAGGGCACCGGGGCCCTTGCCGAACTTGTCGTCGAGCTCCTTCAGCGCCTTGCTGAGGCCACGGCCGGCAGGGGGCAGGACCCTGGGCGGCGGGCGCGACCGTTTGCGCGCCAGAATTTCGGCGGCTTCGGCAATGGTGGGCAGGGACCTGCGGCGCATAGGCTATCCTAGCGCCTGGCGAAAAAATCCGCCACGCACCCGTCGCCTCGTCCCCAGACTTCAGGCATGTAGCGCCCGTGAGCTCAATCCGCGAAAAATTGCTGGCTTGGTATGATGCCCATGGTCGAGCCCTGGCCTGGCGCGTCGGACCGACCGAGGTCGCCGCAGGACTGCGGGCTGATCCCTACCGTGTGTGGCTGTCAGAAGTCATGCTTCAGCAGACCACAATCCCCCATGCCACGCCCTATTTCCTGAAATTCACCGCTCGTTGGCCGCGCGTCAGCGACCTCGCAGCGGAAGAGGATGGCGAGGTGATGGCGGCCTGGGCAGGGCTTGGCTATTATGCTCGAGCCCGCAACCTGTTGGCCTGCGCCAGGGCTGTGGCACGGGATCATGGTGGCATCTTCCCCGATACCGAGGAGGGCCTGCGTAGCCTACCTGGTCTTGGCCCCTATACCGCCGCCGCTGTGGCCGCCATTGCTTTTGACCTACCGACCAATGTGGTGGACGGCAATGTGGAGCGGGTCATATCTCGGCTCTTTGCGGTCGAGGCTCCTATGCCGGGGGCCAAGCCGCAGCTGAAGGCCTTGGCGGCCGAGCTGGTTACCGACCACCGTCCAGGCGATTGGGCCCAGGCCCTGATGGATCTCGGGGCTACGGTCTGCAAGCCCAGGTCGCCGACCTGCGATGTTTGCCCCTTGGCCGAGGTGTGCCAAGCCCGCGGCCTGGGCGCACCAGAGACCTATCCCCGCAAGACGCCCAAGGCGGCTAGGCCCCATCGCTATGGGGTGGCCTATGTCGCCCTATCCGGCGAGAAAGTGGGCCTGGTCCGTCGCCCGCCCAAGGGTTTGCTGGGCGGCATGCTGGCCCTGCCCACCACAGACTGGCGCGACCGACCCTATTCAGAAGCCGAGGCGGAGGCCCTTGCGCCCGTCGCGGCGACCTGGCGGCCCACGGGCGAAATCGAGCACGTCTTCACCCACTTCTCCCTGACCTTGAAGGTGTTCAAAGGGGCGTGCCAGGGCGGCGACCTCATCTGGTCGCAGAGGCGAGATCTCGACGGCCTGCCCAGCGTCTTCCTCAAGGCGGCGAAGGCGGCCCTGAACCCCCTGATCTAGGCTCCGGCCTCGACCTTTTCCTTCGACCGGGGGAACAGGAAGGCCAGGGTTGTCATGGCCGTCAGAGACATGGCCAGGGCCGCCGCAGGAATGGCGGGAACGCCGGACAGGTGAAGGGCAAGGCCGCCCACCGCAGACCCCAGGGCCTGCCCTAAGGACACCACTGACCCATTCAGCGCCAGGGCCACAGGGGCACCGCCGGTCGCCTGGATCAGTCGCGACTGGACCACAGGGGTGATGGAGAACAGGGCCGTTGCCGCGAGGAAAATCCCCAGGGCCACCAAGGCCGCGCTGGGCCACCCTGGGGGCAGGACGTGATGGGTGGCAGCGAAGTGGACGCTCATGGCCGTGGCTTGGATGGCAAAGCCCTGCAGGATCCAGCCCCGCCCTTCATTGCGATCTGCCGCCCGAGCGCCAAGGGCCAGGCCCGCGATGGAGCCCACCCCGATCATGGCCTGGAAGGCTCCGACCCCGGCCCCGGTTACCCCAGCACCCACCCGGACAATCGGCTGGATATAGAGGTTAAGCGTCATATTGGCGGCAAAGGTCAGAAAGGTGGTCAGGTAGAAGGGCCAAACCAGGGGCAGGTTCAGGCTGCCGCCATCGCGCTTGGGCGGGGCGGGAACCTTGGGCAGGAAGAAGGTGACTGCGGTCAGGGCAATCGCCGATAGGCAGGCCGCCACCAGGAAGGTCGATCGCCAGCCGAAGGCTGCGCCCACCAGACTGCCCATGGGGATGCCGACCACAAAGGCCAGGGTCATGCCGCTGGACACCATGGCAATGGCCGAACCCCGTCGCTCCGGCGGTGCCAGGGAGGCGGCAGCCACGCTGGCGGCGGGCCCTGACATGGCCCCAGCCAGCCCGGCCAGGGCGCGCAGGCCCAGCAGGGAGGTGAAGTTCGGCGTCATGGAACAGGCAATGTGCAGGAGTAGGCCTAGACCCAGCCCCCCCATGACCATGTATTTCCGGTCCACCCGACCAAAGGCCCAGGCCGCCAGGGGCCCCAGAACCGCCGAGGTCAGGACGAAAACAGTCTGCAGCTGACCCGCCACAGAGGTGGTCACATGCAGGTCGGCTGCCAGGTTTTCCAGCATGCCAGCGAAAATGAAGGCCCCTGACCCAAAGGCAAAGGTGACCAGGGTGAGGACGAAGATGCGCGGGTTCATGACCCGAAGCTTATCCGCCCCACGTCATTCGCCTAGCAGAAAAATCCCAAGCCTTGAGATCAGGCCGCCATCTGGGTGCGGACCTTGGCCCGCAGGACGTCAATGGGGGCCAGGCCCTTGTCCGACTTGAAGTGCCAATAGGTCCAGCCATTACAGGCCGGTGCCGACTGGATCATGGCCCCGACCTTGTGGATCGAGCCGGCCATTTCACCAATGATCAGCGAGCCATCGGCCCGCACCCGGGCTGAGCGCTCGCCCTTGGGGCAATACAGCACGTCGCCGGGACGCAGCAGGCCGGCCTCGACAATCTGGCCGAAGGGAATGCGCGGCTCGGCCCGCTTGGAGCCGAACACATCCAGATCGGCCGGAGCTATGGGCATGACCTTTTCGATACGGTCCTTGGCCAGGGCCGCATACTTCGGATCCTGCTCCAGGCCGATATAGCGCCGGCCAAGTCGTTTGGCCGCAGCCCCGGTGGTGCCGGTGCCGAAGAAGGGGTCGAGGATCACGTCGCCGGGCTTGGTCGACGCCAGGATCACCCGGTGCAGCAGGGCTTCGGGCTTCTGGGTCGGGTGGGCCTTGACGCCGTTCTCGTCCTTCAGCCGCTCTTCACCCGTGCACAGGGGCAGGGTCCAGTCCGAGCGCATTTGCAGCTCGTCATTGGCCATCTTCATGGCGTCATAGTTGAAGGTATAGCGCCGTGCGCCCTGGCTCTTGGAGGCCCAGATCAGGGTCTCATGGGCATTGGTGAACCGTGTGCCCTTGAAGTTGGGCATGGGGTTGGACTTGCGCCAAATGATGTCGTTGAGGATCCAGAAGCCTAGATCCTGCAGGGTCGTGCCCACCCGGAAAATGTTGTGATAGCTGCCGATCACCCAGATGGCGCCATCATCCTTCAGAACCCTGCGGCATTGGAACAGCCATTCCCGGGTAAACTTGTCATAGGCCGCAAAGCTCTCGAACTGATCCCAGTCGTCGTCCACGGCGTCGACCTTGGAATTATCCGGCCGCAGCAGATCGCCCCCTAGCTGCAGATTGTAGGGCGGATCAGCAAAGACCAGATCCACCGACTTGTCCGGCAGGGCCTTCAGGGACTCGATGCAGTCACCAAGAATGATCGTGTCGTGGGAAACAGCCATATTCGCCTCACTAGAACCAAGGCTGAATCCTGAATCATCGTGGTTTAGGCTCTGTGATCAAACGTGGTTAACGGGGAGATTGGTTTTTGGGGGGTGTTTCGTGGGGTGGAACTATGCTGAAGTTATCACTGATTGACGTCTGGAGGCGCTGAAATGACCTGCCCAACGGTTGGCGCCGCCGACTGGATTTCCCAGCAACCAAAGTCGGTCCAGGAAGCAGGCGAGGTCCGTGGCGAAGTGCTAATCCGCGCAGTCATGCTTCAGGATCTTAGCGATTACCTCAGGAGCGCTTGGGCAAGTATGAAGCGCATCGGCGCATTGATGGGCTTTAGCCTTGGCTTGGGCGTGGCTGGTCTGCCGCTGGGTGTCCACGGCCAAGTGATCCAGAACGTTCCGGTGGTCGAGGCCATGGCCGACTACATCGGGCCGGGCGACAGGGTCGCGGTCGATGGCGGACGGCGCATTCACCTTCGCTGCCTGGGGCAGGGGACACCCACGGTCGTTTTCACAGCCGGCCTCGGCGCTTGGTCCGCGACTTGGGCCAAGGTTCAGCCGACGATCGCCAAGACCACCCGCGCCTGCGCGTGGGACCGCGCGGGGTTTGGGCTCAGCGATGCCGACGCCGATGTTCCACAAACGGTCGAGGCCACCACCCGCGACATGCGACGCGCGCTGGAATTCGCGAGGATCAAGGGACCCTATGTCCTGGTCGGACACTCGGCGGGTGCCGACGAGGTCCTGACCTTTGCGGACCAGCGCCGCGGCGAGGTTGCCGGCCTTGTGCTGGTCGACCCTGTGCGCCCCCACGACATGGCGCGCGAAACGGCCGCGGGGTCCAAGGCCGCGGCAGCCGACCGCGCCTATTACGCTGGCGAGGCCCGGCGGCTGCGTGAGTGCGCGGCGGGGGTTGAAGCGGGGCGCATCAAGACTGGCACCCCCGCGCCGCCCTGCTTCCAATATTATCCTGAGATCCCGGTAAGCGTCCAAAGCGCCTTGGCCCGCCTGGACGCCGACCCTGCCCGGTTGCGCAATCAGGCCTCGGCCTTCGAGGAATACGAGCCGAACGGAGAGCGGATCGTGAATGACCATCGGCGCTTTGGCAATCTGCCGCTGATTGTCGTCAGCGCCGGGAATCCGGGGCTCTGGGCGGATGAGGCGAAGGCCGAACACAAGGTCCTTATGGCCGATTGGGCGGACAGTCACCGGTCGCTTGCGCGCCTCTCCAGCCGCGGTCAACGTCGGGTGGTCAAGGGCTCGGGCCATCTGGTTCAGTTAGAAAAGCCGCAGGCGGTGATCGACGCAGTTCTCGATGTGGTCTGGGCCGTGCGCCGGCCCAGGCATCGCTCCTAAGCCTTAGCTAGTCTGGCCCCCCTAGCAATTACGCGATGTCGCCGTATTCCAGGTTTTTTGGGGGGGTGCTTTGGCTTTTCAGCAAGCCCTGAGCAGCGACTATTTCTCGGCAGGCTTCAGCGTCCTGAATACCAGCCACAGATGCAGGAGCTGAATGGCGGTCAGCACGGTGCCCGAGATCAGCGTCATCGGGACGACCAGATGTTCCTGCCCTGGCCGGGTATGGTGCGGACTTGCAAGACAGACCAGACCCAGCACGCCAATTGTCAGGGCGGGGGAGAAGGCCAGGCCGACCAAGCGCGGCGCTGTCCAGTTCACCTGTCCCGTCACGGACCACTGCATGGGCACCCTTTCTTCGTGGCGCAGAGCGGCATTGGCGCGGATCGCTATGGCGATACCGGCGAGGCCGAAGGAAAGTGCGAGGATTGGGAGGAGCATTGGAGGAGCTTTGCGAAGTTGAAGGTCAGGCGTTCGGTTCAAAGCCGCTGTGAAGCGGCACCAAACACTTGTCCCAAGGCCTTGGGTGAGGGGCCGCCACTATGTCTGCTGAGATTGAGCGCGCGCGGGCATGAGCGCCAAAATCCAGAAGATTATGGATAAATTGGTCAGCCCCAAAACGGCGATCAAGATTGCATATCTTCCAGAGACGCCTGCATCTCTGAGCCGCCTGGCCGCTTGGCTTAGCCAATAAATCAAGGATCCGCCCATCAGCGCCATAAGCCCTAAGTATCGCGCAATACGATAGGGAAGGGCGTGAACTATTTTGTCTAAAGCTACTGCAAACTCTATCGATCGCCCATTCAGAGCAAGGCCCAATAAGTGCCCGCCCTCACTGGCCGGATTGGTGCGCTGCAACAACAGGCCAAGTCCTATGGCCAAGGTTACACACGACAGGATCGTCGCCATGATGAACCCGGCCTGCGAGAGTGTTCCGCGGGCTGTCGTCAATTTGCCTGAACCTGCCAGATCACTTGTCAACTCGACCATTGGATACCTTTCCATTGGGTAGGGTCAGTGCACCCGGATCATGGAAGTCACTCGATTGCGCATTTCAGGTCAAAAGAACTCATGCCTTACTCTATTATTACACGAATTGAATGTGGCGCAACTCGTGTTGAGCGCGAGCAACTGCCAGGAGTTTATGCGACGCTGAGCAAAACTCTCACGCCCGATCTAGCTTCGGTTTCCACTGAAGGATAAGAATTTCATTCAGAGTCACCGTAACTCCCTCTATCAAATTCCTACCGGCACTTCCGAGGGTTCAGGCCGCGCCACTATAATTCCTTCATGCCCTATCTACGCCGCCTGAGCCACATCTACCCGAACCGAAAGTCCCGCCTGAATGGCAAGGCTGATCAGGGTGTCCAGGCTGAACTTGGTGATCTTCCCCCGCAGCAGATCGTTCAGCCGAGGCTGGGTTACGCCCAGGCGGCGGGCCGCTTCGGCCTGGGTGAGGTTCCAGCTCCGAACCTGCTGGTCTATGGCAATGAGAAGGTTGGAGCGTATGGTCATACGCGCCGCGTCAGCAGGGCTCTCTTCCAGGGCGTCCCAGACATTATCGAAAATCTGCCGCTCCATGGCTGTCCTCCTAAATCTGCCTAAACCGCGCCGCCGCGAGGTCTAAATCCCTTTTGGGCGTTGCGCGAACACCGCCATTGCTCAGTCTCGCGGCGTTAGATCCTTGCCAGCTGGGTGCAGGGCCAGGAACGCATTGAGGATTTGATTGAAAAACCTTGGGGGCAGAAAGCCGTAATCGTAACGATCCCGGCGAGAGATCTTCCTAAGATCATAGCCAGGCCATAGGAAGACGTTGCCCTCGGTCACCACAACCCAAGAGCGCTGATCGTCGAGGCCAAGATGGCGTTTGATCGGCAAGGGTATTTCGACGGCGGCGCCCGGCTTGGTGGGCGCACTGTGCGTGACCGGCAGCACGGTGACATGCACCGCGCCGTCCTCCTGGCGTTCAACGCTCAAGACGATCACGCTCGGGCGATCCTTAAGCCCTTCGTCCTGGCCAGCCTTGTGTTCGCTGCGCCAAAGATAGGCGTAGGAAATGACTAGACCTACCTCCGGCGTCGGTATGCTCGCCATGCGCCGGGGCTATTTTGGATCGAGTAAAGCGTCGAGGTGGGCGTGTCGCGGATCCATCCGAGATTCCGCTATCGCCTTGAGTTCATCGTCCGAAAGGTCCGTGGTCGCGAAACTGTGGCGCTGTTCCCGAAAGCGTTTAAACGCCTCGTAGTCATCGGGCCCTACAAAATAGCCGGTGACTTGGCCATGACTCGACACCGCCACAGCCTCCCTTTGCGCCAGCATCCGGTAGCGTCCAAAATTTCGGGTGAACTCTGAGGCTGGAACCGTCGCCGTCATAGCGGAACTCCTTTTTCTCCCCGAATAATGCGCGACTTACGTAAATTGCGCAAGTTGCGCAATCCTTACTCTCACCCTACCCACTTCACCCAAGCCCCATGCGGATGCACCTCCGCCAGGACCCGCTCTTCGCCCCCCGGCCAGAGGGTCAGCCTTAGCTCCATCCGCGCCATATTGTCCGGCGCGGGCTCCATGCGCAGCCAGGCGAAGGGAGCCTCTGTCGTTGCCGCCCTCCCGTGGGCCGCGAGCACCGCCGCCAGGGCCGTCTGGCTTTCGCTCGGCATGTACTGCCAAAAGACCGAGTGATAGGCGATCGTCGCCTGACCAGCCCTCGGGGCGGCCATGCGGGCGGTCCAGTCTACGGCGTCGGCCTCTTCGACCCTGACGTCTAGGGCCAGGGCCAGGTCGATTGCGGCGCGGATGCGGGCCAGGCGTTCGAACTGGTCGGGCCAGATATAGGCCAGCATGCGGCGCTTCTGAATGGGGTCGTCTAGGCTGCTGGGCCTGCGGTCGCAGGCGGAGCGGGCGGCGACCTTGATCTCGGCATTCAGGGCTGGCGCTGGTCCCTCCCAGTCGCAATCGATGCTTACTGGGCTTGTGGGGTCGCCCCAGGGGCGGTCCCCCAGCCTGTAGGCATAGTGATCCCAGTTGAGGTTGAGGCCCGCGCTGGCGGCAATCTCAAAGGTGGCCAGGGGCAGGCCGGTTTCATGGGCGATCTGCAGGAAGCCCGGCAGCAGGACGGCGGACCTTCGCACCTCATTGGTCTGGGGCTCATGGGTGATGAAGCCGGCCAGGCGCTCTGCATGGGTGACCATGGCAGCCCGGGCGGCGGTCCAGGCGGCGTCGATGTCAGTTTTCCGGCCTTCCCGGGGATAGGCAGCAGCAAGGGCGGGATCATCGCCGCTGAGCACTAGATCGTGCAGGCCGCCCATCAGGCGCAGGTGAGAGGCGTCGGCGAACACCTCCTTGCGGGAGGAGTCCGCCCAGGGTGCCATCAGGCTCAGGGTCGGGCCGCCCGCCTCGATGTCTTCAGCGGCGAGGTTCAGCAGGGCCTCATAAAAGGCCGAGCCGAACTTGGCGCAGCCCAGGGCCTGCATGCGGAAGGCGGAAGCGAGCTCTGACATGCCGCCAGGACACCCCTTGGCACGCCCAGGGTCAAGCCCAAGTCAGCCGATTACCCTGCCGCGAGGACGGTGATCTGGATTAGGGCGGCGCCCAGGGCAATGATCAGGCCTACATAGCCCGTGGGGCCCATCAGGGTCATGATCTGCGGCTGGGTGGGGAAGGAGCCGGTCTGGGGCATGGCGGCAAACTTGAAGTCATGGGCCCCGCCGAACTTGGGGTCTGCCACCAATATGGCCAGGTCCCGCCGGCTGCGATAGCGCATATAGCCCATCAGGCTCCAGTCGGGGGTTTCGTCGACTCCCCAGGCGTCGAAGTAAGGACCAACCTTGCGCGACGCCAGGGCCGGATGACCACCCCGGGCGAACAGGGCGGGCAGAAACATCTTGGTATAGCCCTCCATCACCTGACGGGCGGGTTTCATCTGCCCGGTGATCGGGTCTGCCACCTCGCCGGGCGCAAAGCGCACCAGGTTCAGCATGAAGAATTCCCGGCCGTCGTCGGCCTCAAGAAAGGTGCGCAGGGCACCCATTTCGTTACGGGTGCCCGCTTCGGGATTGGCCGCCTCGATGGCGTTGATCAGCTGGTCGATCTCGGCACCGCGCACCGGACCTTTCCAGTTGCGGTACCAGCCCAGAAAGGCAGCATAGAGCACAAGGGCGCTGGCCCAGATCCAGAGGGTCATGGCAGGTTCCGTTTCGGTCTTTGGGTCAGGTGAGGTCGCAGTCGGCGGCGGCGAGAATGGTGGTCAGCTCGGCATCGTCCTTCACCGCTGCGAACTTGGCGCGCAGGGCAGCCAATGACCGGGCGTGATATTTTTGTGGTGGCTGGACATAGGCCCCGCCGGGCAGGTCAACGGTGAAGGAGTCCTCACCCGCCTCCAGAGCCTTCGCATTGGCCTTGGTCCAGGGCAGGAAGTAGCGCCCCACATAGGCCAGGATCGGGGTTAGGGTGGGCTTCAAGGTCTCAAAGGTTTCAAACTCGCCGTCTAAACGGGGCTCCATCATCCGATGGCACCAGGCCAGGACGTCGGGGGCGCGGCCCATCATGATCGCGCCGCAGGTGGGGTCGACAGAGGCTTCATAAAGCTGGGCCGCCAGTCCGAAATCACCAAAGCTCGGCCGGTTGCCGAACAGGTATTTCCGGGTGGCCAGATGGGCCTGCAGCAGGTCGAGCAGGTCCCGGTAATAGGCAGTGATCAAGGGGGCGTTCTCAGGGCTGGAGCCGACGAAGTGGCCCCGGGTGCTCATCCGGCCCAGGATCATCTTAGCGACGCCCTCAATCTGTTCAGGGGCGGCACCTGGCATGTTGAGATAGGCCAGGGTCAGGGCCGAGGCCTGCTGATCGACGGGGGCGAACCAGCGATGGTGGAACATCAGCTTATTGCCCCACTCATCGCCAAATTCCTCCAGCAGGGCCGACAGGAAGTTCAGGGCTGGGTTGGCCGGGTGGATGGTGGGCTCGGGAAACAGCGGGTCCAGGGCCTCAATGATGGGGGTGGAGTCTTGGATGCCCTGATCGTCCGGTGTGACCACCATGGGCACGATGGGCAGGCGGGCGAATTTTTTGAAGTCTTCTTCATTGGCCGGGCCCCGGGCGATCCACTGGTGATCAATGCCCTTGAAGCGGAAATAGGATCGCACCTTCACCGAATAGGGCGACATTTCCGACCCGAAGATTCGATACTGTCCAGCCATGCGCGCTTCCCCCGGCTTCGGATATAATGACACTTATAGTGCCAATTAATATCCGCTTGAGGCGGATGGCAAGGGGTTAGCTAGCGCAAGTCCCGGATCGGGGCCCAGCTCATGCGGTGGATGGGGCAGGGCCCGTGGGCCTTAAGGGCCGCCACATGGCTTGCGGCGTGATAGCCCTTGTGTCCGGCAAATCCATATTCCGGATAGTCCAGATCGGCGGCCATCATGATCCTGTCCCGCTCGACCTTGGCCAGGATTGAGGCGGCGGCGATGGAAGCGCTTAAAGCGTCGCCCTTGACGATAGGTTGCAGGGGGCAGGGCAGATCGAAGCGGTAATTGCCGTCCACGAGGGCAAAGGCTGGAGGGATCTTTAGGGCCGCCATGGCTCGGCGCATGGCCAGACCCGTGGCCTGGAGAATGTTGATCTCGTCGATCTCCTGAGCCGAGGCCAGGCCAACCCCCCAGGCCAGGGCCGTCGCCTTGATCTCGATCTCCAGCCGCTCCCGGGCTTTTGCGGTGAGCTTTTTGGAGTCGTTGAGGCCTGCGGGCACATTGGCCGGGTCAAGGATCACCGCGCCTGCCGAAACCGGCCCCGCCCAAGGCCCGCGCCCGGCCTCATCGACCCCGCAGACCGGGCCGGGATACTGCGCCTCCAGCGACATGTCCGGCATCAGCCCCTCCCACCCCCGGTCATACCGGCGAAGGCCGAACCTAGGGCGCGGGTCCAAGACTGAGCCTTACGATCTGGACCCCGGCCTTCGCCGGGGTGACCGGTGGAGGTTGCAAGGCTCAGCCCTACTCGAAATTCGCAAACGGCCCTCCCACCCCCGGTCATACCGGCGAAGGCCGGTATCCAGGTCATCGGGGGCAGCGCATCCGGAGAGGTCGAGTGACCGGTGGCGGGGGCGTCCATCAGACCGACAGCTTGCGGATGCGCTCATGGCAGGGGCAGTGCACCAGGTGGTCATTCACAAAGCCGGTGGCCTGCATGAAGGCGTAGACGATCACCGGGCCGACGTACTTAAAGCCCTTGGCCTTCAGGGCTTTGGACATGTCGACGGCCACTTGGGTCTGGGCCGGCACATCGCCCATGGCGGTGAAGCGGTTCTGGATCGGCTTGCCATCAGTGAAGGCCCAGAGGAAGGCCGAGAAGTCTTCCCCCCGGTCGCGCATGTCTAGGAAGATTTGCGCCCCGGAAATGGCGGCATCGATCTTGCCGTTGGAGCGGACAATCCCCGCATCGGCCATCAGCCGCGCCCGGTCTGCGTCTCCGTACCGGGCGACTTTTTCCGGATCGAAACCGTCGAACGCGGCGCGGAAGGCCTCGCGTTTGCGCAGGATGGTGATCCAGGCCAGACCCGCCTGGAATCCGTCGAGCACTAGCTTTTCCCATAGCGCCCGGGAGTCGTATTCGGGCACGCCCCATTCGGTGTCGTGATAGGCCTCATAGAGCGGATCGCCCGCCATGCCCCGCCAGCCGCATCGATTCGGATCGGTCGTCATGCCCCCTTTGTCGCAAAGGCGGGGGGCGAGGAAAAGGTGGCCCTAGGTTTGCGGTCCGATTTCCGCGCTTGGCCTCAGCCACTCGGGCATGTCCACCTCGACTGCGACACCGCCAAGGGTAAGGTCGCCAGAGATCCGGTCGAGCCGCAGCAGGGCCATGGCCCGGTCACCGATGATAGAGGTGACCTCCCCAGCCCGCAGGGTCCCCGCCAGAATCTCAGTCTCCGCTGCTGGCCCGCTAAGAGTCAGTGGCGCCATGCGCGACTTGATTGTGCCCCGGCGTTTCATCCGTGAGGTGGTTTCCTGGCCGACAAAACAGCCCTTCTTGAAATCAATGCCGTTCAGCAGGTCGAAATTGGCCTCGATGGGATAGGTCTTGTCGCTACCCCAGTCGTCGGGCCCGGGGACGCCTAGGGCTAGGCGGTGAGCGTGATAGGCGGCCTCATCTGCATTAGGAGCCGCTTCTGCCGCGTAAATCCGCAGACCCAGGTCTGGCAGCCGCGGATCAGGGCACCCGTCGAGATCAGCGCCGGCCGGCCAGGCGGCGAAGACCGGCGTCTCGTCAGCTTCAATCTTCACCTTGGCCCGGAGGCGATAGATCATCAGCCGCTGCATGACCGCAGGGCGGTGCTCCAAGGCGACATCCAGTCGGCAACCGTCCCGCTCCCCAAGAATGAACATGTCATAGAGCAGGCGCCCCTGAGGGGTCAGGAGGCCGCCGAACCTCAGCTCGCCAGGGGCCAGGGATTCTAGGTCCTGGGTGATCAAGCCTTGCAGAAAACTTGCCCAATCCTCCCCGGTAACGGAGATCAGGGCGCGGCTGTCGAGGCGGGCAATGTGTGTCATGAGGGTCACCCTATCGCAATTAGGCACCGTTTGACTGGAGCGCCAGCCCTAGGCGGACTATATCAAAAATATGACCGCTGGGTCCTTCCCGATTCTGTTCATTTCCGCCACGCGAATTGGCGATGCGGTCTTGTCGTCGGGATTAGTGCGTCGGTTATCCCAGGAAATCCCCCAGGCCCGATTCACCATTGTTGCCGGACCAGCGGCCGCAGGGCTCTATAAGGACCTGCCGGGCCTCCAGGAGATTATCCTATTTGAGAAGGCCAAGGACGGCGGTCACTGGTTTCGCCTCTGGCGGCAGGTCCGCAAAACCCAATGGGGCCTTGTGGTCGATATGCGCGGCTCGGCCCTGAGCGGATTCCTCAACCGTAAGCGCCGGGCAGTGTTTAAGCGCAACCTCGGCCCGCCAGTTCATAAGGTGATCGAAGCGGCGCGGGTGCTGAACCTGGAGGCTGATCCCCCAGCCCCCTTTCTGTTCACCTCGGCAGAGACCGAAGCGCACGCCGCTGAATTGACCGCCGGTGAGGGGCCGATCCTGGCCCTGGCGCCCGCCGCCAACTGGGTGGGCAAGACCTGGCCGCTCGAACGCTTCGCCCAGGTCGCCATCCGTCTGTTGGGGGAGGGCGGCCCCTTGCACGGGGGGCGGATCATGGTGCTGGGCGGACCAGAGGATGTGGGCGCGGTTTCGGCCCTGCGCCATGTGGTGCCCATGGACCGTTTCATCGATCTGGTGGGCAAGGTCGATCTTTTGACCTCCTATGCCAGCCTAAAGCATGCCCGGATTTTCATCGGCAATGACTCAGGCCTGATGCACATGGCCGCTGCGGCGGGCGCCCCGACCCTGGGGCTGTTCGGACCCTCAGATGAAGCCCTCTACGGTCCATGGGGTGAGAAGACGAGACTTGTTCGCGGTCCCCGGGACTATCCCACCATCCGCGCCGTGGACCCCGGGTTCCAGCAGACCATGTGCCACATGATGGACCTGCCGATCGAAGCCGTCGTCGAGGCGGCGGTCAATTTGCTCGCGGAGACCTGAGAGTCAAACCTAGCCTGGTTCACCAGGACTGCTGGCTACTCGGGCCCGACCGTCGTGCGGCCCAAGTGCGCGCTGTGGCGCATCTAGCCAGGCAAATTGGCTGTCCTGTTCAATTTCAGGGTTCAAAGGGTAACGGCCTAGGTTTTCAGGCTTTCGTTTTTCACCAACCACCAAGAGCCGGACCTCGGCCAGGGTATTATTCAGAAACGTATGGCAAATTCCTGTGCCGGCTGGAAAGGCGACGCTGTCGCCTGGCTTCAGGGCATGCAAAACGCCATCAATCCAAGCATCGGGATTGCCTTCGATCACGAAAACGAATTCCTCCTCGGCACTCTCTGCATGCGGATAGGACGTCCTCTGTCCAGGTGGGAGACGAAGATGGTGAACGCCAACCCTGGTTAGGCCCAGCTTTCGGCCCAATGATGCATCAAAGCCCATTGGCTCATCGCTGCCTTCATAATTTTGAGGGGCGGAATTTTCCAGTTGTGACCAGTGCGCAATAAAGTCTGGGCGATCAGGCATGTTGCAATCTTGGGATGGCGGGCCACGAGCCGCATTCGGTATTGATGGCTAAAGTCACTCTAGCCGGTGGAAAAATCAGCTGACCAGTTTTGACGCCATTTTATTCGATGCGGACGGGGTATTCCAGCGCACGCCGCCCGACTTGGCTAACCAGCTAGCCACGGCGTTTGACGTGCCGAACAATGCATCCGAAAAATTCATCTTGGACTTGTTCAGGGCTGAGGGGCAGGCCCTTACTGGCCAATTGAATTTGATTGATTGTGTCGCGCCCGTTCTGGCCCGATGGGGCGCTGTCGACGCGTTGGAGGCCTTCAAAGGGCTTTGGCACCAGATTGAGGTCGACTATTCAGTCCTTGAGCTTGTTCAAGATTTCCGAACTGCGGGCATCTTTTGCGGGGTTGCTTCAAACCAGCAAGCACTACGAGCCCAGAAAATGTCCCTCGACCTCGGATATCGCGAACTTTTCGATGCGGAATTCTATTCTTGCCATCTCGGTGTCAGAAAGCCGGACTTGGCCTATTTCCGTATCGTCCTGCGCCAAATCGGCTTTCAGGCATCGCGGACTGTGTTCATAGACGACCGTATGGAAAACATTGATGCCGCGCAAAAAATAGGCTTGCGGGCCATTCATTTTTCCGCGGCGAATTTAACTGAAGGCGGTGAAAAACTAAGGCGCCTACTAACATAGGAAGGGCCGGCTCCGAGAGATACGAAGCCAGCCCTGGGTCTGAATTAAACTAAAGTACTTAGCCCGGCTTCTTTTCGAAGGGCGCGCTGATCTGCAGGCTGACCTCGTCGCCGATGATCGGCACATAGGTCTTTTGGCCAAACTCGCTGCGCTTGAGCGAGCCTGTGGCGTCAAAGCCGATGGTCACCTTCTTGGACATTGGATTGGGGCCAGTTCCCTTGAAGCTGACGTCCAGGGTGGTCGGCTTGGTCACGCCGTGGAAGGTCAGGTCGCCTGTCACCTTGGCAGTGGTCGGGCTGGTGAGGTCGACCTTGGTGGACTTGAAGGTGATGGTTGGGAACTGAGCGGCGTCAAACCAGGCTGGGCTCTTCAGCTCGCCATCGAGGACGGCGTTGGTGGTGGTGACGCTGGCGACCGGAATGCTGACGTCAAGCTTGGTGTCGGCCAGGGCCTTTGGGTCCAGGGTCAGGGTTCCCGTGGCGCCGGCAAAATCACCGTACCAGGTGGAAAAGCCCATGTGCGACACGGAGAAAACCACCCGTGCATGGCTGGATTCCAGGGTGTAGGTCCCGGCCTGAACCGCGGCGGGGTCTTTGGAGGCCTGGGCGAAGGCGGCGCTAGAAAGGCTCAGCGCCGCGACAGAGGTCAGGGCCAGAAGGCGGAGGGTCTTTGTCATGGAAGGGTCCTTGAGGGGGGATGGTCAGGGCTTGTCTGGATGGTTAGCCTGAATTGGCCTGATCGCCCAGATGGATGACACCTTCATATGGGTGCAGGCCGGCGGGATATGAACCCCGCCATCTGCCGATTGGGTGCGGTTTTTATGACCGCAGGCAAGTCCAGCGGCATGGAAAGGGTTTCTGCCCCCTTGGCGGGAACCCGGTCTGGCCTGTAAGCCTCTTGATCATGGACGCAAAACTCGACATCGCCACGGCCCCTTTCCGGGATCCCCGCTATGCCCCGCGCCGGCTTGAGGTGGAGCGCCGCCCCGACGGCTCGGTCATCCTGTTCAATGCCACGCCGATTAAGGGCGCTTTTGCGACCGTCGCTGAGCCCCTGGTACATTGGGCAGATGCTCAGCCTGACCGGGTGTGGTTGGCCGAGCGAGCCGGTGAGGGCTGGCGCACTGTGACCTATAGTGAGGGTCAGGCCCGGGTCAGCGCCCTGGCCGGAGGCTTGCGAAACCTCGGCGTTATCGGCAAGCGCCCTTTGTTGATCCTGGCCCGCAACGGTATCGACCATGCCCTGATCAAGTATGCTGCCATGAGCCAGGGCATGCCGGTCGCCCCGGTTTCGCCCCAGTACGGCCTGCCCGGTGCCAATCTGACCCGCCTGGCCCATGCGGTAGAGGTGCTCAATCCCGCTGCAATTTATACTGAGGATGCTGAGCTGTTCCGTGACGCCCTCGATGCGCCCTTCCTCGAGGGTCTGCCCGTGATCGCAGGTATGGGCGCGCGACCTGGGTCAGTGACGTTTCAGGACCTGCTGAAGGCAAGCCCGGTTGCGGCCACGGCCAAGCCGGACGACACGGCCAAATATTTGCTTACCTCTGGTTCTACGGGCAGACCCAAGGCAGTGACCTGTCTACATCGGAATATGGCGACCAATGTGGCACAGATCACCTCGTGCTTTGACGATGACGAGCCGCCGATCATGGTCAATTCTGCGCCCTGGAGCCATAGCCTCGGCGCCAACTCGATTTTGCACCTGATCACGCACCGGGGCGGTACCCTCTACATCGATGCAGGTCAGCCTGTTGCGGGAAAGTTCGACGAGACCATCCGCAACCTCAAGGAAATTTCGACCACATATCAGAACATGGTCCCCGCCGGCTGGATGCTGTTTGTCAGCGCCCTGGAGCAGGATGCAGATCTGGCCCGAACCTTTTTCGCCCGCGTGCGGGTCCTGCAATATGGGGGCGCCAATCTGTCCCAAGAAATCGGCGACCGAATCCAGGCCGTGGCTGTGGCGACTGTTGGCGAGCGGATCAGCTTCGGCAGCGGCTATGGTGCCACTGAGACCGGCCCGACAGCGGCTAATGTCCACTGGCCCAATGCCCGGATGGGTATGATGGGCCTGCCGGTGCCTGGCACTTCGGTAAAGCTAGCGCCCGAGGGTGATCGGCTAGAATTCCGGGTCAAGGGGCCGCAGATCACCCCAGGCTATCTGGGGCTGCCAGAGGTCTCTGCTGCGGCTTTTGACGAAGACGGTTTCTATCGCCTCGGCGATGCAGCGCGCTGGATTGATGCTTCTGATCCAGAGCAGGGCCTGGCCTTTGATGGACGGCTGTCAGAGAACTTCAAACTGGCCAGTGGAACGTTTGTGTCTGTGGGCGAACTGCGGATTTCGGCGGTTGGTGCTGTCGGCGATCCGGTGACAGACGCGGTGGTCTGTGGGGAAGGCCAGGAGAATGTCGGCCTACTATTCTATCCCAAGCCCGGCTTTGATCATGCCGTGATCGAGGCGGCGGTGCGCGCCGGTGTGGAGCGGCATAATGCGGCGGCTAGGGGCTCGGGGGGTAAGGTCGTTCGTGCCCTGGTCCTCGACAGTCCGCCCGATGCCAATGCCGGGGAAATCACTGACAAGGGTTACATTGCCCAATCCCTGGCGCGGAACCTTCGGGCTCAGGCCGTGGCTGAACTTTTTGCCCAGGCCCCAGGGCCGAGCGTGATGGAATTTCCCCAGGCTTAGCCTAGAAAAAGTGACCTTGGGTTGGGAGGCCCGTATCTCATGAATGGCGCAGACGCCCTGATCGAAACCCTGGTGGCCAATGGCGTCACCGCCTGTTTCGCCAACCCTGGCACCAGCGAGATGCAGTTTGTGGCGGCCCTCGACCGCCAGCCGACCATGCGGCCGGTGCTGTGCCTGTTTGAAGGGGTTGCGACAGGCGCGGCGGATGGCTTTGGCCGGATGGCTGACATTCCGGCGTGCACCCTGCTGCACCTGGGCCCAGGCTACGGCAATGGCCTGGCCAACCTGCACAATGCCCGCCGTGCCTATACGCCGATCGTCAATGTGATTGGGGATCACGCCACCTATCACCGGCAGTATGATGCGCCACTGAATTCCGACATTCCCACCCTGGTGAGGCCAAACTCCATTTGGCAAAAGTCAGCTGACACTGCGGACGCGGTGGCTGCCACAACCGCCGAAGCCATTACCGCCAGCTATGGCCCGCCCGGCGGCCCGGTCAGCCTGATCCTGCCTGCTGACGCCGCCTGGACCGAAACCAAGGCAGGTGCCGCAAAGGCGGAGGTTCCGACCCGTGCAGCCCCCAGCGGTGATACGGTTGATGCGGTCGCCAAGGCCCTGCGCGTGGCCAAGAAGCCCGTCCTGCTGATCGGTGGCCAAGCCTGTCGTGAGGCAGCCCTGGCCCAGGCCAGCCGTATTCAGGCCCACGGGGTTCGCGTTCTGGCCGATACCTTCGTTTCCCGTCAGGCGCGGGGTGCCGGGGTCTTTGTGCCCGGCCGCATGCAGTATTTCGGCGAGGCGGCCCTTGCCGACCTCAAGGGTGTCGACCTTATGGTCTATGTGGGAACCACCATGCCGGTGGCCTTTTTCGCCTATCCGGAGCGGCCGAGCGTTCTGGTCCCAGAGGGCTGCGAGACCCTGACCCTTTGTTCCCGCAGCGAGGACGCCGCGATTGGGCTACAGGCCCTGGCTGATGCCCTGGGTGCCCCTGCGAGCGGTAAGGTCCAGCCCCTGCGTCGACCCGAGGCCGCACCGACCGGCGGCCTGACTCCCCAGGCCTGCGGCCAGTCCATAGCCCGGCACCTGCCGGAAGGCGCAATCATCTGCGATGATGCTGTGACCTCAGGCGGTGCCGTCGCCGTGCCTTGCCTGACCGCTGCACCCCACGACGTTCTGGCTTTGACAGGGGGTGCCATCGGTATCGCCATGCCCCTGGCCATCGGTGCCGCAGTGGCAAAGCCAGATCAGAAGGTGGTCGCGCTCAGTGGTGACGGCGCTGGGATGTACACAGTCCAATCCCTTTGGACCATGGCCCGGGAAAACTTGGACGTCACCGTCGTGATCTTCGCCAATCACAGCTACCGCATCCTCAACATCGAAATGGGTAGGACGGGCTCAGGCAACCCAGGACCTTCGGCCAGCAAACTCTTAGATCTCGGTGACCCGAAGATCGACTGGGTGTCGATGGCCAAGGGCATGGGCGTAGATGCTGTGCGTTGCGAAACCGCGGAACAGTTTGATGCTGCCTTCGCCCGGGCCATGACTGAGCCAGGGCCGAAGTTCATCGAAGCCGCGATCTAAGCGCTGGCCCAAATCCTGAAAAAGAAAAAGGCCCGCAGATCGCTCCGCGGGCCTTTCGTTTTTGGGCTGATCGCTAGGATCAGATGTTGCCGGGCAGTTTGCAGTCCTTGGTGAAGGCGCAGCCCACAACGCCGATCGGTGCGATTGGGTCAGCAGAATATTCGATCATATAACCCTTCAGGCCATCAGAGCAGGCGACTTCAATGAAGGTCGTACCCTTCGTGCTCTTGCCCACCAGACGGGACTTGGAGACTTGGCAGGAGTCCTTGCCCTGCTTCTTCAGGTCTGCCGTCAGCAAGCCGCTGGTGGCTGTGTCAGGCGTGAAGCTGCAGCGATAGCCAGCAATCGGGGCATGGGCGCAGTCAACGACCACCGACTTGTCATTGGGGCCGCCGAAAATGCCGACGCCACCATCAGGACGGTTGGAGCAGAAGAGCTCGACGACGTCCTTGCCGGCCGGAGACGGGAAGAGGGCGTACTTGGCGACGTTACAGTCAAAGCCAGCCTTTTGGGAAAGCTTGGTGTAGAGCCCAGCCTGGGCGGTTTCAGCTTCCTTGGCGTTGGTCAGTTCGCAACCGCCAAGCAGCATGGCTGCCTTTTCGCAGGGGGTGGCTGAGGCTAGAACGCCCTTATCGACCTTGTAGATATAGCCCTTTCCGTCCGTGCAGGCGGCCTCGTAATAGACTGAGCCAGCCTGGGAAAGGCCGATATAGCGACGGTCCTTCGCCACGCAGCCATTGTTGGCGGCGGCAACGAACTGATCCATGACGGCGAGACGATAGGCCTTATCGTGCAGGTTGCACTTGATGTTGCCATCGCTGCCATCATAGAGCAGGCAGTCGCTGGCAAGGGTCGGAGAGTCCGGATTGGCCGGTGCGCCAGCCTGCATCACATAGCCCGTTCCGCCCTGACAGGCGATTTCCAGGAAGGTGGCCTTTGCGCTTTGGCCAATGCCCCGGGTGGCTTCAGGGGTACAGGTCACACCCGCCTTAGCCAGCAAGGGGGCGAGGTCGGCCTTGGGATCCGCATTGCCGGGCAGCTTACAGGGCAGGGCCGAGGGCTTGCCGTCCGGCTGTGGGGTATTGGCTTCAATACAGGTGAAGGCCGTTGGCTTTGCGCCTGCAGCGGCCGAGAGGACGAAGCCCAGACCTTGGTCACAGTCGACTTCGTAATAGGAGGTTGAGACCTTGGTCTTTGCATCGGTTGCCTTACCGACGAAGCGGGCGTCAGTCACCTTGCAGGTGATGCCTGCGGCTTGTGCCACGGCGGGGGCATCTGCCATGCCCTGCTTGCGGGCGGCGTCGGGGATGGCTTCGGGTCCCTTGGGTGCGGACATCACTGCGACGGGTATCACCGCGGCGATGATGAGGGCGGCAGCTAAGCCGAGTCCTGATAGCCTCATAATCTGGTCTCTCCTGGATGTGTTCCTTTAGGCGTCCATAAGCCCTAGGGCCGCCTTAGAGCAAGCGCCCCGTGAACCCTTGCTGAATGAGTTTGCATTCCAAGCAATGGATGTTTGATCCCACGGCCCTGACAGTCGACAATGGGAAGCAACCAGAAGGAGGGCCCCCATGCGCGACGGCTTTGAAGATCCGATCCCCGAATCGCCGCGTCCGAAGCTGACCTACCCCTTTGAAGGCGGTCCCAAAACCGGTGAAGCCATTGATGTGGCACCGGGGGTGAAGTGGCTGCGCATGCCCCTGGGCGGAGCCCTATCCTTCATCAATGTCTGGGCCATCGAAGAGGAGGGCGGCTGGGCCATTGTCGATACGGGTATGGGCGGGTCTGATACCCAGCAGGCTTGGCGCAAGGCCTTTGCCGGGCCTTTGGCAGGTCTGAAGGTCACCCGGGTCTTCGTGACCCACATGCACCCAGATCATATCGGCATGGCTGGCTGGATAACCCGCAAGTTCGATTGCCGCCTTTGGATCACCCGGCTGGAATTCCTCATGTGCCGATCCTTGGCCGCTGACACCGGTCGTGAAGCCCCCGATGACGCCATCGAATTCTATAAGGCCGCCGGCTGGGATGAGGACGCCCTGGAGAATTACAAGGCCAAGTTCGGTGGCTTCGGTCGAGGGCTCCATGCCTTGCCGGACAGCTTCCATCGGCTGACCGACGGCGACGACGTCCGGATCGGAGCTCACGACTGGAAGATTGTCGTCGGGTCGGGCCATTCGCCTGAGCACGCCTGCCTCTATTGTCCCGACCTGAAGCTCTTGATCAGTGGCGACCAGATCCTGCCCAAGATTTCGTCCAATGTGTCGGTCTTCCCCACAGAGCCCGCGGGTGATCCCCTGACCGATTGGCTGACCTCCCTGGCCCGTATCAAGACCTTAGTCCCCGATGATGTCCTTGTCCTTCCGGCCCACAATGACCCCTTCCATGGCTTGCATGCGCGGATAGACCACCTGATCGGCGGACATGAGCGGGGCCTTGATCGCCTGGCCAAGCTGGCCGTTGAGCCCAAGCGGGCTGTAGACGTCTTCCACGTTCTCTTCCGCCGCAAGATTGATCAGTGGGTGCTGGGCATGGCCACGGGCGAGAGCCTGGCCCACATCAACTGCCTCATCAGCCGGGGCCAAATGACCAAGACCACGGACGCTGAGGGCGTCGCCTGGTATCAAACGATTGCTTGAAAGAAAGAGCCGCACCATGACCCGCATCACCGCTGGCCTTAGTCCCTTCACCGACGCCGCCGAGATTGCAGAGGGCCATGACCTGTCTGGGCACACCATGATTGTCACAGGCGGTGCTACCGGCATTGGGATCGAGACCGCCCGCGCCTTGGCGGGTGCCGGAGCCGAGGTGATGATTGCCGTTCGCAATCGTAAGGCTGGCGAGGACGCCGCCGCCGAAATCAACGCCCAGATCGGCGCTGAGCGGGTGAGTGTCGGTGCCCTCGACCTGTCAGACCTGGCTTCTGTGGCGGCCTTTGTCCGCGCCTGGGGGGATAGGCCCCTGCACGTTCTGATCAACAATGCCGGGGTCATGGCCTGTCCGCAGACCTACACCGCCAATGATCTGGAAATGCAGGTGGGGACCAACCACTTCGGCCACTTCCTCCTTGGGGTCGGTCTGGCCCGGGCCCTGATGAATGGCGAGGAAGCCGGGCGCACCGCCCGCCTGGTCAGCCTGTCCTCCATCGGCCACAGGCGCAGCGGGATGAATTGGGACGATATCCACTATCGCACCCGGCCCTATGACAAGTGGGAGTCCTATGGTCAGTCCAAGACCGCCAATTCCCTGTTCGCCGTGGGCTATCAAGCGAAGTTCGCGGAACTGGGGATCACGGCCAACGCCGTCATGCCCGGCGGCATTATGACCCCCCTGCAACGCCACCTGCCGCGGGAGGAAATGATCGCCATGGGCTGGATGAATGATCAGGGCGTCATCGCCCAGGGCTTTAAGACCCCTGCCCAAGGTGCCTCCACCAGCGTCTGGGCGGCCATAGGCACAGAGCTGGAGGGCGTCGGTGGCCTCTATCTGGAAAATTTGGCAGAGGCCCTGCCCTGGGGCGAAGAGCCCATGGCCGGCGTCATGCCCCACGCCCTGGATCCTGAAGACGCTGAGCGCCTTTGGGCGCTGTCTGAAGAAACGATCGGCTAGTCTGCCTGCCTTCTGCAAGGGAACGTGTTTGTCATGACTGTTCTTGTCCGTCCCGCGCGTCCAGAAGACGCTGACCTCATTCACGGCTTCATCTTCGCATTGGCTGAATACGAGAAACTCGCCCATGAGGTGGAGATCACCCCTGCCGAGGTGAGCCGGGACCTGTTCGGGCCCAATCCCCGGCTGTTCTGCGACATTGCTGAGGCTGACGGATCGCCCATCGGCTTCGCCGTCTGGTTCTACAACTATTCGACCTTCCAGGGGAGGCATGGCATCTATCTGGAGGACCTGTTCGTGGTCCCGGAAGCCCGCGGCTTGGGTGGCGGTAAGGCCCTGCTCCGGGGGTTGGCCCAGCGGTGCGAGGCGCAAGGTCTGGGGCGGCTGGAATGGTCGGTCCTCGACTGGAACGCACCATCCATCGCCTTTTATGACGCTCTCGGGGCCAGCGCTAAAACCGAGTGGATCACCCGCCGTCTGACCGGCGAGGCCTTGGTGGCCCTGGCCCGGTCATGAGTGCGCCGCCGGTTACGTTTCTCACCGCCTCGCATGAAGAGGAGGCTGCGATCATTGCCGCAGTTCGCGCCGCGCCGGGGCGGATTGTTGCAGGGCCGGAGCATGTGGAGGGGCTCTACGCCCTCTTGTCTGACGAGCGCGTCTCGGGGCCGATCTACGACTTGCCGCGCCCGATAACCCGCGACCGCATCGCCAATTGGGTCGCTGAGAGTGCCGATTTGCAACAGCAGGGGCGCTGTATCTTGGCGGTCAATCTGGATGATGAGGGTCTGGTGTCCGGCTATTCCCGCTTCAGCATTTGGCCAGATCGGGCCTCGGGGGAATTGGCGGGGGCCCGGAGGGCGGACCTGCAGAATTCAGGCGGCGGACGTCAGGGCGTCACGCAGTCCATTGGCTGGATGTTCGAGGTGCTGGGTCTGAGGCTGATCGGCCTGACCGCCGCCCTTGATAATGTTCGGTCCGCCAAGGCCATCGAGGGCGCAGGCTTCAGGTCCATGGGCGAGGTGGAAAGCGTCAAGCCAGACGGCTCATCGCGGCGGTCGCTCTATTGGGAGCTGACCAAGGAGGAGTGGGAACGCCTGCACCGGCTCTAAACCCGTGCAGGCGTCCATAGGCGTCTATCAGCTGGTCTTGGCGGGCTGGGCGCCCGGCATGACAGCGCGATTCAGGTCGAAGAACTTAGGGGCCATGGCCGGAACGGCTTCCGACAGGATGGTTTCAACCGACCAACCCTCTTCCTTGGTTACGGTCTCGATGGGGCGAGGCTGAGAATAGAGAATGATATTCTCGCCGGACGCACCAAAGATCTGACCCGACACATGGCTGGCGGCGGGCGCCACCATGGCCACGGAGAAGCGGGCAGGCTGATCAGCGCGGATCTTCTCAGCCATCACGGCCCGGCGGGCGACGGCGGCTTCGTCCTTGACCGGCACGGACTGAGTCATGCGCGTCCAGGCGACGGGGGCCAGGCAGTTAGACCGAACGTTATTGCGCGCGCCTTCCATGGCGATGATCCGCGAGAGGCCAGCAATGCCCATCTTGGCTGCGCCGTAATTGGCTTGGCCGATATTGCCGAACAGGCCTGAGGTCGAGGTGAAGAACATGTAGGCGCCGTCGTTCTGTTCGCGGAACAGGTCGATGGTGGCGCGGGCCACGTTGAAGGAGCCGCGCATGTGCACGTCGATGACGCGGTCCCAGTCCTGCTCGCTCATCTTGTGGAACATCACGTCCCGCAGGATCCCGGCCGGATTGATCACGGCATGCAGGCCACCAAAGGTATCGCGGGCCTGCTCGACCATGCCTTCAACAGCCTTGAGGCTGGTGACGCTTTCGGAGTTGGAGACCGCTTCGCCGCCGGCGGCGCGGATTTCCTGGGCCACCATTTCGGCGGCGCTGGCGGAACCTTCGTCCTCACCCTTTAGTCCACCGCCCAGATCGTTGACCACGACCTTGGCACCTTCTTGCGCTGCGATCAGCGCGCAGTCGCGGCCAATGCCGTTTCCGCCTCCGGTAACCAGAACAACCTTGCCAGTAAGGGCGCCCATGAAATTATCTCCCTGAAAAAATGCTTCTGAAGTCGTCTATTCGAGCCTGTCGGCCTTGCGCAAGGCCGGAAATAGATTGGCCCAAAGCCCGGTCACGATCAACGCACCAACGCCGCCGAAAACCGCTGCTCCGACAGGCCCCAGAAATCTGGCGACGACGCCGCTTTCAAACTCGCCCAATTCGTTAGATGCACCAATGAAGAGGGATGAGACCGCCGCCACCCGGCCACGCATCTGATCTGGCGTAACGATTTGCACCAGGGTTTGGCGGACATAGACGCTCAGCATGTCGGCGGCGCCTAGGATCGCCAGGGCCAGGACTGACAGGGGCAGCCATGTCGAGATCCCGAACACGATGGTCGCGGCCCCGAACAGGGCAACGCCTCCAAACATGATCATGCCCGCATGGCGGCGTATGGGAAAGCTGGCGAGCCCTGCGGCCACCAGGGTTGCACCAATGGCTGGGCCAGCACGCAAAATGCCAAAGCCCTGCGGCCCAGCATGCAGGATATCGCGGGAAAACACCGGCAGCAGAGCTGTGGCCCCGCCCAGCAGCACAGCGAATAGGTCTAAGGAAATGGCACCAAACACGATCTTGTTGGTCCAAACATAGCTAAGGCCTTCCCGCATCAGCGCCCAACGGGACCCTGGATTGACCACGGGCTGGGTATTGCCCCGCACCAGGAACACACAAAGGGCCGCGATGAAGTAAAGGACTGTCGTGACAGAATAAGAGACTCCAGCTGAAATCCCCACCAGAAGTCCGCCCAGAGCCGGGCCAATAATCGAGCCGCTTTGCCAAGCTAAAGAATTCCAGGCGATAGCCCTCGGCAGCAGGTATTTTGGCACCAGCATGGGCCCCATGGCCGTCGAGGCGGGCCCCATAAAGGCGCGGCTGGCTCCGAAGAGGGCCGATAAGGCCAAGAGCAAGGGAATGCTGGCGAAGTGGAAAATCGCCGCAGCGGCCAGGATCACGGCTGTAGCGATTTCACCGAGATAACAGAATAAAAGGATGGTGCGCCGATCGTGGCGGTCAGCGGCTTCACCTGCTGGCAGGGCCAGAAGGAAGACCGGAATAAAGGCGGCCAAGCCGATCATGCCCACATAATAGGCCGATTGAGCGACGCTCATGGTCTCCCGAGCCACGGAATACATCTGCCAGCCCAGGGCGACGCTTTGGATCTGAACCCCAAGGGTAGCTGCCATACGGGCGGCCCAGAAGAGTACGAAATCGCGCCGCTTCAGCAGGGCGCGCGCGGAGAGGCCTTCGGGAGAGTCAGGATTGCTCATGCGGCGCGAACTTGGCCCGCCACGCTCTCGGCTGCAAGCGCTGAACACCCCCTCTCCGCAGTCTAAGACCCTTCGAAGGGCTTCACCGACATTGCTTGCCCCGTGTCCAAGCCGTTAAACCCTATCAAAGCCGCCGATTATGGGGGGGAGTCTAACCATGTCCGATCTGCACCTGAACGCCCTTAGCGAGGCCGCGCGGGAGGCCTGGACCTATGCCTTGCCGCTCATTGAGGTCGCCTCGACCCGGACGGGAACCGGATCCTTTGGCGGGGGGATCAATGAACTCACCCACCTGCGGGACTTAGCGGATCATACCTCCCGGGCTGTGACCACCCCGAACAATGACACCCTCTATTCCAGCGCTCAGTTGGACCTAAGTCGCGGCCCGGTCACCCTGACCTTGCCAGCCTCCGGTGAGCGCTACGTCTCCCTGGCGCTCATGGACGCCTACACCAACAACTTCGCCATTCTCGGCACTCGAACCACCGGAACAGAGGGCGGGACCTATCGCCTCATCGGGCCTGATGCGCCAGGTGGTGGTCATGGAACGGTCAGGTCGCCCACCAACCATGTCTGGGCCCTGGCGCGCATTCTGGTGGATGGGCCCCATGACCTTGTGGCTGCTCGGGCGGTTCAATCGGGCCTCTCGATCCAAGGTCCAGCCTGCCCACCAGAGCCGAGGCTCGGGGGTCGTAAGGACAGCTGGCAAGCCTATTTCAAGGCCGCCGACACCCTAATGGTCGCGAACCCGCCACCCGCCACTGACGATGCTCTGCTGTCTCGCATTGCAAGGCTCGGCCTGGGCCAGGGTAGGTTTGATCCTGCCTTGTTTTCAGAGGAAGAGGCTGCGGCCATCGCAGCCGGTGTCGCAAAGGCTCAGTCGACCCTGCACTATTACGCGCCGGGGAAGGCTGGAGTGGTCCAGGGCTGGACCTATCCAAAAGCTGAACTCGGAAATTTCGGTCAAAGCTATGGCTTTCGCGCCCTGGTCGCCCTCAGCGGTCTGGCCGCCCTTCCGCCCGTCGAGGCAATGTATATGCGCGCTGTTGGCGAGCATCGGGGGCTCTATGACGGCAACAAGGCTTGGCGCCTGCACTTTCCAGCCGACAAGCTGATCCCCGTGGACAGTTTCTGGTCCCTCAGCCTGTATGAGGGCACCGCCGATGGACAGTTTTACTTCGCAGACAACCCGATCCATCGCTATGCCATAGGCGATCGGACACCGGGCCTGACCTATGGGGCGGACGGGTCCCTGGATATCTGGATCAGCCATGAGCCCCCAGCTGAGGCCCAGTCTGGCAACTGGCTCCCAGCCCCGGCTGGGCCCTTTGCCCTCTTCATGCGCGCCTATTTCGCTCGGCCAGCCCTCTTGGACGGCCAGTACCGGCTGCCTGCGGTGGAGCCTGCCTAGGGCACTGTCGCACAGGGCTCCGTTTTCCGTCATAAGGGGCTGATGATCCCACCGCCCGACCTGACCCGCAGATCTGCCCTGGCCCTTGGGATTGGTCTGATGACCGGCCGTACGGGGCGGCCGCAGCGGGTTGTGTCCCTGAACCCCTGCCTTGACGTCATGCTCTATGCCCTGGCCGATCCCGGCCAGATTGCTGCCGTTAGCCACTATTCCCATGATCTATCCAGTTCCAGCCTGGGGGAGGTTGGTTTGCACCTGCCCTTTACCTATGGAACCGCAGAAGAGGTGCTGCTGTTCAATCCCGATCTTGTGCTGACCTCGCCCTATGCGACACCGGCCAGCGTCGCGGCGCTGAACCGTCGAGGCCTGCGCCAGATCTCTTTTGACCTGCCCAATTCGGTGGCCGCGAGCCAGGATCAGGTGCGTCGCATGGCACGCGCCATTGGCTGGCCCGAGCGCGGTAATGCCCTTTGTCAAAAGGTTGACCTGGCGCTAGCGGCCGCTGCGCCGAGGTCTGGCGAGCGTCCTTTGCGGGCCCTTGTCTACCAGACCGGGGGGTTTGCTGTGGCACCTGGAACCCTGATGGACGAGATGCTGCGCAGGACCGGGTTTCAAAACGCTGCGGCCGACTATGGCTTGACCCAAACCGGCGATTTGCCTCTGGAGCGTCTCATCGCCAATCCCCCTCAGGTGCTGTTGGCAGGACAGCTCCGGGCAGGTGCCCCCAACTGGGCCGATCGCCTCTTGCGTCATCCGGCCCTGGCCCGCATAGGGCCCGCCATGTTCCGTGCCACCCTGCCGCAGCGACTGACCTATTGCGGCGGCCCTGTTTTGATTGAGGCAGCCGGTGTCCTGGCCGACATCCGCCGTCGGGCGCTGATGGCCCTTGCATGACCCACAGGCGCTTCACCCTGTTTGGACTTTGCGCCGCCGTCATCGGGCTGAGCGCTGTGAGTCTGATGGTCGGCAAGGTCTGGATCTCGCCCTCTGTCTGGCTGCAGCCGCATAATCCCCTTGGGGCGATCCTCTTTGATCTGCGACTGCCCCGGACCCTTCTGGCCGTGATCATCGGCGCAGCTCTGGGCATGTCTGGTGCCGCAATGCAGGGATATACCCGCAATCCTCTGGCCGATCCGGGGGCCCTTGGCGTCGCATCCATGGCAGCTTTTGGGGCGGTCCTGACCCTCTATTTTGGGGCTGGTGCGCAGCAGCCTTGGATCATCGCCCTAGGGGCCATGATTGGCGCCCTGTCTGCAGTTGGCCTGTTGATTGCCCTGGCAGGGGAAGGCTCGAGCCTCGTGGCCTTTGTGCTGTCGGGAGTTATTCTTCAGACCCTGGCGGCCGCTGGTGTTGCCCTTGCCCTGAGCCTTGCCCCCAATCCCTGGGCTAAGGACGAAATCATCACCTGGCTCATGGGTGCCCTGACCGATCGCAGCATGGGCGATGTGACCCTGGCAGGGCCGCTGATCCTGGCTGGCATGATCCTGCTTGTGACCCTGGCCCCCGCCCTGGACGCCCTGACCCTGGGCGAGACCGGGGCTAGGTCCCTTGGGATTAATCTTGGTCAAACCCGTTTGATCCTGGCCCTGGGCGTCGCCTTGACGGCGGGGGCCAGTGTTGCCGTGACAGGAGTTATTGGCTTTGTCGGTTTGATCGTGCCCCACCTCCTGCGGCCCTTGGTCGGAGCCCGGCCCGGCGGCCTGCTGATCCCCAGCGCCCTTGGCGGTGCGGTGTTGGTCGTGGCTGCAGACATTGCCGTGCGCCTAACCCCAGGTGCTGCCGAGGTAAAGCTGGGGGTGGCTATGGCCCTGCTCGGCGGCCCCTTCTTTCTGGCCCTGCTTCTCTCCATGCGGCGGAGGTTGGGGTGACCACATTATCCTTTGATCAGCTTGTGGTGACCTTCGCCGGGCGAAGGGTGTTGGGCGGCATTTCAGGTGTCCTGGAACCCGGCAAGGTCACTGTGATCCTGGGCCCTAACGGAGCTGGGAAATCCACCCTGCTGACCATGCTGGCAGGGCTTCGGCGTCCTGATTCAGGGCGGAGCCTGCTGGACGACCAAGGGGTTTTCGATCTCAAACCCCGCGTCCGCGCGCAACGCATAGCCTTTCTGCCCCAGACCCCGGAAATCGCCTGGGCCGTAGAAGCGCGGATTCTGGTGGGTCTCGGACGGACGCCCTTTATCGGTGCGAGAGGGCTGTCGGCCGATGACGCCGCGCACATAGAGGCGGCCCTCAAATCCGCCGACGCTCTTGACCTTGCGGATCGTGATGTATCCACCTTGTCCGGGGGTGAGCGCGCCAGGGTCTTGATCGCCCGTGCCCTAGCGGGCCAGCCGGAATGGCTACTGGCCGATGAACCCCTGACCGGGCTGGACCCGGGTCACCAGCTCGATGCCTTGGCCCTGTTCCAGACTTTGGCCCGGACACAGGGATGTGGGGTCGTCCTGACCCTGCATGACCTGAACCTAGCTGCGCGGTTTGCGGATCGCGTTCTGGTGCTGTCGCAGGGAAAAGTCCTGGCAGACGGCCTGCCCGATGAGGCCTTAACCCCCGACGTGATCGCCACAGCCTATGGGGTCCGCGCGAGGATCAAAAAGACACGCGATGGGCTGCAGGTCGAAATCGTCGAACGGTCTAGGCCTGGGGGTCTTTGATCCGGCAAAGTTCGGCGTAGAGCGCCACAATACCCGAAATGCTGAGGGCGGAGACGACCATGCTTTCGGCAAGACTTAGGGCAAATCCGACTAGGCCTTTCCCTATGTTGTCCGGATTCCGGGTCATGCCCCCGGTCAGGATCTCTAATACTAACTCCACCAGAACGATGCCGATCCCAAAGACCAGCCAAAAACCGAGGATGCGCCACCGGTTGTTCCGGGTAAGGTCCCTGCTCCTGCGAAAGGCCTGGAAGATGCCGAGATTTTCAGACAGGGCCGCAGGAAGGGCCGCGCATAGGGCAATTAAGATCATGATGCCCGGCACGACCAAAAGAATAAATCCGCACATATAGGCGAGGCTTTGAAGGAGGGTCAGGCCCAAGGTCGGCAGGGCCTTGCGGAGGCCGAACCCGATATTCTCCTCAAGGGTTGTCTTCCTGCCAGCCATCTCTTCGAGCGCGACATGCAGACCTGCGGCCTGCTCTGTGGCTCAAAGCAGAATTAGCACCAGCAAGCCCACCGCGAAAATGGGCCATATACGCAGGATCATCTCGGCCTTGGGCGGGTGGCCCGACATGATCTGCGGCAAAATCGATGTGCCGGCCGCCAGAACAAGGATGGTTCCAAGAAGAACGCAGGCCAAAACGGTCAGGCCCCAAAGGGCGGCGAGCCTTCCGAACCGGCGCCTTGTGAGGTCCAGCATCACCTTGATGGTGCGCATGATCTCAAGCTTTTCAGGGTGATCCAATGTCGTCGCCATAGATTTGCAAACTCCCGAATTTCAACCCTTGCCTGAGGTAATCACGCCCCACACATCATGTCGAGGGGGCTTTGCGTCCGCTCAAGCCAGCAAGGTCTGGGCAGAGGCGTAGCTTTCGGGCAGGCCAATATCGATAAAGGGCCCCTCAAATACCCGGGCACCAAGCGCTCCGGCTTTGCACAGGGCCGGCAGGATTTCGGCCTCCAGCGACGTCGGCGCGTCTGTTGATGGAATGGCCACCTTTAACAGTCGGTAGACACCGCCATTAATGAGGCCGGGCCGGGCGATCCCCGACCTGGGAATGAAGGCTAGGGCGCGCTCGCCCTCCACCTGCACGGTTTCATAGCGATCGGCGTCCGGGATTTGGCGCAGGGCGATCACAGCACCCTCCTGATCGGCCAGGACACCCCAGTCAAAATCGAACCAGGTATCGCCATTGATCAGCAGGAAGGCCTCGTCCAGGTGCCGGCTGGCAAAGGCCACAGCCCCGCCAGTGCCAAGGGCGCGTGTTTCAATGGACAGACTGATGTCTATCCCCAGCTGAGCCGCCAGGTCCGATTTGGCAAGCCAGGCTTCGACCATCGCGGCGTGATGGCCGACCAGCAGCAGGACTCGGTCAAACCCATGCCCAGCCGCCTTAAGGATCAGGTGTTCTAGAAATGGCCGTCCCGCAACCGGCAGGAGGGGCTTTGGGATGTCGCGGGTCAGATGGCCTAGGCGGGTTCCAGCGCCGCCGGCCAGGATGACACATTGGCGTACCTTCACCGGGGGACGCTCCAGGCTTCAGCGCCTTCGAAGGTGAAGCTGACTGAGGTTGCCTGCCCG
This sequence comes from uncultured Alphaproteobacteria bacterium, assembly GCA_937920085.1. Taxonomy (GTDB): domain Bacteria; phylum Pseudomonadota; class Alphaproteobacteria; order Caulobacterales; family Caulobacteraceae; genus Phenylobacterium. The sequence continues at coordinate 23,068 of CALETE010000056.1, read as the reverse complement.
CCAGCCTCATTTAGGGCGCTGACCAATCGGTAGCGGTTTTCCGGGTCGGTACAGAACATGAGGAAGCCGCCGCCCCCTGCCCCTGACACCTTGCCGCCCCAGGCACCATTGGCCATGCCGTGATCAAACAGCCGGTCTACCGCCTCGGTCGCAATGCCCTTCGCGGTCCGTTTCTTTGAGGCCCAAGAGCGCATGAGGATGTCGGCCACATCGCGTACCTGTCCGCGAAGTAGGGCCTCGCGCATGGCGGTCGCATCGGCCTTCAGTTCGTGCATGCTGGCCAGGGTTTGGGCGTCCATCGAGGTCAGGCCATCGATCTGCTCTTGGATAATGCCCTCAGAGCGCCGCGACTGGCCGGTGAAGCAAATGACCAGGGAGCTCTCGAACTCATTCAAATAGGCGCGAGGGACCCGCAAGGGACTGACCATTACCCGGTCGTCTGGCAAGAATTCGATATAGTTCACCCCGCCGAAGGCCGCTGCATACTGGTCTTGTCGACCGCCGGCCAGGCCCAGCTTCACCCGTTCGAGATCAAAGGCCAGCCGGGCGATTTCATAGGGGCCTAGGGGCAGGTCCAGAGCCACACGGAAGGCCTCGATCAGGGCCACAGCCAGGGCTGAGGATGATCCAAGGCCAGAGCCAGCTGGGGCGTCGATATTGGTGGAGACGGTCAGGGCAGGGGCCTCTCCCCCCAACCAGGTCTCCACCACGTGACGATAAACCGCACGGTGCAGCACGAGGCCCGCGTCGAGGCTGATCTCATCGAGGCTGCGGAAGGTTTCTTCGGCGCCGCCCAGGTCTCGGGCGCGAAAGTGGATCTGTCCGTCAGGGCTCGGGGTCACATGGGCGAAGGCAAAGCGCCCTATGGTGGCGTTCAGCACAGCGCCACCAAACTGATCGCAATAGGGCGATAGATCGGTTCCACCTCCCGCTAGGCCAAGGCGGAGGGGGGCCCGGGCGCGGACGTCGAAATCCTTGGGTGTGGGGCGGGTGATCATTGCGAGTTGCCTAGACTATCGGTCCTGGCCAAGCAGGACCTGGGTCCCGCCGCGATCAATCTGATAATTCAGGCGCGGCATGTTTTGGCTGGCCATATAGGCCTCGAGCGCGCGCCCATCGCTGGGATCAAACAGCATCAGAAACCCGCCACCGCCGGCCCCGATCACCTTGCCGCCTCTAACCCCAAATTCAGCGCGAACATGATCATAGAGCTGGTCGATATGGGGCCATGAAATCCGGGAGGACAGCGTCTTCTTCGAGAGCCAGTGCTCATGCAGCATGTCGCCCCAGCCATCGAGGTCGCCCTCGATCCAGGCATCACGAATGCGATAGCCCAGGGCCTTGATGGCCCCGAGACTTTCGCTGACGCGGTCGTGCTGGGCTGCGCTATCGGACAGCATGGCGCTGTTCTGATCGTCAAGAATGACCGCCGCGTCCCGGCGCAGGCCGGTGTAATAGATGTGGGTATGGGCAACAAAGGCGGCCTCGGTCTTGGCCGAAATGTCGACCGTGCCGACCTGAACAGTTCCGTCGGGGGCGATGTCCAGGGTGGTTAGCCCACCAAAGGCCGCCATGTACTGATCTTGCTTGCCTATGCCCTTGGACAGGGTCTCGATCTCAATGCGGCAAGCTTCTTCTGCCAAGGCCTGACGGTCGGGGGTATGGCCCTTGAGGGCGTGCAGGGCCCTGAGAAACCCCACCAGGAAGCAGCTGGACGATCCAAGGCCTGTGCCACCCGCGATATCGCCGATGGAGGCGGCCTCGAAGCGGTCCTCTATGCCGTGGGCCTGCAGGGCGGCGCGGACCAGATCATGGCGAAGGTCGGCGGCGGATGGGCAGGATTCTGGGTCTGGGCCATGCAAGACGACGCCGCCATGAAAGCTTGGTCTGTGGGCGGCAATATGGATGTACTTATCCAGGCCCATGGCAAAGATAAACCCGCCCCCATGGCGGTAATAGCTGTGCAGGTCGGTGCCGCCTCCGCCCAGGGTGACGCGCAAGGGGGTGCGGGTGGAGATCATGGCCTAGGCCGGACCCTTCACCGTACCTGCGGCAATCTGTTCCCAATGGCCTTTGGAGACAGACAGGGCCGGGTGTGAAACCAGAAGGTGCCAGACCACAGCGGCCAGGCCTTCGACAATCGGGGTGATCAGTTGATCATCCACGGTCGGAATGATCACGCAAGCATCTGCCATCTGTGCGGTGAAGCCGCCATTGCGTCCGACAATGCCGGTAACGGTGGCCCCTCGGGCCTTGGCCAGTTCAATGGCCCGGACGATGTTGGCACTGACCGGCGGGTTTAGGCTGCCGCCGCCTACCGAAAAAATCAGCAGGCCGTCTTCTGCGCGCAGGCGGCTGGACTGTAGCCAGGTGGAAAACGTACCCTCCCAGCCCTCGTCATTGATGCGGGCCGTCAGCTCGGAAACATTGTCTGTGGGGCAATAGGCTTCGAAACCGCAGATTTTCCGAAAGTCATTTGTGGCGTGGCTGGCATGTCCAGCGCTGCCGCCGACGCCGATCAGAAACAGTCGACCGCCCAGGTCGCGCACCTTGGCCAGGGCATGCGCCATGGCTTCCACCTCGGCCTTATCAATCGCAGCCATGGCCCGAGCAGCGACGTCGAAGAAATGATCGGTGAACACGGCGGGGACCTCCGTAAATCTAGGCGCAGCGGCGCGCAGGCGATTGAATAACAGAGATTACTTGAGACAAGCTTTCCACCACGTGGTCGGCCCCGGAACGGTCAGCGGAATTATAGGGGCGGCTTATCAAGATGGTTTTGCACCCCGCAGCCTGACCGCAAGCAATGTCACGGTCCTGGTCACCGATCATCCAGGACTGGGATAGGTCGACCCCATAGCGAAGGGCTAAGTCCAGGATGAGGCCGGGCTTTGGCTTACGGCATGGGCAATTGTCAGCTGTGTCGTGAGTACAGGCGAGAATCTCATCCACTGGCAGTGCAGCGGCGAGTTTCGCATGGATCGCCTCGAGGCTGGCCGCAGGCATCAGGCCACGGCGGACATCTGGCTGATTGGTGACAACGAAGATCGCAAAGCCAGCTGCCTTCAGGGATTGCACGGTCGCCAGGGCCTCGACCTCAATATGCAACTCGTCAGGTGTTCGGGGCGAGGCGGGTTTGCCATGTCGTTCGACAATGGCATTGAGGACACCGTCGCGATCAAAGAAGATGGCGCGGGTCATGCCAGCACCAGGCGTCCTGACGCTAAGAGGGCATGACCTGCTGCATGGCTTTCCGGCGTGTCCAGCCCCAGGCACATTCCCGCATCGTCCATGATGTGGGCCATGAGCGTGCGTCCTTGATCCAACATGGCGGGAAACACATCCCGACCGAAATCAACAGCAAGGCCGGGGGCAATCTGGTCAAGGAGGCTCGGCTCGATCTGATAGACGCCGGCATTGACGAGGCTAGAGAGTTTGGCCGCCGCAGGTCCTTCAACAAACCGGGTTATGGCGTGATCGCCGCTGACCTGAACACGACCGCCAGCTATGCCAGTGTTCAAATGTCGATCCCGATCAAAGACCACCACCGTGGCTTCTGCACCAGATTGGCTATGGGCTTTTTGAAGATTTTTGAGATCGAACCGAACAAGATTATCGCCATAGACCACCAGAAATGGCTCCGTCACGGCCTGGGAGATGTTCTTCAACGCCCCGGCGGTGCCCAGTAACTCGGGCTCGTAAACATAGCGCACTTCCAGTCCAAAGGCTGATCCGTCGCCGATCTGACCTCGGATCAGGTCTGCTCCATAGTGAAGGTTGATCCAGGCTTCCTGGATTCCAGCCGAAGATAGCCACCTCAGATTATGCGCCAGGATCGAGTCATCCCCGAAAGGCATGAGCGGTTTTGGAAGTTCGCCTGCAATTTCGCGAATACGACTTCCCAAACCCGCTGCCAGAACTAGGGCCTTGGTCATGGGTGTCTAGAGCTTATAGCCAGCAGCGCGGGCGTCGGTGTCGAACATGGCGACAGTTTCTGCGGACAGATCCGTCAAATCCTTGCCCGCCATATCCAGCTTTTTCAGCAAGTCTGGGGTGGCGGTGATGATGTGGCACCCACAGTCCTGTGCCTGATAGACATTTAAGACTTCGCGGATCGAGGCCCAAAGCACTTCAGCATTGGGACGCAGGGCCGCCATGGCTACGGCCGCGCGCATGATTGGCATGGGATCTATGCCCGTGTCAGCGATGCGGCCAGCAAAGATGGAGATCACTGCCGGTGTGGTAGGATCTAGGGCATCAACCGCGCCAGCCACCTGCTCCAAGGTGAGAATGGCTGTGACGTTGACCTTCACCCCCATGGCCGAGAGCTCCGCGATCAGGGGCAGACTGGACTGGCGCTTGGTGTTGGTGATGGGAATTTTCACATAGACATTGGGCCCCCAGGAGGCCAGCAAAAGGGCTTGGCGGCGCATTTCGGTGAAGTCATCGGCAATGACTTCAAACGAAATTGGCATGTCTGGAATGACGTCCAGCAGGTCGCGGGCAAAGGTCGCGTAGTCCGATACGCCAGCCCGACGCATCAAGCTGGGATTGGTCGTAAAGCCTGTGACCATGCCTTCCCGATAGAGGCGGGCGAAGTCTGCTAGGGTGGCGCCGTCCCCGTACAGTTTGACGTTCGTTGAACCGCGGGCTTGGGCGACGTCGTCGGCGATATTCAGTGACTGTAGCATTTTGATCCTCGAGCCCTCCTAGGAGGAAGGTTGAGGTCAAGGCTTCAAAGAGCATGCCAATACCGCATGATTTTCGCGTGACAGGTGACTTCTGGTTAGACCGCCTTTGGTCCCGCGGGTTCTGAAATATATCCAACCTTTGGCGTCCAAGAGAGCTTTCCCATGCCCTGCGCCACCATCAGGCGGCCCCGAATACGCGTCTCTGTTCCGAATTCAAACGTCGCGAGCGCAATCATAAACCCAAGTATTACTTGAATAATTCCCTTGGCAAGCAGGAGGGTTCGAACCTGTAATGGGTTTGGGGTGACGTCCAGATAGATATCGACATAATGCTGGGCTTCACGGCGCGCTCTCATCAACCTGTAGGCGACTCGCGTACGATTGGCTGCAACCGTTTCGATTACAATGGCTTTGGCGGCCCAGACGATCTTACGGCCAGATCGGTGTAGGCGGATAAAGAGCTCGGCATCCTCGCCACCAGCATTGCCGAACTCCAGCCGCATCGGAGTGTCCCCATTTGGGAAACACCGGGCCATATTGAAGGCTGAGTTTCCAGTCCCGAGACCATAGCGAGGCTTTCCGTCCGGGTGGGTTAAGTCGACGGTGGCCTGGTCCCGCAAGCCCAGATCGCGGACAAAGTCTCTGCCTTTAGGATCATAGGCTGGTGGCCGGCTACCGCCAAAGCTGGCGAGGCGGGGGCCGACGACGATGTCTGCATCCTGAGCCTGGGCTGCGCCGATCAATTCGTCCAGCCAGTCAGGATCGGCGATTTCATCATCATCAATGATTGCCACCCAGGTTCCCTTGGCCTCAAGGAACCCGCGATTACGCAGGGCTGCCATATTTCGCACGGGGTCTGGCACATAGCGGATGGGAAAGGGAGATTGTTGGTCCATCTGCTGGGCAATGGCCTGACCGTTCATGGACGGGTGATTGTCGATGACCACGATCTCGATGATCAGGCCCAGGCGATTGGACTGGGCGAGGCACGAGGTAAGTGTCTGGGCCAGCTGAACCGGGCGGTTATAGGTGGCGATGACAATGGACACATCGACCGAACTCACGGTGTGCGCTCGTCTATAAAGCCGATGGGGGCGCGATAGCTGAGCTTACCCAAACCCTTGGCCATGCCAATCCTGTGGCTATAGCGCGTGGCGCTTAGAAATTCGAAACTGGCCAGAAACAGGCAGGCATGAACGCACACCTGAGCGAGGCCCAGGCCCAAAACCTTGAGACGCGTTACACCTGGGGTGTCGCTGGTATTAATCCTGGAGGCCGCATAGTGCTGAGAGCCGCGCTTCATCCGGGTGACCATATAATCCGGCTTGGTCCGATCAGTTTCGATGAATTCTTTGACGATGGCGCTTGGACACCAAACAAAGCGCTTGCCTTCAAGGGCTAGCCTAAACAGCAGTTGCGTGTCCTCGCCATTGGCATCACCAAAGGCCACGCTGAAAGGCTCTGAGGCGGTAAAGCAGGTCGCGACCCGAAAGGCCGCATTCCCACTGCCCAGGCCCTTCCCCTTGCGACGGAAGTGCCCGAACATTTCAATGGGCGTATCAGCGGGCAGACGGAAATCAAGGGTATAAAGCCAGGCATCCTTGTCCCAATCAGGCGCCTTGCCAGCCTCAAAGAGCGGAAGCTTCGGCCCGAAGGCGGCGTCGGCACCCGTGCGCTCCAGGCACTCAAACAGGGCGTTGAGCCAGTTCGGCTCTGGGGCTTCATCATCGTCGATAAAGGCCACATAGCGGCCCTGTGAGGCTGCAATTCCCTTGTTTCGCACGATCGAAATATTGCGCCGGTCGTCAGCAAGGTAGGTCAATGGCGCGCCACTTGCCGCGAGTTCTGCCACAAGGCCCTCAGCCAGCCGATCGGGATGATTATCGACCACGATGAATTCATAGGAACGCCCGTGGGCCATAGACTGCTTCAAGCCCTCGACCAGGGTGCGCCTTAGCAGGTGAACGCGATCATAGCTTAGGACCACGACGCTGATATCGGGACCGCTCATACCCCCGACCCCTGAATCACCACTAGGGCGGTACGGGCCAAGATCTTGATGTCCAACCACAGGGACCAGGTGCGGATATATTCCAGGTCCAGCTCGACCCAGCGGTCATAGTCATTGATACGATGGCGGCCCTGCACCTGCCAAAGACAGGTGATCCCCGGTTGAACGGCCAGTTTCTGACGCTGAAAGTCTGTGAACTGGCGGTATTCGTGTTCACGCGGTGCCCTAGGCCCGACTAGGCTTATATCGCCCTTCAGGACGTTCCAGAGCTGGGGCAATTCATCAATGCTATAGCGGCGCAAGAACCGGCCAATAGGCGTCACCCGAGGATCATTGGTGATTTTGAAGGCCGGGCCGATCATTTCGTTCTGCGCCTTTAGTTGATCCTCCAGGACGTCGGCGTTCTGAACCATGGTGCGGAACTTCCAGCCTTTGAACGGGCGGCCCTCATGACCAATCCAGTGGCAAGTATAGAAGACTGAGCCCTTAGATGTGGTCTTCACCAAGAGGCCGACCAGCAGGAGGAGGGGGGCTAAGACCCCTAAGAGACAGGCCGACACGCCAAGATCCATGACGCGCTTCATGGCCAGTTCGAAACTGACATTTCGACCTCCGGCGAGAACGGGGCGTAAACGGATGGTGTGGCTCATAGTGAATCGCACGACTCATAAATCTAGGCGCTGACGTTTAAGGGCAATGCGTTGACAACCGGTTCCGACGAAATTTCAGCTTTTGCTCAGGTTCGTTTCGCCGGACTGCGCTTTACGCCCCTTAGCGTCGCCGAGACTGTGGCGGCTCTGATGGCCCGGCCGCCGACTGCGCCCTTTACCGCCTTTGTCACGCCTAATGCCGAGCACGCCTTTTTGCGTCGCCGGGATGCGCTATTTCGGCAATGTGGAGACACCTGCTGGATCAGCACCAATGACAGTCGCATATTAGGCCGTGCAGCGCTTTTGGCGGGATTGGACCTGAAGTTCGCGCCAGGTGCCTATGTGGTCGACCAGCTCTTCAGGAACGGCATTTCGCCAAATGACCCCATCAGCATCATAGGCTGTACCTCTGAGATTGTTGCCGACCTGGTCGCCCAGTTCTCATTGACCAATGTGGTGCAGCACATACCGCCCATGGGCTTCATTGATATTCCCGAGGCTGTCGATGCTGCGGTGGCCTTCGTGGTGAGTCATCCGGCCCGATTTGTCTTTGTCGCTATGGGTCCGCCCCAATCGGAAAAGTTTTGTCAGCATGTGGTCGCCGACGGGCGCGCCCTTGGTATTGGCCTGTGCATTGGCTCGTCCATCAGCGTTGTGACAGGAAGGCTGGACGCTGCGCCCGACTGGATGGAGCAGGCCGGGCTGGTCTGGCTTTATCGTCTGGTGCGTGAGCCAAAGCGTCTGTGGCGGCGTTACCTGGTGCGAGGCCTGGTTGGGCTAGGCCTTGGCCTCAGGGACGTTTTGGCCATTCGGCTGGGTTTACGGTCGATCGGTGGGGGCGAGCATGGCCGTGACTGAGCCACGGATCGATGTCTTGGCAGACTGGAGGGCGAGCCAAGATGCGCGCCGCAGCGAGATCTCAGACTTCGCTGACTATTGGTTGGGCCTGCTGGGTCAGGGCCTTCTGATCTTTATGCTGCTGTACATGATGATTGGGGTGGCACCCTATGAGCATGACACCGTCCTTGATCCGCAAACTGGTGTATCGCCCGTGTCCCCCTGGGGGCGTTTGGTCTGGCTCTCACTTCTGGCCCTCTCCCTTCCGGTGTTTTGGTTTCGGCGTCAGGTGCTTGCAGAGGCCATCAGGCGGATATGGCCCTTGGTTCTGCTGTTCCTCTGGTTTTCCGTCACCACACAGTGGGCCTTAGACCCCGCCGTCTCGTCAAAGCGATTGGTACTTTTTGTCATCCAGGCCCTGATCTGTCTGGGCATGAGCTTATCCATTCGCAGGGGTGATCGCATTCTCGCTGCCATGGCAATTGCCTGCGCCATCATGGTCGCGATTGATTTCTTCTCGTGGATATTTGCCCCCACGGCGAGCATGACCGACATCGGCCTTGCGGCGATCCACACTCACAAGAACACCCTTGGCAGCGTGATGATGTATTGCTGCTTGGTCAGCATGGCCTTTTTACAAGGGCAGAAAAGCCTCGCGGGGCGCGCTTTCTGGATCAGTATTATCTTGGCGGGGCTCGCGCTTCTGGTCGCCTCAAAGTCTAAGACGAGCCTTGGCATTCTGGTTGGTACCGCTCTTGCGGGGCCTGCGCTGATCGCAGCGCTGCGTCAAAGATCAAGCCTGATCTGGGCGATGGTCGGCGCTTCACTGGCCTTTGTTTTCATCCTGGTTCTAGCCTGGCTTGGCTGGAGCGCTTTGGAGGGGAGTGACCCGTTTGCCCCCCTTTCCAAGATTACCTTCACCATGCGTACCGATATCTGGCGTTTTGTCCTCGGTATTTGGGCCGAGCATCCCTGGAAGGGGGTGGGTTTTGGGTCCCTATGGGACGTAGATACGGCTGTCCAACCCAGCCTGCAGACAGATGAGTGGTTCGCCAGCCCTGACGCCTTCACCAATGAATCTCACAATGGCTATATCGACCTCTTGGCAACCACAGGCGTCATAGGATTGTTGGGTGCCCTTGCCCTCTTGGCACGCTGGATTTGGCGCGCCCTTGTTCTTCTAAGAATATCCCTGCTGTCACACCGCGCAGAGGACAGTGCTGTTTTCCCCTATGGGATCTATCTGGGACTTTTCCCCGTGCTGTTCTTGCTCCACAATTTCTTGGAGAGCAGCTATTTCACCGCCAATGCCACCTTTGGCATTCTGATCCTATTGGTCGGACTTGATATTGATATGCGCTGGACCAGCCGCAACCGACCTGGGGGTTTTAACCTGTGGCAGTTTGGGCGGCCCTGATTGCAACAGTCAAAAGCACTCCCATAACCAGCACCTCAACCAGCTGGCCGATTGAGGTGCCGATGATCGCGCCGGCAGGTCCGATCAAGCTAATACCAACCAGAATTCCGATCGCTGCGACCACAGAGGCGATGGCGTTGGCGATGGCTAGGGCGCGAAAGTCCTGCAAGACCTGCAAGGGTGTATTGATCACCACCTGAACCAGGCTCAGGGCGGCAGACCCGCCCCACAGCATGACCATCCAGCGGTCTTCCAGGTATTTGCCCTTAAAGGCTAACTGAGCCAGCCATGACCAGGAGAGGTTCACCACGCCAGACCAGATGAGAGAGGCCATAATACCGAAGGGCAAGGCGAGGCCAATCATCCCCATAAAGGCGCGCCATTGCCGCGCTTCACGATGACGGACCAGGTCCATTCTGGCGACCTGAGACCAAGATGTTGCCAGCAAGGGAATGGGGCGGAGCAAGAGCTGTGTCGCCGTAAGCGAGGCCAGTGCGACGGGGCCAAAGGCACCGGCGACAGCAAAGGCATAGAACCGGGTTAGGAGTTCTGTCGACGTCACCCCCAGGAATAGCCAGCCCGTTGGTTGTAGATAGCTTCGAAACCCCGCCAGGGCCGGTCTGGCAAGGCTAAGGCCCTGATGGCGCACAGCCAGCAAGCCCGAGACAAGGCCCACCCCCCCATATGCGGCACCCAGCAGGCCCAATATGGTATTGGCCGACAAGGATGTCGTGGTCATTGAACCCAAGATTAGGAGGGATGTCGCGCTCACCAGAACCGCTATGGTTTGAGCCAGGGCCTCCAAAGGGCGACCCCTGGAAAAACTCACAAAGCGAAAATACTGCTGCAGCAGAAAGGCCGGGACGAACAGGGCGGCCAGGGGCGCGCCAAGGTTCTGCCCTCGGCTATGAAGATAGAGGGTGATCCCCAAGATAGCTGCCGCGGTGAGGCCTAGAAAGATCGCTGTTACCCCGTGCATGATCCGCTCGGTTGGCAGGCGGCGACCATCGAGGCCGTCTCCGGGGGGCAAAACCGAGAGATGTGTCACCGTCAGTGCGTTTTGCAGGCTGATAAAGATAAACGCCACATTGGCCCAGAAGGCGAAGGTGCCATATTGCTCCGGCGTCGCCACCCGAAGTAGCAGCATATTGATCCCGAGGTTCAGGATCGACCAAAGGGCCTGCTCGACCGCCGCCGTCAAATATCGGGTCACGGTAAGGGGCGATCTTTCAATAGAGTCTTGGGGTTGGATCGCGGTAGCCTAGGACCCGTCCCAGGGGCAATAGGCCCGTAATATATTGATCAACAAAGCGATCTGCCTCGGCGATAGAACTGCGGGGAACGAAGATCAGATCGCCTGGAAGAATGCTGAGGGACCCGAGATCTTGGCCCTTGGTCAGGTAAGCCTTCAGGTCGACCTCCTTCATCAGCATCTGACCATTGGGCCTCTGGCGGATAATGGCGATCCGGCCCAGTCGAGCGGTTGATGCCAGGCCGCCCGCCATCATCACCGCTTGGGCCGGTGTCAGTTGCCCACGCATCGGATAAACGCCCGGGGTCCGCACCTCACCGCCCACATAGACCTGTGAGGACCCATAGGCGGTAATCATCACCTGCAAGTCTGGCCGTCTTAGCACCTGTGCATAGGCCTCTGAGAGGACGCCATTGGCTTCTTCAACGGTCATGTCGGCAACTTTGAGCGAACTGATCAGCGGAAAGACTCCACGACCATCGGGGCCCACCAGGACGCCGGTATTCAGATCCGAATTGAGCAGAAACCGAAGGGACAGCTCATCTCCCGCATTGATGCGATAACGATAATCGCTGTCCGTCCAGGGGGCGAACCGGCCTCGACTATAGCTGGAGCTTGACATGTTGACCGGGTTGTCCAGGTTTTGTCCAGGAGCCGGCGGAAGCGTTTCGTTTGGGCGAGGCGGGCCTTGTGGCGCATCATAGGCTTGCGGCACCCAGGCGGGGTTATAGGGCGGTGGCTGATAGCCTTGAGCTTCGAGAGGCGTGCTGAAAACCAACGCGCTCAAGACTGCTGCCAGCCCAGCGCAAAGGGATAGACACGCCCGTGATGGATTCAACATGATCCGTTCCAGAGGCGCTTGCGACGGTGCGCCCAGTCCAATTTCCCCGAGTTTCGCTGTTTAGGGTTATCAAAGGGTTGGCGAGGTCTCCTTCAGCAGCTTTTTGTTAACTGCAAATCTTTACCATTTCAGTGGAACCTAAAATCCCGGCGTGCGTCGCCTCAACCCCTGTCGCCCAGCGCCTTGATGAACTCTGCGGTCCTCGATCAGACATCGTACGCCGCACCGCCTCAGAAGCGTCGAATTCGTTCGCCTCTGACCCTGCGCGAGTTGCTGACTCCGGCATTTTATTATCAGAAACAGGCGTTTCTGGCGTTCCTTCTGCCGGTCTTGGCGGCTGCTGTCGCTATTTTCTTCGCCCATACCGTCTATGTCGCTCAGTCGCGGTTATTGATCCTGCTGGGTGGGGATTATGTGTTCAAATCCTCCGCTGCGGATTCAGCGTCCGCGCAATCCTTTGACCGGTCCCAGATCGTCCATGCGGAAATGGAAATTCTCAGCTCCCGGGGCGTGCGGTCTGACGCCCTAAAGGCCATAGGGCTGGCCCGGGTCTATCCGCGCCTAGCGACAATGCCAGATGGCTTGGGCAAGGGGGTGGATCAGCTGGAAAGAGATCTGACGATTGAAAATATCCCCACCTCTAATGTGATCGAATTGAAGCTTAAGGCCGAAGACCGCAGGGTGGCCGCCGACCTTCTGAACAAGTTGGTCGAGGTCTATCAGGTCCGTCGAAGCGAGGTCTTCAAGCGCGCAGATCCCACAACGGTCAGCGTTCAGCGCGACATACTCAGCCAGCGCCTTGGGCAAATCGAAGCGCAAATCACCGACTTCTCAAGCCGCTATGGGTTTGGCGACTACGCTCAGGAATTTAACGCAGTCCAGGCTCAGCAGTCCCTCCTCCAAGGGCAATTGCAGTCCCTCGATCAACAGATCGCGACCCGATCTGGCCGCGCATCGCAGCTGTCCCTCCTGCGTCAATCAACGCCACAGGAAATTCAGGTTTCGACCGACCGCTCGCGCTCCACCGTGATGGAAGGTCTGATGCAAAACCTGATCACCTTGCAGGCGCAAAGACGCGAAGCTGCCGAAAAATATCGAGATGGCTATCCGTTAATTGCCGACCTGGATGGGCGGATCGCCAATGTTCAGGCTGAAATGCGCCAAGTTCCCGCCCAGCAGGTGTCGGTTGAGCGCCGCGGGCTTAATCCTGTTCACCAGCAAATCGACACTGAACTCGCCGACTCATTTGGTGATGTGGCCGGCCTGCGGAATGGGCGCGCGGCCTTGACCCAATCCTTGGGTCAAGTCACCGCCAGGCTCGATGACCTGGTCCGTATCGGACCAGAGTATCGCGAGCTTATGCGGGCGCGGACCGTGGTTGAAAGCGCCTTACAGGATCTTGATCGCACAGTTGAGGATGGCGGGCTGGCGAATTCCACTGCCCGGTCTCGCGCCAATGTTCGGGTTATTCAGCCGGCAGAACCTCCGACCCGGGGCAAGACTGGCCGTACCCTTATGCTGCTGGCGGGCGTCGCAGCGGGGTTGGCGGCAGCCTTCGCCACGGTGGTCTTGGCATCCGCCCTGTCCGAAGTGATGGTCACCCCCCGAGACCTGGAAGACAAGGTCGGGGTACCCGTTCTGCTTTCCGTCCCTCTGAATGAGGCCACCCCACAGCGCCGATCTGGGCGCCTCATGCCGACCCGCCTTAGCCAAGATGAAGGCCGACTCTTGCTGCGCCTCATGTCGACCCTGAGACACTCCGGCGGTAGCGTGATGCAGGTTATTTCAGCACACGAAGGCGAGGGCGTTTCCAACCTGACCCGTGATCTTGTGGCGATCGCGGTCTCTGGGGGGATGAGGAAGGTGCTTCTGCTGGATATCGAACCGCCAGAAGGGCGCGGGGCCGCAGCCATGTTCGCCGCCCAAGGCCACGACCTTATTCCAATTTCTATGGAACGCCGGACGCTTCAGGTGGGCGATTCAACCTTGTACGTCTCCGCGCCGATCGGTGCCGGGGGGCTCAAGGTTGAGGAAGCAAAGTGGAGCACGATCATTCAAGCCGCCCGGACGAGTTTTGATCTGATCCTCATCGACTCGCCGGCCTTTGAGAGATCTTCAGCCGGGATCGAGGTGGCGGCCTTGGCTGACGCGACCCTGGTGGTGGTTGAGGCCGAACTTACCCGCGCCGCTGTGGCCCGACGTCTTGTTGAACAGATTGATGATGCCGGTGGTCAGGTCATTGGCGCGGTCCTGAATAAGCGTTCCTTCTATATTCCGCGCTGGCTGTATAGGTCGCTCTAGGCTGCAGAGGCGAAACCATCTCCGACGTCCCATCCATGTCTGTGCCAAACCTGAGCCGACGCACTGCCCTGGTTGGCGGACTTGGCCTGCTGGCTGGCCCGGCCTGTGGGCAGACCATGCCGGCACTGAAGCTTGCAGCCAGTCGTAAGCGCATCCTCTTCGGAGCGGCCATCGAACCTCAGTCTGTGGAAGGTGATGCCGACTTTGCGGCCTTGGTCGCCCGCCAATGCGCCATACTGACCCCCGAAAATGCCATGAAATGGGATGCCCTAAGGCCAACAGAGGCAGGGTTCGACTTTGATGGTGCAGATCGGGTGGCGGCCATTGCCCAGGCGAATGGTGTGCCCCTGCATGGTCATGGCCTACTTTGGCATGAGGCCATGCCAGACTGGCTTGTGCCAGCACTCCGGGCCGGTCGAGGTGAGGGCTTGCTGCGGGATCATATTGATACCGTCGTGCGCCGGTATGCTGGCGCGGTTCGCTCTTGGGACGTGGCCAATGAAGTCGTTGAGCGTAATGACGGGCGGCCTGACGGCTTACGCATGTCCCCATGGCTGAAGGCCCTAGGTCCAAGCTATCTCGAGATCGCTTTCGCCGCGGCGCATAAGGCCGACCCCGGTGCCCTACTGGCCCTATCGGACTATGGGCTGGAGTATGATGACGAGCCCTGGATGGTGGAAAAGCGACGCACCATGCTGGTCTTGCTGCGGGACCTTTTGCGACGAAACATTCCAGTGCAGGCCTTGGCCCTGCAGGGCCACCTTATCGGCGACCGACCGCCCGCCTTTGGCCAAGGCCTGAGGGCGTTTTTAGAGGCCGTCCGAGACCTTGGCCTTAAGGTACTGATCACGGAGCTCGACGTCAGCGACCAAAATATCCAAGGCTCGGCTCACCGACGCGACCAGATCGCGGCCGATATCTATGGGCGCTTCTTGGATGGCGTCCTAGCCAGCGGCCCAGTTGAGATGGTGACCACCTGGGGCCTGTCGGATCGCTATACATCGAAGTCGACCTTTTTCCCGCGGTCGGATGGCGATGGTGTTAGGCCCTTGCCCTTTGACGCCGATCTTAGGCCAAAAGCGGCAGCCTATGCCCTGGCGCGCGCCTTCGGCTCTAGTTGAGCTTTAAGAAGGCCCTTAGGTCAGCCAGGATCAGGTCTCGGCTGACCGCCTTGGCGACCCCGTGGTCTAGGTCAGGGATGATGCGCATGGACATGCCGGGCAGGGCGGTCAGCCTGCGGCCCTTGGACCCAAAATAGGACTCAAGTTCGTCGAGCGCTGAGTCTTCCAAGCCCATGACCAGCCTAAGGGATCCACCTCGGGCTGAAATGGCGGCGACACCGTTGCGAAGCGGCGCGCCGAGCCTGTTATTTAGCAGGGCCATGACTCGCTGTGCCGACCGCCGGGCGAGGGTGCGCAGGACGGCAAGGACATCAACATCGCGCCGCAAGAGACGCTGCCAAGTGTCGCGATCACGGAATTTATCCAGGTAGCTGGCTGTTGCTATGCCCTGGTCTCGAACCTGTGGCTCCAGGCTGTCGCCAGCCCGCCAGACAAGTCTGGAGCTGACACAATAGCCCTGATCGAGGCTTGAATTCGTGCTCATGGCGCGAATGACATGAAAGGCCCCAGAACATACCCCGATCAAGGTGACCGACTCACAACCCTGGCGACGCAGGTAATCTGCAGAACGGGCGAAGTCCTCGGTCCAGTCAGCAAGATACATGTGATCGCGACACTCGATCTCGCTGTCGCCGATCCCAGGGAAGTCGAACCTCAGGGTCGTCACGCCGTCCTGGGCAAGATTGCGCGCGATCTTCACCGCCAATCGACCGATCCCAGCCCTAGGATCGCGGCTGGTATTGCAAATAATGACCCCGAGTTTTCCCTGTTTCTCCGGGCGTGTCAGAAGTGCTGTCGAACCCCGCTCCAGGTTTACGGGCCGCTCTTCGAAACCCGTGCCACTTAGATGGCCGGTTGGTGGCACCTCGAGGGCCTGTGAGGTTTGGATCTCAGGATAGTGCGCCAAGGTCCATTCCAGGATTTCATCAAATACGACCTGCGGGGCCTTATTGCTGTGACTGTCCTGGAGGAGGTCCGCATAGCCGGGAAAGTCCTGGATCTTGGTATTCATGCCCCGGTCGGCCAATTGCGTCCCGAGGGCTTTGGCTTGTAAATTCTGCGCGAAAACCAGGGCTTCACCCTGGACGTTTTTCAGACCATCGAGATCGACGGCGGCTAAGCCACGCACCGCTGCGGGGCTCAGATAGAGGCCTTCAGACTCTAAACCCTCTGCCCCTTCTGACTCTCCTGTGCCGCTCATGGCTGCAGCCAGCTTTAATTCCCGAAGCCAGGTGGTCCCTGATGCGACGGGCGCGAGCAGAACAAGACCCTCTGCGGCCACCTCTGCAGCCAGCCGTCCAGCGATCCGAAGCCCGGTCATCACCGCACGGTCAATGCCGGTTTGGGCCTTTAGAAAATCCCGGCCAGCTTCAATCCCCTGTCGCCAAACCGGCCAAGGATCATCGCCCTCGCCGAGGTCAAGGGAGTCCCCGACGCCGAGGGGATCAAGTCTCAGAACGGGATAGCCCAGCCTGGCAAGAGATTGTGCAAGGTCGCGCATCGGCCGATGGGCGCAGCGACCGTCCCGGCCTGGCGGTGTGCAAAAGACAAACCCAGTCCGTCGGACAGGGCTGGCTGGGCTGATATGTAGCCAGCCAAATTGGCCCTCAATCGCCACAGGGGACACAGTGGGTCCCACCCCAAACGCGGCCCCGGTGCTCAAGGTAGATATGCCAATCGATCCTGGAGGTTCAGATGACATCAAAGCCTCACCGCAGCTTAATCGCATAAAGAAGCTACAGCAGAGACCGTGCTGGTTCTAGGTTCGGATATCCCAAGTCTATCGGCCCTGCCAGGGCACCAATTCAGTCAGACCGCTGAGCGGCGGCCTGTGGCCGTCCTAGGACATGTCGGCCAGGGCGCGCCAGGTCGGGGCGAGGTCAATAAGGTCTTGATCTGTAGAGCCTTCGATCTGTCGGCGACCCTCGATGGCCAGCCCGGCCAGATCGCCCCGCCGCCACTTCAGACGTACATCAAAGACCATCCCTCCACGGATCTGCAGAACGAGAAACCTCGGTGAGAGAGGATAGAGCCCCGGCACCATCAACTTGGCCCCGGATGTTGATAGATCGACAATTTGCCCATCGGCCCACATGGACCGGCTGGGCCCATAAAAGACCCTCGCACGCTGGTTCACGGTCTCCCGTGGGTCGGCGCGGCGGTCGTGATTTGATAGCGGATTGTTCACAGGGGAAACGATACCACTAGGTTTATCAACACTCTATGAACGCAAGTGTCCCTAGGGCAGGTGCCGAGATCGCAGAGCCGGCTTCAGTCCGAGCTTCCCATTTATCAGAACTGGCTCTAGCGCGACCGTCCCCGTGCACTGACCGGCCAGATCTCCTTTAGAGTGTCGCCATCAACCAGATGATAGCTGTCAAATCGGTCTACGGTGGGGTCACAATGGGGGATGCTCAGGCTGACACCTGATCCGATGTAGAGTTTGGTTTCGATGGCATCGGCTACGAGCGCCCCATGTTCGTCGCCCATAAAGGCGTAGCGTGCCTCGATACTGACAGGTCTGGGGGGATGGCCTTCAGTGGCAAAGGCTTTCAGACCAGCGTCCACGGTGACCAAGCCCTTTGCGTTTGCGCTGACCACGCTGGCCTCCACGAATAGGGCCGCCTGAAAGGGCGAGGCATCAGGGCCCTCGCCGGTCAGGTCACAGGCAAGATATTGGTCATCCATGAAGACATAAGACCCAGCCTGTAGTTCCGTGAAGACCCCAAGCTCCAGGTCGATTTGGTGGGTTCCCGTGCCCGATCCAGTGACGATCCTTGGGGGCAGCCCCGCTTGTGTCAGGGCGTCGATCACCGTTCTGAGATAGGCAGTCTTGGCCTCCATGGCTGCCCGCCGTTCAGCGTAGCCCGCGATATGTTGCTCACGTCCGCAATAGAATTGGATACCACCATAGACCAGGGTCTTGGCCGCAGTGATGGCCTGGACAGCGGCCAGGGCGGCATCTGGGGAGTTCACCCCCGTTCGATGAAATCCAGGATCAATATCGACAATGACCGTGAGGGGTTGTGTCGCGGCCGCCGCGAGATCGGCAATGTTCTTTAGATTGTCGACCACGACCGATAGGTCTGGGGTCTTGGTCTGTAGGGCGATCAGTCGAGCGATTGCCTGGGGCGTCACAACCGGAGAGGTGATGTGCAAGCCGGTTACGCCCCCTTCGGCCAGGGCCTCGGCTTCGCCAAGCTTGGCACAACAAAGACCGACCGCACCCGCCGCGATCTGTCTATGGGCAATGTCCACGCTCTTATGCGTTTTGGCATGAGGCCGAAGGGCAATGCCATAGCCCTTCACCTTTGCCGCCATAGCCGCGATGTTGGCCTCAAGCGCTGCCAGTTCGACGATCAGAACCGGCGTATTCAGCTCTCGTCGGGACCCTTGCCGGCCAATCAGGTGACCATGCATGCGATGATCGTCATGGGTGGTCATGCAGGACTCCAAAGCTAGCGTCTCGCAATTGGCGACGCGCACGCCTATATGACCGCGCTTCGCCCGCAAATCCATGGGTCCGCCAATGTCTGCCCTCTTCGCCGCTGTCACCGACAATCATGTTGCGCCTTTCCAGATTGAGGGCGAGCCCGTGCGCGGTCGCATTGCGCGCCTAGGCGAGGCGGTCGACAAGATCCTCGCTGCCCACGCCTATCCCGAGGCTGTGGCAAACCTCCTTGGAGAAACCTGCGCCCTTGCGGCGCTCGTGGGCTCCAATCTGAAGTTCGATGGTCGGATGATCGTCCAGGCTCAGGGCGATGGACCCGTGCGGTATGTGGTCTGTGACTATGACACGTCGGGCCATATCCGTGGCTATTGCCGATATGACGACGCCGCCGTCGCCGAGGCCAGCAAGGGCTTCATCCGCCCGGGTGCAAAGACCTTGTTGGGGCAGGGGGTCTTCATAATGACCGTGGATCAGGGCCCCGATATGGATCGCTATCAAGGGGTCACGGCCATTGAAGGCGAGACCCTGGCTCTCTGCGCCGAGCAATATTTCGCGCAGTCTGAGCAGACCCCGACCCGGGTCCGGCTTGCGGTAGGCCAAGTCGTCAACGCCGAGGGGACCCACTGGCGGGCTGGCGGCATGCTGATCCAGAACATTGCCGAGGACGACGCCCGAGGCTCGACGGCCGAAGCTTGGACCCGTACCCAGGCGTTTTTTGAGACCATAGGTGAGGACGAGCTGATCGATCCGACTCTGACGTCAGAGGGCCTGCTGTTTCGCCTGTTCCATGAGGATGGCGTTCGGGTGTTCGAGCCCAAGGTTTTAAAGGCGGTCTGTCGCTGCTCCGTAGAACGGATTATCGGTGTCCTCTCCTCTTTTGCGCCAGAGGAACAGGCAGACATGCTCGAAGACGACGGCATGATCCGGGTCACGTGCGAGTACTGCGCCTCGGTCTACGCCCTGACGCCAGAGCAGCTGATCGCCGCTGTGGAGACTTGACGCGAAGATGTCATTGACCTCGGCTAGAGACCTTAAATCTTTCGAGGGCTGCGCTTGAACATACTTCTCATCACCCTGGATCAGTTCCGCGGAGATTGCCTGTCTTGCGCTGGTCATCCCGTGGTCAAGACACCAAATTTGGATCGTCTGGCAGCCGAAGGCGTGCGCTTTGCCCGGCACTATAGCCAATCGGCTCCCTGCAGTCCGGGCCGGGCCAGCCTGTACACCGGCATGTATCAGATGAACCATCGGGTGGTGGCCAATGGCACGCCCCTGGACGCCAGCTTCGATAATCTGGCCCTGGCAGCCCGTCGCGCCGGTTATGATCCCACACTGTTTGGGTATACCGATCAGAGCGTTGATCCCCGAGAGACAGACGGTCCGGAGGATCCCCGGCTCCTGTCCTATGAGGGGGTGCTGCCAGGGTTTTCTGTGGGGCTTGAGCTCAAGCCCGACGACGCCCAATGCTGGTATGACTGGCTCGCGGCCCGTGGCCATGACGTCATTCCCAACTGGGACGCCATGCTGGAGTCTGAGCCCCAGCGCCCGGCAGAGCACAGCATGTCGGCCTTCCTGACCGAGCAATTTCTAGGCTGGATGGGCCAGCAAAAGAGCCCCTGGTTCGCCCATATCAGTCAGACGAGGCCCCATCCGCCCTATTCAGCAGCGGGGACTTTCTCGACCCTTTATGACGCCGCCGAACTGCCGACACCCATTGCCCCGGTCCCTAACCTGCATAAGCTGCATGAACGCCTACTCGGGGTGACTGGCTATGCCGCCCCTGCCGACATGGATCATGTGCAGCGGCAATATTTTGGCATGGTCAGCGAGGCCGACCATCAGCTGGGACGGATCTGGGCGGCCCTGGAAGAGTCCGGGCAATGGGACGACACCCTGATTATTGTCACCGCTGATCATGGGGAGCAGTTGGGTGATCACGGCCTGATCCAGAAGGCTGCTTGGTTTGAGCAGAGCTATCACATTCTCTGCGTTGTCCGTGACCCGCGGGGGAAACAGGGCCTGACCGTCGAGGCCTTTACCGAGAATGTCGATATCTTTCCAACCCTCTGCGAGGCGGTTGGGGTGCCGGTTCCGGCCCAGTGCGACGGCGCGCCACTGACTCATTTTCTGCGCAATGAAACCCCGCCCTGGTGGCGGGATGCGGCCCATTGGGAATATGACTGGCGCCAGTCCCAGATCCCAGCCAGCCCCGATCCCTGGCCCTGGGACAGGCGGCTTGAGACCCGGAACCTGGTTGTCCAGCGTCGGGCCGATGTGGCCTATGTGCATTTTGGCGACGGCGCGTCTTTATGCTTTGACCTCGCCGCCGATCCCAGCTGGCGCACCCTCGTTACCGATCCTGTCGTCATACTTGAAAACGCCCAGGCGCTCTTGACCTGGCGCGCTACGACCATGAACCGCACCTTGACCGGCATGCTTGTTCAGGCGGGCGGCGTTGGACGCTGGCCCCCCATGCCCGCCCATTGGAGAGAGACCGCAAATGTCCCAGCCTGAACCCTTTGCTGATATTGCCGCCCTCGAGGCCTTTCTGGAGCTTATGGGCCGGACCCCGTCCTCAGAGGCCGAGGGGCTGACCGAGCTCGACCACGGCCTGCAGTGCGCCGCTGAGCTGATGGTTGCAGCGCCGCAGGATGTGGAGCTTCAGGTGGCCGGCCTAATCCACGACCTGGGGCACACCGTCTCGCATATTCGGGACCATGGGGTCGCTGGCGCCACCCTGGTGCGCGACCTAATGGGCGACCGGATCGCCGATCTGGTGGCCCTGCACATTCCAGCCAAGCGCTATCTGGTCACCACAGACCCAACCTATCGGGCCAGACTCTCCCCCGACAGTGTCCGCACCCTGGCCCTGCAGGGCGGCGACATGTCGCCTGAGGAGGTTGCCGCCTATGAGGCTGAGCCTCACGGCATGCCAAGTCTGGATCTACGTCGTGCCGATGAGGCCGCCAAGACGCCAGGGCGGGTGGTTCCTGATCTGGATTATTGGCGACCGGCCTTGCAGCAGTTCGCTCGGGCTTAAGTGGCCTTCAGAAACGGCTGGGGGTTCCACTGGACCAGGGACCGCCAGAGCCACTCGAAGGGCCCGTATTGGAACCGCTCCAGCCAGGGCTTGCTCCAGATCAGGATGAAAGCCCACACGGCAAAAACCACGCCCAATTGCTGGAACCGTGACAGTTGTCCATAGAGGCCCAGGCCATAGCCGCAGAAGGTCAGATTGGTGATGATCGAGGTCATCAGATAGTTGCTGAAGGCCATCCTACCGGCTGCAGCCAGCCGCTCGGTGAGGGCGGGAAGGGTCGCTGCCCGCACGATCAACAGCAGGACGCTGGCATGGGCCAGGCCAATGATCGGCCGTGTCGGTGCCTGCCAGACTTCGAGGGCGTGCAGGGTGATCGGCTCAAAGCCGCTCTTCCAGATTAACCAGGCCAGTATGGCTGTGACCGGAACCGCCAAGCCATATCCCACGGCGATCAAGGTGCCATAGGCGCGGTTTGACCAGCCCAGGGTGAAGAAGCCAGTCTGAAAAAGGCCCATACCGATGAACATCTGACCGATGGCCTCGGGGATCTCGTCTGTGGGCATGATGGTGGTCTGTAGCAGGGAGGTCACCCGGGTCCGGGCCTCAAGGGCCTGGAAGAAGTTGCCCCGAAATTGCATTATCTCCAGCTGACCCATGGAGGCCGGCGGATTGATCAGGAAGGAGGCCTCCTTCCAGGCCGCTATGGCGGCGGGGCTAGCGCCCGGATCAATTGCTGCTGCGTGCATGGCATCCAGCATGGCGGTCTCGAACAGGTGATAGCCCAGCAGGGCGGTCAGGACGGCGACACCGATGACGATCTGCAGACGAGCGTTCAGCTTGCGGAAGGGGAAGATGAAGATGCCGGCCAGGGCGTAGGTCACCAGAATATCGCCGAACCACAGGAAATAGGCGTGGACCATCCCAATAACGAACATCCAGAACAGGCGGCGATAGTGGGTCTGGGCGGGGCCTAGGCCTGATCCGACTTCCGCGCGGCTGGCGATCAAAACGGTGCTGGCCCCAAACAGCATGGTGAAGAGGGCGCGCATCTTGCCGTCGGTGAGGACATTGTTGATGGCCCAGGTCCAGAGGTCCGCACCCTCGTGACCGCCCGCATAGGCCGGATTAACATAGGCGAAAGTCGGCAGGCCCATGCCGACGATATTCATCAGCAGAATGCCCAGAATGGCCATGCCGCGCACGGCGTCGATGGAGATATGGCGGTCCCCCGCTGATCCCGTAGCCATCTGCCGTCTCCCCCGTCTTTGTTGGGGGCAGGATGCGCGGGACGGGACGGGAGTCAACTCAGCTGTCCAAGTTTGGGTCTCTTCGGCGAGGCCGTGATCTAGGACCTGGATACCGGCCTTCGCCGGTATGACCGGGGGTGGGGCTAAGGCGGTGCGCTGTCAGCAAACACCGGTCACCCCGGCGGAGGCCGGGGTCCAGTTCATAGGGC
>CALETE010000055.1 GCA_937920085.1 uncultured Alphaproteobacteria bacterium | reverse complement strand
CCGCCAGGAATAGCCAATCACCATAACCGATCGTCTTAGCTGCCAGGCGGGCCGCCATAAGCAGCGAAAATACTGTCGCTGGCACCTGAGCGTTGAATGCACGCCCCTTAGTTCTCCGAACCTCGAGGGCATAGACAGCGTACCCCATGGCGGCGATAGCCAAGATCAACGAAATGGCGGCGTTCATCTTCCAATCCCCCCGAGCACACAAAATCTACTTAAAGTCACCCTGTTGGCCTTGGCAACCTACCCTATTAGACCTTCACAGCGATCATCGGCCCCTACTCACCATATTTCTAGCGATAAGAAAGACTGTGAACATGTCAGACGGTCTGGATGTTTCCTAGCAGTGCGAGCAGAGCCGTGTTCATGTAGTAGTTGTCGCGCCCAAGCCTGACCTTTCGCATGATCCCAATGCGGGCGAGCTCGTCGAGATATCGGGTTGCGGTGATGCGGCTGACGGCCAGGTCCCGCTCGACGAAGGCGATCTTGCTATAGGGGTGGCTGAAGATGTTGTTCAGCAGGTCCTGGCTGTAGATGCGGGGAAGCTCGCTGCGGATCCGGGCCTTGTGCTCCAACATTAGGTCGCGGATGCGATGCACAAGCCGGGTCGTTTGCCCGGCCATTTGCTCTACGCCATCGAGCAGGTAGAGCACCCACTCCTCCCAGGCATTGTCGGTGCGGACCTCCTGGAGAAGGCGGTAATAGTCGGTCTTGTTCTGGTTGATATAGCGGGAGAGGTAGAGGACCGGCGTTTCGAGCAACCCCTCCTTGACGAGGTAGAGAATGTTGAGGATTCGGCCTGTCCTGCCATTACCGTCGTAGAACGGATGGATGGTCTCGAACTGGTGATGGATGACAGCCATCCGAACAAGCGGGTCGAGGTCGGTCATCTCTGGATCGTTTACGAAGCGCTCTAGATTAGTCATGAGCGACACGATCTCATCATAGGACTGAGGCGGTGTGAAAACGACTTCGCCTGTGCGGTCGTTCTTCAAGGCTGTCCCTGGAAGCTTTCGAAACCCGGCCTGGTTCTCCTCCAGGGTGGCTTGGATCGCGAGGATGTCCTGGTTGGTGATCAGGCCCGTCTTCCGAACAGTCTGGAAGCCCTCCCGCAGCGCCAGGACGTAATTGTAGACCTCTTTGGCGGCGAGGCTGGCGAAGCGGTTCGCCACAGCGTCGCTGCGATAGAGGTCATCCTGGGTCGTTATGATGTTCTCGATCGCAGAGCTGTCCTGAGCCTCCTGAAGCGACAGCGTGTTGATGAGGATCGCCTCGTTCGGGACCAGGCCTGCCGCCCCCTTCAGCTCCGCGAGCGCCCGGTGGGCTGTGGTCAGCTTCTTCAGGACAGCCCGCGTCTCCAGGTCCACGCTGAGCGGCAGAAGTTTTGGGGCGTAGGCTTGGGACGGGCCCATGGCGCTTCCATATGCATAGATATTAGCTAATTCCTATACATGATTTTCAAACGTGTATACCTTCATTGTCAAAGCCGACATGTCTGCCGGATGCGCATAGGAAAACGCCGTCTTCTATGCACGAGACGCCCGCCTCGCGCCGAAACGCAAATTACACATGCACTTTTTGCCCCTCGCGCTTTAGGTTTCGCCTTAAGGTCACGCCTCGGCTGTCGCTGATAGTGGACAAAGCTTGACATCGGAGTCGCCTCTTGGACCGCTCGGCGAAGGTCCGCTAAGGGGCCTGGAGCCAATGATCAGAATCGACCCAAAGCGGACGCTCAGATCAGCCCTTATTCCACCTGTCGACCGAGCCTTGCCGGAAGCGAGCGTAGACCGTGGACGAGGAGCCGCTCGGTCCAGTCCGGTCTGTCAGAGTTGATGATCTTCAGATCCGGGTATCGGGCATAAAGCCGGGAAAGCGCACACTGCGTTTCGAGGCGCGCAAGCTGCAGGCCCAGACAGAAGTGGACGCCCGTGCTGAAGACCAGATGGGGATTGGGAAACCGATCCAAACTGAGCGTTTCCGGGTTGTCAAAGATCGCCGCATCGTGGTTTGCCGCCCCGAGGATCGGGATGATTACATCGCCCCGCTTCAGGCGACGCCCGAAGAACTCATGATCCTGCGCCACGAACCGTGGCTTGGTCGCCTGTAGCGGTGAGTTGAAACGCGCCAGTTCTTCGATCGCGCGCTCCATGCGCGCAGCGGGATCGGCGAGAAGCCATGCCTTCTGATCCGGGTGACGATCCAGTTCCAGGATGCTGTCGCCGA
Organism: uncultured Alphaproteobacteria bacterium; assembly: GCA_937920085.1. GTDB lineage: Bacteria > Pseudomonadota > Alphaproteobacteria > Caulobacterales > Caulobacteraceae > Phenylobacterium. Next base: position 6,969 of record CALETE010000055.1, on the reverse strand, counting down.
TCAGCGTATTGGTCGTTTCGAAGCCAGCGGTCATGAGTAGGAAGACCATCGCAAGCAGCTCGTTCTCATTTAGCTGCTCGCCTTCGTGTTCGGCGGCGACCAGTTCGCTGATCAGACCAGGTTTCCTCGCGCGACGGCACGATTCGATCTCGCCACGCAGGTAACCGGCCATCCGACGAATATTGGTGAAGAGCCTAGGCAGATCGAACGCGCCACGAACCGTCGAGAAGGCCATCGCCCATCGCCCAAATTGTGCGCGGTCGGCATGGGGTATGCCCAGCAGGTCGCTGATGACATCGGTCGGAAGACGACGGCACAGCGCCGGGATCAGATCGACCACGTCGCCCTTGAACTCATCGATGATCCGATCCGCCAGCGCGTCAATATCCGCTCGCATCGCAAGAATGTTTCGCCGGCCGAAAGCGTGATCCACCAGCTTGCGCAGCCGACGATGTTCGGGCTCGTCCTTCATCAACATGCTGTCGAGCAGGAGGCGCAATGTCTCCGGCAGCCACATTTGGAAGCCAGCAGCACCGCGCTTCCCCGCGTGACGGCCCTCCATGACGAACAGGTCGTTCGCCTTCAGGATGGCCTCGCAGGAGGCGTATGTGGTTGCCGCCCATACTTTACCTAGCAACGGCATTTTCATGCGCACGATCGGTCCGTCGGCCCGCATCTCAGCGAATGCTCGCGTCGGGCGGTCGTGAAAGGCCTTTGATCTAAGGTCGATTGTTAGAATGGTCGTTTGGGGAGAACCTTCACTGCGAGGCTCGCCATCGAGCACTTCCACGGGCATGACGCTGATCCTTGGGCTTGAACTTGCTATGCTTCGCCTTCAAAAAGGCGTCGGGCAAATTAACCGACCGGCGGTCGGTCTGTAAAGGATTTTGGAATGGAAGTGGCGCCGCCTCGCAAGATCCGAACTGTCAAGTCGCCCGATCTGCGGCGCGCCGAATTCGTCGACATTGCGGAAAGGCTGTTTCAGACGAAGGGATACGGAGCCACGACGATTGCTGACGTGATTAGCGCGGCGGGCGTGTCAAAGGGAGCGTTCTACCACCACTTCAAGGCCAAAGAGGATTTGCTAGAGGCCATCGTCGCCCGCGCCGCAAACGTGGCGCTTGGCTATTTCGAGCGGCTCAAGGCTGACGAAAGCCTCGATGCCCTGACCCGGTTGAACCGGCTGCTGGCCATGGGACGAGATTGGAAGCTGGAACATATGGGCCAACTCCGGCAGACCTTCGAAGCGGCCCTGCGGCGCGACGAAGACACGCTGACAGCTAGAACCATCGAGGCGACCTTCGCGGTGCTGTCCCCAGCCATTGCTTCTCTGATCGCAGAGGGCCAGTCCGAAGGGACTATTGGCGAGGGAGCCCCGGATGCAATGGCCGACGCGTTGCTCTGGATGGGTTATGGACGCCGGCGAATGATGGACGATCTCCTCGGGATGGCAGACCGAGACCCCGAAGCCGTCGCCAACAAGCTCTATGCGCGGTTCTGCGCGGAGCAGGCCATCATGGATCGGATCCTTGGCCTTCCGCCAGGAGGCATCCGCTTGATCGGAACGCTCGACGAACTGAGGCAGTTCGTTTTGGCGTGGCGACAGGCGGCTCCGGCGGAGAACTAGGACAAATGGGGGCGGATGGTTTGTCCGCAATTTCCCCTCCTCGGAAACTTGGAAGGTCTTTTCACAGTTAGAAGGCCTGGGTGGCGACTTTGGAAATGGGACCGCAGCTAGGTGGCCGCGAACTGTCGGATTCTATCCATTGGCCCTGTGAACTGATCCCGCGCCAAGCCTCTCAAACCCTTCAGTTTCCTCACGCTTGGCCGCTCCGATGCAAGCGTTATTCGATATCGACCAACGTTGGCCTAACACCAGGAAGAGTGCTCCTCTCGGGATGCCAGGAGATGCTGGCGAACCCCAGGATGGCCTGGCCAATGGAGATGATAATGCTCGACAGTTCCCTCGCACCGCCCAGCAGAAAGGCATACTCGGTCGCCGAATTTTGTCGCCTGTACGGCTGCTCAAACACCACCTTCTATGCCCAGGTGAAATTGAAGAAACTGAACATTGTGAAGCTTGGTCGACGCACGCTGGTGACCGAGGATGAGGCCACTCGCTGGCTCGCAAGCTTAGAGTCTTCTCGCGGCTAGGCCGCTTCCAAACTCCCTCAAAACTCAAATTCCAAATTAGCCGGGAGCGGAAATGTCCAACCCGAATGCCTCCTCATGTCCAAAATCGAAGCCGGACGTCCTTCGCCTTGAAGGCCTCCTGGTTCGAAACACCGTCCATCTTGAGGCGGTATCCTCATTGAGCCCTGAGGAAAGCTCAAACTCGTACCTGGCGTTGGGGGGGCACCTCCAATGACAGCGGAAAGCGAAATCACCATTCGTCGCGGCATCCGCACCAAGAACTTCACGGTTGTCGATAACACCATCATCACACTGGTGAAGCTAACGCCACGCGCAAGGCTGGCGCTGATCTACCTACTGTCACGGCCAGACGACTGGGTCCTTCAGATTACCGACCTCAGAAGGGTGCTCGGGACGTCAGATCGGTACTTAGGCCGTGACACTGCATACGCCGTGGTCGAGGAGCTCGTGGCGGTTGGCTACATCGAGAAAGAGCAACTGCTCGCTCCCGATGGCCGCTTCCAAGGGGTGCGCTACACCGTTTGGGATGAGCCCTTTCAATCGACGCTTCGTCCCTTCTCAGGCAGCAAACCAAACCAAGAGAACGATCACCCTGTAGCCGATTTCAGGGCAATGGAGCCGGGTCCTGAAAATCAGGAAACGGTCAAAACCACGCGTGAAAATGGCGTGAATTTCGAGAACCAGCCGCCGTATCCTAAAAACCAGGAAACGGTGCCCCTACCGCTTCCTGGTTTTCCGGATCCGGTAAATCAGGACCTTACTAAAGACCGACCTATAGCAAGGACTGAATCCCCCCTTCCTTTCCCCCAGCCAAGCAGGGACCACGATGCGCACAAAATTGAGGGTGGGTTCGAAGCATTTTGGCGCGACTGGCCAGAGCGGACACGGCCCAAGTTTTACGCCGCCGGTGAAAAGCTCTTCCTTGGTCTCAAGGTCACGGAGCGGGAGTTAGCTGCTCGTTTGTCGCCAGCCTATCGAACCCTCTGCGACCGCAGATCACAGATGGCGCTGATGATCCCCTACCTTCGAAAACGGAAGTTCCTGGATTTGGCGGAAGGTCCTCCGATCGATCCAGATGGTTATTTTCGGATAGAACCAGGACGGGCCGAATGGGACGCCTGGCTAAACCACTATTCAGCGAAATTCTCACCAGAGCGCGCGAAGTCCCTAGAGGACCTTGGCTACGTTCTGACGACCTCACGTTGGCCGCAAGACGCGTCAATGGCCCTCCAATCAGCAAACTAATTCAACCCAGCCCAGTGCTCACGGCGATGGATGGCCATGAGGGCGCGCGTGCGCGCGGATTGGCAAACCGATGACCAAGGAGATGAAGATGAAGACCCTAGCAGTCATCGCCCAAAAAGGCGGGGCGGGCAAAACGACCATAGCCCTAAATTTGGCCGTGGAAGCCCGTCGAAGGGGCATGAGCGTCATCGTCCTGGATCTAGATCCGCAGGCCTCAGCGGCGGCCTGGAGCGACTGGAGGGGGAACGACGACATACCGTTAGTGGCGGTTCCTTCGACGCGCCTTACACATGTTCTGAAGGAGGCCTTGGAGGCATCGATTGGCCTAGTGGTCATCGACACCCCACCAGCCGCCGATGGGGCCGCTGTAGCCGCCGCACGAGCTGCAGATCTCATTCTAATTCCAGTACGGGCAAGTGCGTTCGATCTGGATGCGATCCGGACAACCGTCGAACTGATGAGGGTAGTCCAGAGGCCGGCTTTTGCCCTGCTGAACGCACTTCCCCCGAGAGCCACCAAACTTCAGCAGGAAGCCGCTGCTCTGATCAAGGAGGCCGGGCTGCCACTTGTTTCAGTCGAAGTCACCGAGCGGTCGGCATTCCGCCATGCAGCACTCCTTGGGCTTGGGGTCATGGAGTTTGAGCCCGCGGGCAAGGCAGCCGCGGAAATCGCACGGCTCTATGACTGGCTGGCAGATCGCCTGTTCCCTGGCTCTCAGACAAACCCATCCGAGACGGTAGATTGCGGCAGCGCCACCTCGAAGGTGGTCAAGGGTCCAAGGAACCATTCCAAGGAAGTCCAGACGGAGCTTCCGTTGTGACCCCTCGCCCAGATCTGAAGACCCGGCTCGCTAGGTCGGCCGGCATAACGACCAAACCTGCACTCGACGAACAGCCAGCCCCTAAAGTCTCCTACCAAGGCTCCACGCCCGCCCGCGAGGGGAAGGTGATGATCGCCGGCTACTTCTCCGCCGAGCTTGCCAGAGCCGTCAAAATCGCCGCCGCCGAGGAAGGCGTAACAGTTCAATATCTGATCGGAGAAGGTTTAGACCTCGTCCTGCGCTCAAGAGGCAAACATGCCTTCGATGAGCGCTGACGCCACCTTGTTGAAACCGACCGCTGGAAACCTGAAGCGCCTCGGCCCTGGCCTCGTGTCTACATCAAAAAATAGAGCAGACACCACGCACGCCTGCGGCTTTGCCCCATCACTGTTTTTATTGAACAATCCACCTGCGTAGGATGCCTGCCAATGGACAACTCGCCTGAAATCGCGCCTGCATTTGTAAACACTCCAGCAGACCATAGCTTGGATGCCGATCTTGCTCCGGCGCCTGAGCGCCTGCGAGTTAGCTCCTTCCGGCTCAACGATGTCAGCCGAGATCAACTCGCAAGGCTGGCAGACCAAGCTGGCGTGTCAGCCACCAAGATGGTCGAAGCCTTGATCGCCAGGGCCATCGACGATCCTGAGGGCTACTATTCTCGACTAGGCGCGCATTACGCCTTGATCAGCGCCAGCGCTAGCCTTGCCCTGACATCCGTGACGAGTCCTGCCTTGGCTGCAGCGCTCAGTCGAAGCCTGCCAGCTCAAGCGGCATTGGCTCTAGGCCCCCTTCCCCCGCGCCCTGCTGATCTTCCCGACACGCCTGACAGCGGACCAGTCGCGGACCTCCTAAAGGCCCTTGAAGGGCTCACCGCAGCTGCTCGAGCCGGACACCATTAAGATGCTGGCTGCGCGATTTCGGTTCCTGCCATTCGTCGTCCGCCAAGGCGGGCGAGAGGCATTTAGCGCGGCATTGTGGGCGGGGGCTGTAGGGGCGTGCCTTTGCCAGATCTGTGCCATCGCAATTTTCAGAACAAGCCTGTTGCACATGACCGACGTGCTAAAAATCCTGGCCGGCGGCGTCTTCGGCTTTGTGCTGATTACTGGCCTGGCCACAGGCGGGATCGTGACCTTCCTCGCCCTGGCAGTGAACCAAATGACTTCACTGCAATGGGCGGAGAGGTATGGCGAGAAGATCAGGGCGCCCGAACGATGCGGCGCCCTCCTGGACGTCGAAATCAGACGGCGAAGGATCGGACCGAAGGGCGGCGCGAAGTCGGCAAAGGAACTCTTTGGCCACCTGGCTACGACCGGCAACTTCCTGGTCCTGGGTGGGGACGAGCGGTTTCGGGTCGAACTCATATCCAGAATCTTGGGTGGCCTCAGGCGGGGCAAAAGAAAGGTCATCGTCTATGACCCCGACCGCCGTCTCGTTGGGTCACACGGGCAACCGACCTCAGACACGGTCTGCGAGCTAGGAAACCCACTTAAGTCTGGGTGGGACCCGGTCGCCGAAGGACTGTCACCACACGAATTTGCGACCTTCCTAAGGGCTATTCTGCCTGGCGGTCCAATCGCCATGGAAGGCGGGGAGATCGTTCTGGCCGCTTACTCGTTTCTCGCTTCAAAGCCGTGGCGTCCCTCTATAGCGGCCCTGCGCGCCCTCTTGGAGAACGCTGGCGATTCCCTGCTGGCCATCCTCGTTGATCAGGCAGGAATTGATGAGTTCACGGCGCGAGGCGTTCAATATGGATTGGACCTCCTCTTAGCTTTCGAGAGAGCCGCCGGATCCACCCCGATCAGGCTTGTGGAATGGGCGAATACCAGAACAGCCGATGTAATGGTCCTGACCCAAGCTGACGAGAGGACCCAAGAGGCTCTCGACTTCATGCTCGGCCTTGCTATCCGCCGGGCCAAGGCCAGTGGAATGCCACCCCCACATTTGGTGTTTGTAAGGCCGCCCCAGTTCGGGGTCGACCTGATGCCCTCCTTTACCAGCCTAGTCGCATGGCCTGCGCCCATTTGCCTGGCGGCTGACGGGCTTTTCGAAATCCAAGATTGTGACGACGGGGTGGAAGTTCCCGACTTCTTGGCGAAATTTGGTGAACAGTTCCTGCTGAAGCCGACGGAGATGGGCGAGGCTCAAGACCTTGCGCGTTACCTTGAAGCTGTGGTCGGCGAAAATCACGCCAGATCCCAGAAGGCCTGGTGGCGCTCCAAATTCCCAAGAATTGGGACAAGTCATTCGCCCCCGCCCCCTAGAAGCCTTCACGAACTAGTCAATATGGCGCCCGATGCCGCCATAGTTCGATTGCAGCATCCAGGACGAGGCCAAAGGCCCCTGCCCCTCTTTGAAATTCGCGTTCACGACAGCAGCGAACTTGGCGACCAAACGACCAGGAAGGGCTCGGAAGGCGGGGCATTCCAACCGCCGCCAGAGCCCGAGACCATGCCGCTGATCGAGCCGCAGGTCGAGGATCAAGCCGACATTGCGGAGGACCAGGTCGATGGGGACCGGTCTCTTCCCGATCGCCAGGATCGATCGCCTGCCATCGACGATGTGATCGCGAACCTCTTCGGTGCGCACGGCGTGGCGTCAGCGGCCGAGGATCTGCGAGGCGACCGGGCGCCCGAGGGTCTCGATGAACTAGCCGCCCCCGTAGTTATCGATAAGGACCTTGGACATGCTTAGCGTTTGGGCGGTCTCATCTGCCTCTGGCGGGCAGTATTATCAGAAAGAGGACTACTATC
>CALETE010000054.1 GCA_937920085.1 uncultured Alphaproteobacteria bacterium | reverse complement strand
ATGGGCATGGAGGCGACGGTGGTAATGTCCTCAAGCTTGACCCCCGGATTGGCCATGAGCTGAAAGTGAATCGGCTTGAACCGCTCGCCAATAATCTTCAAACCGGAATCTGGCAGCAGGTGGTGCACATCTGCCACCCGGCCTGCGATTGAGTTTTCGACCGGGATCATGCCCAGTTGGCAATCGCCGGATTTTATCGCCTCGAAAGCCTCTACAAAAGTTGCATGTGGAACCGGGGTCATATCCGGGAAGGCGGCGACGCAGGCCTCATGGCTGTTGGCGCCCAGCTCACCTTGAAACGCAATTCGACCGGTACTCATGCCTGCTCCTTCAGGGACCGGGCAAAGGCACGGGCCCGCTCCAGGTCATCGGGATTGTCCACCGATATGGGTGTGGCGTCGACCACAGCGGCCCAGATGGTCATGCCCAGTTCCATGGCCCGCAGCTGTTCCAGCTTTTCCAGGCGCTCGAGAGGCGAAGGCGGGGCCGCCGTAAAGCGCAGCAGGGCCTCCCGTCGATAGGCATAGATACCGTGGTGGTGCCAGACAGGCGCGTCGCCATAGAGGGTGGAACGGGTGAAGTAGAGGGCCCGGCCAGACCGGCGGTCGGGCGCGAGGCTGAGCACAGCCTTGACCATGTCGGGATTGGTGCGGACGGCAGGCGAGGTTTCAGCCTCGACAATGGTGGCGATGTCACAGGTGGGCTCGCGTTCAAGGATGGCGAGGCAGTCGGTCAAGGCCACGGGCTGGACGAAGGGCATGTCCCCCTGGAGGTTGATAATCACATCGTGGTGCCCCTGCGGGTCCAACTCGGCCAGGGCGGCCACCAGGCGATCAGAGCCTGAGGGCAAATCCGGGTCCGTCAGCACGGCGCGACCGCCCGCAGCGGTGACCGCCTCGACGATTTCAGCGTCTCCCGCCGCAACCGCCACAGGGCCAACCCCGGCGGCTTGGGCCTGGCGCAGGACCCGGACAATCATGGGCAGGCCCTCAATGTCGGCGAGGGGTTTGCCGGGGAGCCGGGTGGCCGCCATACGGGCCGGGATAATGACAATAGGTTTCATATGCCGAGGACTTGGACCAACTGGCCAGTTGCACCCGGGCCGGTAGCGTGTAAGAGACGCTGGCGCAATACGGGGCGGGGATTCCCGCGCTTAGACCGGACGATTCGCCGGTCAATTAGAGGGCCGAATTCAGGATTATGAGCGACCTGACGTTCAATAAAATCGCCGGTGCCGTCCTTGTGACGGCCCTTTCCATCGCGGGTCTGAAGGAATTGTCTTCGGCCGTGTTCGAACAAACCGCACCGACCAAACCCGGCTACACGATCGAAGTCGCCGATGCAGGTAGTGCTGGTGGGGCTGTTGTGGCCGATGTTCCCCCAGATTGGGGAACGGTTCTGCCCACCGCTGACGTGAAGGCCGGGGAAGCCGTCTTCCAGAAGTGCAAGTCCTGTCACAATGCTGACAATGGCGGTGCCAATGGCACAGGCCCGAACCTGTGGGGCGTTGTCGGACGCAAGCCCGGCAGCCATGCAGGCTTTGCCTATTCGGCCGGCATGACCGAGTTTGGCGGCAAGCAGCCAATCTGGGACTACCAGCATATTTATGAGTTCGTGAAAGAACCCCAGAAGTACATTTCTGGCACCAAGATGGGCTTTATCGGCCTGAAGAAGCCAGAAGACCGGATCAATGTGATCGCCTACCTGCACGCCCAGGGCTCGACCTTGCCCGTGCCGGCTCCGAACCCCAAGGCCGCAGCCCCTGCCGCTGTGGAGGCCCCTGCAGCTGGCGCACCAGCCGCAGCAACGGCACCTGTTGCAGCCGCCCCGGCGGGCGCTGCAGCGCCCGCTGCCGCAGCGACGAAGTAAGGCTCTAAAGCCGCCGGTAGCCGACAGGTTCACCTGTTGGCCCGGCGGCAATTCGGCTCATGGCCTGGGCCAGAGGCTCCTGAGCCGTCATCATATGATGGGCATTGGCATGAAGGAGCGTGGTTGTGTCGACCATGACGCCCACATGCCCGCGCCAGAACACCAAGTCGCCCCTTTGAAGCGCCGTGGCCTCTACCAGATGGCCCATGGCCAATTGCTGGTCTGTATCCCGGGGAAAGGCGACGCCACAGGACAAGAGTGCCTGCTGAACCAGGCCTGAGCAATCCAGCCCCGTACTCATACGCCCGCCCCAGAGATAGCAGGCCCCGAGCAGACCTTCCGCAGTGGCAACAAAGTCTGTTTTGAAGACCCCGATGGGCAAGACATGCTCAACCACGACCCAGCCTAGACCCGCCGCAAACAGGAATCTGCCCTCCCTCTGGGTGACTGTGATCAAGCTATTGAGGCTGTAGGGACCAGAGGCCGCGGATTTTATATCTGGCGACGCAAAGCCAAAGGTCTGGGGGACGCAAATCCAATGGGTCGGATCTTGGCCCATATCCGATAGGGCCGCCTTGGGCACAAAGCCCACATAGCCATCCCGCCGCCCCTGCCCCAGGGCGAAATCGTCCACCTCTGAAAGGACGTCAAACACCTCGCCAAAAAGCAATTGAGTCTGCTGTTCTGCTGTACGATCGGGCCGGTCATAGACTGGGGCTTGGGCTACGCAGACCTGCATGGGCCGGGTGTCGCCATAGGCGTCGGCGGGGAGAACCCCTTCAAGGGATCGTCTGGCCAGACCATCACGCAGGAGAGTCACACGCCCGTCGAGGGTCACGCAAACCTCCGACGCAGCAGCCGATAAAGCCCGCGAATAGCTTGCGCTTCTGCGCCAGAGGTCCAACCGGGTCGGTTGCGGGGGTTCCAGGCAAAAATGTCAAAGTGCGCCCAGGCTGTGGTCGGTGCAAACTTCTGAAGGAATAAGGCGGCAGTGACAGATCCGGCCTGAGCCCAGCCGTCAGGATCATTCTTGATATCGGCAATGTCGGAGTCCAGGGCATCCACATAGCCCTTCCAAAGGGGCAGGCGCCAAGCAGGATCATGGGCCTCGAGGGCGCAGGCGGCAATGTCAGCCGCCAGGGCCTCATCATCTGTGAAATAGGGCGGCAATTGCGGCCCCAGAGCAACTCGCGCCGCGCCGGTGAGAGTGGCCATGTCCAGGGTCAGGACTGGATTAAGCTCTGTCGCCCGGGTCAGGGCGTCGGCGAGGATCAACCGCCCCTCGGCGTCGGTATTGCCGACCTCTATGGTCAGACCCTTGCGAGAGCTCAGCACGTCGCCCGGCCGCATGGCATCACCTGAAATGGCGTTCTCAACGGCGGGGACCAGAATCGTAAGCCGAACAGGCAGTTTTGCGGCCATGACCATACGGCCTAGGGCCAGGACATGGGCTGCGCCGCCCATATCCTTTTTCATCTGCCGCATGCCGGCCGAAGGCTTGATATCGAGGCCGCCCGTATCAAAGGTCACCCCCTTGCCCACCAGAACCACGGATGGATGGTCAGCGGAGCCCCAGGTCATTTCGATCATGCGCGGGGCGCGATCTGGGGCAGCGGCGCGGCCCACGGCATGGACGGCGGGATAGTTCTGAGTCAGCAGATCATCACCCACAATGACGGAAATGTCGGCTTTGAAAGTCGCGGCCATGTCCCGGGCGATGGTTTCAATCTGGAGGGGTCCGAGGTCTGAAGCCGGGGTATTGGTCATATCCCGCGCCAGGGCGCAGGCTTCGATAATCTGAGCCGCTTCATCAATATTGGCACCTTGTGCCACCAGCCTTGGGCGGGACCCACTGCGGTGCTTGTAGCGATCAAACCCGTAGGATCCGAGGCCAAAAGCCAGAACGATGTCATCGAGATTCAAGGTCGACGGAAAGGCCTGGAGCTCATAGTCGCCAGCGGGAAGTTTGGCGGCAAGCGCCCGGAAGATGGTGGGGTCGGTACCATCGCCGACGCCGAACAAAATACGCTCGACTGCGCCATGAGGTCCGGGGGCCGAGAGGACCTGGCCACCCTTAGCCTTGAAGGCATTTGAGACCGCAAATCCTCGCAGGAAATCGGGTACCGCGGCAAGATAAGTCTCGAGTTCGGCCTCGGTGAGCGCATAGACCGGGACGGTCGTCTGGTCCGATGTCTTGAGGATCACATCGCTCATGGCGGCTCCGATTTATGCTTAACGATTCCTTTAAGGCCTTAGGTGACCATGAAGTGTCACCCGGAGCCACGAGTCAGACCATGTGTCGCATGTCGACCATCACCGCAACCGCCCTTTCGCTGTGCATGGTTTGGAGCGCCGCAGCCCTGGCCGATCCCGCGCCGAAGCCTGCAGCAAGCCTGGCGACCAAGCCTGACGTGCAAGGCATTCCTATGCTGAAGCCTGAGGCTGCCCAGGTCTCTGAAACGGCGCACAAGGCCAGCCCGGAAGATCGCGCCATGGCCAAGCGTTTGGACCCCCTGGCCCGGGCCGCCTTTTGGGCCAAGGAAATTCAGATTGATGGCCGCGACGCTCAGGCAGGTGTGGGCCTGTCACAGGCGCTTCGAACCCTTGGAAATTTTGAGGAGGCCCTGGAAGCCGCCCAGAGGGTTTTGGTGGTCGATCCCAAAAATGTCGATGCCCTTTTGGAGGTCGCCCGGGCACAGGTGGGGCGAGGTCAGGGTTTCTATGCCATTGAACCGGCTAGGCAGGCTCAAGGGTTGGTGCCGCAGGATTGGCGACCTTTAACCTTACTGGCGGTGGCCTATGAACAGGCCCATCGTAGCGAGGAGGCTGAGGCGTCTCACAAGCAAGCCTTGGTCCTTGCGCCCGACAATCCCACCGTCATGACAAACTATGCCCTGTTCTTGGCTGGCCATGGGGAGAGCGCCAAGGCCGAATCCCTTTTGCGAACGGCCGCGGCCAAGCCGGGCGCAGAGATCGCGGTTCGTCAGAATTTGGCGCTGATCCTGGGTCTTGAAGGTCGACTGGATGAAGCTGAGCGCCTCGCGCGGCAGGATCTTCCGCCCGAAATTGTCGAGAGCAATCTGGCCTATCTACGAAATGCTACGGCAGCGGGTCAGGTTCGATCCTGGGACACTGTGCGCCAGGGGCAATAGGGCGGGCTCTTGGTCTCTGCCTCTAAGACCCCTGACGCTGAGTTTGAGGTTGACCAGGACCTGGTGGCCCGGTTGATCGCCAGCCAGCATCCCGACCTTGCGCACCTGCCACTGTCCTTCGAAGCATCGGGGTGGGACAATGTCATGTTCCGGCTGGGAGCAGACTTGGCGGTACGCCTGCCGCGCAGGACGATGGGCGCTGAGTTTATCCACTCCGAGCAAAAATGGCTGCAAGGCCTTGCCCCTCGCCTTCCCCTACAAACTCCCGCTCCGATCAGACTGGGGATCCCTGAGCTTGGCTATCCCTGGACCTGGAGCATAGTCCCGTGGATTTCAGGTCAGACGGCGGATCTAGATCCACCTGATGCTGATCAGGGCCCCATCCTGGCTGCGTTCTTCAGGGCACTTCACCAACCGGCACCCAAGGACGCGCCGCACAACCCGGTGCGTGGCGTTCCCCTGGCGACCCGCAAAGACATGTTCGACAAACAGCTGGAATTCCTGGGCTCCAAGACAGATTTGATTGACCATCGCGCCATTGGAATTTGGGAAGCCGGGGTCAAGGCGCCGATTGACCTTGAGGATTTGTGGTTGCACGGGGACCCACATCCCCGGAACGTGATTGTCCAGAATGGTAAGCTAAAGGCTTTCATTGACTGGGGTGACATGACCGCAGGAGATCCGGCCACCGATCTGTCGTCGATCTGGATGCTACTGGGCTCAGAGTCTGCAAGGCAAGCCGCCATCGACGCCTACGGGGCGTCTGAAGCCACTTGGGCCCGGGCACGTGGTTGGGCCATGTATTATGTGGTTGTCCTGCTGGCTGCAGGCTTGGCCGACGATCCGAGAATGGCAGCGATCGCCGAGAAAACCTTACATAGACTTCTGGCCTAAGAGGCCGCGCTATCGCGGCGCTTCAGCTGCGGGCTTCTTATCCATCATCTCTTGGACCGTGATAATCGCTGGGCCCAGGATCACCATAAACAACACGGGCAGGAAGAAGACGATCATAGGGACGGTCAACTGGGCGGGAAGCTGAGCTGCCTTTTTTTCTGCCGCAGACATACGCATTTCACGGTTTTCCTTGGACATGACCCGCAGGGCCGATCCGAGGGGCGTGCCGTACTTCTCAGACTGGATCATCGCCATGGTGACGGAGCGAATGCCCGGATGATTTACCCGGCGCGCCAAGCCCTCATAGGCGACCCTGCGTTCAGGAAGATAGGATAGTTCCGCTGTTAAGAGGGCGAATTCTTCGGCAAGTTCAATGGATGACATGCCAATTTCCTGCCCGACCTTGGCGATCGAGGCCTCAACTGACATGCCGCTTTCCACACAGATCAGCAGCAGGTCGAGACTGTCGGGGAAGGCCTGGACAATGGACGCCAAGCGTTTCCCCGCGATGTTTCCGATATAGATATTCGGCGCATAATAGCCCGCTACCGCCGCGAGCATGATGAAGACGGTCTTGTTAGTCTGCGGCATGTCTGTGCCGCCGATGGTGAACACGTAAATGGTCGTCGCTATGGCGAGGGCGATCGGCGTTACCAAGCGGAAGAAGTAGAAGGTGGAGACAGGACCAGGGCCACGAAACCCCGCCTGTGCCAACTTGTCGATGACCTGTGGGTCTTCCAGCAGCCGATTAAGGTTCAGACGCTCGACCACCCGTTTATAGAGGCCGTCGTCTACGTGCCTCAGGCCGCCCTGTCCGAGCCCGCCCTTGGCCAAGGCCTCGCGGGATTTGCGCCGCAGGGCTTCACGGTGGGAAGACACCGACTTCATGCGGTTGGACAAGGTCGATTGTTGGAAAAATGGTCCAGCGATCGTCATGAACGTGGCGAAGGCGATAACAGCCACGAACAGAGAAATCAGGTTCTTTAGATCTGCGATTTGACCAAAGCTCATGGTGCGCGCCTAGATTTTGAAATTTATCATTTTGCGCATCACAAAAACACCAAAGGCCATCACTGCGACACCTATGCCCAGCATGGTGTGCCCCTTGGGCGTGGTGAACATAGGCTGCATATAGAGAGGGCTTGCCAAGCTGATGATCACAATCACCACGGGGGGCAGTGAGCCGATAATCGCCGCTGAGGCAACGGCTTCTCCCGACAAGGCATTGACCTTTTCACGCATCATCTTCCGTGCCCGGATGACAGCAGAGAGATTTGACAGGGCCTCGGCGAGGTTACCGCCCGTCTTCGCCTGAATGGCGAGAACGATAGCGAAAAAGCGCACCTCTTGCGTTGGCACCCTGCTGTACATTTTATCGAGGGCCTGCTCGATGCCGATCCCCATGGCCAGGGATTCTTTCATCCGTTTGAATTCACCACCGAGGGGCTCGGCGCTCTCCGTGCCGATAATGCGAAGGCAGTCTTGCAGAGGCATGCCTGATTTTACGCCCCGCACAATGATATCCATGGCGTCGGGAAAAGCGGCGGTGAACTTCTTAAAGCGCATGTCTCCAAGGGCGCCCAGCACCCACAGGGGTAGGCCCAGACCACCGCCAAAGGCAGCGCCCATGACAATCAAAAGGGGTTGCTTCAATGCGAGGGCTAGGGTGGCGGCCACTAAGCCAACGCCACCGCAGATCATCCAGTAGATTTGGGGTTGCTCGGGCAAGCCAGCATGGACCATACGCGCGCCAATTGAGATGCTCGCCTTCCTGGCTTGTCGCTCCTGTTCCTTTAGGGATTTCATGATCTGCGCCCGCCTTTGCTCAGGCGTCTGGCCATCATTTTTGAGACCACCGGACTCCCGAGCGCGGGTCTTTGCAAGGGTCTGGGCGCGTTTGGACGCCTTAGCGCTTCCCGTCTCTGAACCTGTTAAGGCCAGACCGATGCCGGCGATCGTCACAAATCCCAAAATCGCGATCAAAACGGTGATGAGGGTGGTGTTCACCGTGGGCTACTCCGCAGCGTCTAGGGCTTCGGCCAATTCCCGTTCAAGGCCATAGTAACGGGCGCGGTCCCAGAACCGTGGACGGGCAATGCCGGTTGATCGATGACGACCAACAACATTGCCGTTCTGATCTTCGCCGGTGATCTCGTAGAGGAAGAGGTCCTGGGTGACGATCACGTCGCCTTCTAAGCCCACCACTTCGGTAATGTGGGTGATCCGACGCGAACCGTCCCGGAGGCGGGCGGCCTGAACGATAACGTCCACAGACCCGACAATCATTTCACGGATGGTTCTAGATGGCAGACCGTAGCCCCCCATGGTGATCATGGATTCCATCCGGCCAATCGCTTCCCGCGGGCTATTGGCGTGCAGCGTGCCCATAGAGCCGTCGTGGCCTGTATTCATGGCTTGAAGCAAGTCGAGGGCTTCAGGGCCACGCACTTCGCCAACGATAATCCGCTCAGGGCGCATCCGCAGACAGTTCTTGACCAGATCCCGCATGGTGATGGTCCCCTGCCCCTCCAGATTTGGGGGACGGGTTTCCAGTCGCACCACATGAGGCTGTTGCAACTGAAGCTCGGCGGCGTCCTCGCAGGTAACCACACGCTCGGTAGGGTCGATAAACGCCGTCAGGGTATTGAGCAGGGTGGTCTTTCCCGAGCCCGTACCACCTGAAATGATCACGTTACAGCGGCAGGCTCCGATGACCCCCAAGACCCGCGCGCCTTCAGGGCTGATCGCCTTGAAGTCGACCAAGTTCTTCATGGTCAGTTTGTCTTTTTTGAACTTCCGGATGGTCAGGGTCGGACCATCGAGCGCAAGGGGTGGCGCGATGACATTGACCCGGGACCCGTCTGGCAGACGGGCGTCGCAAATGGGTGAGCTTTCATCCACCCGTCGGCCAACCTGACTGACGATACGCTGACAGATGTTCATCAGCTGGGTATTGTCCCGGAAACGGACATTGGTCAGCTGGACCTTGCCTGCGACTTCGATAAACACCCGGGCCGCACCATTGACCATGATGTCAGAAATGTCATCTCGGGCCAGGAGTGGCTCTAACGGGCCATAGCCCAGCACGTCATTAATGATGTCCTGAACGAGCATGTCCTGCTCGGCCACAGACATGGAGACATTTTTAATCGCGACAAGCTCGGCGACGATATCTCGAATTTCATCGCTGGCGGTCTGGTGATCTAGATTGGCTAGCTGGCCTAGATCGATGGTGTTGATCAGAGCCGTAAAAATTGTCGTCTTGGTAGCGTGATAATACTCAGATTGCTCTGGAAGAGCAGAGGCTGGCCCCTGCGCTGCTTTGAGTTGATCATAGGCCAAGGTTGGCTTTGGTGTGGCCAACATAGCTGCTGGCGAGGGCATCGGCGTGGGCGCACCCGCGGCCTCGATGGCCCGGGTTGCAGGCCCTGTCTCAATCTCGACCCTCATGGGGCGTGTAGGAATGGCCGCAGCCCCTTGGGCAGGCGCATTCGCAGGCCTTATAGCCGATGCTCCGGACGAGGGACGCTTACCGAACATCTATTTCCGCTTGAACAAGCTTGAGAGAACAGAGGTTTTTTCCACGACGGGGGGATCGCGTCGTGCGATCTGCTGGGCAAGGTGATCAATGCCGTCCGCTATGCGGGATTTCGGGGCAACTTCAGACAGCATTTGCCCATTATTGGCCGCTTGACCAAAGACTTTTGGATCAAACGGAAGAGACAGCGATGGTGTCAGGCCAACGGCTTCGCCAAAATCCTTCAGGCTGATTTCAGGACGATTAGGGACACCGACCTGGTTGAGAACCAGCCGCGGCGGGGGATCATTGGGCCTGGCGCGACGGAACAGATCGACGAGGTTCTTGGCATTGCGCAAGGAGGCAAGGTCAGGGGTCGCGACGATGATCAGGTCGTCGGACTCAAGCAAGATTTTGCGCGTCCAGGACGTCCAGACATGGGGCAAGTCGAGGATGATAAACGGCGCTGCCGCACGGATTTTGCGGGTAACTTCTTCATAAGCCTCCCCAGGAATTTCATAGTCATCTTCGAGGCTGGCAGGGGCCGCAAACAAGGATAGCCGATCGGTGCATCTGGCCATCATGCGCTCCATGAGCACAGCATCGAGTCGATGAGGCTGCGTCAAAGCATCAGCAATGCCATGCAGGGGGTCCTGGTCGAAATCCAGACCAGCCGTTCCAAACGGTAGGTCGAGGTCTACCAGAACTGAGCCCATCAGAAGTTTTTCAGCAATCGAATGGGCAATGTTGTGGGCAATGGTCGAAGCCCCCGAACCGCCCTTGGCGCTGCAGAATGCAACCTGACGGCCAATAAAAGGCGCCGTTGGATCGGCATAGAGGCCATTGACGGTGTGAGCGATTTGCAGAGGCGTGAACGGCGGCACCAGATACTCTGAAACACCGCGCTGCATGAGTTCACGATAGAGCGTGATGTCATTTGACGCGCCGAGTACGACGACCTTCGTGCCTGGGTCACAAACTTCTGCCAGTTGGTCGAGGTAGGCAATCATTTGATTTGGCGCATCATGGCTTTCGACCATGATCAGGGAGGGCGTCGGCTGTGATTGGTAGGCTTGGCAGGCTTCAGCCAGACCGCCCATTTTTACAATGACCACGAGGCCAGCAAGGCGGCGATCAGAGGCTGCCTTGTGCGCCTGCTCAGCGGTGGTCGGCGACTCACAGAAAATATGGATGGTAATGCGAGGAAGTTTCGCTTCGCTGGAACTGGCTTCCAGGGGTTCTGAAGATGCGAGTTTCGCAGAGGCCGTCTTTGTTAGCTCAATCGCCCCAAGGGGGGCGGCCTCCGCGCTCGGAACTTCAAAGCCTCCCGTGCTTGGCGCATGCTTAGGCGTCAAGGAAATGGCTTGTGCTGGACCCTCAGCGGCGGGGGCAGCCAATGAAAAGGCATCGTCTGCGTCAAAGTCGAAGTCGATATCCTGGGAATTAGGTGTCATGGGATGCAGCTCACTGAATGGCCTTTGACAGCGTACCCTTGGCGTTCTCATCCTTGGCGGCTGAGGTGGTCTGGCCCTTCCGATAGAGATCAAGAACCGTGAGTCTGCGACCCGAGTCGCTGGGTGTGGAGGTGCGCGGGTGCACAAGATCGCCAGGATTGGCCAGTTGGGCGTACATGTTGGCCTTTACAGCACACCCGAAATTACCATTGGGTTCATTGACAATGGTGTTTGCAAGGTTTGTCCACGTCTTGCCGCAGGTCGGGATATCCACCTTGTAATGTGTGTAGGTCATCAAGAGGTTAGGATCGGCGACGCCGCGGGCGTCATAACCGGCAATGACAATTTGATCCTCGGGAACCCCTTGGCGAATAAGGAAGGCCCGTGCGCCTTCGGCGGTCCGAAAGGCCGCGCCGGCATTGGGTGCACCATCAGGCGCGCGCAGGGTGATCACACCACCCTGATCAGCATCCCACTCGCTCGCAAATAGCCCCAGCGCATCGGCCTGGGTGCTCGATAGTCCCTGGGCGTGCACGGCGAGCTGTATCTCCGCATCTGTGGGGTAGGCGCGGGCCTTATAGGCGTCCAGGACCGTTGGCGGCGTCTCGTCCTTAAGGGTTTGGAGGCCCTGTGTTGCACAACCAGTGACGCCCAGAAGGGCTCCGACAGACAGGATAGCGGCCAGGGATTTCATTCGATCACGTACCCGTAAGGACCTTGATAAGTGCGGTTTGCGGTCGGTTGCGGCTTGGATTTGTAAGCTTTGTTCAATTGGTCCAGCAAAATGGTGGAGGCATCATCTGCGATACGCAGGCCATCCGCTGGGGTTTGAAGCTTGTCTGGGTTTGTCGACTGAACGATGTAGGGGGAGACCATAATCACCAGCTCCGTTTCCCCCGACAGGAAGTCGCGGGAGCGGAATAGACTGCCCAAAATGGGGATGGCCCCTACCCCAGGAAGACCATCCAGATTTTGCTTCGTCGACTGAGAGATCAGGCCAGCGATCATCATCGAGCCCCCCGAAGGCAATTCCACACTGGTTTCTGCGCGGCGGACCGTGAGGGCAGGGATCGTCAGAGCCGTCCCCGAAACGGAGCTTCCGAGGGTGAAAGCCCCGGTGGTGGTGAGCTCAGAGACCTCTGTTGAGATCTTAAGGGCGATACGACCCGACGAGAGGACAACCGGTGTAAACCCAAGACCGACGCCGAATGGCTTATATTCAACCGTGATCGATCCGGTTTTATCCTGAGCCACCGGGACTGGATATTCACCACCGGCCAGGAACTTGGCTCCCTCGCCAGATACGGCCGTGAGGTTGGGTTCCGCCAGGGTCCGAACCATGCCCACACGCTCAAAGGCCTTAATGGTGGATTCAGCTGAATTTAGGCCAGGGCTTCCAGCGGTTGGCTGGATCGTCGCCGTGCGGGTTGACCTGGAGACGATCGGACATAAGAGACCATCGGTATACCCAGGACCGCAGGGAATCTGCACTTCGGGTTGAAGTTTTGTGTCTAGCTTATAGCCGCCGCTGATCCCGCCAAGCAGGGCGCCATTCACGGCGAAGGTGGCGGCTTGACCCAGAAGATATTGCGGCTCGCCCAGCTGGTTCAAAACTGCATTGAGATTGAAACCGAGCTGCTTGATGACATTCCGCTGCATCTCGACAACGCGGACCTTCAGCATAACCTGGTCCTTACCGGCTATGCTGAGCATGTTGATAACAGACTCTGCGCCACCTGCTGCGGATCCACCGCCCCCCACAGGGGTCGGGACCGAAGCCTTGGCAATCTGCAGCGCCTTATCGGCATCGCCAATATTAGCCACTTGGCCTGATAAAATCAGGCTGTTGTTGATGGCTTCCACATGGACTTGGGCATTGGGCAGAATGCGGTTGATGGTTTGCGCCAAGGAAGACACGTCGATATCGACGCGAATGTTCAGGGACAGTACCCGCCGCCCAGAACTGTCAAAGAAAACAGCATCTGTGACCCCTGGGCTCTGACCCATCAGAAAGATGCGCCGAGGCGTCCGAAGGACAGCTTGAGCGGTGCCTGGATTCGTCACCAGAACATCACGGACATCCATCGGCAGATCAATGATCGCTGATTTGCCCTGTGGTAGGGCCAAAGACTGCGAAGATCCGCCAGGCGCGGCGAGATCAATGCGGATGACACCACTGGCCCCTCCAGTCGTCTGGGCGATGGCTGCAGGCGCGGGGGGCAAGACCCAAGCCGCGAGCGCGGCAAGGGCCAGGATAAGTTTTGGGGCTCTCATCGGACCACCACGTCTGAAGCTTGACCTGCGCGGTAAACAGTCAGGGTGTGCGCTGGGGACTGAGGCGTGGGACCACCATTGACGCCACCAGGGCCGGCCCCGCCGCCGATATCGGTGTAAGACCTCAGCACAAGCTGGATTTCGCCTTGCAATTTGGCCTTGGCGATAATGTCGACATATCGGGCTGGGATTTCCAAGACGGCAACCGAGCCCACCATGGCGCTTGCGCCCTTGTCGGCCAAGGACTTCTGGTCAATCGCCAGGACCCGCACATTGTGCATCAGGGTCTGGGTTTCAAAGGCCTTGCCATCCAAGCCGCTAGGGCGTGTTTGCAGGACATCCACCCGGTCACCGGGCAGGATGAAGCCGCTGACGGCGCTCTCTGCATTAATTGCAACAGATATGGCGCGCATGCCTGAGGCAATGACCACGGACATGTAATTGCTGTCGCCAGCTCGAATTACCTTGGCGGCGGTCACCGGCTCACCGGCGGCGATCGTGTCCTTCACGACTGCGCCGACCATGGCCATGACGGATGAGGTCGGAGAAATCAGATCCTGGGTCGCCTTTGCAGCCTTGGCGGTTGTCGCCTCGATCGCGTCTCTAATGGTTTTGGGAGTATCGTCGGACTTTGGTGCCATGCCGTCGGTTATGAAGGCCTTGTTCAGCGCCTCCAGGGGCCAAGGCTGCCAAGTCAGATCATCCTGAGTCAGGCGGGTGCCAATCGGAAGATTCCTCTTCGCCACAAGAACCTGGGTCATGGGTTTTTTCGGAGGTTCTGGGGCTGACGCCACAGCGGTTGGTGCTTTGGGCGTGGCTAGATTGCGGACCAAGAAGGCCAGCACGAGCGCAGCTGCGAAGGCACCAAGAAGGAAGACAAGTCGGGCCCGGTTCATGAATACGCGACCATATTCCCGATAGTCGGTCTAAATAAGTATACTCTACCTTCTGGAGAGTAGACGTGTGCGAGCTTCGACGTTTTGTCTTAGGCCCTGAGTTGCAGTTGATATGGTTAATATGGCCCTAAGGCCGCCAACCTTAGAGGCTAGGGGTGAAGGCCTGCATCAAGGCCGACGCGGGATAGGCAAACAGAGCCCCCACTGCAATCGCCACGCCGTAGGGGACATTCTCACCATGGGTGGTCAAACGTTCAAACCATGGCGGACCACCGACGACATAACGTCGCACCCACAGAGACCGCATACCTAGCAAACCAACGGCGAGCAGTCCGCCCGCGATCGCGGTGACCATGGTGAAACCGATAAAGCTTGGATAGCCAAGCCAGACACCGGCCGCGGCAAAAAGTTTAGCATCGCCGCCACCGATCCAGCCGAGGGCGAACATGCCCATCCCAAGGATCAAGGCGACAAGTCCCACGGTGAGGTTGATACCAATCACAGGTAACGGGAGACCCAAGGCAAACGCGGTGGGGAAGAAGGCCAACAGCGTGCCAAACGATATCCAATTTGGAATCGTGTAGCTGGTCATGTCTCGCAGACCCGCCAGAATGACCATGGCCGGAAAGATCGAAAGAAGTACGATCTGGAGATCGTGGATCATCGACGCGCCCTGAGGGAAGTTTTCAACCACCTCATTCTGTCTGCGTAGAGTGAATGAAGGATTTAAACGAAAAAGGGCCGCAACGCGTCGGCGTTGCGGCCCAGTCTTCTTAGACCGAAGTCTAAGTCTTATGGCATCGCGTTGGCGACGTTGTTGAAGGTCGTGGAGACCTTGCCAGCCATGGTCTTCATGACGGCGATCAGGGCGACGGCGATCAGCGAAGCAATCAGGCCATATTCAATGGCCGTGGCGCCGGATTCGTCCTTGAGAAAGCGCGAAACAAACTGGGTCATAATGTAACTCCTTGTTGGTGCGGACAGACGAGGAAGGATAAAGCCGTCTGGCCCGCTCTTTCCGAATTCGCAAGTTCACTCTCGGTCATGGCGCTTAATTCTGAGTAAACAACAAAAAGTATTTCTAAAATATCATATGGTTTACTGTTGTTCATAATTTTATTCTGTTAACCATGTTTCCTAAATTGCAGGTTTTAAGGCGGTTTGACTGAATGATTCTCGCGCGTGCGTGAGTCAGCGAAAATTTAGCCTTTGTTGACCATTCCATCAGATTCTGAAGTCGACGTTTTTTGGAAGATCCCTATGCGCCGCCTGCTCGCTCTTGCCCTAGGCACCCTCCTCGTCGGTGCCTCATCAGGGTCCGCCGTCGCAGAAAATGTGTTTTCCGTCCCCCTGGACAGAAGCATCAGGATCGCCCTGCCTGCAGGGGCCAAGCGCATCATGCTGGGAAACGCAGGCATTGCCGACATCACGGTTTTGGATCGGAGAACAGCGATTCTGCTTGGTCGCTCCTTTGGCGAAACCAATCTTTTGATCCTTGATGATCAAGGCAGAACTCTTTTGGACCAAAACCTGATGGTCACCGACTCCGCCCATGGGCGGGTATCGATGATCACCGGCCCAGTCCGTGGTGGCGAAGCAAATGGGGTTGCCACCATCGCTAACTTTGCCTGCAGCCCACTTTGTGCTCGCTTTCCTTTGCCAGGTGAGACTGGCCCCGACCAAGGGTCTGCGGAGTCGCCTTCTGGAAAGGCAAGTACAAGCCGCAGTGCAGCCGGGCCTGCGGGATCTGCATCCCAGGGTGCAGGCACCACCCTCGGCGGAATTTCACAAGCGATGGGATCCGTGGCCAGCGCGTCACGAGCCTCAGTTCCTTAAACTTCCGATTCAGCAAAGCCTGCTAAGTCTGAAGCTCTGGAATTGAGAGTCAGAATCCATGCAAACTTCACAAGCTCGGCAGGGCTTCATTCGCCGGTTTGGCAATGCAAGTCGCGGGGCTGTTGCGGTGGAATTTGCCATAGTGCTTCTGCCCTTCCTGGTTCTGATGTTCGGCACGATCGAACTTGGCATGATCTTCTTGGCCTCCTCGACGTTGCAAACTGCGACAGATATTGCGGCGCGGCAGCTCAGGACTGGGGAATTCCAAGCAACAAGTACAACCAAGGATCAGTTCAAGACGCTTGTTTGTAACAATATGACCTGGCTCAAGACGCCCTGCTCTTCCTATCTAACCGTCGATGTTCAGACCTTTGCAAACCTCGCCGATGTTGGCGGCGCATCTGCGATCGACCCGAGCAATTTGAAGCCGAACACCACCTGTTGGTCGCCTGGCCAGGCCGGGGATGTGGTGCTTGTCCGGACCTATTATGAATGGCACCTTTTCACACCGCTTCTGAACCAGTCCCTGGTCAATATGGGCAGTGGAAGTGGCAAGCGGTTGATCACGTCGGCGACCAGTTTCCGCAATGAGCCCTGGTCATCCAGTCCTCCGACGGGTGCGGCATGTTAAGGCCGTTTTCCAGAGATAGCCGCGGTTCTGCCGCGGTCGAGTTTGCCTTTGTCGCTCCGGTCATGCTGCTGATGTATTTTGGCATGGCAGAAATGACCCAGGCCATGATGGCAAGCCGCCGCGCCAGCCACGTGGCGTCAACCATTGGCGACTTGGTGACTCAATCTTCGTCCCTGAATCAGGCCGCCGTCGACGACATCTTCTCGATCGGCGACGCCATTATGAAACCCTTCCCGACAGGGACCCTCTCTATTCGTTTTAGCAGCATCAAGGCGGACAATACCGGAGCCTTGTCCATTGCCTGCACCAAGCACCACGGATCCTATGACGATCTTACCAGCACAGCTGGGCTGCCTACGGGACTATTGACCACCAATGACAGCATCATCGTGGCCGAGACCAAATATACCTATACATCGGCCCTTCAGCGGGCCCTTCCTCACCCCATTACTTTCTCGTCGACCTATTATTTGAAGCCGAGAAAAAGCTCAGAGGTTGTCTGTCTATAGAAACCGGCCCTGCCAAAGACAGGGTGCTTAAAGGTTCTGGCGACCGCCGCCGCGTACAAACATCAATCCAAAAAG
Source organism: uncultured Alphaproteobacteria bacterium (assembly GCA_937920085.1). GTDB lineage: Bacteria > Pseudomonadota > Alphaproteobacteria > Caulobacterales > Caulobacteraceae > Phenylobacterium. The sequence goes on along the minus strand of CALETE010000054.1, from coordinate 48,354 downwards.
CCCAATCGCCAGCAGAATAATGATTGAGGCAAAGCCCCCCTGCTGGGTGCCGGTCAAATTGGTACCAAGATTGACCAACATGGGCCCAAGCCATCCCGTCGCCACACCAGAAAGTGCATAGACGCCGAAGAAGGCCCCTGTCTGAGCGGCCGGAGTCAATCTCGTCAGCAAGGTGCGAGCTGAGGCGTATTGCGAGGTGATAAAAACAGCGTTCACAAACCCGATCAGCAAAAAGATGATTTCTGGCAAGGTTCGGAAGACGGGGCCATCCCAGACAGGTGGGTGCAGTTCAGATGGATAGCTCCAGAAATAGAGGATCTGGTCTGGCTTCATGCCTAAGAAGGCCACCAGCGCCACCAGTGTCATACCGATCGAAATCCTGACTGACACCTTGGGGCCGAAGCCAGCATCCATCCACCGCCCCACAAAGCCCCCAAGAACCGCAAGAACCGACAGTAGGACGCCGTAGAAGAGCATTTCGAGGGCATGCCACTTCATCACGCCTACGGCATAGATTCCGGCATAGGTCAGCACGGCATTCATGCCGTCTACAAAGAACATCCGACTGACCAGATAGACAGCCGCATCCTTGAACTGTCCCACAGTGCGTACCATGCGCCAAAGCTGCTCTGCCCCACCCTTGAGCGCCTTGAGGACCGGTATTCCGGTTGGTTCGGCATCAGGTGTGAAGAGGAAGATTGGCAGGGCACCAACAGCGAAAATGGCGGCGGCCATGAGGGCGACGACCCGCTCATGTTCATGGGTCAGGGTATCTAAGCCAAACAGGGGCTTTGCCGGCACCCAGCTCCAGGTCACCTTGCCTGGCAGGGCAAAGGCCCAGGCGGTAAAGCCAAGGGCAATGACGGAAAATCCATTGCCCAGGGCCAGGGCCAGACCCGACGCCTTGTGGGCCGCACCCATTCCCGCCGCTCGGATCAGCAGCGAATTGTGCAAGACCTCTGAATAGGCAAACCCGACCCCAATGGCCGTGGTGAGCATCATGGTGACGGTCACCGAAAGACCCGTCAAATCAGGCTTTGACCACCACAGGGCTGCCATCATTGGGACCATGGCGGCCACCAGCAGGCCAAGCCAGATCTTGCGGCGACCCATTTGATCAATGGAGGCCCCAAGCAAGGGGGCTGTCAGCATGACAATCCAGCCGGTGTACTGGCTCCATTGGGAAATCACCGCCTGACCGCGTACCGGATCGTCGACCATCACTGAGGCCACGTAGGGGACGAAAATATAGATGGTCACCAGAATGATGTAGGGGTTCCGGGCACCCTCGAAGAGAGACCAGGAAACGCCGCCACGATTGAGCTTGCCGTCTCCACCGACCGCGCTGGCAATCGGCGGGTCGACCATGGCTGACGCGCCATGGGCCTCCACGGAACCTGAAGGATCTGACACTGGTTTCACTCCCAATCATGGCCGCACGTGATCGGCGACTTGGGCGCAAACCTAGCGGCTCTGAAGGAGATGTAGAGTCAAAATCCTTTGCCACCCCAAAACAAAGACCGAGGGGCTCGACTCCGGCGTCGGTGAGTCAGATGATCATCAAAACAAACCTGACATAGGGAGTGAAACTCATGGGACTATTGAGCGGCAAGGTTGCCATCATCACAGGTGCCGGCGGCGGACTTGGCGAGGCCTATGCCAAACTGTTTGCCAAGGAAGGTGCGAGCGTCGTCGTCAATGATCTGGGGGGCTCCCGGGACGGATCAGGGGAAGGTTCGGTTTCGGCAGCGCAGAAAGTGGTCAATGACATTGTCGCGGCAGGCGGCAAGGCTGTGGCCAATGCCGACGATGTTTCGACCATGGAGGGCGGCGAGAATATCTTGAAGACGGCCCTGGATGCTTTCGGACAGGTGGACATTCTGGTCTGCAATGCTGGGATCCTGCGGGATAAGACCTTCGCCAACACATCCGAGGCCGACTGGGATCTGGTCGTGAAGGTGCACTTGAAGGGCACCTATTGCTGCACCATGCCGGTCTGGAAGTGGCTCAAGGATAACGGCAAGCCCGGCACCATCATCATGACCAGCTCGACCTCTGGGCTTTACGGCAATTTCGGCCAGTCCAACTATGGTGCGGCCAAGGCCGGGATCTACGGCTTTATGCGCGTGCTCTCCATCGAAGGACGCAAGTATGGCATCCGTGTCATGGGCTTGGCCCCTGGTGCCTTCACCCGCATGACCTCCGACCTGCCCGGCCGCGTCGGCCGCGACCCGGAGCCCATGAGCTTACCCGAAAACATCGCACCGGGGGTTCTATTCATGGCCTCAGACCTGGCGGCCGATCACACGGGCAAGGTCCTGGGCGTCTCCTCACGGGGGGTGCGGGAAATCAAGATGTTGCAGACCGATGGCTTTAATCCAGGGCGGCCCTACACCGCACAGGAGGTTGCCGACCATGCCGCCGAGGTCTTCTTCCCCGCGGCACCAGAGCGGACGGCCGCTAGCTAGGATCGAATGACGAAAGTCGGGCGTCCAATCGATCGCGGACGTCCGGCCATTCTTCCGCCAGAACAGAAAAGATAACCGTGTCGCGGATGCGGCCCGTCCAGGTTACCCGGTCCTGACGCAAGATACCCTCCTGCACCGCCCCAAGCTTGAGTACGGCGGCCCTGGAACGGGCGTTGATGGCGTCCACCCGATAGACCACCCGCCTAGCCCCCGCGTCGAAGGCATGACCCATCATCAGACGCTTGGCCGCTGGATTAACCGCGCCACCGCGAACCTGCGGATGATAATAGGTGCCGCCGACTTCAGTGCTAGCATTGGCGGCATCTGCACCAATGTGGCAGGTCATCCCCATACAGCGGCCGCCGACCATGACCGCATATTGCATCCAACTGCCATCGGCCTGAGTCTTCACCAGATGGTCGTCCCAGCGGCGGTCAAAGGCTTCACCCAGCATGGAATAGGGATATAGCCGGTTCCAGGTGTCAGGATCGGCATCACAGGCGGCGCGAAGGGCTTCCTTGTGCTCCACGCCGAGGGGCTCAAGCCTCACCCAGGGATTTTCCAGGATCTGTAGGGTGAGGTTCATACGCCATGACCTTTCAGGAAGAGTTGGGCAGCCTGGAACAGGTAGGTGACCCCGACCGTCGTAACGATCCAGCGGGTCCAAGCCTTGAAGTTCACATCGCTCATACGATCCAGAATTCGGCCGCCGACCACCGTGCCTAGCATGGATAGCGGAATTGCGATGGCGAAGACCGGCCAAGGCGGAAGCCCCTTGGCACCACTTGCGAACAGGGGCGCGCCATAGACTAAGACCTTGGCCAAATGGCTGAAAACCTGTGTCGCAGCCTTGGTGGCGACAATGGCGTGACGGGTCAGGGCGGTACGGACGAAGAAGATGTCCAGCAAGGGGCCGGCCACCCCAGCCGTCAGGTTAAGGCCTGTCACCAGAAAGCCGGAGGTCAGGGCATGGAGCGGCTTTTCTGCATCCAGCCTTAGCCAGGACTGCGGAATCCAAAGCAGGCCTGGAACCAGTCCCAACATCAGAAACAGCAACATCTTAGAGGGGGTGAAAGCTACCAGGGCCACAACAAGCCCTGCTGCGACCGAAGCCAGGCCGTAAAAGGCGACAATGGCCCAGCGCACGTGCCGCACGTGCAGGATCGCCCGCCAGCCATTGGCCACCAGTTGTAAAATACCATGGGTGACGAAGGCGGCTGAGACCGGCATCAGGAAGGCGAGGCCCCCCATCAGCACCAGGCCCCCAGCCATGCCAAAGACCCCCGACAGGGTCGCGGTCAGAAAGGCCAGGACAGCCAAGATTGCGCCGCTCGTCAGGGCGCTCAATCGCCGACCTTTTTGTAAAAGAGGACGGTTCCGGTCAGGACCCCATCGGGCATGAGGGCGTAGTCGGGAATAATGCCGACCCGGGTCCAGCCACCCCGTGTGTAGAGCCGCTCGCCAGAGCCACCCTCTGCGGTATCAAGGGTCAGTAGGGTCAGGCCCAATTCCCGTCCAGCCTGTTCTGCGGCGCGCAGCAAGGCTTCGCCAATGCCCTGCCGTCGCCCCCGCCTGTGGACCAGCATCTTGGAAACATCCCCCCGGTGAGGTTGGTTATCGACCCCGGCCGGTATCACCTGAACCACACCAAGAATGCCCTGAGCATCGGCCGCCGCAAGCACCACACGTCCGTCAGCCTCAGCGGCGTCTGCCGCACTGCGCCAGAAATTCACGGCCCGCTCGATGGTCAGGTCGGCCATGAAGCTGACCGAGGCACCACCGTCCACGGCATCCTTGAGCACGGCGCCGAGGGCATCGGCCGCATCGCGGACGGCAGCGGGGCTTAGCCTGATGATCTGGAAGGTCTGAAGCATGTTCGGTTCCAAAGAGTACACCTGAAACCGTTCAAGGGTCGAGACGCACCCGGGCCTAGATACCCATCAAGATGGTGGATGACAGATTTCACCAAGGCGCTATGAAGATGAACTACATATCGCTTGCTCCTGAACGGCAAAATGATCCGACGCCTTGCCTTGGTCCTCTGCCTCCTGCTCCCTTGTAGCCCGCCGACACTGGCTTGGGCAGGACAGGTTCACGTCGCCGTCGCCGCAAACTTCATAGAACCCGCCCAGGAGATCGCTGCGGCCTTTCAGGCACAGAGCGGGAGCACCGTAACCCTCAGCCCCGGCGCAACCGGGCAACTCTACACCCAGCTGGCGCACGGCGCGCCCTATGAGGTGTTCTTGAGCGCCGATGCTGAGCATGCCGCCAGGGCAGAAGTAGATGGCCTCGCAACCCCGGGAAGCCGCTTCACCTATGCCTTGGGACGGATCGTTCTGTATTCGAAGCAGCCAAGTCTGGTGGATGCACGGGGCGCTGTGCTGAGCAAGGGTGATTTTAATAGGCTCGCCCTCTCGGACCCTGCGACCGCGCCTTATGGCCAGGCGGCGGTGGAGACCCTTCGCAAGCTGGGCGTGTATGATCGCATCAGCCCCAAACGTGTTACGGCGGTCTCGATCACCCAGGCCTACCAATTCATTGAAACCGGGGCAGCGGACCTCGGCTTTGTTGCCCTGTCCCAGGTCATCCGTCGGCCTGGGGGTTCTCGCTGGCTGGTCCCAGCCGCTGATCATACCCCGATCACCCAGCAGGCCGTCCTGCTGAAAACCGGAGAGCGCAATCCCACATCGCGAAGCTTTCTAGCCTTCCTGAAATCCGCCAAGGCCCGGGCGATCATGGCCAGTTATGGCTATCAGGTCCCCTGACCATGCTGGAGGTCATATGGACAACTCTGAGATTGGCAACCGTCACGACGGTGCTGCTGATCCTGGTATCCACGCCCATAGCCTGGCAGCTCGCCCGCAGGCGCAGATGGTGGAAGGACGTGCTGGGGGCGGTCCTGTCCCTGCCTATTGTTCTGCCACCCACTGTCCTGGGATTTTATCTGCTGCTGGCCCTGGCCCCCCAGAGCCCGCTGATGACCTTGCTGCATCCCTTTGGCATCCGGTCCCTGGCCTTCACCTTCGCCGGTTTGGTGATTGGCTCCATGGTCTATTCCCTGCCCTTTGCGATCACCCCGATCCGCAACGCTTTTGAAGCCATGGGAGAAGGCCCCATGGAGGCAGCGGCGACCCTGCGGGCCTCGCCCCTAGACGCCTTTTTCTCAGTGGCTGTCCCCCAGGCCCGGCGAGGATTTGCCAGCGCCGCCGTCCTGGTCTTTGCCCATACTGTCGGCGAGTTCGGCGTTGTGCTGATGATCGGGGGTGCCATACCGGGCCAGACCGAAGTGGTCTCTGTCCGGATCTACCAGCTTGTGGAGTCCTTGAAGTTCGACGAAGCTCACCTATTGGCGGCAGCACTTCTCGCCTTCGCCTTCTGCGTCCTGATGATCATTTCCGTCCTGGACCGACCGGGGAAGGCATCATGACCCGAGGCCTGGACGCGCGACTACAAGGACAGGTCGGCACACTGACCTTGGATGTGACCCTTACCCTGCCCCCAGCCGGTGTCACGGCCCTGACCGGGCCCTCGGGTAGCGGGAAGTCGACCCTGATCCGAGCCCTGGCCGGTCTGACCCGGCTGGAGGGTCATGTGCGGATCGGTGATGAGACCTGGCAGGACGAGGGCGTGTTCAAATCCCCCCATCAGCGGGCAATCGGCGTCGTCTTTCAGGATGCGGCTTTGCTGTCGCACCTGACCGTTCGCGGCAATCTGGATTTTGGGCTCAGGCGGGCTCCGCAACCCCACACCATCCGGTTTGACGATGTGGTGGACCTAATGGGACTGTCTCGCCTTATCGACCGCAGTACGTCACGTCTGTCAGGCGGCGAGCGGCAAAGGGTTGCCATGGCCCGAGCCCTGCTGACCCAGCCGCGCCTTCTGCTCATGGATGAGCCCCTGGCCAGCCTAGACCCGGAGAGCAAGGCCTCGATACTGCCCTATCTGCAGGCCCTGCATCAGAGCTTGGCCCTGCCAGTCCTCTATGTGGCCCATGACCGCGAGGAGATCACCGCCATAGCCGATCGACTTACCGTGATGACGGAGGGGAAGATCATGCATATGGAAAATTTCGCAGTCGGCCCCTCACTTGAAGGGCGATCCAGGGCCGAGATCGAGGCCCTGGCACAGGCAGCCATCGACGCAGGGCTTTTGCCCCGCGTCAGGTCCTGAGTTTTATTTCACCGGCAGGCTATCTGCCCCGGCGCAGGCGGCTGCCAGAAGGGCTTTGTCCTCTGCGGACTCGACCTTCTTCGGTGCTGCCGAACGCCAGTCGTCGGCAATCGCCAGGGGCTTTTTCGGGGAGTAGCCCGAGACCAGGATCATGTTGCTGGCCTTGCAGTCCAGGGCGACAACGGATCCAACCCCATCAGCGGCACCTGGCGCTGAAGGTCCCATACGCGGCGAGGCCCCCACCTTGCCAACGGCCGAGAGCACGACAACCCGCTGGGTCTTGGCATCCCTGTATGAATAGTCCGCATCATAGGACCACTGCAGATTACTGGCGCTAACCTCGGTATAGCCCTTCCAGGTTTCCGCCTGGGCCAAACTGGCTGTCGCCAAGGTCGAAAAGAGAGCGATGGCAATGATGCGACGCATGATGAGTTTCCTTTAAAATCCCTCGGCGCGGACCCTAGCGGGAGAGCCCTGAGCATCCAACCGCTTTTATGCAGAGAAAATTCGAAGGCGTGTCGCCTTGACTTCACCCATCCTCATCCCTAACTCCCCACCGGGTTTGGCACTCATGGGCCGCTAGTGCTAACAGCGCCCCTAAAGGTCATCCCGACCCATACATCAACCGTTCCGAACGGAGAGAGAAAGACATGGCGTTTCGTCCCCTGGGAGATCGCGTGCTGATCAAGCGCATCGAAGAAGAAGAAAAGACCAAGGGCGGGATCATCATTCCCGACACCGCAAAGGAAAAGCCGCAGGAAGGCGAAGTCGTCGCCGTCGGCCCCGGTGTCCGTGATGACAACGGTAAGGTCCAGCCCCTGGACGTCAAGAAGGGTGATCGTATCCTTTTCGGCAAGTGGTCTGGCACCGAAGTGAAGATCGACGGTCAGGACCTCCTGATCATGAAGGAAAGCGACGTTCTGGGCGTTGTTGAATAGCCCTCTACGAACGTCTCCTATCCCAACACACATTTGAAAGAGCACACAGAAAATGGCCGCTAAAGACGTCTATTTCGGTTCCGACGCGCGCGATCGCATGCTGCGCGGCGTGAACATCCTCGCCAATGCCGTAAAGGTCACCCTGGGTCCCAAGGGCCGCAATGTGGTGATCGAAAAGTCCTTCGGCGCTCCCCGCTCCACCAAGGACGGCGTCTCCGTTGCTAAGGAAATCGAACTGTCTGATCGGTTCGAGAACCTCGGCGCCCAGATGATCCGGGAAGTCGCTTCCAAGACCAATGACAAGGCCGGTGACGGCACCACCACAGCAACCGTCCTGGCTCAAGCCATTGTCACCGAAGGCCTCAAGGCCGTCGCGGCTGGCATGAACCCGATGGACCTGAAGCGCGGCGTCGATAAGGCGGTCGCCAAGGTCGTCGAGGAAATCAAGAACACCTCGCGCAAGGTCACCGCAAACTCCGAAATCGCCCAGGTCGGCACCATCTCGGCCAATGGCGACGCCGCCGTCGGCGATATGATTGCCAAGGCCATGGACAAGGTCGGCAATGAAGGCGTGATCACGGTTGAAGAAGCCAAGACTGCCGAAACCGAACTCGACGTCGTTGAGGGCATGCAGTTCGACCGCGGTTACCTGTCCCCCTACTTCATCACCAACGCCGAAAAGATGGAAGTCGAGCTCGACGAGCCCCTCATCCTGCTCTTTGAAAAGAAGCTGACCTCCCTGCAGCCCCTGCTGCCTGTGTTGGAAGCTGTGGTCCAGTCGGGTCGTCCCCTGCTGATCATCGCCGAAGACGTTGAGGGCGAAGCCCTGGCAACCCTGGTGGTCAACAAGCTGCGCGGCGGCCTGCGGGTCGCAGCGGTCAAGGCACCGGGTTTCGGCGATCGCCGCAAGGCCATGCTGGAAGACATCGCCATCCTCACGGGCGGCGAACTGATCAGCGAAGACCTCGGCATCAAGCTGGAAAATGTCACCCTGGAAATGCTGGGCAAGGCCAAGAAGGTCTCCATCACCAAGGACGACACCACCATCGTTGATGGCTCCGGCGCCAAGGACGGCATCGAAGCCCGTATTGGCCAGATCAAGCGTCAGATCGAAGATACCTCGTCCGACTACGACAAGGAAAAGCTGCAAGAGCGTCTGGCCAAGCTGGCCGGTGGCGTTGCGGTCATCCGCGTCGGTGGTTCGACCGAAGTTGAAGTTAAGGAACGCAAGGACCGCGTTGATGACGCCCTGAACGCCACCCGCGCTGCGGTGGAAGAAGGCATCGTCCCCGGCGGTGGTGTTGCTCTGCTGAAGGCATCCAAGACCCTGGACGGCTTCAAGGGCGACAATGCCGACCAGGAAGCTGGCGTGGCCATCGTCCGTCGCGCCCTGCAAGCGCCGATCCGTCAGATCGCCGAAAACGCCGGCGTTGAGGGCTCGATCGTTGTCGGCAAGGTGCTGGAAAACAGCTCCGCCTCCTTCGGCTTCAACGCTCAGACCGAAGAGTATGTGGACATGATCGCAGCTGGCGTCATGGACCCGGCCAAGGTCGTCCGCACGGCTCTGCAGGATGCGGCCTCTATCGCCGGCCTGTTGATCACCACCGAAGCAGCCATTGTCGAAAGCCCCAAGAAGGCTAACGCTGGCGGCGGCGGCATGCCCGGCGGCGGCATGGGCGGCATGGGCGATATGGACTTCTAAGTCCAAACCCCGTCGAACAAGATTGAGGGCGGAGCTGAAAGGCTCCGCCCTTTTTCTTTGCCTACAACCTAGCTGCGTCGGGGGGTCAGATCGCCGATCACCATGGCACCCACCCAATTGGCAAGGCCGGTGATAATGGCGGCCAGGACACCAGCCATGAGGCCTTGAACCACAAAGCCCTTCAGCAGGAAGGCCACAAGCAAGATCATACCGGCGTTCAACACCAGCAGAAATAGCCCCAGGGTGATTATGGTTAGGGGTAGGGTCAGGATCACCAATATCGGCCGGACAATGGCATTGACCACTCCAAGCAGCAGGGCTGCAAGCACCAGGGTCGTGGTCGTGTCATAGGAAACCCCCGGAACAAAGTGCGCTGCGAGGGCCAAACCGACGGCACCAAAAGCCAATCGAACGAGAAATTTGAGCATGCTTGCGTCTCCCAGAGGGGGCTATTTCTAGGGAACATGGCCCCGGAGTACCGCGCGCGCAATGTTTCCCTGGCCAGCCACTGCCCCAGGTTGGGCCTAAGCGACCGCCACGGTGAGATCGGGAATGGTCTGGGCCAGCCGCCCCCCCACTCTGATGGGTTCGACCCTTAGGGCCAAGCCAGTGCGATCGTCAGTCTCTACGAAAACGCCGCAAACGGTCGCTGGGCCTTCCGCTGGCTTATAGCGGCCGCCAGCTATGCGGGTGGTGAAGCGCCGCAGGGGCTCTTCCTTCTGATTGCCGATGACGCTGTCATAGTCAGCGCAGGCCCCGGCGTCGGTCTGATAGGCCGTACCACCATTGAGAATCTGGCAATCAGCGGTGGGGACATGGGTGTGGGTACCGACCACGAGGCTGGCGCGGCCATCGCAGAAATGACCCATGGCCATCTTCTCTGAGGTCGCCTCCGCATGCATATCCACGACGACAGCATCGGCGGCCATGCCCAGAGGGCACTTTTCCAGCTCCCGATCCACGGCGTTGAAGGGGTCGTCCAGGCTGTCCATATGCACCCGGCCAAGCAGGTTGATCACCAGGATACGCTTGCCGCTGTCGGTCTCGAACAGGTTTGCCCCCCGCCCCGGCGCATCCGAAAGGACCGAATAGTTTAGCGGCCGGATCAGGCGGGGTTCGCGGACAATATAGGTCAGGGCTTCCTTTTGGTCCCAGGAATGGTTGCCCAGGGTCAGACAGTCAGCACCGGCCTCAAACAGTTCCCGAGCGGTGTTTTCGGTAATACCAAAGCCCGCAGCCGCATTCTCGGCATTGATGATGACGAACTCCAGGCCAAGGCGGCGCTTGAGGTCTGGCAGGTGATCAGCCAGTCCGTCGCGACCAGCTCGGCCCACCACATCCCCGAAAAAAGCAAAGCGCATCCGAAAGGTCCTAGGTTCTTTGCGGCACGATATAGCCGGTTTCCGTGAGAATGGCGTCGAGGGATTGATCGAATTCACCCATGGGCACGCAATCCACCTCTTGCTTTGCGTAGGCAAGGCCAATGGCCAGGATCTGACCGGCCCGCCTCAGGCTCTGGAGGGTCCGGTCATAAAAGCCGCCGCCTTGCCCCAACCTCCCGCCCTGGCGATCAAAGGCCAGGAGGGGGAGAATAAGCACGTCTGGCGCCAGGGGGGCAGCGGCCTCGGTCGGCGCAGCCATGCCCATGACATCAAGGGCAAGGGCGTCGCCGTCACAATAGGCGCGAAAGACCATAGGGGCTGCGGGCATGAGGCAGACCGGCATGGCGAGCACAGCACCGCGGGCCTGGAGGACCCTTAAGACCGGTCCAGGATCAATCTCACTCCCTGTCGGCAAATAGCCCCCGACCACGGCAGGCCGCAGACCAGCGGGCAAATGGGCCGCGGCGGCTTCGGCAGAGTCACGCGCCTGATCAGCCAATTTGCGGCGCAGGGACCTCTGGACGCGGCGAAGGTCATGCTTTGAGGTCATTTAGACCCTTACATAGGTCGGGTGGCGGCGCCGCGAGGACCGTGAAGGGCGGTTTAATCCCCTCGACCTGGTAAACCAGGTGGGCGCCGTAATGCCCAGGCCCACGGGCCAAGACAGGGACAGCTCCCTTCGAGACAATTAAGGTCGCTGGGATATGTTGCCTTCGACGCGAGCCGCAGCAAGACCCGCCGCTTGATAGAATAGGGCATTGTGCGGAAATTGTCAGAGGCGATCTCGCCTTTATTCCGCCGCCAGTTTTTCCAGCTTCCGGGCGGCGTTCTCTAGGGCCAGGGTGGAACGCGTTTCCAAGCGGGCATATTCCGATTGCAGGCGGGCATGTTCGGTCTGCATGACAGAGAGCCGCGCCCGGGCATCGGTCAGCTCATCGGCAAGCAATAGGGCACCCATGAGAAACAGCCGCGTATCGCCAAGCTGACCCATGTCTTTGGAGACGCTGCGGACCTGCACATCGAACAGGCGCGCCAACTCCATGAGATGCGCCTCCTGGCCGTCTTCGCAGCCCACAGCATAGGGACGACCATTAACAGTGACCGTGACCTGAGCCATCAGGCGTTCTCCCCTTGTGATTCCAAGGCTGCATTAATCTCGGCGATCGCCTTGGCCAATGCGGTGGAGGCCTCCGCGCCCGCTGCCTCTAGTTCCTTCTCCCGGGCTCTGGAGAGGGCAAGTTCCTGGGCGAGATCTTGGGCAAGCTGTTCCTGATCACCCCTAGACGCAGCGGCCTGGGGGGCGTTTGAGCGCAGTTTTTGCTCCACTGACGAAATCGCGCGATCCAACCGTTTGACGGCCTGATCAAATAGGCTCTCCTCGCGGTCCATGTTCCTCTCCGTAGTGTGACTATAAGACTATAGACCTGCCTGGGCGACGTCTGAAACCCGTTACCTTCCTTGACCCCTATTCGCTTGCGTGCGACCCCGCGCCAGATTGTTATTTTGTAAGCTCCGGAACTCTAAAATGCCCGCGCCTCTCCAGACCATGGCCAACGCAATCCGCGTCCTTTCTATGGATGCTGTTCACCATGCGAAATCTGGCCACCAGGGCATGCCCCTTGGCATGGCTGATGTCGCCACTGTGCTTTGGACCAAGTTCCTGAAGTATGACCCAGCGCGTCCGACCTGGGCAGACCGCGACCGATTCGTTCTTTCGGCCGGGCATGGCTCCATGCTGCTCTATGCCCTACTGCACCTGACCGGCTTTAAGGCCATGACCATGGAGCAGATCCGTAACTTCCGTCAGTGGGGGTCAAATACCCCCGGCCACCCGGAATACGGCCATACCCCCGGTGTCGAGACGACCACAGGGCCCCTGGGCCAAGGCATAGCCACCGCGGTTGGTATGGCCATGGCGGAACGTCATCTGGCCAACCGTTTCGGCAAAGGTCTGGTAGACCATCGCACCTGGGTCATCGCTGGAGACGGCTGCCTAATGGAGGGGATCAGCCATGAGGCGGCCTCCCTGGCCGGCAGGCTGCAGCTGAGCAAGCTGACCGTCCTGTTCGACGACAACAACACCACCATTGATGGCTATGCCACCATCGCTGAGACCGGCGATCAGCTGGCCCGGTTCAAGGCCTATGGCTGGGCGGTAAAGGCCGTCGACGGCCACGACTTTGCTAAGATCGCAGCAGCTATGCGCTGGGCGACCAAACAGGACCGTCCCACCCTGATTGCCTGTAAGACCAAGATTTCCAAGGGTGCCGGGCCCAAGGAAGCCGATCCCCACAGCCATGGCTACGCCCTTATGGATGCCGAGATCGCTGATGCCCGCAAGGCCATGGGCTGGGACCTGCCCCCCTTTGAGCTGCCTGAAGAGGTGGTCAAATCCTGGCGCTCAGCAGGACGCAAGGCCGGCCGGGAGCGCAAGGCCTGGCAATCGCGCCTAGATGGCTCAAATCTGAAACCCGACTTTGATCGCGCCATGAACGGCGACCTGCCCGCAGACGCCTTTGCGGCCCTGGATGCCTACATCACTCAGGCAGTTGCCGCCAAACCTGCAGCCGCGACCCGCCAGCACTCAGGATCAGCCTTGGAGCATCTGGTTCCGGCTATTCCAGAACTGATCGGCGGCTCAGCCGATCTGACTGGATCCAACAACACTTACGTCAAGGGCACCAAGGCCTTCGATCTTCCAGACTATGACGGTCGCTATGTGCACTATGGCGTCCGCGAACACGGCATGGCCGCCGCGATGAACGGCATGGCCCTGCATGGGGGGATTATTCCCTTTTCTGGGGCCTTCCTGGTGTTCTCTGACTATAGCCGTCCGGCCATTCGCCTGGGGGCCCTGATGGGAACTCGAGTGATCCACGTGATGACCCACGACTCGATTGGCGTTGGGGAAGACGGTCCAACCCACCAACCTGTGGAGCATGTGGGCGCTCTACGGATGATCCCAAATCTCAACGTCTATCGTCCTGCCGACGCTGTGGAAGCCGCCGAGTGCTGGAAGCTGGCCTTGTCGACCAAGACCACACCGTCGGTCATGGCCCTGTCCCGCCAAAAGGTGCCTGCTGTCCGGACGGAAGCTGCAGCTGAAAATCTGTCTGCACGGGGTGCCTATGAGCTTAAGGCCGCCAGCGGTGCGGCCAAGGTGACGATTTTCGCGTCTGGCACGGAGGTCTCCATTGCCGTCGCCGCGCGGGACATCCTGGAGTCCGAAGGGGTGCCAACTCGGGTGGTTTCGACCCCCTGCTGGGATCTGTTCGAGACACAGACAGCGAAATACAAGGCCGACGTCATTGGCAAGGCACCAGTCCGCGTCGCCGTAGAGGCTCAGGTTTCCTATGGCTGGGAGCGGTTCATCGGGGAGACCGGGGCCTTTGTGGGCATGACAGGTTTTGGGGCCAGCGCCCCGGCGGAGCGGCTCTATAAGGAATTCGGCATCACCGCCGATGCTGTGGTTGCCGCCGCCAAGGCTCAGCTCGGATAGGACCTGATCATGCGCTTCGGAACCCCCCTCTCGCCGTCAGCCGTCCGGGTCATGCTGCTGGGCTGTGGCGAACTGGGCAAGGAAGTGGCCATAGAGCTACAGAGGCTGGGCTGCGAGGTGATCGGCGTGGATCGCTATGCCAATGCCCCAGCCATGCAGGTGGCCCATCGCAGCCATGTGATCGCCATGACCGATGCTGTGGCCCTGCGCGCCCTGGTGGAGGCTGAGCGTCCCCACTTGATCGTTCCAGAGATCGAAGCCATCGCCACTGACGAGCTGGCTAGGATCGAAGCCGATGGTCTGGCCACTGTTATCCCGACAGCCCGGGCTGCCCAGCTGACGATGAACCGCGAAGGCATTCGTAGGTTGGCGGCCGAGACCCTTGGTCTGCCTACCAGCGCCTATGCCTTTGCCTCCAGCGAGGCGGACTTGGCGAAAGCCGCAGCTGAAGTCACGGGCTTTCCCTGCTTTATCAAGCCGGTGATGAGTTCATCAGGCAAGGGTCAGTCTTTTGTTGAGGGGGCCGAAGGTATTGCCGCCGCTTGGGCCTATGCCCTATCTGCAGGCCGGGTCGCCGAAGCCAAGGTCATTGTCGAGGGCCGGGTAGATTTTGACTTCGAAATCACCCAGTTGACCATCCGCGCCAAGGACTCCCAGGGCGCTGTCCAGACACACTTTTGCGCACCGATTGGCCACAGGCAGGTCAAGGGCGACTATGTGGAATCCTGGCAGCCCCAGGCCATGTCCCCCACTGCCCTGGATCGTGCCAGGGCCATAGCCAGGGCGGTGACCGACAATCTAGGCGGGCTGGGCCTGTTTGGGGTCGAGCTGTTCGTCAAGGGCGATGAAGTCTGGTTCTCCGAGGTCAGCCCTCGACCCCACGATACCGGTCTGGTCACCCTTGCAACCCAGACCTTCAGTGAATTTGCCCTCCACGCCCGCGCTATTCTGGGCCTGCCGGTAGACGCAGGTCTACGCGAACCGGGGGCCAGTGCTGTCATCTATGGGGGCCTAGACAGTGTGGGCGTCGCCTATGAGGGTATTGCTGACGCCCTGGCCATGCCTGGGTCGGACCTGCGACTATTTGGGAAACCAGAGGCCTTTGAGCGCCGTCGCATGGGGGTCGCCCTGGCACGGGCCAAGGACACGGATGAGGCCCGCCATCTTGCCAAGTCTGCCGCAGATAAGGTCCGGGTCGTGGCCGGCTAAGGGACAGAGCGCCTTAATTCATGTCCTTGCGATCGATCTGGGCGCACTAGGGGTTGACTTCCCAGCGCTCAACCCGAAAAAACGCGCCCAATTCAAGCTCATCCGATGAAGGAATCCGCTATGGCCGTTCGCGTCGCAATCAATGGGTTTGGCCGTATCGGCCGCCTGGTCCTGCGTTCGATCGTGGAGCACGGCCGCAAGGACATCGAGGTCGTAGCAATCAACGACCTGGGTCCTGTGGAAACCAACGCACACCTGCTGCGCTATGACAGCGTCCACGGGCGGTTCCCCGGCACCGTCACCGTCGATGGCGACACCATTGACGTGGGCTTTGGCAAGATCAAGGTCACCGCCATTCGCAATCCCGCAGAGCTGCCGCACCGGGAGTTAGGCGTCGATATTGCCCTGGAATGCACGGGGCTCTTCACCTCCAAGGACAAGGCCAAGGCTCACCTGGACGCAGGTGCCAAGCGTGTCCTGGTCTCAGCACCCTGTACCGATGCGGACAAGACCATCGTCTTCGGCGTGAACCACAACACCCTGACCAAGGATGACCTGATCGTCTCCAATGCCTCTTGCACCACCAACTGCCTGGCACCGATCGCCAAGGTCCTGCACGAGCTCGCTGGCATTGAGCGTGGCTATATGACGACCATCCACTCCTATACCGGCGACCAGCCGACCCTGGACACCATGCACTCGGACCTCTACCGGGCCCGGGCTGCCGCCATGTCCATGATCCCCACTTCCACCGGTGCTGCAAAGGCCCTTGGTCTGGTGATCCCGGAACTCAACGGGAAGCTGGACGGCTCGTCCATTCGCGTCCCCACCCCCAATGTGTCGGTGGTGGACCTGACCTGGGTGCCCGGCCGCAAGCTGACCAAGGAAGAGATCAATGAGGCCCTGATCGCCGCCGCCAATGGCCCCCTGAAGGGCGTCCTGGCTGTGACCCATGATCCCCTGGTCTCCATCGACTTCAATCACGCCCCGGCTTCGTCTACGGCCGCCCTGGCCCAGACCCAAGTGATCGACGGTGGCCTGGGTCGCGTCCTTAGCTGGTATGACAATGAGTGGGGCTTCTCCACGCGGATGAGCGACACCGCCCTCGCTATTGCGGCTTTGATCTAAGCCCAGATGACCTTCTCGACCCTCGACGACGCCCATCTGGCTGGTAAGCGCGCCCTGGTGCGGGTGGACTTCAATGTCCCCATGCATGACGGGCAGGTCACAGACGACACCCGTCTGCGGGCCGCTATTCCCACCATCGAAAAGCTGAGGGCTGGAGGGGCCAAGGTTATTCTCCTGGCGCACTTTGACCGGCCCAAGGGTCGCTGGGTCGACGCCATGAGTCTGGCGCCCATCGCCCCGGCCCTGGCCAAGGTCTTGGGACATCGGGTCGCCTTCGCTCCAGACTGTGTCGGTAAGGATGCCGCAGCGGCGGTGGACGCCATGCAGGCCGGAGACGTCCTCCTGCTGGAAAACGTCCGCTTCTACCCCGGGGAAGAGGCCAATGATCCAGCCTTCGCCCAGGCCCTGGCGGAAAATGGCGATCTCTATGTGAATGACGCCTTTTCGGCGGCGCACCGGGCCCACGCCTCCACCGAAGGCCTCGCCCACCTCCTGCCTGCCTATGCCGGCGAGCAGATGCGGCTAGAGCTATCGGCCCTCGACGCCGCCCTGGGTCGCCCTCAGCGGCCGGTCATGGGCATTGTCGGCGGCTCCAAGGTGTCTACTAAGCTCGACTTGCTGCGCAATCTGGTGACCAAGCTGGACAAGCTGGCCATTGGCGGCGGCATGGCCAATACCTTCCTCTACGCCCAAGGCCACGATGTTGGGGCCTCCTACTGCGAGAAGGATATGGCTGACACAGCGCGGGATATCATCCGCCTGGCCGGGCAGAACAATTGTAAGCTCTTCCTGCCCCTGGACATCGTGGTTGCTGAGAAAATTGCCCCAGGAGCTCCAGCCAGGGTGCGCCATCTGGGTGCCCTGGACGATGACGAACGCATTCTCGATGCCGGTCCCGAAACAGTGGAGCGGCTATGCCGCGCCATGGCCAATTCCAAGACTCTGATCTGGAATGGCCCCTTAGGCGTCTTCGAAGTCCCGCCCTTCGATAAGGGAACCGTGACAGCCGCGAAATATGCAGCAGACCTCGTTAAGGCAGGAAAGCTGGTGGCCGTGGCGGGCGGTGGGGACACTGTGGCGGCTCTGCACGCGGCGGGGGTCGCAGATGAGTTCACCTTCGTCTCGACCGCAGGTGGCGCCTTTCTTGAATGGATGGAAGGCAAGGAGCTGCCCGGCGTGGCAGCCTTGTCAAAACAGAACAAACGATAGCTGGAGCGCGCACCATGGCCCGGGTCACACTGAGACAACTCCTCGATCATGCCGCTGAGCAAGGCTATGGGGTTCCCGCCTTCAACATCAATAATATGGAGCAGGGCTTGGCCATTCTCGAGGCCGCCCAGAAGACCGACTCGCCGGTGATTATCCAGGCAAGCCGGGGCGCCCGCTCCTATGCCAACGACATTGTGCTGAAGCACCTGATCGATGCGCTTGCCGAACTGTATCCGCACATTCCGATCTGCATGCACCAGGACCACGGCAATAACGAAGCCACCTGCGCTACGGCCATCCAGTATGGCTTCACCTCGGTGATGATGGACGGCTCCTTGGCCGCGGACGGCAAGACCCCTGCCGACTATGACTACAATGTCCGGGTGACCAAGGCCGTGGTCGACATGGCCCATTGGGTCGGTGCCAGCGTCGAGGGTGAGCTGGGGGTTCTGGGGTCCCTGGAAACCGGCATGGGTGAAAAGGAAGACGGCCACGGCTTTGAAGGCAAGCTTGGCCACGACCAGCTGCTGACCGATCCGGATCAGGCCGTAGATTTCGTCAAGGCCACCAATGTCGACGCCCTGGCCATTGCCATGGGCACCAGCCACGGTGCCTATAAGTTTACCCGTAAGCCGGACGGCGATGTGCTGGCTATGAACGTCATTGAGGAAATCCACCGCCGTTTGCCCAACACCCACCTGGTCATGCACGGCTCGTCCAGTGTGCCTCAGGACCTGCAGGACATTATCAATCAGTATGGCGGCCAAATGCCCCAGACCTGGGGTGTGCCGGTGGAAGAAATCCAGCGCGGCATCAAGCACGGTGTCCGCAAGATCAATATCGATACCGACAATCGCATGGCCATGACGGGCGCCATCCGCAAGATCCTGGTGGAAAACCCCGGCGAGTTTGATCCGCGCAAGTATCTCAAGCCCGCAATGGACGCCATGAAGGCCGTCTGCCTGCAGCGCTTCGAGGAATTCGGCACGGCGGGACAGGCCTCAAAAATCCGCCCGATCCCGCTCTCGGAAATGTCCAAGCGCTATGCTTCGGGCGAGCTGGCTCCTAAGATCGGCTGATACGGATTGGCGGACGGGTGGCCGGGTGGCCACCCTGCCCTGCCGTCAGTCGACGTTCGCGCCGCGCATTTCCTTCACGAATAGACCGCCCACCACCACGGTGAAGCCCGCCACCACGATCGGGTACCAGAGGCCGTAATAGATATTCCCTGTGGCTGCGACCATGGCGAAGGCCGTGGTGGGCAGGAAGCCGCCGAACCAGCCATTGCCCACATGGTAGGGCAGACTCATGGAGGTGTAGCGCACTTGGGCTGGGAACATTTCCACCAGGGCGGCGGCGACCGGGCCATAGACCATGGTCACATAGAGCACCAAGAGGAAGAGCAGAGCCACCACCTTGGGCTTGTCCATCTTGGCGGGGTCTGACTTGGCGGGATAACCGGCCTTGGCCAGCTCAGCGGTAAGGGCCTTGCCCCAGCTGGTCTTGGCCGCAGTGAAGGCCTTTTTCTCCAGGGGCTGGCCGTCAAAACTGGCGACCGTGGCCGTACCGATCTTTATGGACGCGACTGTGCCGGGTGCAGCGGCCTGGTTGGCATAGGAAATACCGGCAGTGGCCAGGGCGGTCTTGGCGATGTCGCAGGACTTGGCAAAGGTCTGCTTGCCGACGGGATCAAACTGGAAGGTGCAGTCGGCGGGATCGGCGATCACCGTCACCGGTGCCGAGGCCGAGGCGGCCGCCAGTTGCGGATTGGCAGCGACGGTCAGGGCCTTGAAGATCGGGAAATAGGTCAGGGCAGCCAATAGGCAGCCGAGCAGGATGATCGGCTTGCGGCCAATCTTGTCCGACAGCCAGCCAAAGATCACGAAGAAGGGGGTGCCGATCAGCAGGGCGATAGCCACCAATTCATTGGTTAGGACGCCGTCGACCTTGAGGGTCTTTTCCAGAAAGAACAGGGCGTAGAATTGGCCGGTATACCAAACCACCGCTTGACCTGCGGTGAGGCCCAGCAGGGCTAGGATCACCAGTTTCAGATTGCTCCACTTGCCAAAGGCATCGGTGAGGGGTGCCTTGGAGGTGGTGCCCTCATCCACCATGCGTTGGAAAACCGGACTTTCGTTTAACTTCAAACGAATCCACAAGCTGACCGCCAACAGCACGCTGGAGACTAGGAAGGGCACCCGCCATCCCCAGGCCTTGAAGGCCTCTTCACCCACCTGGGTGCGCACCAGAATAATGACGATCAGGGACAGAAAGAGACCCAGGGTCGCCGTGGTCTGGATCCAGCTGGTGTAGAAACCGCGCCGCCCGGCGGGGGCATGCTCGGCCACATAGGTCGCTGCGCCGCCATATTCACCGCCCAGGGCCAGCCCCTGGACGAGACGCATGACGATCAGGGCAATGGGCGCGGCCACGCCGATGGTCTTGTAATCGGGCAGCAGGCCGACCGCGAAGGTCGACAGACCCATGAGCAGCATGGTGACCAGGAAGGTGTTCTTCCGACCCCAGAGATCCCCCAACCGCCCAAACACCAGGGCACCGAAAGGCCGCACGGCAAAACCTGCGGCAAACGCCATTAGGGCAAATATATAGCCGGTGGTCTCATTGACCCCGGAGAAGAAGTGACCGGTGATGAAGCTGGCCAGGGAGCCATAGAGATAGAAGTCATACCATTCGAAAATGGTACCGGCCGAGGACGCGCCGATAATCAGCCCATCATTCCGGCCACCTGCCTTTGCGGTGTCTGTGGTCATGGTTCCCTCCCAGGTCTTTGGTGGGAGGTTAGGGGCGGAAGCTTCAGCGGTCCAGGGGCGTTAGTGCCTTGAGTTGCAGCCCCGCCCAGACACTGGCCGGACGATCAGCCAGCCGCTCGGCGCACAGGTTACGGGCCAGAGCCGTCTCTCCGGCGCGGACGGCCGCGACCAGAAGGGTGCGTTGGAAAACATCGCGCTGGGCATGGCTGCCGCCGAAGATGGAAAGTTGATGCCGCACCGGGGCGATGTGCCGAACCACATCCCCATGGTCTCCCCGTCCGAAGGCCACAAGGCCCCGGGCTACCGCCAAACCTGCTGTGGCTGTGGCCAGCCAGTTGGTGCCTTCCCCGCCCGGCGCGCCGACCAGGTCCTCAAGCTCTGCAAGCCTCTGCGACGCCTCTGCCATGCGTCCAGCCCCGATAAAGGCCAGCAGGGCATGAAGGTCATTGAACACATACCAGGGCGCAGGGTCCTTGGCCGCCCAGGCATCGGCAAGCCGGGTCCAGCGGTCGCCTACATCGACGCCATCCAGGTGCAACCGCCAGAGCAGGCTGCCAGCATCCGCCATGGAAAGCGCGGTATCGCCAGTATCGGGGCCGGTGAGGACCGCATCGAGAGCCGCAAAACCGCCCTCATAATCCATCAGCTCAAGGCCAAAGATCGCACGGTGCCAGGTGCAGTGGATGCGCAGCATGGTATCTCGGGTCCAAGCCCGTCGTTTCTGTTCCAGAAAGGCCACCCCGGCCTCGGTCCGGCCCTGCATCTCGTTCACATGGGTGACGGCGTGGATGGCCCAGACATCCTGGGGGTCGGAGTCCAGGGCGGCCATGCCGGCGGTCCGGGCCGCTTCATAATCGCCGCATTCCTCCAGGCCAAAGGCCAACATGCCCTGGACATAACCGAGGCGCTCGCCCTCAAAGTGCGGGAGGGCGCGGGCCGCTCGGTCGCGCAGGGTGCGCGCCTCACCCAGGAAGAAGTCCAGCTGATGGCCTACCAGCAGGGCAAGGGCATCGGTCGGTGCCTCTGCTAAACGCGCGTCGAGGATACGGCTGGCGGCGTGCCAGTCTCCCTTGATCCAGGCGTCGATGGCTGCCGCATGGGCCAGCTCTTCCGCCGTTTCAGGCCTAGCCCCCTGCAAGGCTCTGATACCGCTGAAAGCGTCGCGACGCTCACTGGCCATAAGACCCAGATAGCCGCGCAGCGCCTTGGGCATGAAGGCCTCTGGATCCTGCGCCAGGGCCGAATGGGTGGTGGCGACCACCAAAGGATCAAACTGGAAGAGCTGGTCGATGGCCGCATTCATCAGGTGAGGAGAAGCTTGGGGCATGCAGACTCCTTAGAAGCTAGACCCAGGGGTCAGCAAAAATGCCGTCTCCTCTGGGGTCGAGGTCCGCCCGAGAATGGCGTTGCGGTGGGGAAAGCGACCGAAGCGATCAATGACAGCCTTGTGGCGCAGTTCAAAATCCAGGTTCCGTTCTAGGCCGGGATGGGAGAACAGGCGGACAGCCTCAACATGGATGAGGGCGGACTCGCTGTGCATATAGGGCATGTAGAGGAAGGCGCGGGCGTCGGGCTCCAGGTCTTGATCTGCCCCCAGCTGCACAGCGGTTTGCGCCAGGACTAGCGCCAGGGGGTCATTGCTGAAAGACGCAGGCTTTTCCCGGTAGATGTTCCGGGAAAACTGATCGATCACGATGACCTCTGCCAAGCGGCCCTTTGGCGTTTGACGCCAGGACCAGAGCTCCCCACGCACGGCGGCTTTCAAGGTCGCTCCGAACCGAGCCGCGACCTCGGCATCAAAGGCTTCGGATTTCTGAAACCAAGCCTTGGAGGGTATTTCATGGAACCAGAAGTCCATGACAGCGTCGGCTGTGGCCAAGGTCATAGTTCACAACTCCCAATCATCACGCCGGCTCTATAGCAAAAGGGGCGCCCTTTCGGACGCCCCAATCACTATGGTTCAATACTAAACTAACCTAGAGGTCTGAGAACTTCTTGCCGTCGGCGACAAGCTTTTCCAGAGCGGCGGCGGGCTTGAATTCGTCGCCCATGGTCGCCTGGAACTCCTGCATCTTGGCCAGCACCTTGGCCGCCCCGATCTGGTCGCCGTACCACATGGGGCCACCGCGATAGACCGGCCAGCCATAACCGTTCTGCCAAACCACATCGATGTCGCTGGCGCGGATGGCCTTGCCCTCTTCGAGGATCTTCATGCCCTCATTGATCATCGGATAGATGCAGCGCTCGAGGATTTCCTCATCGCTGATGGTCCGGGGATTGGCACCTGACTTGACGATGAAGTCGTGGATCACCTTTTCGGTGAACGGGCTTGGGTTGGCGTTACGGTTCTCATCGTAATCGTAATAGCCGGCACCGGTCTTCTGGCCCCGACGATCGGCTTCACAGAGCACGTCGCGGATGGTGGCGCCGTTGGACTTTTCCTTCACCCAGCCGATATCCAGGCCGGCCAGATCGCTCATGGCGAAGGGACCCATGGGGAAGCCGAAGTCGTAGAGGACGCGGTCCACATCCCAGGGCATGGCGCCTTCCAGCACCAGCTTCTGAGCTTCCCGCTGACGGGCACCGAGAATGCGGTTGCCGACAAAGCCGGGGCAGACGCCAACCAGGGCGGCAACCTTACCGATTTGCTTGGCCAGCTTCATGGAGGTGGCGATCACCGACTTGGAGGTGTGATCGGCGCGGACGATTTCCAACAGCTTCATCACATTGGCCGGGGAGAAGAAGTGCAGGCCAATGACCGCTTCCGGGCGCTTGGTGACCGAGGCGATCTCGTCGATGTTCAGGCCAGAGGTGTTGGTGGCCAGGATCGCGCCCGGCTTACAGATGGCGTCCAGCTTGGTGAAGATGTCCTTCTTGATGTCCATGCGCTCGAACACGGCCTCGATGACCAGGTCGACGTCGGCGAAGGACTCTTCCATGGAGAGCGAGCCGGTGATCAGAGCCATGCGCTCTTCCACTTGGGCGGCGGTGATGCCGCCCCGAGCGGCGGTGCGCTCATAGTTCTTGCGGATGGTAGCCAGGCCGCGATCCAGGGGCTCTTGCTTCTGTTCGACGATCACCACGGCAATGCCGACATTGGCGAAGTTCATGGAAATACCGCCGCCCATGGTGCCAGCGCCGATGACGCCGACCTTCTTGATCGGGATCAGGGGGGTGTCATCTGGCACATCCGGGATCTTCTGGGCCTGACGCTCGGCGAAGAAGGAATAACGCTGGGCGGCCGACTGGCTGCCGCTCATCAGTTCGCCAAACAGCTTGCGCTCGACGCCCAGGCCCTCGGCGAAGGGCAGGTTCACGGCCGCTTCGATGCAGCGGATATTGTATTCCGGCGCCAGGAAGCCACGGAACTTGCGGGCATTGGCCTTGCGGAAGTCGGCGAAGATTTCCGGCTTGCCGCGGGCGGCCTCAACCTTGCTGTTATTGTCGCGCACCTTGACCAGGGGACGGCCCTCGGCCACGGCCTTGCGGGCAAAGGCGATGGCGCCTTCCTTGAGCTTGCCTTCCTCGACCAGTTCATCGATCAGGCCCATGGCTAGGGCTTCCTTGGCTGGGGCATGACGACCCGAGGTCATCATTTCCAGGGCCTTTTCAGGGCCAACCACCCGGGGCAGACGCTGGGTACCACCAGCGCCCGGCAGTAGGCCGAGATTAACCTCTGGCAGGCCGAAACGCGCCGAAGGCACGCCGACGCGATAATGGGCCACCAGGGCCACTTCCAGACCGCCACCAAGGGCCGTGCCGTGAATGGCAGCGACCACCGGCTTGGGCGAATTTTCCATGGTGTCCTGCACGTCCTGCAGGGAGGGGCCCTTCATGGCACCGCCAAATTCAGTGATGTCAGCGCCAGCGATAAAGGTACGGCCTTCGCAGATCAGCACGATGGACTTGGCCGCCGGATCAGCAATCGCAGCCTTGAAGCCTTCGAACAGGCCTTCCCGGACATTGGCCGACAGGGCGTTCACGGGTGGGGAATTGAGGGTGATGACGGCCACATCCCCGTCGAGGGTTAGGTCGGTCACCGAATTGATGGCGGTCATGTCTGGGCGTCCTCACTGAGGTGGTGGCGACCGTCTCTCATGGGACGGTCTTGGAAGTTTCAAACGGCTGTTTACAGGGGCCCGAGCGGGGGGGCGAGTCAAAACTGTCGGCCCTTTGCCTAGGATGACGGGCGGGCTATGACCCTTGCCTTAACCCAATGAATGGAGGGGCGACATGGCTCTGGACTTGTTCTCGCTAAAGGGTCGCGTTGCCCTGGTCACCGGCGGCTCCCGCGGGATTGGCAAGATGATTGCCGAAGGCTTTTTGGCGCAGGGTGCCAAGGTCTATATCTCGTCGCGCAAGGCCGCCGTCTGCGACGCCGTGGCGGCGGAACTCTCTGCCCATGGCGGTGAGTGCATCTCCCTACCCCAGGATATTTCCACGGTGGAAGGTGCCCAGACCCTGGCGCACCGTATGACCGAACTTGAGCCCAAACTCGATATCCTGGTGAACAATGCCGGTGCCGCCTGGGGCGCGCCCTTTGATGAATTCCCCGAGAGCGGCTGGGACAAGGTCATGGACCTGAACCTCAAATCCCCCTTCTTCCTGACCCAGGCCCTGCACAAGGCCCTGGCGGCGGCCGGAACCCATGAGGCCCCCGCCAAGGTGATCAACATCTGCTCCATCGACGGCATCCGCCTGAACCCGCAGGAGACCTATTCCTATCATGCCTCGAAATCCGGGCTGATCTATCTGACCCGGCGCATGGCTGCCCGCCTGATCGAGGACAATATCAATGTCACCGGCATTGCGCCTGGGGCCTTTGCCTCGGAAATGAACCGGGTGGCCAGGGATCAGGGCGATGCCATTGCCAAGCGCATTCCCTCCCGTCGGATCGGCCGGGATGAGGACATGGCCGGGGCGGCCATCTATTTGGCCAGCCGTGCCGGCGACTATGTGGTGGGCGAGACCCTTGCCGTCGATGGTGGCGTTGCCCTGGCCAGTTTCGGCGGCCTCTAACTCAGGACCGGGCCTCCTCGATCGCCGCCTCGGCGGTCGCGGCGGCCTCGGCCAGGGTCGCCAGGTTGTGCTCATGCCTGGATTTATCGATCCGATAGAACAGCAGAACCAGCACGGACAGCACCTTCATGCCCGTAGCAAAGGGCAGATAGAGCAGTGACATGTGCCGCATGATCTCAGGGGCCACAGTCCCTGCTGCGGCATGGGTGGGAAAGTGCGCTGTGGTGATCAACAGCCCGGCCAGGAAGACGCCAAAGCCGCTGGTAAACTTTGGCAGCAGGCCATTGGCGGCCATGAGCAGACCTTCAGAGCGAACCCCGGTCTGTACGGCAGCATCCTCGACCACGTCGGCAATCATCGAGGTGATGATAATATAGCCAGCAATGGCCAGGGTGGCAGAGAAGAACCCGTCCATCAGCAGGATCCTCAAGACCCAGGGGGAGCTGTTGGGGGGCATAAGACCGAGCAAACGCAGGCCTTGCGGCAAGGCATCTGCCACGACAGATATGCCAAACAGGCTGATCATGGCGGCCTTCTTGCCAAACCGGCGGGCGGCGGGTCCGGCAAGGGCAACCCCGGTCACCGAGGCCGCAACCCCGGCCATGGCCAGAAAGGAAACCGAGGTTCCGTTCAGGCCCCAGAGCTCGATGTAGAAATACTGGCTCAGGGCCGTTCCCATGCCGCCGGCCACGCCGGAGCAGAACCCTGACAGCATGATGACCACCAGGGACGGGTTGGTGACGGTCGCGCTGATTTCCCGCCAGACCTGGGACAGGGGCACGGTCCGGGCTTCTGGCTTGGAAAGATAGGGGATGCGGTTGTGGGTGCCGACGGCGGAAATGAGGATGGAGAGGGCCATGACGGCGGCGGCCAGTATGCCGTAGTGGGCATAGCCGGTGCGGTTGAGCATGCCCCCATTGGCCGGGCTGAGGAAGACCTGGTAGAGGGCGATGTTCATCACCAGACCGCCGATCACACCAAAGAAAAAGCGATAGCTGAACAGGCTGGTGCGGGCGTTGTAGTCGATGGTCAGTTCCGGGGCGAGGGCAGAGCTAGGCACCTCATAGAGGCTGACGGCGAACTTCATCAGCACCAACATGCCGACCAGGAAGACCCCGCTTTTTTCCGGCGACCACTGGGTAGGCGAGTTCCAGAAGACGACACAGGTCAGGGCCACCAGGGGGGCTGAGAGATACATCAGGGGATGGCGACGGCCCCACTTGGTGCGCAGCCGATCGGAAAACTGGCCAAGGGCCGGATCGAGGACGGCATCCAGCATCAAGGTCAGCATGATGGCCGTGCCCACCCAGACGGCTGGCAAGCCTATGACCCGGTTGAGATAGGGGGTCAGGACCGCAGAGGTCAGGGATAGGGTGGTGACCCCAAAGGCGACGGAGCCCAGGCCGTAAAACAGCTTAGTCTGAAAGGTCAGGGGCGCTGCGGCCGGCAAGTGTGCGGTCGGCGTCTCAGTCATGGCTTTCTTCCCTGTCCGCACCCTCTGGGCAGATCGTATTGGTTGGGAGAAGCCTGCGGGAGGCGCTGCAAATCGTCAATGCAATTGACACAGGGCCAAAGAAAAGGGCGCGCTGGAAACCAGCGCGCCCTGAACTTTTTGACCGTCCCCGAAGCCTGAGCCCCGGGTGTGGGGTCTTAGAAGAAGCGGTACTGCAGTTCCACGCCGTAGGTACGGGGCGGGGTCAGTTCCAGGTTCAGAGCACCCGTGCTCGAAGTCGTCGGGTTACGGTTCGAGGCACCAACAGCGGCGTCGTAACCAGCTGTGTCAGCCACGTTCTTCACATAAGCGATGATCGTGTACTTGTTGCCGACAGGTGCCCAGTGAGCGCGCAGGTCGATCTGATCCCACTTCGGAGCCTTGTTGTATTCCCGAGTGAAGACGTTGGCATAGGCCTCATCACGCCACACATAGCTGGCACCAACCGTCAGCAGGCCGCTATCAAGTGCGAAGCCATAGTTCGCATTGATGGCGATCTTGTTCTTCGGAGCCTGGGGCAAACGATTGCCGACAACGCTCTTTGCGCCGGTATTGACGTTGTCGTTCACGTCCACCAGCAGCGGTGCCTTGAGGATTTCCGTATTGTTGTACGAATAATCCACAGTCATGCGCAGGGGCTGGATGGGGTGCCAGACAAAGTCAAGCTCGACACCTTCTGACTTAGACTTGTCCAGGTTGATGAACTGGCCGACGTTGACGCTTGTGGTGCCACTGGTGACCTTAACGGTCACAGGGGCCTGAAGGTCGCGGTAGTCGAGGTAGTAGATGGCCCCGTTCAGCTGCATGGTGCGGCCGAGGTTGGTCTTAAAGCCGACTTCGTAGGAGTTCACGAATTCTGGCTTAGCTTCAGGCGCTTCAAGGAAGGCACCGGCGGATAAGCCGAACGCCTTATAGCCGCGGCTGTAACGGCCGTAGGCCATCACGCCATCCTGCGGATCCCACTGGAAGCCAACCGTACCCGTGAAGGCATGGGAGGTGTCGCCGAGATTACGCTGAGCCACGCCCGTCGCCGGATCAATGGTGTACTGCTTGCCATTGACGATCGGGCTGGTGACGCCCTTGGCACCCGTGGACTTAGGTGCCAGGGTCGCTGTCAGGTCCATACCACCGTTGCCGAGGCCACCGAGGCCGGCCAGGGCATTGCCAAGACCCAAGGCCTTACCAACGGCAGGAAGCGCCGCCAGATTGCCCTGCAGGCTACCCCAGTTTGCGGCCGTACCGGGACCGAAGCCCGCGAGGCCAATGGCTGGATAGAGGCCAGCATAGCAAACGTCGGATTCGCAAAGGATGCGGCGATATTCG
The DNA here is from genome assembly GCA_937920085.1 of uncultured Alphaproteobacteria bacterium. Classification (GTDB taxonomy): domain Bacteria; phylum Pseudomonadota; class Alphaproteobacteria; order Caulobacterales; family Caulobacteraceae; genus Phenylobacterium. The sequence continues at coordinate 20,044 of CALETE010000054.1, read as the reverse complement.
GTGCCGAACTTGTGGTCATCCGTATAGCGCAGACCCAGGGTGAACTTCAGGGTTTCCGTCGCCTTCCAATCCAACTGACCAAACACGGCCTTGGACTCGGTGGTGAGGGAGTAGTGACCCGTGGACCACGTACCTTCTGGGTTGGCCGCTGCGCCGAGGATTGGCGTATTCAGAGGCGTCTGGCCCTGAACGAAGAAGTCAGCGGTCGACGCCGTGCCGGTGTACTGCTCGTTATAGTAATACGCACCAATGATGTACTGGAGCGCCGAGTCCGTGGTTGACGAGATGTTGATCTCGTGGCTGTACCACTGGGGATATTCGAAATAGTGATAGGTGTTGTTGGCGTTGACCGTCTTAGGTGCGCAATCCACCGTCGATCCGCCGATGGAATACAGGGTGTGAACCGTGCCGCAGATTGAGCCAGTGGCCAGCGGGATCTGATAGGACAGGACGTTGGTGCCGTCCGTATCGCCGCGCAGGTCGTACTTGTAGTTGGTCAGACCGCCCACATACTTCACGTCGAAATTATCGAAGTGATAGACGAAGTTGGTGGTGAAGGACTTCACGTCGGTCAGATTGACGTGCTGCTTGTAGTTCGTGTTGATCAGGTGCGGGTCGCTTACGGCTGGGTTGCCGATGAAGGTACCGCCATTGCCCTGCACCAAGCTGCCCGGGACGATCTTGCCGGAATAACCGAAGGCTGGGTTGTTCACGATGGAGAAGTTCGGATCGGTCAGACCCAGCTCCTGCGGGCCAGCCAGATAGCCAGCGCGGGCGCCTGGACCACCGATGTTGTTCCAGCCCAGGGTGAAGTACTTCATCCAGAGTTCGGCATTGTCGCCAAGCTTGGCCTTGGCTTGGAACTGAACTTCGTATTCGTCGCGCTTGTTGCCTTCCGAAGGCATGTTCTTGTTGACGTTGGTGTAATAGCCCTCGCGCTGGTCGCGCTTATAGCCAGACACCCGGACATCCAGGCCTTCGGTCAGGGGACCCGAGGCTGCGAACTGCAGGTCGGTGAAGCCGAAGTTTTCGACGACGCCGCGGACTTCTGCATAGGGGTGATCGGTCGGACGCGCCGTGAGCACGTTGACAGTACCGCCGATGGCGTTACGGCCATACAGGGTGCCTTGCGGGCCACGAAGAATTTCGACCCGGTCGGTTTCCAGCGGCGGGCCGCCGGCCAGAACGGTCGAGGTGGTGAACAGGCCGTCGATGTAGATCGACACGGCGCCGTCAACGGAGTGAACGTTGGTCAGACGACCAATGCCGCGCATGGAGGCGCGGTCGTTGGCGGACTGATAGACGAAACCAGGGGTGAAGTTGGTCAGGTCTTGAATGGTGCTGATGCCCACCAGGTCGCGCTGCTTGCTGGTGAAGGCTGAAATGGCGATTGGAACGTCCTGGAGGCTCTGCTCACGCTTTTCAGCGGTGACGACCAGTTCTTCAATGGTTGTGCCGCCGCTTTGGGCATAAGCAGCCCCAGCGGTGATCGCGGCGACGAGGGTGCTGGTGGCCAGCAGTGCAAACTTACGCATTCCCTTAGGTTTCCCCTTCTAAAAGTCTCTAGGCGCTGTTCCGCGCTGTGTCGCATTTCCTGCGACATTGCTGCAGAGACGTCAATCGCCCGCCTGCCATAGGTTGAAATGTGCGACATGCAAGCCACAGGGCTAAATTATGGCCATTTGGTGGATTTGTTACGGCAACATACTGAAACAAATTGACAAATCTGACTTTGATCGGCGCGCTTTCCGGCCATTGAACCGCCACAAAAACAATATGTGATCGAAGGCTTGAGCTCAGCCTTTGGCGAGAAAAAGAGGCTGACCACAGACCGTCAGCCCCTCACTGGCTCAGCAGGTTTCGCCCAAATGCACTGTTCGACGGCGGTTTGAGGCCCGATTTATAGGGTCAGAACAATCTTTCCAAGATGGGCACCGCCCTCGAGATGGGCGTGGGCCAAGGCAGCCTGGGCAAGGGGGAAGGTGGCATCGACCTGGGGGATCAAGGCCCCAGCGGCGATCCAGGGCCAGACTGTGGCCTCAACCGCAGCGGCCAACCGGGCCTTCTCGTCAGGGTCCCGCGGACGCAGGGTTGATCCGGTGACCACAGCGCGCTTTTGCATGATGCGGAAGATTGGCAGCGCGATCTCGCCGCCAGCCAGGGCGGCGATGAAGACGATTCGGCCACCCGTATTCAGGGCATCCAGGTTTTTGGAGAAGTAGTCACCACCGACCATGTCCAGCACCACATCGACGCCACCGTGGGCCTTGGCCACCTCGGCGAAATCCTCGGCGGTGGCGTCAATCGAAACATCGGCACCCAGGGCCTTGGCCTGGGCGGCCTTTTCAGGCCCTCGTCCCGTGGCGATGACCTTGGCCCCGGCGGCCTTGGCCATTTGGATGGCCGTGGTGCCAATGCCCGACGTGGCGCCGTGGATCAGCAAGGTTTCCCCGGCCTTCAGACCGCCGTGCTCGAACACATTGGCAAAGACGGTGAACACGGTCTCGGGCAGGGCGGCAGCCTGAACGGCGGTGAATCCGACGGGGATCGGAAGGGCGTGGCGGGCGTCCACCACCGCATATTCTGCATAACCGCCGCCACCCAGCAGGGCCGTGACCCGATCGCCAGCCTGCCAACGGCCAGCCCCTTCGACCACTTCGCCAGCGACTTCGAGGCCCATGGTGTCAGGGGAGCCGGGCGGAGGTGGATAGCCCCCGAGCCTTTGTAGAATATCGGGACGATTGATGCCGGCGGCCTCGACCTTGATGAGGATTTGTCCGGGGCCGGGCACAGGGCGGGCAATCTGCACAGCCTTGAGGGCTTCAGCAGGGCCGCGGCCGCCTTCAACGGCGATGGCAGTCATCAGGGGCTGGGTCATGGGGGCGTCCAAGGCTTGCGTGAAAAACGGGTCTGGAGTGAGATAGTCGTAAGTTGGCGTATCGGAAAGGGAGGGGTTGCCATGGAAGAGCCTGTCAGCACGCGGGTCGGTCGTGGACAAAGACTGGAAGAGGCGATCCGAGAAGACCTGGAGCTCTACGGCGTGGGCGAATTGGAAGAGCGCATAGAGATCCTGCGGGAAGAAATCGCCCGTTGCGAGGGCCAAATCGCCCGCAAGCGCGCCGGCCGCGCCGCAGCAGACGCCCTGTTCGGATCGTGACCTGGGGGGCAGGTTAGTTCCTGCCCTGGAAGTTTCAGGTCGGTGGGCGCATAACGCCCTGGCACGACGGTTGCAGCGAATGAGCCACGACAGCGCCCCCAGGGCGAAAATGATCAGGATCGGGACAAATGCACGACGTCAACACCAACGCCCAGCGGGCCGATGTGATCGCCGATTTTGCGCGGTCCGAGCTCTTTGGGCGTACCTTCCAGGAAGGTATGGACCTGGTGGAAGAATCTGCCGGCTATCTTGATGGTGCGGGGCGGCAAGAGTCCAAGTCTCTGTCTCGCAATGCCGCTTTATCATACGCTGCTGAAAGCATGCGCCTGACAACGCGGCTCATGAAGGTTGCATCCTGGTTGCTGGTTCAACGGGCCGTGCGAGAGGGCGACATGCCTGCCCTCAATGCCTGCGAGGAACGCTATCGCCTGGCGGCGGAAGATATGGCCCCAGGCCGCAACATCCCTGACGACATGCCCGCCGGACTTAAGGCCCTGCTGGAACGGTCCGAGCGCCTGTTCGAACGGGTCCGGCACTTAGATCGCCGCATGTATGTGGAACAGACCGTTACCGACGCGACCAACCCTGTGGCCGGGCATCTGGACAGACTGAGGTCTGCCTTCGGCGGCTAGACCTCCCGCGAACAGAGACAGGCAGACACAGAAAACGCCGCGGTTGACCCGCGGCGTTTTCAGTTCCGGACCGCCGCAGGTGTTTATTTGCGGGTGAAGGCGCCGAACTTGGCGTTGAACCGCGAAACCCGACCGCCGCGATCGAGCAAGGTCTGGTTGCCACCCGTCCACGCCGGGTGGGTCTTCGGGTCGATATCAAGGTTCAGGGTTGCCCCTTCCTTGCCGTAGGTCGAGCGCGTTTGATAGCTCGTGCCGTCGGTCATCACCACGGTGATGAAGTGATAATCGGGATGGGTGTCTTGTTTCATCTCGGAGGCTTCCGACGTAAGAGAGCGGCATTCAGTTTTCGGCCAGCCAAGCAGGGCGGACGCGAGCGAGCGCCGCCTATACAGCAAAGGGCGGGCGAAGAGCAAGGGCGTGATCTTTATGAGTGATTTTACGGGTGAACCCCATGTGGAGGGCAGGCCCACTGCCGGAGCCGCCCTCGCCCAGCAAATCTCTGAAGGGGCGGCAAAGCGGCCCAAGGGAAAAAGCGTTCGCGCCCTTAGTCGATTACTGCCCTTCATGGGGGCTCATAAGAGCGATGTGGTTATGGCGGGTGTCTTCCTGCTCACAGCCACAGCCTCGACCCTGGGCCTTACCGGGGCCGTGCGCGCCCTGGTGGATCACCTTACCGGGGCCAAGGCGAGTGGCGCGGCGATCGATCCCTGGTTCTGGCTCTTAGGGGGGGTGGCTATCCTCCTGGCCCTGTCTTCAGCCCTTCGATATTTCTTTGTCACCAAGCTCGGTGAGCGGATCGTTGCCGATCTGCGTAAGAGTGCCTACGCCCACATACTGACCCTCGACCCCGCCTTTTTTCTGGCCACCACCACGGGCGAAGTCCTGTCGCGACTGACCACCGATATCCAGATTGTCGAAAGCCTGCTGGCGACCTCAGTCTCTGTCGCCCTTAGAAACCTGCTGACCCTGATCGGGGCCCTGGTCATGCTATTGGTGGTGAGCCCGCACCTGACCGGCCTTGTCCTGCTGATTTTCCCGTTCGTGATCGCGCCACTCTTCCTGTTTGGCCGCCGGGTCCGCAAGCTGACCGCATCGACCCAGGATCAGTTTGCCCAGGCCATAGGCCATGCTGGCGAAACCCTAGACGCCTTAGAGACCGTGCAGGCCTTTGGCGGCGAGTCGGCGGGGGCGGCCCGGTTTGGTGCAGCCGTAGAGGCATCTTTCGCCACCTCCCTGCGCCGTATGACCGCCCGGGCGATCATGACTGCCGCGGTCATTGGCCTGGTCTTTGGTGGGGTGGTGGTGGTGTTTTGGCTGGGCGTCCACGCAGGCCTTAGGGGCGACCTGTCCTGGGGCGCCCTCTTCCAATTTGCCTTTCTCTCCGTGATGGCGGCCAGCTCGACCGGTGCCCTGGGCGAAACCTGGGGGGATGTCCAAAAGGCTGCCGGCGCCATGGAGCGGGTCTCGGAACTGCTCTCTGCAGAACCAGGCATTTCTGCGCCGCCCAACGCCACCCCCCTGCCCATCGACGGTGCTGGAGACGTGAAATTCGAGAATGTCACCTTTGCCTATCCAGGTCGCCCGGACCTGCCGGCCCTCAGTGGGTTCACCCTGCACGTGGCACCGGGGGAACGGGTCGCCCTGGTCGGGCCGTCTGGGGCGGGCAAGAGTACGGTTTTAAGGCTGCTGCTGCGGTTCTATGACCCCCAGGGGGGATCTGTCTGTGTGGACGGTGTGAACCTCACCAGGGCTGATCCTAGGGCTGTGCGCAGTCGTATGGCCTTGGTGGCTCAGGACAGCCCACTGTTCTCCGGCTCTGCGGCCGAGAATATCCGCTTTGGCCGGGCAGAGGCCTCCCTCGAGGAAATACGGCTGGCCGCCAAGGCAGCCCAGGCTGATGCCTTCCTAGACGCCCTGCCAGAGGGGTTCGACACGCTATTGGGAGAGCGGGCCCGCAGTCTCTCCGGGGGTCAAAGGCAGCGGCTGGCCATTGCCCGCGCCCTGGTCCGCCATGCCCCCATTCTGTTGCTGGACGAAGCGACCAGTGCCCTGGACGCCGAGAATGAGCGACTGGTGCAATTGGCCCTGGACGAGGCCATGGTCGGCCACACCACCTTGGTGATCGCCCACAGATTGGCCACAGTGCTCAAGGCCGATCGCATCGTCGTCATGGACGGCGGTCGTGTGGTGGAGCAAGGAACCCACCAGGAGCTCACCCAGAAAGGGGGGCTCTATGCCCGCCTTGCCGCCCTGCAATTTGGTGATGCGAATGCCTAGAGGGAATCCCGAACCCTGGCCTCCAGGCCCGGGAAGTCACTGAACAGACCATCAATCCTAGCGGCAAAGAGGGCACGATAGAGGGTGTCCACCATGCCATGGGCGGCAGGATCGGTGCCTACACGCAGCTTGGGCGGCAGGAAGGCATTCTCGGCGCGGACCGTCCACGGGTGAACGGCCAGGCCGACCTTGTGGGCATTCCCAACGAGATCCGTTGGGTCACCCAGGCCGTCATTGACGATGGGAACCACCAGCTTCCAGTCGGGTCCAACCCCATTGGCATAGGCTGAAATCGCCTTGAGTCCTTCGGCGGTAACCATCTGTGAATAGGTGGTCTTGGGCAGGTCAGCAGGGCCGCCCTCGGCCGACACCAATTGGACCAGGGGTGCCCGGGTCAGTTGGCGGATGGTCTTCAAGGGACCGACCTCAAAACATTGCACGAACACCGGGGCGGTCGGGCTGTTGAGGCCAGAGGATTTTAGGGCGCTGGCCAGACGAGCCTCGAAGGGCATGCCCAGGGAGGCAAAATAGGTGGGATGCTTCATTTCGGGATAGACCCCGATGGTCCGTCCAACCCGGAGGGATTCTGACTTGGCCAGAGCCACCACCTCGTCAAAGGTGGGGATCGCGTCGAGCCCGTCATAGCTGGCGCTCTCAGCCCGCAGCTGAGGCAGGCGCTCACGGGCGCGCAGGGTCTTGAGCTCCGCCAGGGTGAAATCTTCGGTGAACCAGCCCTCAAGGGCTTCGCCGTCGATGACCTTCTTGGTCTTGCGGGCCGCGAACTCAGGGTGGGCGGCGACATTGGTGGTCCCGCCGATTTCGTTTTCATGCCGCACGACCATAACGCCGTCCCGAGTTAGGACGAGATCAGGCTCGATGAAGTCAGCCCCTTGGTCGATGGCCAGCCGATATCCGGTGGGCGTGTGCTCGGGCCGCAGGCCGCTGGCTCCCCGATGGGCGATCACAATGGGCCGCATTTTCATGGGCTGGGCCGCCGCAAGGAGGGCTGGGCTGGTCACCGCTAAGGCGGCAAGGGTTCTGCGAGTCAGGGTCATGGCGTCTATCTAGCGCCGCTATGTGACGCTTCCGTCAAGCCTGGACTTTAAGCCTGACCTCAGGCCGCCGCCTTCAGCCGCTCGATCAGCAGAGGATGAAGTTCCAGATTGGCCGTGCAGATGCTACCGGTTTCCAGGACGTTCTCTTCACCTTCGATGGTGGTGACCTTGCCGCCGGCTTCGGTAATCAGCAGATGACCGGCCGCGATATCCCAGGCGCCGAGGTCTCGCTCCCAGAACCCGTCCAGGCGCCCGGCGGCCACATAGGCCAGGTCCAGAGCCGCGGCCCCGAACCGGCGGACACCGGCAACCCGCTGGCTGATCTGGTGCAATTCCTTGAGGAACTTGGCGTGCTGGCCATGGCCCAGAAACGGAATGCCGGTCCCGATCACCGATTCATCCAGGCGTGTGCGGGCCGCAACCCGCAGGCGCTTGTCGTTGACAAAGCAGCCCTTGCCCTTTTCGGCCCAGAACAGCTCATTGGTCACGGGATTGTATGTGACAGCGGCGACAATGGCCCCTTCTCGCTGCAGGGCGATATTGATCGCGAAGTGCGGAATAGCGTGCAGGAAGTTGGTGGTCCCATCCAGGGGGTCAACAATCCAGGTATGGGTTTTGTCGGTGCCTTCGATCAGGCCGCGCTCTTCGCCCAGAAAGCTATAGCCGGGACGGGCCTTTTCCAGGGCTTCGAATATTGTCTGCTCGGCCTTGAGGTCAGCGGCAGAGACGAAATCGGCCGCGCCCTTCTTGGAAACCTGAAGCTCATTGAGCTCGCCGAAGTCGCGATTAAGTCCGCGGGCCGCTTTGCGGGCGGCGTCGGACATGACCTTTAGGAGTGCGGTTTGCGTGCTCATGAGGGCGCGGAACCTAGTTGCACCAGCCCCCTAAGGCAAGGCGGCGGCGACAACCCGTTTGGCTAATCCTTCGGCAATGGCAGCGTTGAGGCCTAAAACAGCCGCAGCGGGGCCCGCAGGGTGGGCCCAAACCCCAGCGGAAACCGCCAGAAAATCAGCCCCTGCGGCGGCAAGATCTGCGGCATTATCGAGGGTGATACCGCCAATCGCCACACAGGGAACTTCCATAACCTCCTGCCAGATGCGCAGGATTTCAGGATCAGCACGGGTGGGCGCGTCCTTGGTGGTGGTCGGAAAAAAAGCCCCGAAGGCCACATAGTCCGCGCCGGCCTCGGCCGCGTCCATGGCCAGATGACGGCTATCGTGGCAGGTCACACCCACCATGCGATCAGGGCCCATCAATCGGCGGGCGTCCTTGCAGGACATGTCAGACTGGCCGACATGGACGCCATCGCACCCCAATCGGGCCGCAAGATCGGGACGATCATTGAGAATGACCGCCACATCGTGCGCCTGGGCCACAGGGGTCAGGGCCGCCACGACAGCAGTTATGACCTCGTCAGAGACATCTTTCAGCCGGATCTGCAGGGCCGCCACATCACCTGCGCTCAGGGTGTCTGCCAAGACAGAAGAAAATCCGGCTAGGTCGTCCAGCCGAGGCGGGGTGATGAGGTAGAGGCGACAATCGGGAAGTGACATGGCCGCTGATTAGCCCAGCCTGGGGCGGCTGTCTCCCCTCACCCCGCCTTGACCCAGCCTAGGCCAGACCCAGGGCTCGCTTCATGGCCTTCACATTACCACGGCAGAACTTCGTCAGCTGTTCCGTGGTCGCTTCAAGGGCCGACGGGTCCTTGGGGGTGAACTTGACGCTGAGCTCGATCCGGCAGGCGTCCGAGGGTCCCGGAACCACCGACACCGTCGAGAAATAGGCGTCCATATCTGGGCGATCGAGGGTGTAGGTGTAGTGGTGTGGCCCTTCGTCGGTCATCAGCTCCTGGATGGACCGTCCGCCGGGCATGGTCAGGGTTCGCACCTTACCCTTGGGCGTCACTTCCGTGGACTCGGCCTCCACGGCACCGGCCCACTTCCGGATCCCAGAAAAATCCCCGATCACCGCCCAAACAGCCTCAGCACTCAGGGCGATGTCTTCGCCATAGTTCACTTCATTCATGACGTTTCCTCTGATTAGATTTTATGAGTTCAGGACTTCTTTTGCCAAAACCATAGGTGCTTCGGCTTCTGTTTCGGCTCTGGGGCCGCGCCGCAGGGACGATCTTCCTTGGCGTCGGCTTCAACCATGGGCCGTACGACATTGGTCCAGAGCGCATAGCCTTCTGGCTTCATATGAAGTCCATCGCCCACAAAGATATCCTTGGGCACGCCTGCCTCAAGCATGCTGGGGACAATGTCGACAAATCGCAGGTCCGAGCGCGACTTTCCGAGGGTTCGGACGGCCTGGTTCACCTGATCTTGCAGGGTAATCTGTGAAATCCTCTGCTTTGAGGGTTTCACCGCGATGAAATAAACCGGAACCGTGTCGCCCAACTTTTGGGTCTTGAGCGTCATGAATTGATTGAAATCGGAGATGACTTTTTCGGGGGTCTTACCGGCCCACAGGTCATTATCGCCGGCATAGAAAAAGATCGCACGCGCCTGATAGGGGGTCACCACCTTGTCGAAATAATAGTCGACATCGGCAATATGTGCGCCGCCGAACCCGCGATTGATGATCGGGTAGGGTGCCATGTCCTCGGTAAGAGATTTCCAAAATCGAATGGAGGACGACCCAACGAACAGATAGGCGCAAGATTGCGGCGGTGTTGACGCGTCTACCTCGGCAAAATGGGCGATTTCAGGGGCAAACCGCTCGGGCAAAAGGGCCTCAGCCGCAGCGGGTGGCGGGGCGATTTCCTGAGCGAAGGCGAACGATGCCGTGGCTAAGGCGACAACGGACAACCCCAAAACAATCTTCGATGTCTTCATCTGTCTTTGGCTCCTAGGGAGGGGCATCTTAGCGTCGGCAGACAGAAAGGCGAGAGCAGGTCTCGACAGAGTTCCGCAGACGCCCTTAGCTGTAGATGACACCAGGAGCCATTATGACCTCGCCATCCCACGACTTGGAAGCCCAAGCCGATGATAGGCTGCTTCATCGCATGCTGTTCTTTTCAGACGCGGTCTTCGCCATCGTCCTAACCCTGCTAGCCCTAGAGTTGAAGGCCCCATCAGGCCAGACCACTACAGACTTGGCCCGGGGCCTCTGGGAGATGGCATCTGATTTTTCGGCCTTCTTCGGGTCCTTTGCCCTGGTCAGCGTCTGGTGGATGGCGCACGCCAATGCCCTGCGCCGGGTCGCCCATTTCGATTGGCCCTTGGCAGGCCTTAATCTGCTGTTTCTGCTGACCGTGTGCCTCATTCCCTTTTGCACCAGCATGATCGCCCATGGCGGCGTGTCTGGGCTGGCCTGGGAACTCTATTGCTGGAATCAAATTTTCACCTCAGGCGTCATGGTCACCATGTCACTCATCATCACCCGCGGGGCCGGACATCTGGTAGGGGGTAATGTAGACCTGCGCGAACGGATTTACAGGGTGCTCAGAGGTGCCCTGCCGGGACTAGCCTTCATCATCAGCCTGCTCATCTTGCGGTTTGGTGATCCCAAGTGGGCTGTCTGGGCGACCTTGCTGATTCCCTTCGAATTTCTGGCCCTCGGGCATCTTGTCCGTCCGAAGGTCACAAAGCCGTGATCCTCGCCCTCGTGGTGCCCTGGCCGGCCAGCTATGTCGGGCGGTTGGAAGCTTGGTCGCAACTTGCGCAACTCAATGCGGACCTTCTCAGTCACGATAGCGCCACGGCGACCCTGCAAGCTTGGTGCGACCTGCATGGCCAGGGACAGAAGATTTTCGCCCATCGCATTCGCGATGCGGTCAAGACTGCCAGTCCAGAGGATCGAAGGGCCCTAGGGGTTGGTCCCGAGGAGCCCCTAGCCTACCGCCGGGTTCAGCTGACCTGCGGCAAGCTTGTCCTGTCAGAGGCCGACAACTGGTACCGGCCTAACCTGCTTAATCCCGAGATGAATAGGGCGCTGGAAGAAACTGAAACACCGTTCGGCGTGGTGGTGCGTCCGCTGAACTTTCGACGCAGGACCCTGTCGACCACCTATCTATTCCGCCCCCTGCCGGGAAACTGGGAAGAAACCCCAAGGCCCATCCAAGTCTATCGGAGCGGGTTGGTGGTCCCCAGGGATGTCCTGCAACATCGGGCCGTACTGCTGAATGCCGAGGGGGTGGCTTTCAGTCTGGTGGTCGAAACCTATACCGATGCGGTGCTGGTACGGCCGAAGCCCTAGGCGGCTTCCAGATCCAGGGATGCCGGCCGTTCATCTAGGGTGACGTGCGACGGCACGGCGACCGGCGTGAAGGCCTGGCGACGCGCGCGGGGTAGAGCAACCTCAAATCCCAGCTCCTCTGGCGTCAACATAATACCGCGGAAACGCAGGCTTTGGCCGACATCAGGACGGGAGGTCAGGATGGAAAGGGCCGGGGCAAACAGCAGGGGCAGGACGATCGGCGAAAACACCAGGCAAAGGTCCGGGCGGGCCATCAGGGCTGCGGCGAACACCATGCCGGCGCGCAGCTCCCAAGCATGGAAGCGGCAGGCCTCAGCCCAGGTGATCTTATCGGCCTCCCGCTGTTGGGTCCGCCAGCCGGAGTCCTTACCGCTGAAGATTTCGATCAGCATGCGGGTGTGGCTGACCATCATGATTGGAGCCATCACCATGGACATGAACATTTCCATGGCAGCACCCTTCAGGATCGACGCCGAGCCGCCAAAAGCCGCCCGCTCGTTCTGCCGGGACATGACCAGGATGGATCCCAATAGCTTAGGACCAAAGAGCAACATCCACGTCAGGGCCGTCATCCAGATGAGGGCATAGCCATCATGGCGGGGCAGGACGATGGTCCGCCAACCGGCCAGGGTGGCGATTTCTTCGAGCTTGGGTGCCGTTTGAAACTGAATCAGCAGGGCGGTGAGCAGGGAAAGGAACCAAAGGGGCGATGCCCAATAGGCCATGACCCCGATGACCATTTGCAAACGGCTCATGGCCGTCAGGCCCGGCGCGGTCAGCAGTTGCAAGTGCTGCATATTACCCTGGCACCAGCGACGGTCCCTGGACATGAAGGCCTGGAGGGACGGCGGCGACTCTTCAAAGGTCCCACCGAGGGCGGCCGTCAGGTGCACACCCCAACCGGCACGGCGCAGAAGCGAGGCCTCCACAACATCGTGGCTCATCACGTGCCCGCCGAAGGGCTTACGCCCTGGCAGAACGGGCAGGCCGCAGCACTGGGCGAAGGCGGCCGTCCGAACAATGGCGTTATGGCCCCAATAGCTGGATTCAGATCCAGACCACCAGGCCAGACCCGCACCGGCAACCCGGCCATAGAGCCGCACGCCAAACTGTTGCGTGCGTTGATAGAGGGTCTGGCCAGCCACAATCGAAGGGGTGGTCTGGATCAGGCCGATATCGGTCTTGCGCTCCATGGCGTCGACGAGATGCATCAGGGTTTCGCCCGCCATGGTGCTGTCGGCGTCCAGGATGACCATGGTCTCGTAGGCCGCACCGTAGTTTTGCACCCAGTCGGCAATATTGCCGGCCTTGCGCTCGGTGTTCTTGTCCCGGCGGCGGTAGAAGGCGCGGCAGTGGGAAGTTACCCGGAAGGACTGGAAGGCAGCCCATTCTGCGGTCGCAGCGTCGTCTTGGGTCGAATCTGACAGCACAAAAATGTCGAAGGCGCTGGCCGCGTCCAGCTTGGCCAGTGACCGCTCAATCCCGCTCAACCGACCGAAGGCCGCGGTCGCGTCTTCATTATAGAGGGGCATGAGCAGGGCGGTACGCGTCTGGGGCCGGCGGGCGACGGGACGGAAGTCCAAATCGTCATGGGATCCACGCACATGCTGCAGGATGAACCCCGCCATGGCGCTGACAAACCAGCAGGAGATGGGAATGGTCAGCGCCCCAAAGAGGACAAGGGCCAGAATTTCCAGGGTGCTGAACCCGTCTTCCACATAGATCTTGGCTGGGGTTAGGAAGGCCAGAAAAGCCAGCAATAGCGTCGTGGCAAAAATCACCGTGCGGCGCAGGACAATATTGTCTGGGCTGGTGCTGGGCCGGAAGTCACCCAGGGGCGTTTCAAAGGACTGACGCGGCATGTCGAGCGGCGCAGGGCTCGGCATCCAGGTGCGCGACTCCGGGTCAGCCTGACCGAAGACCGTGTCCATCACGTCAATGCTATGGGTGCTCAACGCGTCCATATTGCCCGTCCGCCCGTGCGATCACTTTTCGATCACAAAAGCGTTATGCTGCATTGCGAGGGGAACAATCAAGCCCTCTCTTGCAGTCCGACAAAAATTAATAAATTCGGGGGGTTCGAGTAGAATTTGGGCACAAGGCAGGGATAGCGCCTCATAGATGGGCGAGAGCCGAAAAACGATCACAAAATCGAGAGGTTGGCTGCAAAGACGCTGAACGCCTCAGCCTGCCGATCGCGCAGAAGGGGTATTTTCGTGGGCAAGGGCCAGGAGGCGTTGCTCGAGGATATAGGCCGCGACACCCGTCCACCCGACCAGGACAAAAGCAAAGGCCCGTTCCCACCAGCCGACATTGAAGTCATTGACCAGACCCTTGAAGATAAGGTGCTTGGTCAGGACGGTCAGGATCGCCATGGCGACAAACACCAGGGCCAGAAACCGGCGCAAACCCCCTAATTCCGGGGTGGTGCGAAAACCCCAAATGATCGCCAGGGGGGCAAGCTGGATGCCCAATCCAAGATTGATGGCCAGGTGCCGGGGATCGGGCCAGGGGTAGATACTGGCTATGACCATGCCAACTCCAGCCAGGATGAAGCACAGCCCCGTCACAAGGGCCGGCAACCGGCCGCCACCAAGGGCCAAGATGGCCATGGCAAAGCCAATACCGCCCAGGCCTGCGCCGAGGCCGGAAATGACCACGCCAAAATTGAAGATTTCAGGGTGGCGGGCATGCACACCGCCAAGCTCGCTCAAATACTGCCGGGCGTGGTTGAATCCAGGATAGGCGATCACCGCCAAGGCGACGGCGACAAAGGCAAAGACCGGCGCAATCATGCCAATGCGCAAGAGCAGTCTGTGACTTCGATAGGGCATCATCCCCCTAGCCCACTCCCTTGGTCGCGGAAAATGGCTTCAGGCCCCAGAGGGGCCGGATCGGACCTATCCGCCGGACGATTTCATAGACCAGCAGGCTCCCGCCCAGGGTAAAGATCAAGAGGCAGGATGCCTCTACGGCCACGGGAAGGCCTAAGGGCTTCAAGATCCAGACTGCGATGACCAATAGGGTCTGATGGGCGAGGTAGCAGGGGAAAACAGCGTCGGTCAGATAGCGCAGTAAAGGACCGTCCGCCGTGCGGATATGGCGGCTTGCAAAACCGAGTACGGCGCCAATGGTTGCCCACTGGTCCACGGCAAAGGTGATATTTTTCAACAGCCCACCGTTGACCAACATGGCGTTGGGATCAGCTTCGAGGACGATGAGGGCTGGCAAGGCGCATATGGCCGTTCCCAGGAAGAGCCAGCGCAGCCGCTCAAAATCGGCCCAAACCTTGTCTCGTAGGGCCAACTGAAAGCCCAGGAGGAAGACACCGAAGGAGGCGGCGTGATTGTACCAGTCGGTGGTCAGGTGGTTCGACAGGCCGAAGGTTGCGAACAGGTTTTGGCGCACGACGGCCAGATAGACCATGGGGATCAACCACAGCCGCCAGCCGCCAAATACCCAGGCAAAGGCGCGTTCCAGCGTTATTTGCATCTTGGGGAGGGCCAGCAGGCCGACCACAATCAGGCTGTAAACCGAGATATAAAGCACAAACCAGATGTGGTTCAGAGGTATGCCGGCCACAAACCCCTGGGGGCTGAACTGGGATAGCCACCAAGGGCCTAGGCCCTGGTTCCAGGTCCCCTTATCCATGGCTTCAATCCAAGATTGGGGGGGCACCAGGACCAAAACCCCAAAAAGGAAGGGTGGGGCCAGTCGCGCCAAGCGCGCACGAAGCACCTCAACAGGTGCCCGGCGACGGCTCATAAACCTCAGGGCGACCCCAGACACGAAAAACAGCAGGGTCAGCCGCCAGGGATTTGTGACCAGGGCGGCATAACGCAAGGGCTCAAAGGTATGGCGACTGTGCACATGCCAGTCCCAGGGCGCATAGACCAAACCCACATGATAAATGATCAGGAGGCCAAAGGCGGCCACCCTGATCCAGTCAATATCAGCGCGGCGATTTGCGGGCGGCGTGGACACAATTCCCTATGCGTTGCCTCACACCGTTTTGTCCACGCACCCTGACGACTTTTTATGCGAAGTCCCGGGCGAGCTCCGCACGAGTCGCTGGGTTCAGGACCGCCATGTGCGCATAGCTTTCATGGTCGCAGCCCACCATGACCTGCACCCCCGGGGTCCGGAAGACCGCCACATGCTCGGCCGTCAGGGGGAAGTGCAGGAAGTGCACCGATGAGGTCTTTCCGTCCTCCCGGGTACGTTCCACATCGCCCTCTGCCACAGCATAGATCTTGTCTGTGCCGACCTGCAGGAAGAGTTGATCCTCAACCCCGCCGAGCTTGGCCAGCATGACGGCGCGGCGGACTTCATCTTCGATTTCAAACATCACGGTCGCGACCAGCTCGCGGCCCTGGGGAATGAGGGGGTTATAGGCCGCCAGCTCGTCAGCAATCTGGGCTTCGCCGCCCTTTTCGATCAGGAGCATTTCCTGAATCTGAAACAGCATGGTGTCGAAGCACTCGAAATAGAACGAGCAGAAGGGGCCGAGGTCGATCCGGCGGGCCCGCTTTATGGGCAGAAGGTTCGCGCGGCGTTCCTTGCGGACCTTGGCGAACTCCGCGTCTGGGATGAGATCTTCGCGGGTGATCAGGCGTTGTGCAGCAGGCATGGTGTCAGAGAACTCCGTAAGCGCGGGCCAGGATTTCGATGGGATGAGATTGGCGGGGGGTAAGATTAGGCCCCGTCTCTGCGGTCAGCATTTGACCAATGTGTTTGCAGGCCAGGGGGCAGTCGGAGCAAAGCTCGGCTGAGCCCTTCTGAGCCACCTGTTTGGCGGCGGGCTTTCCGACCTTCAAGGCCAGGGGGTAGGTGTCCTTCATGACGCCGAAGGTGCCGCCGTGGCCAGAGCAGCGCTCTATCACCTCGACCTTGGTGTCAGGGATCAGGCGCAGCATGTCGGCCGACCGGGCCCCCATATTCTGGGCCCGGGCATGGCAGGCATGATGGACGGTGACCCCGCCCTCAACCGGGGCGAGGCCCGGTGCCAGGCCCACAGACTTAGACAGATCCACCACATATTCGCAGATATCCCGGGTGGCGGCTGAAAGCTTTCGCACCGACTCGTCCTCGGGCAGGAGCAGGGGCCATTCGAACTTCATCATCAGGCCGCAGGAGGCGGTGAGGGCCGCCACTTCATAGCCCTGCTCGATATAAGGGGCGAAGGCAGCGGCAACCCGCTTGGCCCGACCAGCCACGTCGCTGAGATTGCCAGCTTCCAGCTGGGGCATGCCACAGCACTCGGGGTAGACCAGCTTGGCCTCAACCCCTTGCTTGGCCAGGACCCGAGCCGCGGCCACGGCGGTGTCGGGGGTGTTGTAATCAACGAAACAGGTGGCATAGAGGGCGACCTTGCGCTGACCAAAGGCGGGGCCAGCGGGATCTGGGGCAATCGGCGTCGGCAGGAGGTCGGTGGCGGTCTTGGAATGATATTTGGGCAGCTCGACCTCGGCGTCGATCTGGGCAATGGCTTCCAAAAGTTTGCGCAGGGGGGTGTTCTTGCGCGCCGTTGCCCAGTTGGCGATCTTGGCCACGGGCTTGGCCATCTTGCCATTGCGGTCAGTCTGACCCAGCTGGTCGCGGACAAAGTCGCGCTCTCCGGCCCGGTGCTTGGCGGCACGGTAGCGCAGGATCAGGTGGGGAATGTCGATGTCGAATTCGTGGGGCGGCACATAGGGGCACTTGGTCAGGAAGCACATGTCGCACAGGGTGCAGGCTTCATCGACCTTGGCGTAGTCAGCCTTATCGACGCTATCGAGCTCGCCGGTCTTGGACTCATCGATCAGGTCAAACAGCCTGGGGAAGCTATCGCACAGGTTAAAACAGCGACGGCAGGTGTGGCAGACGTCGAACTGCCGCTCCATCTCCTTCTCGACGGCGGCCAGATCGTAATAGGCATCATCCTGCCAAGCGATGGGATGACGGAAGGGCGCATCAAGGCTGCCCTCACGCGCGGGCGCTTTGGGGGTGTCGGCCATGGTGACCTCCAGTTCGAGACGGAATGAGAAAGAGAAGGAAGCGCCGCTTGAGCTGGCGGCGGGTGGAACGCCCCTCGCCTTGCGGCGAAGGGCGACCGTTCAGTCTTAAGCCATGGATTCCAGGGCGCGCTGGAAGCGGCCGGCATGGGACTTTTCAGCCTTGGCGAGGGTTTCGAACCAATCAGCGATTTCGTCGAAGCCTTCTTCGCGGGCGGTGCGGGCCATGCCAGGATACATGTCGGTGTATTCGTGGGTTTCACCGGCGATGGAGGCCTTGAGGTTGTTTTCCGTGCCGCCGATGGGCAGGCCGGTGGCGGGGTCGCCGACTTCTTCCATGAATTCCAGGTGGCCGTGGGCGTGGCCGGTTTCACCTTCGGCGGTGGAACGGAACACGGCGGCGACGTCGTTATAGCCTTCCACGTCGGCCTTCTGCGCGAAGTACAGATAGCGGCGGTTGGCTTGGCTTTCGCCGGCAAAGGCGGCTTTCAGGTTTTCCAGGGTCTTGCTGGCGGCGAGGCTCATCGTCTTCTCCGGTTTGGGGTTCCGCGGCTAATCGCGGCTGACGGCGCGTTCCTAGAGGATTCCAGCGCATAGACCCAATCAAAAGAATCTATACCCAGCATAGGCACACTCTATGCACATCCCCGGTTGACCTGACCGCGCCTTTAAGGATGCTGGGACGATGCAATTGACCCTGCCCTCCTCCCTCTATCGCGACCCGCAAGCTTACGAGCGCGACCGCACCCATGTCTTCGCCGCCGGCTGGCAATTCCTGGGCCATGAGAGCGAGATCGCCAAGGCTGGTGACGTCCTGGCCAGTGATGTTGCTGGCTGGCCGGTTCTGGTGGTGCGCACGCCGGAAGGGGAGCTGAAAGGCTTTCACAATGTCTGCCGCCACCGGGCCGGACCCCTGGTGGCCGACGGTGCAAGCCATTGCGGCAAGGAGCTGACGTGTAAGTATCACGGCTGGCGCTATGCCCTGGACGGCCGCCTGCGCAGTGCCGTGGACTTCGGCGCCTCTGAGGGGTTCGACCCCAGGGCGTTTGGTCTCTACCCGGTATGCGTGGATCTGTGGCGGGGCTTTATCTTCGTCAATGTGGATGGAGAGGCCGGGCCCCTGGCCGAGCTGACCGCGCCCCTGGATGGCCTGTTCGACGCCCACGGAGTCACCACGGCCTCGGCCACCCTGCGCCGCAGCCACGACCTCGACTGCAACTGGAAGACCTATGTGGAGAACTACCTGGAGGGCTATCACGTCCAGGCGGTGCATCCCAAGCTAGCCTCTGAGGTCAAGCCTGAGACCTATAAGGTGCGCATGGTCGGGGCGGCGGCGGTGCATGAGGTCGAGACGCTGAGCGGGGTCAATGACGGCCTCTGGGTCTGGCTCTGGCCCAACCTCGCCTTCAACGTGTATCGCTATGGCCTGATGGTCGAGCACATGCGGCCCATCGGGCACAACAAGACCCGGCTGGACTATCTCTATTTCTATGAGCCCGGCGCCTCGGACATGGAGTCCGTGCTTGAGACCTCTGATGGCCTGACCCTTGAGGACAAGGTGATCTGCGAGGCGGTGCAGCGCAATCTCGACGCGGGGGTTTACGAGGTGGGCGTCCTCTCCCCCCGGCATGAGGACGCCATAGCCTGGTTCCAGTCCCAGATCGCCAAGGTCCACCCATGAGCGGGGCGGGCAAGACCCAGCGGCTGGGGGTTCTGGCGGCGATCTTGCTGACGGCGGGCAATATGATCGGTTCGGGGCTCTATTTCCTGCCCGCCACCCTAGGCGCCTATGGCTCCATCACGATCCTCTCCTGGGCCATAGCCAGCGGGGGCGCCCTGATCCTGGCCCTGATGTTTGGCCTGCTGGGGGTGCTGAGGCCCACGGGGGACGGGGTGGTTGACTATGCCGGTAAGGAGCTGCACCCGGCGCTGGGCCATGTGAGCTGGTTTGCCTATTGGGTGAATTGCTGGATCGGCACCACAGCCATAGCCGTGGCCGTCGTCGGCTATCTGGCCTATTTCATTCCAGCCCTGGGTGCCCCGGGGCCAGCCCTCATGGCGGTGCTGGGGGCCATCTGGCTGTTTACCCTGGCCAACCTGATTGGGCCGCGGCTGGTGGCGCAGATCGGCGGGGCCACCCTGCTGCTGGGCCTTGCTCCCATCCTGCTGGCCATAGGGGTCGGGGTCTTGGCCTTTGACCCGCACCTCTTCCAGGCCTCATGGAATGTGAGCGGCAAGCCCGACGGCGCGGCCATGAGCCTGGCGGTCACCCCGGTGTTCTGGGCGTTTCTGGGTCTGGAGAGCGCCAATGTCGCCGCCCGTGTGATTGAGAACCCCCAGCGCAACCTGCCCATTGTGGCGGTGGGCGGGGTGCTGATCGCCGCTGTGGTCTATATGTCAGCCTCTGTGGCCATAATGGGCCTCCTGCCCGCCAAGGCTTTGGCGGCCTCGACCGCCCCCTTTGCCGCCGCCATTGCCCCCATAGCGGGCCCCTTCACCGCCGGGCTGGTGGCGTTTTGCGCCCTGGCCAAGGCCTCAGGCTCCCTAGGGGGTAACTTCCTGCTCACCGCCGAGAGCGGCCGGGCCGGCGCCCAGGCCGGTTACCTGCCGCGCCTGGCCACAGACCCCAAGACCGCCCCGCGCCGCACCCGCGACATCCTGTTCGCCGGCGGGT
Organism: uncultured Alphaproteobacteria bacterium; assembly: GCA_937920085.1. Classification (GTDB taxonomy): domain Bacteria; phylum Pseudomonadota; class Alphaproteobacteria; order Caulobacterales; family Caulobacteraceae; genus Phenylobacterium. Next base: position 56 of record CALETE010000054.1, on the reverse strand, counting down.
TGATGAGCCTGGCCAGCTGGGCCAGCCTGTCGCCGACGCTCGGCAAGCAGTTCTCC
>CALETE010000053.1 GCA_937920085.1 uncultured Alphaproteobacteria bacterium | reverse complement strand
CATAACTCCCGTGGTCTTGAGGATTACGATTTGGTTAACTAAATTTTCTTCACCAAAAACCTCATCAAGAAGCGCCCGGATTCTGTGCAAATTTTCTTCGCCTATTTGCACAAAAATTGATCCAGAATCAGTTAGTAAATCCCTGGCAACAGTCAGTCGGTCACGCAGGTAGGTCATATAGCTGTGGATGCCGTCACGCCAAGTATCACGAAAAGCCTTAACTTGCTCCGGCTCGCGCGTAATATGCTGAGCGTTGCCATCCTTGACGTCGCGGCTCGTCGTCGACCACTGAAAGTTGCTGTTGAACTTGATGCCGTAGGGTGGGTCGAAGTAGATGCACTGGACCTTACCGCGGAGGCCTTCCCGTTCAGCGAGAGAGGCCATGACCTGCAGAGAGTCGCCCAAGATCATGCGGTTTGTCCAATTGGCGTCGTGCTGATAGAACTCGGTCTTGTCGACGTCCTTGGGTAGGCCGTCGAAGTCCTGAAAGAGGTCACCAAAGAGACCGTCGGTCTCGGCCTGACGCTCCTTGGAGCGGCGGAGAAGGTCGTCGATCAGCGCCTTGGGGTGCACCTTCTCCTGGATGTAAAGCGGCGGAGTCGGCACGACGAGGTCGCTCCAGTCCTGCTGGTCCTTGCCACGCCAGACGAATTGGGGGTCGAGGTCCGGGTTACGCGGGTAGCGCAGCTCCTTGGGCTCGGAAACCCCGGGCTGGTGAAGTGATTGCAGCTCGGCAGTAGGGATGTTTTTTCGCTTCTCCCCCTCGTGCTGGAAGTGTGCGACAATTTTTTCAGAAGACTTCTTAGGTTTAGCCATTTGGAAATATCAGCGTGTGGTGAATTGATTAATCATGCCGTTGACGCTCTCGGCAGCCTTAGCTGCAAAGCCAGGCTCGATCTCGTAGAGTTCGGCGAGCTCACAGAAGGCCCAGCGACCGTGAGTCTTAAGGTTATTTACTCCGGGGATCCAGTAAGTCTCCATGGTTTCCTTCTTCACCTTAGCGTCGTCCTTCTTGTAGCCCTTGATTTCTACGACGAGGGTGAGCAGGTCATCCAGACCGCGTCCATCGTCGATAAGGACGATAAAATCAGGGTGATACTTGCGGGGCTGGCCACCATGAAGATAGGGGACTTCAAAGTAGAGGCCGGCATTTTTAACGTAGGAATGAACTTTTGGGTGTGCCTCAACCACCCGACAGAACTCCGCCTCCCACTCCGAGTCATAGATGACATAGTTGACATGCGAACGGCGCGAGTCAGTCGGCCAAGCAGACTCGACTTTTGTGCTTGGAAAATTGACCACCTGGCTGCTTCCCAGGGGAACCCATGGATCGAGTACGGCAAGGATAGGCCTCTCCCCCATAAATGCGCGCGTGATGCCAGCAGCGATGCGCTCGCAGGCACGGTCGGCGAGCTCCAGATAAAGAAGCTGAGCTTCGAAGGTGTTACCACGACACTCTAGATGGTGCTCTAGCCAATAAGTCACAATCCGCTTAAGCTTACCAAAAAGGTGTTGCTCGGGGTTGTCGCCAGCGTCGCGGTACTTAGTCTCGATTAGCCGCTGGGTAAGACGGTAAATGACAGTCGAGTGCCGAACATCCTGAAGGTGCTCGAGGGTCATGTTGACCTGCTCGCCAATAATACCAGAGTTTTGCGTAATTGTCGGACCGACGATGTCAGGGGTAAGTACGAGGGTGGACTCTTCGTTAAACTTAGCGGTGAGATTGTCCTCGGGAAGGTCGACGCGATAGCCCCGCACACGTGGGAACTTAATCTCCAGGCGTTCGCGCTCGGGGGACAACGCCTTGACCTGAATGCTGGGTTTGGGCGGCTTAGGCTCGGCGACGACAGGCTTGGCCGTAAATTTAAAGGGGATGCCAAATACGTCCGCATACTCGACGTCAAAAAGGTTTTGCTCGTTCAGAGCATACGACTGGCGACGCAGAGCACGACCGATTACCTGCTCGCATAGGAGTTGGGTGCCGAAAGCACGGATACCTAGGACGTGGGTGACAGTATTGGCATCCCAGCCTTCGGTCAGCATCGAAACAGAGACCACGCAGCGGATCGAGGAACCGAGTTGGTTAGGCTTTCCGACCGTGTTCATGACCTCGCGCAGCAGATCCTGATCAGTCAGTGACTCCGCAGTATGATGGTCACCAGTTCGCTCAACAATCTCGCGACGGAAACGTTCGATCTCGTCAGCAAACTTCTTGCGGAAATCCGGCTCTAAAGCCTCACCACTCTCCAGCTGCTCACTGTCGATAAGTAGGGTATTGGGCCGCGGCAGCGGGTTGCCGGTCTCTAGGTCGAAGTTGCTAAAAAGCGGGAGCCGTCCGAACTCTAAACGATCATCTCCTTCCGGCGTCTTGCGGTAGTGGCCTGAAACGTAGTCATAGACCAACTTCGAAATAGCAGTATTCTGGCAAACGATGATGAAGCAAGGGGGCACCCCGATTCGCTTTTCTTCCCAAAGCTTGAACGTCTTCTCATAATGCCCGTAAAGCGAGCTCATCGCTGTCTGCAAGAGCGTGGGCAATTGCAGCGGATCTAGACCCTCGGCCGAACCACGAGCCTTCTTTGGCATACTGTTACGGATATTAGCCCAAAGATCGCGATACTTGGGCATCTCCTCGCCGGTGATATTCTCGGCAATAGGCACGCGCGGAAGCTTTACGATGCCGCACTCGATTGCGTCCATCAGCGAGAAATCGCTCATGGCCCAAGGGAAAATCGTCCCTTCCGGGTATCCGGAACCGCTGATGAAGAACGGCGTAGCCGAGAGGTCGTAGACTGCGCGGACGCCAAGCTTGCGTTTGACTGCCTCAAGGCCGGATATCCAAAGACGGGCGGCCTTGTTGGCGCGTTCGGCCTCCTCTGCCTCCTCGCCCTTAAGCTCGACATCATCTTCATCCGCAGGGCGTTCACGATAACAGTGATGAGCCTCGTCGTTGATCACGACGATGTTCTTAAGACCCATCAAGTCGGGCATTACTCGCTGAATCATTTGGCCCTCGGTCTCCTGAGTATTGAGGTCCTCCCCGCCCCTCCCCTGCAGCAAAGCCCTACCGCCAGCAGAAAGCTCCATGCGTTCGCGCAGCTTAAAGGAATGGTAATTAGTGATGACGATCTTCGCGCGCTTGACGTCGCCCATCAGATCTTGTGGCACCAGCTCGCGCGTCACATAGTAATTATCAGGGTCACTAGGCTGCAGAACCCGCAGTCGATCGCGAATGGTCAAGCCAGGAGCAACAATGAGGAACCCACGTGTGAAGTGATCGCTCGTTGGCCGCCGAGCCGCATTGACAGACTGCCAAGCGATAAGCATCGCCATGACCGTCGTCTTACCTGCGCCGGTCGCCAATTTGAAGCAGATGCGGTAGAGCATCGAAGCCTCCGGCACCTCGTCCTCGTATGCAGATCTATTCGACCTAAGAAGCTGAGCCAGGATCTTGCGCCCGGACTCAGTGCTGTTAGCCACCTCGGTCAGCCAAATAGCGACCTCTGCAGCCTCTATCTGACAGAAAAAGGGGCGCTGGTTCGAAAAAGGAAAAGTCCTCCAGTGCCTGAGCAGCTGGGCCGTCTCGGCAGTGACATTCCAGAGATGCTCAGGGCGGGCCCTCCATTCCGCAACTTGGGAGCGGATTTCATTGATTAACGAAGTCTGAACCTCGCGGCGCAAGGCCTCGGAGGCCGCGGAATCGTCCCCGCCAGCTCCAAGCGCCAATTCGTCCTGCTTGCCACTGCCCTTCTTGGCCTTCTTGCTCTTAGGGATAGGGGTATCAAACGTGGCCGACCGACGGGATTCTACGATCTTCTGCGTCGGCTGCCCAGTCTCATCCAATTCCCAATGCCGGCGTGGGCAAACATACGGAGAATTTAAGATCGGTTGAGCGAAAAATTGATCGGTCTGGCTGGGGTTATCAGACATAGAGGCAGGGAGTCGGGTTATAGCATCAGCCGCAATCTGTTGGCAAAGTAAAACCCGGGACTTATTCGCATATTTTTGCCCTCCGAGGGGTGGTTTTCGTTTGCGAGTCTACTGTAGATACAGGATAAGCGCACCCCCCTTATGCGACTGACCTGCAACGAGAACGAACAGGCCTTGCTCGATGCCTTTCTTAGAGCCTGGCCCTTGGACAAGGTCAAGCGGATGACTCTCGACGAGTATACGAAGTTTGGAAGCCGGAACAGCTTCACCTATCTTCTTGAATTCGGCGGCACACCCCTGGGCCTGGGCGGAGGACGTGCTTATAAATTCGGCATCTACGCGCACAACCCAGAGAACGCCGACGAGGAGCTCACGAATCCCTCCCACAAGAGGGATACAACTTATTCATGGAAAGCCAGCAATGGAAACACGGCTCAAGAGGCTTTCCTCAAGGTTAGGCAAACAATTGTTGAGATCATAGAGGCCGTTCGCCGCGGCGACCTAGTGCACATGGATAAGGCAGTCGTCGGAGGAACAGTGGCTAGAAAGATTGCTTACCTTTACCAAGATCCAAATCGGCCAACCATAATCGGGTATTTCAAAGACGAACTTCTTAAAGCCTACCTTGAGGGCCAGGGAGTCCAGACCGAGAACATGAGCTTGGAGGCGCTGCACCAAGATGTCATCAGGCGGGCAAAACCCACCGACGACCTACAAAGCCTTGGCACCTTGATTTATCGCGAACAGCAAAGCGGAGAGGTCGCCGAGGGCGATGACGACGAAGCCGAAGCAATTACAAACCATCGACTTTGGCACTACAACCTGAGCAGGGGAAGCTATCTAGCAAACGGCCTTAATGACCTCAAGACGCTCCTCAACAAGTCCGAGATAAATATGCGCCTTGATTGCGGAGACTTGAGCGGAATTCCCCACGACGAAGATGCCGGCAAAGCTGCGGCGACCAGTCTCATGAAGCCTGCAGACGAGGATACCACCCCATCGAATTCAGGCCTAATGGGGTGGTGGTTCTCGAAAATGATGAAAGAAGGCGACCTGCTGTTCGCTCGCATCGACGAAAACCTTTTCATCTACGGCAGAATCGCCGGTCCATACCGCTACGAAAGCCAAAGGGACCGATGCCGGCACGCCCGAAATATCGAATGGATTGTCACAGAGCCCAGGCGTGTGAACTGGAAATTCGCCCGACCTGGCGAAGACATGACCAAGAAGAAACTGAGCTCCAAGGAGCTCACACACCTACCAACGCACTGGGCCGCCGAACGATCCAGCCTGCTCGAGTGCTTTGGAATCAACCTAGACAACCTTCCTGCAATAACAATGCCCACCATCGCCCCCGTAAGCGCCGGCCAGCCCACATGCACCATCTACTACGGCCCGCCCGGAACCGGAAAGACCTTCAAGACAAGGCAACACGCTCTGGATACCTGCAAGGTGGCCTACAACGAAATCGACGCCCATCAGCGATTCGAGGAGTTGCGCAACTCAGGACAGGTCGAGTTCGTCACATTCCACCAATCATTCGACTACTCCGACTTCGTGGTAGGCTACAAACCGATCACGGAAGGTGGAGCGATGGTCTTCAAGCCAAAGCCGGGCGTGCTTCTGCGTATCGCACAAAAAGCCAGGGAAAACCCGGGTAAACCCTACCTGCTCATCATGGATGAGGTGAATCGAGGAAACATCAGTAAAATCTTCGGAGAGCTCATTACCTTGGTCGAATCAGACAAACGACACGGGTGCGACTTCGCACTCACCCTGACCTTGCCCTGCCCCTGCCCTGGTTATCTCACAGGCGAAGGACATGACCAATTCACCCTTCCGCCCAACGTTCACTTTCTAGGCACGATGAACACCGCCGACCGCTCGATCGCCCTCATCGATAGCGCGTTGCGTCGGCGCTTTGAATTCATCGAGCTCTCGCCGGACCCATCCAAGTGCCCGAAAGAACCTATCGG
>CALETE010000052.1 GCA_937920085.1 uncultured Alphaproteobacteria bacterium | reverse complement strand
TCTTGCGGAGCTTGCAGATGAAGACGTCGATGATCTTCAGTTCCGGCTCATCCATGCCGCCATAGAGATGGTTCAGGAACATTTCCTTGGTCAGGGTCGTGCCCTTACGCAGGGAGAGCAGCTCCAGCATCTGATATTCTTTACCGGTAAGGTGAACGCGGTTGTTGTTCACTTCGACGGTCTTGGCATCCAGATTAACCAGGATGTCGCCGGTGCGGATGACCGACTGGGCATGGCCCTTGGAGCGACGGATCACCGCGTGGATACGGGCGATCAATTCGTCCTTATGGAAAGGCTTGGTCATGTAGTCATCGGCACCGCCACCCAAAGTCTTGACCTTGGTGTCGATTTCGGCCGAACCCGAAAGGATCATGATCGGTGTGTTGATCTTGGCCACCCGAAGTGTGCGGAGCACATCCATGCCACTCATGTCTGGCAGATTTAAGTCCAGCAGGATGAGGTCGTAGTCGTAAATCTTACCCAGATCGACGCCCTCTTCTCCAAGGTCCGTCGTATAGATATTGAAACCTTCCGACTTGAGCATCAGCTCGATGCTCTGCGCAGTAGCGCTGTCGTCCTCGATCAACAATACGCGCATCAAATCCTCCTAGGCCGCCCGCGCCGATGTTTACAAGGATCCCCCAAGAATCCCTGCGAACTCACTGCTATATTGCCAGCGAGTTAATTTAAGACCGGTTAATAATGAATGGTCTCTACGAGAATCGTTAACGCAGTTTGGGATTCGGCAGCAAGGGTGAGATTGGGGGGCTGGACTCACCTCTGTTGAATCTTTTGTGATTGGACATGAGGGGCGAATAGGCCGTCGCGCTCAGCGTCATAATTCGAGCGGATTTTCTCGGTAACAAACCCTCAAAGCAGTTAGGATATCATTGTGACTGAATTCCTGCGGAGACCTTGCGATGTTTGCTTCTGAATGGCCTGCCATGGCTGAGGCTGGCGCAGGGCTCTCCGACGCTGAGGACGCCGCTGACTCCACCCGTCATGCCCCCGGCGAAAGGGCGCGGGTGGCACGCTTCGATATCAGCGATGATATTCGTCGGAGACCGGTCACCTATTTTGCCTTTGGCGTGCTGATCGGCTTTGCTTTGGGACTGATGGTTCAGCGGACAGGTCGAGGGAATCTTCACGAGGAGTTAAGGGCCTAGGGCCGATTCTACGGGGGTCGCGAGTCAGGTCGAACTCGCTCCCGGAGTTTGCGTCCTGTGAAGAGCCTCGTCGCCGCCGTTGAGCGCCTCGATCCCTTGACCGTGACCGGTCGGGTTGCGGCGGTGAATGGCCTTCTGATCGAGGCTCGGGGCGGCCTGAGCCGGCTCTCCATCGGATCCCGCGCTGAGATTGTCCGCCGGGGGGCCAAGCCGCTCGCGGCCGAAGTTGTTGGCTTCAGAGATTCCCGCGCCTTGCTCATGCCCTTTGGCCCCGTGGAAGGGGTCGCTCCGGGGGCTGAAATCCGGATTGATGACCTCGGCTCTGCTGTCTATCCGACCAAGGCTTGGCTTGGACGGATTATCGACGCCTTTGGACAGCCTATCGATGGCCTAGGGCCCTTGCCGCAGGGCTTGGCAGGATATCCGCTCAGGGCCGCACCTCCAGCTGCCCATGCCCGCGGCCGGGTTGGCGAGCGATTAGACCTAGGCGTTCGCGCCATGAATGTCTTCACCACCTGCTGTCGGGGCCAGCGGCTTGGGGTTTTCGCAGGGTCTGGGGTTGGCAAGTCCGTCCTCTTGTCGATGCTAGCCAAGCAGGCGGATTGCGATGCGGTCGTCGTGGGCCTGATCGGCGAACGGGGTCGCGAGGTTCGAGAATTCATTGAGGAGACCCTCGGCCCCGAGGGGCTGAAGCGCGCCATTGTCGTGGTTGCAACTTCTGACGAGCCGGCCCTGAAACGACGCCAAGCCGCCTATATGACTTTGGCCATAGCCGAGTATCTTCGGGACCAGGACATGGAAGTCCTCTGCCTGATGGACTCCGTAACGCGCTTTGCCATGGCCCAGCGCGAAATCGGTCTCGCCGCAGGGGAGCCACCCACCACCAAGGGCTATACCCCGACAGTCTTTACAGAGCTCCCTAAGCTTCTTGAGCGCGCTGGGCCTGGGCCTATTCGCGCAGATGGCACCACCGCCGGACCGATTACCGGGCTCTTCACCGTGCTGGTGGATGGCGATGACCATAACGAACCGATTGCAGATGCTGTCCGCGGCATTCTCGATGGGCATATCGTCATGGAGCGCGCCATAGCAGAGCGGGGGCGCTTCCCGGCGATCAATGTGCTGAAGTCCATCAGCCGGACCATGCCAGGCTGCCATGAGCCCCACGAGCGCGAAATCGTTAAACACGCCCGTCAGACCCTGGCGGCCTATGCCAATATGGAAGAACTGATCCGTATCGGCGCCTACCGGGCTGGTGCTGATCCCCAGGTCGACCGGGCCATTCGCTTAAACCCCGCCCTTGAGTCTTTTCTGAGCCAGGACAAGGACGAAGCCACGAGCTTGCCTGACAGCTTTGAGAGTCTAGCAAATATCCTGATGAGTGATGCCGCGTGAGTTGGACAGACAGCCTAATCAAATTGGCGGGCTACGAAGTTGAGGTCCTCCAGAAACGCCTGTCCGAAATCGTAGACCGGCGGCTGCAGGCGGAAATGCGGCTCGTCATGCTTGAGGCCCAGGGGGAGTCTGAGGCTCAACACGCTAAACGTAATCCTGAAGCGGCTCAGTATCATATGGCCTTTGTCGAGGGCTTGCGGTCTCGTAAGGCTTTGGCTCAGATCGAGATCGATCGCATCCTCCTGGAGGAAGCAGGCGCTCGCGATGCCCTTGCCTTGGCTTTTGAAGAGCAAAAGAAGTACGAGCAGGTTGCCGAAGCCCATCGCCTCGATCGCCTGAAGACTGCGAACAGAATTGAGTCGGCGGCCATGGATGAAATGGGCCTGAGACGGACCATGCGATCATGACGGTGGGCTAACTCACCCACTGGCCCTGTTCTGGCGGGCTCTAGAGTGTCACCTGGCCCCGGAACATAAGAACGCAACCTCCGCCCACCGAGGCGCGCACGCCATCGGCCGACCTGCGCGCCGAAACCTGAAGAAGGCTCGGGCGGCCAATTTCGATCCCCTGGCTCACGACATACTCAGCGGCCTCGTCTGAGGTCAAAGACAGCAGCAAGGCCCCAAGTGTTGCATTGGCACTCCCCGTGGCCGCATCCTCGTAGGTGCCCGTTAGGGGCGAGAACATTCGCGCCCGGATCATATTACCGTCCCTGGCATAGAGGTGCAGGGATAGACGCATGGAAAACCCCTCAAGGCCTTCTGCCAAGGCCTCAAAGGCCGCGACATCGGGCCTTGCGCGACCAAGCGCCTCAAGGGTCACTTCGGCAAAGACAAAGTCGACACCCACCGAGCCCTGCACAGGTTTGTGGCCGGAGATCAGAACATCTTCCTTTGCAAGCCCGGCGCACAGAGCGATTTGCTCGGGGGTGAATTCCAAGCCTAACGACAGGGCCTGAGGGGCGTCGATCTCTGCGCCGACTATTGCGCCCGTCGGATCATATTTTACCTTCACTGACACGATCCCTGCCAGTTCTTCAAATCTCAGCACACCTTCTTTGCTTAGGCCCTTTCCAGCCAGGACATAGCCGGTACCGACATTGGGATGTCCGGCGAAAGGCATTTCTGCTGTCGTGTTGAAAATGCGCACCCGTGCGGTGTGTCGGGGGTCCTCCGGTGGCAGGACAAAGGTGGTTTCGGCATAGTTGAACTCGGTCGCCAATGCCTGCATATCGGCATCGGACAGGCCCCTGGCGTCAGGGAAAACAGCCAACTGATTTCCGCCAAACCTTTGGTCAGTAAAGACGTCTAGGGTGACGAAGTCATAGGTGGGCATAGGTGGCTCCTCAGAGTTTTAGGCGTCCGCGACCGCCTGTCGTTCCAAAGCGGCCGAAATGCGTCAGTCCAGGTCCTTGATCATGAAATAGCGCGGGAACATGGGCTTTGGGCCGTCGATTTGTCCAAAGACGCGAAACCCGAGCTTTTCGTAAAAGGGCCGCGCTTGGAAGGCAAAGGTGTCGAGCCAAAGGTTTCTGCATCCCCGTGTTCGGGCTTCTGCCTCGACCTGGACCATCAGCTTGCGACCGTGGCCAGACCCACGATGGCCCTCCGGGGCCACAAGCATGTCCACATAGAACGAGTCCCAGACAGATCGGCCCCAGACTCCGCCAACAACCGAGAGGGTCTCCGGATCTCGCAGCAAAACTGCAAAGGGATCGTTTTCACAGTGGCCGACCGCGGACACGTTGAAGGCCTTTAAGACCTCCCATAATTCCTGATATGCCGCTTGAGGCGGTGCGGAGCTCGCCTCAATTAATAGGGCTTTTTCAGGAAGGCTCATGGCCTGCAGGGTCCTGTGTGGCCCTTGCAGCGGCCTCAGCGACCGTAGCCAGCCGAATGGCATGCAGATCGTCGCTCAGGCGGAAGAGTGCGACATAGAGTTCGCAAAACGCGCGCCAGAGCAAGACTAATACGGTGATGACAAGGGCACCGCCGACCAAGACGGATACCGCGAGTAAGATGCCCATCAGCATCTCTTCGCGAATCGCCACACCGATAGCGCTGCCGATGATCCCAAAGGCAATCAGGGCGATGAACCCTAACCCTGACCAATAGATCAGGTGAATCACCTGAGGGGCCATGAGTTTTTCGAAGCTTAGCAGGTCCCAGAACAAGGACTTTGGCAAGCTTCCGCGAATGGCATTCAGTCGAGGTTGGCGCATAGGAGTCTCAAGATCGGGACGCCACCATGGTCCCCCGTTGGCACCGCTATCAGCGCTAGGCGTCGGCTGCAACGGGCCGTGTGACTTAGATGGTTCCAACGGTCTTCAAACGGGCCCGCGGATGAACTTCATTTTGGCTCATCACCGGGGTTTGTCCGCGGAATCTTTCAATGATCGATCGAACATAGGGCCTTATCTGTGGACTCGTCAGCAGCACGGGAGAGTCACCCGCCAGGGCGGCATGTTCAAAGGAATCCCTGACCGCGCGAATGAACTCCTGCAGTCTTGAGGGGGCCATGGCCAATTGCTTTTCGTCACCAGAACCCACCAGGGACTCGGCGAATGCATTTTCCCAATCGGCCGACATGGTCACGATGGGCAGGGCGCCTTCGTCATCACGGTGAGAGAAGGACAATTGCCTCGAAAGCCGCGACCGCACTTGCTCGACCAGCAGGGTAATCGAAGGCGTATGGGGGGCCGCCTCGCCAATGCCTTCCAGGATAGCTGGCAGGTCACGGATCGAAACCCGCTCGCGCAGCAGGGCTTGCAGAACACGCTGAATGGTCGTGGCGGAAACAATGGCGGGAACCAAATCCTCCACCAGCTTCTTTTGCTCTCCCGGAAGGTCCTTCAGCAGCTTCTGCACCTCTGAATAGGAGAGGAGGTCCGGCATGTTTTCTTTGAGAATTTCAGTGAGGTGAGTGGTCAGCACCGTCGCGGGATCAACAATTGTGTATCCGCGGAAGGTGGCTTCTTCCCTTAGATTTTCGTCAATCCATGTGGCTGGCAGGCCAAAGGCGGGCTCACGCATGTGTTCGCCAGGAATTTCAACCTGGCCACCCCGAGGGTCCATAGCCATGAGGTGTCCCAGCCGAACTTCGCCGCTGCCAGCCTCCATCTCCTTAATGCGGATCATGTAGCCCTGGGAATTCAGCCGCATATTATCAAGAATTCTGACCGAGGGCATGACGAAGCCGAAGTCAGAAGCCAGGGTGCGACGCAGGGCTTTGATTTGGTCGGTAAGGCGGCGGCCTTCAAGGTCGTTGATCAGGGGCAGGAGGCCATAGCCCAGCTCTATCTTGATTTCGTCAATGGCCAGGGTCTGGCTGATGGGTTCTTCCTGATCTTCAGCCTTGGGTTCCGGGAGTGCAAGATCAGCAGGGTCAATGACTTCAGGCGCATGGGAACGCCGCCAAGCCAGGGATCCTGCAGCGATAGACACCAGGGCAAAGGGGATGATCGGCATGCCCGGGATAAAGGCGATAACGCCAGCAGCCGCCGACACCATGCCCAAGGCGACCGGGTTCATGGCCAACTGTGCGACCAGGGCCTTGTCAGCCGAGCCTTCGACCCCTGCCTTTGAGACCAGGAAGCCAGCGGCAATCGAAATAATCAGGGCAGGGATCTGGCTGACCAGACCATCGCCAATGGTCATGATGGTGTAACTTGCCGCCGCATCTGCGATCGGCATGTGGTGCTGGAGTACACCGATCAGAATACCGCCGATAACATTGATGGCCACAATGATCAGGCCTGCGACGGCATCGCCACGCACGAATTTCGAGGCACCGTCCATCGAGCCGAAGAAGGTCGACTCCTGCTCCAATTCCTTCCGGCGATGCTTAGCCGCCGCTTCGTCAATGAGGCCCGCTGACAGATCAGCATCGATGGCCATCTGCTTGCCGGGCATGGAGTCCAAGGTAAAGCGAGCGGCAACTTCTGCGATCCGCCCCGAGCCCTTGGTGATGACCACGAAGTTTACGATCACCAGAATGGCGAAGACGATCAGACCGATGGCGAAACTGCCGCCGGTCATCAGGCGGCCAAAGCTCTCAATGACCTTACCGGCACCATGGGCACCCTCATGGCCATGGCCCAATATCAACCGCGTTGACGCGATATTGAGGGCAAGACGGAACAAGGTGGTGACCAGTAGAACCGTCGGAAAGGCCGTAAATTCCAGCGGCCGCTTGATGAACAGCGACGTCATCAAGATCAAGACCGCCGACGTGATCGAAAGTGACAGCAGCCCGTCCAACATGAAGGACGGCACAGGCAAGATCATAAGCACGATGACGCCGATGACGCCGACCGCCATGGCGACTTCGCCTTGGGCCAACCAGCCAAAGACTTCTCTGCCGGTGGGGCGCGCGGCCCCGAAGAAACTGGTGTCAGCCAAAGATCACACTATGCGGCGTGAAAGCCCATTTGTGGGGCCGGTACAGAGACGCCGGCGTCGGAGTACTCTTTGAGCTTGTTTCGTAAGGTGCGGATCGAAATCCCCAGAATATTGGCGGCATGGGTGCGATTGCCCAGGCAGTGCTCTAGGGTATCGATAATCAGCTGTTGCTCCATCTCTGCAACCGTCTGGCCGACAAAGCCGCGGCTCGCGGCCTCCGCAGCGGAGGCTGCGGCCATCGCCGTGAGGGTTCCGACGTCGGCTGGTGCTAAGGGCTGACCATCGGGCAAGCGGATGGCCGTCTCTTCAATCTCGGGCCCCGAGGCCAGCAGAACTGCGCGATGCATGGCATTTTCTAGCTCGCGCACATTGCCAGGCCAGCGATGCCCCGCCAATCTTCGCTTAGCTTCGGCGGACAGGTCGCGGGCCGGTGTTCCATTGGCGGCAGCGTATTTTTTTACGAAAAACTCGGCCAGGGCAACAATATCGCCTGGACGCTCCCGCAAGGGTGGGAGCCGCAGGTTTACGACATTCAGGCGGTAAAGCAGGTCTTCGCGGAAGGTACCTTCTTTGACTGCAACGACCAGATCGCGGTTTGAGGTGGCAAGAATGCGGATATCGACCTTGACGGGCTTGGATCCGCCAACCCGATCGATCTCCCGCTCCTGAATGGCGCGCAGGAGTTTGGCCTGCAACCGCGTGTCCATTTCGGAGATTTCGTCCAGCAGCAAGGTCCCGCCATTGGCTTCTTCAAACTTACCTATCCGGCGGGCAAGGGCGCCGGTGAAGGCACCCTTTTCATGGCCAAAGAGTTCGCTCTCGAGCAGGTTCTCTGGGATCGCGGCGCAATTCACAGAGATAAAGGGTCTGCTGGCGCGACGGGATTTCTGATGGACATAGCGCGCAATAACTTCTTTACCCGACCCGCTCTCGCCCGTGATCAGGATTGAAGCCTCAGAACCGGCAATTTGATCTGCAAGGCCGATTACGGACTGCATGGCCGGATCGCGAACAATCATCGGTTTGTTGTCATCGGAGACAGCCGCCAGGACGGCTGCGATCATTTCGGCTTCTGGCGGTAGGGGAATGAACTCCTTGGCCCCTGCGCGAATGGCGTCACCGGCTTTTTGGGCGTCGGGGTCTACGCCGCAGGCGACAATGGGGACTCTGATCCGCTCAGCTTCGTTTGCCGCGATCAGGGCCGCGATATCGAGATCATAGTCGACCAGCATTAGGTCGGCACCCTGGCCGGCCCTCAAGGCGTGGGTCGCTGCTGCAATAGTCTCCACATGACTGACCTTGGCACCGGCCGCCATAGCCATTTTCACAGCGGACGCCAATTGTCCGTTCAACTGTCCGACGACCAGAAGTCGCATACTCTTCTCTCCTATCGACACCCTGTCCCTTAGGACTGGGAGTCTCCGTCCTTGATGATTTCAGTCATGGTCACGCCCAGACGCTCGTCGACGATGACGACCTCTCCGCGGGCGACCAGCCGGTTATTCACATAAATGTCGATGGACTCGCCCACCTTGCGGTCGAGCTCCAAAATGCTGCCAGAGGTGAGCTGCAGGAGTTGCGCAACAGTCATGGTCGCCCGCCCAAGGACAGCCGAAATTGAGACTGGAACGTCAAAGACGGGGGCAAGATCTGAGGCGGTACGGGCTTCAGTGTCCCCATCTGGCATGGACGGGACATCACCTGGACCAAAGTCATCCAGCTTCAGGTCTGTATCGGTGTCAGCCATCAGGATTCACTCTCGTTTACAGGCAGAAGGGGTTCGGCATGGAGGCCTTCAGACGCTAAGGCGGCAGTTAAAACCTCAGCCACCCTCTTGGTGGCGGCTTCTGGGTCATAAGCAGCGGCCCCATCACCGAAATCGAGGGTAAAGGCCGCGCGGGGCATGGAGGGATCTGAGCGCACCTGAATGGCGCCGGCAAAGCCAATGGCCTGTGCGGCATCGTTCAGCACCTGAGCCAGCCCTTCAATCATGTCGGGAGGAACCGAAACCATCAGTCGTGGGGCAGAGTCTAATTCCCGAGACAAGGCAGCAATCGCAGATTTTATGACGGCCTGCGGAAAGGCATCTAGGGCGGCATCGGCAATGGCGCGACTACAAGCTAGGGTCAGGTCTGCACATCCGACCCGATGTCGATGCGCAACCTCCAACAGGCTGTTCAGTGCTAACTTGGTATCGGCCGAAATCGATGCTAGGGATTGCGCCTGTAAGGCTTCCATGCGCCCTAAGGCTTGGCGCTCTCCCTCCCTAAAGGCTTGTTGTTCAAGAACCTCTACCTCTTCGGCCGTAAAGGTACGTTTTGGTCGAGGGGCGGCAAAGAGCACATCACCATCGCCATCAAAGACGGTATCAAACCCGAATTTTTCGATGGAATGCTGGGCCATTAGTAAATCAACTCGTCGTCAGCGCCCGAGCCGGCGAGCATGATTTCGCCCTTGGCAGCGAGATCTTTGGCCACCTGAACCATGCCCATTTGCGCTTGATCCACGTCCTTGAGCCGGACGGGGCCCATGCTTTCCATGTCTTCGCGCATAATCCTCGCTGCGCGCTCTGACATGTTGGAGAAGAACATTTCCCGCAGGGTGTCAGATGCACCCTTGAGGGCCAGACTGAGCTTATCTTTTTCGACGCCGCGGAGCAGGGTTTGAATTCCACCGGGATCGAGTTTTGAGAGGTCCTCGAAGACGAACATCAAGGCGCGGATACGTTCTGCAGCCTCGCGATTGCGTTCTTCCAGCGCTGCGATAAAGCGGGATTCAGTCTGGCGATCGAAGGAGTTGAAAATATCCGCCATCATTTCGTGACTGTCACGCTTCGAGGTGCGCGCCAGGTTGGACATGAACTCAACCCGAAGGGTTTGCTCAATTTTATCGAGAATTTCCCGCTGCACAGGCTCCATGCGCAGCATGCGGGTGACGCATTCCAGCGCGAAGTCCTCGGGTAGCGCCGAGAGTACCCGCGCTGCGTGTTCGGCCTTAATCTTCGACAGGACGACAGCGACAGTCTGTGGGTATTCATTCTTCAGATAGTTGGCGAGCACCGCTTCATTCACGTTGCCCAACTTGTCCCACATGGTCCGACCGGCTGGACCGCGGATTTCCTCCATCAATCCTTCGACCTTGTCGGGGTCAAGGAAGTTGGAAAGCATGCGCTGGGTCTGATCGAAGGAGCCCATGATCGAGCCGCCGCCCGACATGTTTGACACGAATTCGACCAGCAGGGCTTCTACAACGCTCGAAGACACATTGCCCAGGCCAGCCATGGCTTGGGAGATTTCCTTGATTTCGTCGTCGTCCAGAGCCTGCCAAATGGTGACGTGGTCTTCCCCCAGCGCCAGCAAAACGACGGCAGCCTTTTCAGGGCCCGTCAGTCGGCTAGGATCGGTAATGGCTTTACCCTTGGACGCCATGGCCGCTAGACCGCCTCATGAAGCCAGGTGCGTATCAACGCCACTGACTCTTCTGGATGTTTGTCGACGAACTCGGCCACACGCTTCACCGAGCTGGCCTTCACCTGACCTTCGATGCGAGCGATATCCAGCCGCTGATCCATATCAGTCTGCCCAGGGGCCGGCAGGGCCAAGGGCTCGCCGTTTGCGGGGTCGACTTGGATCTGAATGGTCTGACCATCAGCCGTGGTGACAACGCGGGTCATGCCCTGGTTGTTCGACGAGGCACTGGAGTCCGTTGCTGTCCTGAGCAAGGGTCTAACGATAAAGAAGATCATCAGCAGGGCGACGATGAATAGAATGCCCAGCTCAACGGCTCGCATAATGTCGTTCTTATCGAACCCCATCAGCGGACTGGCCGTGCTTACGCCCTCCGAAGACGCTTCAGATGGAAATTGGACGTTTACAACAGTCACTTGGTCGCCCCGCGCCTGGTCATATCCGACCGCCGTTCTGACCAATTGCTCGATGCGCTGCATTTCAGCAGCAGACCTTGGCGTGTAGGCACCAGGCTTGCCCTTGACCGGATCGGCGTGAACGCCATCAACAGCCACAGCCACGGAGATTTTCTTAACCTGCCCCGGATCTTTCACTTCAGTTCGGGTGGTTTTTGAAATTTCGTAGTTCGTGGTGGATTCAGCGCGTCCGCTGGCCGAGCCCGTCGTCCCATCTGACGAATTTGAGGTTCCGCCAGGGATGTTGGCACTGGCCGTTACCGCTCCACTGGCATTGGGACCATTTTCTTTGGCATTTTCGTCGGTCGTTGACTCAGATCTGATGACTTGACCGTCTGGGTCATAGGTTTCTTGCTGAACCGTAACGCGGGATAAATCCAGCTCAGCGGCCACTGTAACGCGAGCCTTGCCGGGTCCGACCATGCCTTCGACCAAGGATTTCACCGTCTTGGCGATCCGTTGTTCGACCTCACTTTTGCGACCATCTGCTGCAGCGGCGTCGCCCTCTGCGCCACCGGACAGGGTCTTTGCGTGTTGGTCTACCACCGTGACGCGGTCTGGTTTCATGTTTGGGACGGCGCTGGAGACCAAGTTCTGAATCGCGCGCACCTGATCAGGACTAGGCTCGCGGCCCCCGATATTTATGGTGACTGAGGCCGATGGCTGCTGGGCTTCTTCTTCGAACAGTTCACGTTTGGGCAGGACCAGGTGAACGCGGGTCGAGGTGACACCGTCAAGACTTTGGATTGTGCGCCCCAACTCGCCTTCGAGCGCCCGTTGACGATTAAGCTGTTGGACAAAATCAGTTTGTCCCATGGCATTGGTCTGATCGAAAATCTCGTACCCAACAGATGCCGCAGTCGGCAGCCCCTTGCCCGAAAGAAGCAGTCGCGTAGAGGCGACCTGGTCCCGGGGTACCATAATGGTTGAGCCGTCACCCTTGGCTTCATATTTGATATTGGCCTGGTCCAAGGCCTTGGTGATTTCGCCAGCTTCTTTCAGATCCAGGTTTGAGTAGAGCAGGGCCTTGGGCTGACCAAGGCTGAGCGTCATTGCGAACAGGGCCGCCGCCACGCCGGCACCAATCCCGATGATTGCGGCGAGTCGGCCAAAACCGAATTTCTGCAATGCGGCGACAAAACCGTCCAACGCCTTGAGCCCCTAATACCAAATGGCGGGACACAAGCACTCTTTGCCCACCGCTAGGCAGGATTTACCCACCACATGGTAAACACAGCGTTTATAGATGCCGGGGTCGGCAAATTTTTCTTAGCTTAGGTTTTCAGCTTACCCAGGGCGTGAGTGCACCCCAGCGATAGAGCAGGAGAACAAAGATGCTGAAGATGATGACGGTAACCAGATAACCGAATTTTCGAGGCACCGTCCAACTGTCGACGCGACGGCCTCCCTTCAAGACGGCGGGCGCAATGAGGGCTGATAAAACGGTGAAGCCCGCCGATGCCACCGCACAGGCGGAGCTGAGAAGTATAATGGGGCCCGGCCAGCCATACATCACCGTTGAAGCGTCACCAGTCTTTGTGGTCCACGCAAGAAAGAGAAGGAATGCCGTGATCCAGAGTACCGCCTGTAAGCCTTGGATCAGGCCAGCGCGGCTCTGGATAGAAGTCTCGCGGAAGTCTCGACGATTTCGGACCAAGCCCCCCGCCAGAGTAGCGAGAGAGGCTCCCGCCGTTAAGAGGGCTGACCACAGGACCGTAATCGGGCGATCCCAAAGGGCGGCTCGCTCATAGACCTGGGTATTTAACGCCGTAACGAAGGTGCGCGCTCTCCCATTGGAAATGGCAAAGACAAGGTGCTCCACACCATTGTCAGAAATGAACCGTCCCTTTGCTGGGTCACCTTCCGGTGTCCAGCTCCGCACCCGGTCGGATCGGGTCAGGAGGCGCCCATCCTTTGTGATTTCAACCGTGAGGCTATTTGTTAGCCTTCCGACAAACGCTTCCAATCCGCGATAGGCCCGACGAGAGCCCAGATAATGGCCCTCATAGACCGACCTTATCCCATAGAGCGCAGGATTGCCGGCCCGGGGATAACTGGTGGGAGACGCGTAAAATTGCTCCACAATTCGCTGAGCTAAGCGATCGCTGAGAGAGCCTCCTGTATCGGTGTTTGTCGAAATGAAAACGCCCAGTTTCAGGTCTGGAACCATAACCATGTTGGACATGAAGGACAGGGTCGCGCCAGGATGTCCAAACCCTTTGAAACCGCCGGGCAGATTGTACTCGACAAAGCCATGTCGCCAGCCGTTGATACCAGCCGGAGTCACGCGGATCGGCGTTCGAAAAGCCTTAGCGGCCACAGGACCATAAATGGTTGCGCCATCGAGGGTGCCATCATTCAGCAGCGCCACCATGTAGCGCGCCATATCCCCGGCCGTGGACGAGGCAGCTCCGGCCGGACCAGCGTGTCCGATGAGTTCATAAGGACGTTGTTCATAACTCGACCCTGACCAGAAATATCCCGTAGACAGGTCTGATTTCAGGCTGTCGGGCATGGGCGCAGGAAGGCGGGCAAGGGCCTGGCGGTTTTCCCGAAACGTCGTGTGACCAAGGCCGAGGGGATTGAAGATCTCATCTTCAATCAGCCGCTCAAATGGACGACCGTTTGAATAAGACACCGCCTCTCCGGCAAGTGCCGCACCATAGTTTGAGTAAGAGGCCATGGCGTCGGGGCGTGCGATCCGCCTGGGGCGCTCCTGGCGCAGATAGTCCATCAGGGTGCGTTCGCGATTTGGATCGCGCTCGATAAGCTGTCCGAGGGCGCGATCTTCAAACCCTGCGGCATGTTCCATCAGATTGCGGACAGTGACCCGGGTCTCGTATCCTTGGTCTTTAACTTGAAGTTTTTCAGGCAGATAAAGGTTGATCGGGCCATCAATGCGAATTCTGCCGGCCTCCACCTCCTTCATCAAAGCAATCCACGTGAAGGTTTTTGAGATGGATCCAAGTCTGAACAGCGTCGTATCCGGGTTAACCCTGCGCAGGGGCGAAAAGTTTGCGGCTCCATAGCCCTTCTTCAGAACGATCTGGCCGTTCTGCACGACAGAGAGCGTGACGCCGGCAATGTGCTCGCGATCCATCGCATCGCGGACGAGACCATCGACGAAGGCCTCAAGCTGTTCGGGGGGAAGAGTCTGGCCCGGTGAGAGACGGGCACCGGCTGGACCTGCCGTCGCTGTCAGCGTCGCTGTCGTGGCCAAGGGCGAGGGCGCAGACGCCACAGGCTTTGCAGAGACGTTGAGCTTTGCTTCGGGAGCAGATGGCTTAGGTTTCTTTGCCAGGGTCGCGTAGGGAATAGGTCTGTTTGGCAGTGGCGCGGCATTTTGCGCAGACGCCACTTCGACGGACGCAATGAGTCCAGCCAATAGGATGACCAAGGTTTTGGCGACAGTCATTGCGAAGGGTCGGCTCCAATCAAATGCGAGGCCGCATCTCTTAGGCCGTGCGACCGCATTCGCTAACCCCCTTTTAGTGGGCCTGGCGGTGGAAATGGATAAAGGGGGAGCACAGGCCGTAATTGTGGACCGATATAGAGTTGTGGCTCCGAGGGCGGAGCCATCCCTTCCTTAATCTCTCTTGCGGCGACACAGGCCTGAACCTGGGAGCCGAGATTGGGGAAGTTCTTAGCTTGTGGCGTCGTTTGCAGGAAGCAGTCGTCAAAATAGGGGTATTTGTCGGCTTCGCCGCAGCCAAATGACGTGCGGTCTGGCCTGGCCGCCGTCAGAACCATCCGATTATCGCTGCCAAGTTCAGGGACAAATACCCCTGAAAAACACGCAGAAATAATGACAACCGTTGGGCGCTGACCACATGTCTTATCTAGCATAGCCCCCAAAATGCCCGGCGGCAGGATAGATTGATCCATCACAACGCCAGTGGGCGCACCATGGGATGAAAAATAGATAAGACATCCATCAGGGGCCTTGGCAGTTAATGAGACCAGGGCGTCATAGATGCCCTTGGGTTCTGTTTTTCCTGGATTAGTGTCCTTGTAGCGTTCCGGTCGCACCGAGAATTGCTTGAGGTTATCGGGGGCAAAACCGATCCGCACCAATTCCTTGGACACATCGCGTCGCGCGTTATCAAACGCTTCTGATGGCCCACCTGAATGGGCGTGCCAATCTCCTGCCACGACGATGGCGGCCCAGTGCGCAAAGGGAGACTCCGCCCTCGCAGAACCTCCGCTCGCAAGCACGAAGAGGCTGAGGACAAGGGCGGCAAGACGCCGAAGATTTTCGGCGGGCAGCATTACTTTTTGTAGCTCTGAAATGGCGTTGGAACCGCGGTCCCTGTCGCTTTTGCCAGAAGCCGACCCTCAGGATCGTAGAGCTCGCCCTCGGTAAAGGCGATGGTGCGGCCCCATTTCACCACGCGCCCAATACCCTTGATCGGACCCGGTTGGGCCGGGCGGTAGAAACTGGTTTTCATCTCCGCGGTTGGGGCAACATGGGTCATGCCCGACGCCACCATGCAAGCCACGGACATGGCCTCATCCAGCATGGCGCAGAGGTATCCGCCTTGGATTTGCTTCATGGGATTAAGCAGCAACTCGGCCCGCGCTTCGAAGGCGACTTCTACGGATTTCTCAGCCTGATTTACTGAAACAATCTGAAAGCCGAGGGTCTGAGAGCCGGTCGGCTGATTCTTGGTGCGTTGAAATCGCGCCAAGATTGCTTCGTCGGTCAGAGGTTCAGGTGCGGTGGATGCGATATCGGTCATGGGATAGGGACCCTATTTCTTCCGAAAATGATCGAGTGACACAACATTCGGGGCGTCTGGGTCGATGGGGGCTTCGGGTGTGGTGGTTGGTGGTTCCGCATCCGCCTGCGACGCGGCCTCAAATTGCAGCAAAAACTGGACGCTGGGATCATAAAAGCGGGTCAAGGCGGCGTAGGGCACTGAAAGCGTCTTGGGCTGGCCGCCGAATTTCAAGGTGACGGAGAAAAAGGTTTCGCCTGGAGCAAGGTCCCAAAACTGGTGCTGCAGGACAATCGTCATCTCGTCTGGATACCGAGACAGCAGGTCTATGGGCCCGGTGACGCCGGGAGCCTGGGTCTTGAAGGTGATATAAAGATGATGAGCCCCTGGCAGCCCGCCTGGCAGGTTGGCCTTGCGCAGGGCAGACTTGACGACGCCGCGCAGGGCTTCCTGCGCCATGGCGTCATAGTGCATCAAGTCTTCTACGGGTGGGTCTTGGGCCATTGGATCTCCAAACGTCTGGCGTAACCAGAACCTAGCGTGTCATTCGCTCGGCGCAAGGATCGCCGTTGGGTCGAACGGAATGTATTCCCAAGCCATGCCCAAATTGAGGACGCGCGATGGGGGTAAATTGCTGTCGCCTAGCGGGTGACAATAGGAAAGTCAGGCGCTGGCGGATCAAACCAGGAGATCAATCTAGCCAGGGCTCCAACGTCTCCCGAGATCTTGACTTCTCCCTTAGCTATCCTTGGTCCAAGGGGTTGCCCCCCGACTAAAGCGCCCAGCAGGACTTGGCGATTGAGGGTCAAAGTGGCGTCGGCCTCGATTTTTCCCACCGTGGGTTCTGCAGTCAGGACGCCATGTTTGACCTGTAGGATGAAACTTTCCTGTCGGTCGGGAAACACAAACGCCACCCGTAACTGCTTGTCGCCGCTCTTCGCCGGGTTCAGGCGGACAGCAAGAAGGTCGAAAATCATCGTGGAAGGCAGTGCGCCAACGACGTCGCTTGACCCGGCACCTTGGGTCCCTGCGACCACGCCATATCGGAGCTCGCCTGCGGCCGTCAGATACATATTTCGCCAAATTGCGCTTTCAGACTGATAGCCCAGCTGCTCATAGGCCTTGGCGAGCAAAAGCCGTGCGTCTGCTGCGTTTTTGTCCGACATGATCAGATTGTTCAGCAGGGTCGCTGTCCAGCCATAGTCGCCTTTTTCAAAGGCGGATTGGGCCAAGCCCATAACCTTTTCAGAGCCGCCCATAGCCTCCACATAGCGCCGACCTTCTTCGGCCGGAGGGAGTACAGCCAGATGTACTGGGTTGGCATCATACCAGCCCATATAACGCTGATAGACCGCCCGGCTGTTGAAGCTCATCGTCCCGTAATACCCACGATTGAACCAGTCCTTGGCCAGGACTCGGGGCAGGGCGATCTGGTCAGCGATTTCAGAACCGACCATGCCCGCATTCATCATGCGCACGGACTGATCGTGGAGGTACTTATACGCGTCGCGGTGCTCCGTCAGGAACGCCTTCACCACCCCTTGTCCAAAGCGAGGCCAGCCATGGCTTGTGAACATGGTGTCGCTACGATCTGCGAACAGGTCGATGGATTGGGTCAGATCATCTGCCCAGGCCTTAGCGTCGCGCACCAATGCCCCCCGGGGCGTCAGGACATTATGCATGGAGACATTTGCGTTCTCAGCCATGCAAAGGATCCGCCAGTCCGGAAAATAGAGATTCATTTCCGCAGGTGCCTCGGTACCTGGGGTCATCTGAAAGGTCATAGTGACCCCATCGATATGCAGGGTCTGACCTGTGTGGTCGATCGAGACTGTGGGGGCAATTAGGGTGATTGTGCCCTTGGCGATCCCCTGACCAATGCCAGAGCTGACCTGGCCGGTTGGGCCCGGCGTCAGCTTATAACCAAACTGAAACTGAGCCCGGCGGTTCATGGCCGGGCCGGCAATGACATTCTCGCTGACGGCCTCTTTGAGAAAACCTTCTGGGGCGATGATCTTAACCTTGCCTGCGTCCACATCTGCCTGGCTGACAATGCCCCGCACTCCGCCGAAGTGGTCGGTATGGCTGTGCGTATAGATGACAGCGACGACGGGGCGGCCCCCAAGCTTTTCAGTGACCAGGCTAAGGGCTGCCTTTGCGGTCTCGGCTGTGGTCAAGGGATCGATCACGATCCAGCCCGTCTTGCCCTTTATGAAGGTGACATTGGAAACGTCAAAACCGCGGACCTGCCAAATCTTGTCAGAGACTTGGAAGAGCCCATTCCTGGCTAGAAGCCCAGCGTGCCGCCATAGGCTTGGATTGACCGTATCGGGGGCCGGACCCTGCAGGAAATCGTAAGCCTTCAAATCCCACGCGACCAAACCGTCCGCGCGCTTGATCAGTGGATCTTTGAGCGTACCCAAATAGCCATGATCGGCGAAATCAAAATCCTGGCGGTCTTCGAAGGGCAGGGTGGCTTTGAGCGCAGCCTGCGCCTGGATCGTGGCCGGGGTTGCAGGCTCAGCGGCTTGAACCATGCTGGCGCTCAGAAGGCTGATTGCGACACAGGCCGCCTTGGTCCAGGACATGAATGCTCCCCAATGTCTTGGGCCCGAACATGGTCTGCCATGTCTATCCAAGCAAGGTGGATCTGCCGGGGCTTTGGGGGAGGTGGAGGGCTTCTGTTGCAAGGCGCCCTCCGGGCCCCGCCTAACGCTGCTAAGACGTTAGGAGTTTAGGTCGAAATCTATCGGGTCGCTTACGCGGCCAAACGGACTTCTTCAGCGAAGTTATCGTTCGCATTTACATTAATGGCCCGAGACGGTGAGCCACGCCGGAAGAAAGCAACACCTTTACACGTCTGTCGATGCTGATCGGCCCCGCACTTTCCGGCGATACCCGGGGGAAGATTGGTGGAGCCGCCGGGAATCGCACCCGGGTCCAGTCCGCTTATTGCGTGCGCGTTTATCCTCATAGTCCGGCAAGCCGGACGCCCCTGATATAGGCCCATTACCTCAGCTATTGAAGGGGGTGTCTGAATTTGGCAGGTCAGACCGCATGCAATGCGCCTTTGGGCGGCAATTTGCCGTGAATCGACGGATAATTTCAGGGAGGGAAGGGGCAAGCCCGCTAGGATAGGCTAGGTTGAAAAAATCATCACCTTGGAGGCAGCCAATGGATCACTTTCTATATTCCGTGCGGCCCCTGCTCACCGACCTTGCGGCGACGCTTTTTTTCTATCTCGTCCTTTCGACCACTCACAGCGTCTCTCTTGCGACCGGCTTAGGCATAGCCCTGGGCATTGGCCAATTTGTGGTGATGCGCCTGAGGGGCACGCCGGTCGCGCGCCTGCAACTGGCCAGTCTTGCCCTGGTGATCGTGATGGGGGGCCTCACTCTAATTACCCATGATGCCCGGTTCGTTCTGGTGAAGGCCACGGTGGTCTATGTCGCCATAGGGGCGACCATGCTCGAGCCTGGCTGGATGTATCGTTATGTTCCACCGATCGCCGTGGACCACATACCGCGACGGCTCGTTATCGGCTTTGGATACATCTGGTCTGGGTTGATTTTTGGAACGGGGCTTCTGAACCTGTATCTGACCTTCACAGCCAAGCCAGAGTTTGTGGCGCAGGTTATGACCGTCTGGGCACCTTGTTCCAAGATCGGGCTATTTCTGGTTCAGTTCTTTCTGATGCGCTCAATTGGCCGGCGCAATTATCGCGCCTCTGCGGCATCCTTGGCCGAGAGTATAGAACCGACCTAGATCGACTCCCCACCCCGGGTGATCGAAAGAACCCCTGTGCGGGACAACTCCACAAGGCCCAATGGGCGCATGAGATCGACGAACTTGTCGATCTTGCCTGATGCACCTGTGATCTCAAATATGAAGCTATCTATCCCGGTATCTAGGACCTTCGCCCGGAAGATTTCTGCAATGCGCAGGGCTTCCACGCGATCTGCCCCTGTGCCCTTGACCTTCACGAGGGCCAATTCCCGCTCAAGGCCATTAGGGTCGCGGCTGACATCCTGAAC
Source organism: uncultured Alphaproteobacteria bacterium (assembly GCA_937920085.1). Lineage (GTDB taxonomy): Bacteria > Pseudomonadota > Alphaproteobacteria > Caulobacterales > Caulobacteraceae > Phenylobacterium. Next base: position 12,001 of record CALETE010000052.1, on the reverse strand, counting down.
CTGGCGCGTTGCCACCATTTTCTCAAGCTGGGCTTCGATCTGGGCCAGGACAGCAGGTGCACCCCGCGTCACGATGGTCACGCGGCTGGTGTGGGAATTTCGATCGGTTTCTGCGACTGTCAGGCTTTCGATATTATAGCCTCTCGCAGCAAATAGCCCGACCAGTCGGTGAAGGACGCCCGGTTCATTCTCTACCAAGATGGCATAGGTCGCCTGGCGATCAGCCTCGTCGGTGTGGGCGAGATCATAGACTGAAGCGGGTTGGGCGTCGGACATGGCGCTCTCTTTGACTAGGTGCGCGCTGGAGGTCTCACATGCTGGCTTTTGGAGCAAGGGGTCGAAAGTCGTCCGGACGCGCACAATTTATGACAATTGGGATGAATCACTGTCATTGAAACCTTGGAAAAGGACAAATCGGCATTGGCTGAAACATCGAAAAAGGCGCGTCCTGCCAAACGCCCCCTGCGGGCAGAGGTAGATCGCGAGCCCCGCAGTCAATGCGCCGCCCTGCCTTGGCGGCGAGATGCCAAGGGCGAGATTGAAGTCCTGCTGATCTCATCGCGAGAGACACGTCGTTGGGTCATTCCCAAGGGCTGGCCGATGAAGGGCGTGAAGTCTCCAGACTGTGCCGCCCGAGAGGCCTTTGAAGAAGCCGGCCTTTTGGGAGACGTCAAACGGAAGAAGGTCGGAATTTTTCACTACGGAAAGCATCTATCCAGCGGTCGGGTTCAGCCCGTTCGCGTCACGGTTTTCGCCCTTCAGGTTCGGCAAGAGAGCTCGGTTTTTCCTGAAATGGGGCAGAGGGACAGGCTCTGGACGACCGTGAGCGAGGCTTCAGTCCTGGTGGATGAGCCTGAGCTGAAAATGCTGATTTCTGGCTTCAAGCCCGGCTAGGCAGCCGCTGCGGTTTCTTCCAGAAGCGCCATGAAACCATTAAACAGCTTTTCCATGGCCCGTGGCTTGTAGGGGTAGAGTTCCGGGCTATCCAGGGCATGGATGATCATGGCCACATCCGCTTCGAATAAGAGCAGTCGGCCATCGGGCAATTCCGCGCAGTCTATGCCGAAGTATTCCAGTCCAAAGGCGCGATAGAGGCCGTCAAAGGCCTTGGCATGCCGGACAGCAAAGTCTTGGTCAAAGCTGTCCATAAAGGTGGCTTCCTCGGCCCGGCGCTCTGGCTTTTCGTCCATGCTGGCATTGAGATAATGGACCATCCAATGTTCAGACACTGCCAAGTGACTGATGAACGGCTTGCCCTTAATGAAGGCGATCCTTTGCTTTCGGAAGAGCCCGTCTGGCCCTGAATAGTCCACAAATTGGGTTATGTAGAAGGTCTCACTCGTCCTGGTAGCCAGATAGTCACCGAGTTCTGCGAGGGAGTTTATTTTTTCTAGATCCTGCCCGGCATGGGAGTCGAGGGGCCGAATAATGATCGGGAAAACCCCAGACGCGATAAAATCGGACAGGGCAGCGCGCCCCTCAGCAATGGCCAGAGCCCCTTCACGGCCCACCAGCGAGGTCGATGGGGAGAGGACTTCTGGGATCTCGGCGCACATCTGGCAAACCCCGTCTCTCGTCAGGGCCGCAATCTTCAGGCTAGCGTGATTAATGATCGGTCTCGGCCAGCCCGCAGCTGTGGGGGCAAGACGCAAGAGTGTCTCATAATTGGCCGTGGATTCTCCAATGGCGAAGAAGGCGACGTCGTGGTCTGGCAGATCCTGAGGCAGGTCGCCGTCGGCTGTTGCATAGACGAAATAGACGGTCGCATCTGACCCGTTGAGCAAGAAATCCAGGGGCGTGTTGGCCATGAAATCGCCAGAGGTCACAATCGCCAAAACCCTAAGACCGCTGCCATCGCCGTGAACGCGCTTAAAGATCCGGGTGATGGAAAGTGCCTGGCGCTGGAGATCGAGACCCGGCTCCGTCTGCCCTGTCAGCTGCAATAGCATCGACATGTTGAGAAGGGCCCCTGGGTCGGGCGGGTCCTGACTGGCAAACTCTACCAAAACTTCCCAAGCAGGATTTAAATCCTGTTGGTTGAAAATCATCTGGGCAAAAACCGACAAACCGAGAATGTTGGCAATGCCTAGGGCTTCGTCAGAAGCCTCAATGATCCTCATTATAATCCGATCGTATTTCGAGACGAAGGCGAATTCAGCCGCCAAGGTCGGTCGAAGTCTGTGCCGCCTGCTGCAAGCCTGTTGGGAGATTTAGCGTTCGCAACCTTTAACGATGGTTAACGATGTGCATCAGGCCTTGAGACTCCAGAAAATGAGGTATCAGGAAAACAACTGGTGCAATTTAGGCCCGACGGACTTTCATCGGCAGGGGGTTTCGGATCATCTCCCCCTTCATCACCCCAAGCCCGCCAGTGGGCGAAAGGGGAAGGGCCATGACCTTCTTCACGATCTCCAGTCCCTCTGTGACATAGCCGAAGCAGGCAAAGCCCTTATTATCGCCCTTTTGGGTCGGATCAGCATCCAGGTAACTTTGATCACCGACGCAAATGAAGAAGTCGGAGGTCGCCGTGCCAGGGGCCCGCCGTCCCATGGAAATAGCCCCATTGGTATGTTTCAGGCCGGTCTTGGTGGTGGATTCGTGGGCGATGGGTTTCAGAAGATAGCGTGGGTCGTTCTGTAGCCCGCCCTGGACCACGCCAAAGTCGAAATCCTTGGCGCCCTCTGGCCGGGAAGATCGATAGAATGTCGCGTGATCGAGCAATCTCTTGTCGATATAGGCGAGAAAATTAGCTGTCGTAATCGGTGCCTTGTCAGGGCGAAGCTCAAGCGAGATATCACCCAAACGCGTGATGATCTGGATCTTCACAGGCCCCTGAGCCGCAAATGCCCCCGTCGACGCCGCTAGGGCTGCGCTGGTGCCGATCAAAAAACGCCGTCTGAGCATGAGGATTTACTCGCTTTGGGGTAAGTCGTGTGGCCTGGAATATATGGGTCAAACCACCGAGCAATAATGCAGCGGCTTGATCGTGTGACGCCTATTATGATCAGGCACGTCTCGCATGGCATGTCTAAAGTGCAATGGGCGGCTGCCCTGTAACCTCTTTTGATCGGAAACTTTGATGAGCCGGCTGCATTTGGAACGTCACCTTGTCTCGCGGATTGGCTGGCTCCGGGCCGCCGTGTTGGGCGCAAATGATGGCATCGTCTCCACGGCGAGTCTCATTGTTGGTGTTGCAGCGGCGGCGGGAAAACCTTCGGAAATTCTGGTCGCAGGCGTGGCGGGCCTCGTAGCGGGGGCCATGTCCATGGCGGCAGGTGAGTATGTTTCGGTCAGTTCGCAATCCGATACCGAGACTGCAGATTTGGCGCGAGAACGCGCTGAGCTAGAAGCGGACCCCTCTGCTGAGGCGAGTGAGCTCGCAGGAATCTATATGTCCCGCGGGCTGGATGCTGAGACGGCGGCCAAGGTTGCAGAGCAATTGATGGCTAGGGACGCCCTAGGCGCTCATGCCCATGATGAACTTGGCATTTCTCAGATGACAGCGGCGCGTCCTATTCAGGCTGCCTTGACCTCTGCCGCAACCTTCACCGCCGGTGCTGCGGCCCCCTTATTGATCGCCTCACTGGCACCCCTATCGCACATAACGCCTTTGGTAAGTATAGGGTCGCTGATCTTCCTGGCGGTCCTGGGTGCCGTGGGTGCCGCTGCAGGCGGCGCTCCGGTATTGAAGGGGGCCTTGCGGGTGACCTTCTGGGGGGCATTTGCCATGGCCGCCACCGCCGGGATCGGAGCCCTTGTGGGTGCCAATGTCTAATCTTTGACCCTCAAATGCATAATCCTTTGGAGAGCCGCGTTTCGCGAAGATGAAGTCTTTGACCTGAGGGGGCTGACGGTTGAAACTGTCCACTCATTCTGAGGAGTTTTTCAGTGGCTATTTCGCTCTACGACGTCAGCGTCGCGTCTTTTGTGCAGACCTTGTCTGGTGTGGCTGGATTTTTGGAAAAAGGTCGCGCGCATTGCGAGGCCACAGGTGCCAGTGCTGATGACCTAGTCGGATTCCGGCTGGCCGAAGACATGCTGCCGTTTTCGTTTCAGGTTGTCTCAGTGGCCCATCACACGCTCGGAGCAATCCAGGGCGTTAAGGCGGGCGTCTTCACCCCCGCAGGTCCGACGCCAGAGCCCGGATACAGCGGCCTTCAGAAGCTGATCGCTGAGGCCCAGGCTGGGATTACCAGCTTGACCCCAGAGGAGGTGAACGGCCTTGAGGGGAAGGATATGGTGTTCAAGTTGGGGGAAATGCAGATGCCCTTCCGGGCTGAGGATTTCCTGATGAGCTTCTCCCTGCCCAACCTGCATTTCCACGCCACGACCGCCTACGATATTCTGCGGCACAAGGGCGTGAAACTCGGCAAGCGCGATTATCTGGGCCCGCTTCGGCTGAAGCGCTAACCGCTCGGCCGATGTGTAATGAGTATCAGCTGAAGCTCAACCGAGGGGCCTATGACCTCACCTTTCGTGAGGTCAAAATTCCTTTCCAGTGGGCCGATGCGGAGCCGAACCGGGACCTTGCAGATCCCTATCGGCCGACCAATCGCGCGCCGATCATCCGCCCCGTCGACCCCGCCAATCCTATGGCTGGGCTCGAAGGGGTGGAGCGCCGTTGGTGGATGGTACCCAACTTTCACCGGGGGCCGGTTTCAGCCTGGAAGGCCATGTGCACTAATGCGCGGATCGAAACCGTAGACACAGCGCCATCCTTCCGCGAAGCCTATCGCCACCGTCGCGCCCTGATCCCGCTCACCAGCTTTATCGAATACGACGCACCCCCTGGCTGGAAAAAAGGACAACCCAAACGGCGGTGGGAGATTTCCTGGCAGCCCCAGTCACCCCAGGATCAAGTGCGCTATTTCGCAGGGCTCTGGGAAGAGTCGCGCCCCAGCGACATGGAGGGCCCGCTGGAAAGCTTTGCCTTCATCACGGGCCCCAACGGCCCTGACGTCGCCGCCATCCATGACCGACAGCCCGTTGTCCTAACCCTCGAGCAGGGCCTTGAATGGCTGAAGCTGGATGGCGCGGGGAAGGCAGGACTGATCACCGATCTTCCCGAGGGGACCTATCAGGTCAAGGAAAGCCCCCGGGCCAGCCTGATATCCCGAGAGCTCCGACTGGCGCTTTGACTGCTTGGGTTGCAGGCTCATGGCCACGTTGAAAGCCTCGCGGGGCTTGCGCAAGATCGCAGGACGCTTCAGTTAGGTATGGCAGAGCTTGGTCTGCCGTCATCTGTCAAAACAGGCGTGTCTTGAAAACCCCGTCAGAATCTCCCGCGGACCCACCCAACGAACCCGTCTCCGCCAAGATCCGCAACCGGATCCAGAAGGCCCGCAAGCGGTTCAATGCCAATGATAATATCGCCGCCTTCATGGAGCCCGGCGATATGGATGCACTGCTGGCGGAAGTCGCTGACAAGTTCAAAGGTGTCCTTGAGAGCCTGGTGATCGACACCGAGACCGACCACAATACTCACGACACCGCCCGCCGGGTCGCCAAGATGTACGTCACAGAGGTGTTCCGTGGCCGCTATATGGAGCCGCCTACCGTAACGGAATTTCCGAACGCCGAGGCGCTCAACGAGCTGATGATTGTCGGCCCCATAACCGTGCGCAGTGCCTGCAGCCATCACTTCTGCCCAATTATGGGGCGGCTGTGGATTGGCCTCATGCCCAATGAGCATTCCAACTTGATTGGCCTGTCGAAGTACGCCCGTCTGGCGGAATGGATTATGTCTCGGCCCCAGATTCAGGAAGAAGCCATCGCCCAAATGGCCAATGTCCTGATGGACAAGGTGCGACCGGACGGTCTGGCCATTGTCATGGAAGCGGATCACTTCTGTATGCACTGGCGCGGCGTGAAGGATAGCGAAACCAAGATGATCAATAGCGTGATGCGCGGATCCTTCCTGAAAGATCACACCCTGCGCAGCGAATTCCTGTCCCTCCTGAATCAAAGAAAGTGAGGCTCAGATGCTCGTCCGTTGCCTTTACGCCAGCCGCCCCGTCGCCAAGGCTTCGGCTTCCGATCTCGAGAAGATTGTCGAAATCGCCCGCAAGAACAATCCAGCCCATGGGGTCACGGGCATGCTCTGCGCCTCCGATAGCCTGTTCATCCAGGTGCTCGAAGGCGGTCGTGATGAGGTCTGCGATCTCTATTCCACCATTGTCCGCGACCCCCGCCATCAGCAGGTGCGTTTGCTGGTCTATGAGGAAATCACTGAGCGCAAGTTCGGTGCCTGGACCATGGGCCTGGTCAGCATTTCTAAGCTGAACCCCTCTCTCGTGCTGAAGTATTTCAAGCATGTGGAGTTGAACCCCTTTGAGTGTTCGGGTCAGGCAACCCTTGCCCTGCTGACGGAACTCATGGCCTCCGCCTCGGTGGTCAACCGCGGCTGATCGCGAATTTGACGTCTATCAAGGCGAGACCGGGATAATTTGCCGAAGTCGGGTCATGTCAGACCTGCAGCCTGAGACCGAAACGCCATTTGAAGTGATCGGTGGCGACCCCAAGGTGCGCCGGATTGTCGAGCGGTTTTACGATCTCATGGATTCGGATCTGGCCTATGCGGACCTGCGCCGTTTGCATGCGCCTGATCTTGAACCCATGCGCACATCACTTGCTGGATTTTTGACCGGGTGGTTGGGCGGCCCCAGGACTTGGTTTGAGGCCAATCCAGGCCGCTGCATGATGACTATGCATGCAACAGTGCCAGTCTCAGCCGCTACAGCGGCGCAATGGACCCATGCCATGACGCGGTCCCTAAAGGAGGCTGAGATCGACCCCGCGATGGAAACGCTCATCAACCAGGCCTTCGCCAACATGGCCCGCAATATGGCCGGACGGGGTTGACGGATTTCAGGCGCGATCGAGGTGGAGCACCGGGACTGCGGCTAGGACCTCAGGGGGGAGAAGCCGGGCATTGACCCCCATGCGGTCATAGCTGAGATCCTTATCAGCCCAATGGGTGACGCAGCCGCAGGATCGGCAGCGGTGGAAGGTGATCATGCGATCACCCCACTCATAGGTGTCGGTCGGTCCATTGGGCTCAATGAAGTCCACAGACCCTGGCGCATAGTAAGCCCAGAGCACACCGTACCGCCGACAGATTGAGCAGTTGCAGTCTGTAACCGTTTCCGGGGCCACATCCAGAGCCATGCGGACAGAGCCGCAATGGCAGGAGGCTTCCAGCGACATGCTAGACCAGACCCTTGCCTTCCTCGCCGATGACGCTGCCGATATCCTGGCCATCGTCGGCCAGGATCATCTCGTTATGCGCCTTGCCGGACGGGATCATGGGCAGGCAGTTTTCTTCCTTGGTCACTCGGCAGTCGAAGAGCACAGGCTTGTCGCTGTTGATCATTTCCAGGATCTTGGCGTCCAGTTCGTCAGGGGTCTCAGCCCGAATTCCTACTGCGCCGAAGGCCTCTGCCATCTTCACGAAGTCTGGCAGGCTCGCGGAATAGGAGTGTGAATAGCGCTCACCATGCAGCAATTGCTGCCACTGGCGGACCATGCCCATCCATTCGTTGTTCAGGATGAAAATCTTGATGGGCAGGCCGTGCTGAACGGCGCAGCTCATTTCCTGCATGGTCATCTGGACGCTGGCATCCCCAGCAATGTCGATGACCAAGCTGTTTGGATGGGCCAACTGGACGCCGATGGCGGCGGGCAGGCCATAGCCCATGGTCCCCAGCCCGCCAGAGGTCATCCAGCGATTGGGCTCCTCGAAGTGGAGGAACTGGGCGGCCCACATCTGATGCTGTCCGACCTCGGTGGTAATATAGGTGTCGCGGTCCTGGGTGAGGGCCTGCAGACGCTCAAGGGCATACTGCGGTTTGATGTGGTTGGCGTCTGGGCTGTAGCGGAAGGACTTCCGCGCCCGCCAGGTTTCAATCTGCGCCCACCAATCGGAGAGGGCCGACGGATCCGACTTCGCCTTGATCGTTTTCCAGGCGGCGATCAGGTCTTCCATGACGCTACCAGCGTCGCCGACAATGCCGATATCGGCGCGGACATTCTTCGAAATGGACGAGGGATCAATGTCGATGTGGATCTTCTTGCTGCCCGGTGAAAAGGCGTCCAATCGGCCTGTGACCCGGTCGTCAAACCGCGCGCCGATGCAGATCATCACGTCGCAGTCATGCATGGCATTATTGGCTTCGAAGCTGCCGTGCATGCCTAACATGCCCAGCCATTGCGGGTCGCTGGACGGGAAGGCACCCAGGCCCATCAGGGTCGAGGTCACGGGCGCGCCGGTCAGCTTGGCCAGATCGCGCAACAGGGCGCTGGCCTTTGGCCCCGCATTGATGACGCCACCGCCGGTATAGAAGATTGGCCGCTTGGCGCTGGCGATCAGGGCTGCGGCTTGAGCGATCTTGGTCGGATCGCCCTTGGTCCGCGGCGCATAATTATGGGCGTGTTTGACCGCCTGTGGCCCCTGATAAACCCCCTTTGCGAATTGAACATCCTTGGGGATATCGATGACCACGGGGCCTGGGCGACCATGGGTAGCGATGTGAAATGCCTCGTGCAGGATGGCCGGCAGGTCGGCGACATTCTTGACCAGATAGTTGTGCTTGGTCACCGAGCGGGTCATGCCGATGGTGTCGCACTCCTGGAAGGCGTCGGTGCCAATCAGGTGGGTTGCGACTTGGCCGGTAATGACCACCATGGGAATGGAGTCCATCAAGGCATCGACAATCCCTGTAATGGCGTTTGTCGCCCCTGGGCCAGAGGTCACCAGAACAACTCCAGGCTTGCCTGTCGACCTTGCATAGCCTTCGGCAGCATGGGTGGCACCCTGTTCGTGTCGGACCAGAATATGCTGCAGCTTGTCTTCCCTGTCGAAGAGGGCGTCATAGATCGGCAGGACCGCGCCGCCGGGATAGCCGAACAGCACCTCGACCCCTTGGTCGATCATGGCTTGGACCACCATTTCGGCGCCCGACATGATGTTCTGATCGGCGGTGGCGTCGTCAGCGGCTTGCAGAGATTGATGGACGGTCATGGTCTTGGCCTAGGGAAGAGGGCATTAAAAAAGGCCCGCTGGGGGCCCGGTTGCAAGCGACCTTTCACGGACTGAAATCAGCCCGCGGCAGGTCGCCTATAAAGTACGAGGATCTGACGCAAAGGTCTGCTCCGAAAACTAAGGCCTAAGAAATGCCATGCCCCGTAGAGGCCGTCAACCCGCAGGTGCGGGGATGAATTCACCCAATCCACAAATTGAGGGCCTCAATCTGGTCTTTAGGGTCTAGGGCAGTGATCCGAGCCCAATCGGCCATTTGCCCCCGGGCCCAAGTGGTCTGGCGCTTGGCATAGCGGCGGGTCTCCATCTGGGCGGCGGCAATGGCGGCTTCGCGGCTAAGGTCACCCCTCAAATGTGCGGTCAGCTCCCGATATCCCACAGCCTTCATGGCCGGCAGGGTGGGGGATAGCCCGCGGGCGGCTAGGGCGGCCACCTCGTCCAAGGCACCTGCTGCCATCATGGCCTCGAACCTTAGGTCGCAGCGGGCATATAGCCCTTCGCGGGGGGGCTCGAGGACCACACCTCGCCATGACCCATCGGGAAGGGCACCGGCATTATCGGCCTGCCAGTCAGAAAGGCTGCGGCCTGTGCCGGCATAGACCTCCCAGGCTCGGGACAGGCGCTGGCGGTCCCGGGGCATGATCCGGGCTTCTGCCACGGGATCGACCCTTGCCAGCCGCTCACGAAAGGCGGCTTCGCCCAAGGCGTCATACTCTGCGTGAGTCTCGGTGCGGATGCCGTGGGGCAGGGGGGGCATAACGGCGAGGCCCTTGGTGATGGCTTTGAAATAGAGGCCCGTCCCACCGACCACCACATAGGATCGACCATCTTTGATGACGGCATTAGCCGCCTCCAGCCAGCGCCCCACCGACCAGCCGTCCGCCGCGTCGGCCGCGCTCACCAGATGGTGAGGTACCGCCACTAGGTCTTCCGCAGACGGCGCGGCACTTAAAATGGGGAGGTCTGCATAGAGCTGAATAGCGTCTGCGCCGATGATCTCAGCGCCCAACTTCTGTGCCAAAGCCAGGGCCAAGGCAGACTTGCCGCTTGCCGTCGGACCAGCGATCAGCCAGATGCGGGGCGTCATGCAGATTGCTCTTACCCTTGTCGGTGCAAACGCCGACCTCGTCACCGCCGCCATCGGCGATATCACCCCAAGGCTCGCAGCGCTGGGGGCCCACGTCAAGGAGCCAAGTCACCTTGGCCCTGGCGCTATGGATGTTTTGCTTGAGGGCGGCGAGGTCACGACCCTGCGGGCCTATGTCGTCCAAGCCCTTGGAGCGCGGCAGATCGATGTCTGTGTCCAGCCCCTTGAGGGCCGTCGCAAGGGCTTGCTGATCGCCGACATGGATTCCACCATTATCGGCTGTGAGTGCCTAGATGAGCTGGCCGATTTCGCCGGGGTCAAGGATCAGGTCTCGGCCATCACCGAGCGCGCTATGCGTGGCGAGCTGGAATTCGACGCCGCCCTGCGCGAGCGGGTGGCCATGCTCAAGGGTCTCTCTATCGACGCCCTGCAGGCTACCTATGATGAGAGAGTGCAGCTTAATCCTGGTGCCCGGACCCTGGTGAGGACCATGGCCCATCATGGGGCAAGGTGCATGCTGGTCTCCGGCGGTTTCACCTTCTTCACAGAGCGGGTGGCCAAAGCTGCGGGCTTTCATGGGCACAAGTCCAACACCCTGATGGTCGATGGCGACAAGCTGACCGGGCAGGTGGCTGATCCGATACTTGGGCGCCAGGCCAAGTTGGACGCCCTAATCGGTGAAACCAAAGCCCTGGGGTTGGACCCTCTGCTGACCATGGCCCTGGGCGACGGTGCCAATGACCTAGCCATGATCGAGGCGGCGGGTCTGGGTCTCGCCTATCGCGCCAAGCCTATTGTCGCGGCCCAGGCCGACGCCAAGCTGGACTATGCCGACCTTACGGCTGGACTGTATTTCCAGGGCTATCGGGTTGAGGAGTTTGTCGAGGATTGATCGGGTATGAGTGGTGCTGGACCATGAGGGCGAACCCTCTCGCCACCGCACTAAATCGGCACACATGGTGCCTACTTTGGAGAAGCTGGGTTGCGAGACCTTGGGCCTCCGAGCAGCAAGGATGAAATTCACCCAGTGTAAATTTCTGAGGCCAAGGGGTGCTAAGGCACGTTTAGGGTTATGGGGTTCGGGTGAATGATCCGCTCCAATGCGGGTTCAAGGGTAGGATCACAGTTTGCATCACCAATGTGTAGACCTTGTCACCTTCACGGATGCTGAAAACGATCTATCGGTCTTCCCGCCCATGCCAAATACGCAAAACGTAGATTGTTGAGCCCTGGACCTCGTAACGAAGCTCATATTGCGCAACCAGGATGCGCCGAACCTCGCGAGGGTTAAACTCATCTAGGCGCTCTCCGAGTCGCGGATGCCTTCGCAGTTGATCGGGCGCCGCAGCGAGCCTCTGGATTGTCGCGGCGGCGGCCCTTTGATTGACCGGTGCTAGGAATTCATAAAGTCGGACAAGGTCTGATCTGGCCTTGCTGGTCCACATTAGACCTTCCACGGCCCTCAAATCTCCCCGGGGTCGCCTAAGCTCGCCGCCCAGGTTTGGATAGACTTGTGATCGACAACTTGGCCTGCATCAACGTCGGCCAGAGCCTCTAGGGTTAGCCTGCGACGCGCATCTTCTTGATCAACCCAATCGGCCAAGGCCTGCTTCATGATCCATCCCCGCGACCGTTCCAGCCGAACTGCAATTTCATCCACCCTGTCAGCTAGGGGCTGAGGGATGTGTGCGGTAACGACCTTGGTCTCCATGGCGACACCTCTGATTGAATTCAAATCATAATGATTTATTCTTGGTCACATAACAAGCCGAGCAGGTAGGGAGGTCTACTTGCTGTCCGCTACCGCTTCCCCTTCCGCCACCGCTCAGCAGCTTCGGCCCGCGCCTCGGCCTTGACCTGCTTCACCGCACCCTTGT
>CALETE010000051.1 GCA_937920085.1 uncultured Alphaproteobacteria bacterium | reverse complement strand
ACATCGGTGACTGGAGTTCAGACGTGTGCTCTTCCGATCTGGTTCATGGAGGCGTCGCGTAAGCTGACGGCCGATGAGCAGCGCCACATCAACTCGACGATCGTGGAGTTGGCGATGAACCCGAAAGGGCAGGGTACCAACCTTCATCGGCTCGACAAGGCCCGGGACAAGAACCTCTGGTCCTGTCGGGTGACTCGCGACCTTCGAATTATCCTGCATCAAAAGGATGGCCGAATGACGCTCCTGTACGTCGACCACCACGATCAGGCCTACGCGTGGGCTGAGAACCGGGTCTTCAAGTTCGACGAACGAACCCAGAACTGGAAGGTGATCAAGATGCAGGAGGAGACCGTCGTGATTCGCAAGACGGTGGAACTCCCTCCCGAGGCGAAGCGGCCTTTCGTAAAATACTCGGATGACGAGCTGGCTGCCACCGGTGCTTCGCCCGGTGACTTTGCCGAGATCCGTGACGCCACCGAGGATACGCTCTTCGACTTGGGTTTGTCGGCGACGGTCCTGGAAGCGTTGATGGACAGTCTGTCGCCGGTCGTGCGAACTTTCTCTGAGCTGAAATCTAGCGTTTTGCGGTCTGACCTCTCTGCCCCCGTCATCGTCACGCACGATGAAAAGATTCAGCCGGTTTCCGAGGTCGTCGCGGCTTCCGCCGCGGAAGCCTTGGCCGCGCCGGCCGCTGCGGCGGCCCCGGTCGAACCGCCGCCCCCGGTCGTCCATGGCTCAATCGTACGAGTCAATTCTCAGGAGCAGCTTGAAGCCGTTCTTTCCGGCCAGTGGGAGAATTGGCAGATCTTCCTGCACCCGTACCAGCAGGAACTCGTTGATGCCCATTACGCCGGCCCCGTGCGTATCTCTGGCTCGGCAGGCACGGGTAAGACGATTGTAGCGCTGCACCGCGTGAACCATCTGCTGCGGATTTCCGACGACACCCGCGTCCTGCTGGCCACGATCTCACCCGCCCTGGCTGGGTTTCTTCATGCTCGTCTACGTAAACTATTAGCCGACAAGCCCCGGCTGGGCGAGCGGGTTGAGGTCTGCTCGGTCGACGATTATGCTCAGCGACTTTATCGCATCCACGTTGGTGACTTCCAATTGGCTACAAGGACGCAGTTGTACGAATGGATTAGTGATATTTGCATGGTAGCCGCCGATACTAAGCTTAAGCCTCTCTTTCTGCTGAATGAGTGGGACGACGTCGTTGATGCACAACAAATCACCAGTCTTGAGCAGTACCAAGCAGCTGAACGTATTGGGAGAAAGGTTAAGCTATCTACTGAGCGTAAATCTATGCTGTGGACGGTTTTTGGTCAGGTGTTGGCCAGGCTTCAGGAGGGTAGACTTTTAACCCAGGCGGGGCTTTACCACCGCCTTAACGCAGTCATTGAGAAACTCCCAGTGAGCCCTATCGAGCACATCATCGTCGATGAGTGTCAGGACCTGAACCAAGGCCAGGTAAGGTTCCTCTTCGTGTTGAGTAAAGGGCGTCCAGATTCGCTCTTTCTGACGGGCGACATCGGTCAGCGCATTTTTCAACAGCCCTTTAGTTGGCGATCGCAAGGCATTGATCTAAGAGGTCGTACCAAGACTCTCAGGATCAACTATAGGACATCGCAGCAGATTCGGAAAACGGCAGACCGTCTCCTCGAGAAGAGTATCACCGATGCCGACGGCGAGCGGGTTGACCGAGAAAAGACCATCTCTGCCTTCGGGGGAGCATATCCGACCATATCAACCTTCGACAGTTCGAATGAAGAGGTCACTGCTGTGGCTGAATTCCTTAAGGAGCGTGTTATCGAGGGGGTTAAACCACATGAGATGGCCATTATGGTTCGTGATCCTAGGCAGCTCCCAAGGGCTGAGCAGGTAGCCAAACAGGCTGGTTTGACTAGCGTGATCTTGGATCAGCGCTTGGCGACCTTGGCTGGGTCGATTAACCTTTCAACAATGCACTTGGCCAAGGGGCTGGAGTTCCGTGCGGTGGCGGTGATGGCCTGCGATGACGACGTCATCCCCTCGCCGGCTCGATTGGCTGGCATCAGCGATCCAGGTGACATGCAGCAAGCCTACGACCTCGAGCGCCATCTGCTTTATGTTGCATGTACGCGTGCCCGTGATCGCTTGATGATTTCGGGCGTCAATCCAGCATCTGAATTCCTTGCTGACTTGAGGTAGTCTCTATCGCCAGTAATCCGGCCTCACGATTGTCTTCGTGTTTGATATCCGAATTGAGTCAACTAGCTGGCAGTTGGCGTAGTCCTCAGGCTTAACCTCATAGGAGTTCGGGACTCTCCGGAGTTTTCGATTACCTCTACCATTTGCGGGCGTTATGGCGAAGCTTACTGATTTATTCGGATACATGCGCTTAAAACTTTCTAGCGCTGGGAGGTAGTCAGCGTCGTTGCTCATTATGACTGCATGGTCGAAGCTGTTTTTAAATGCCTCCTCAAATAACTTAGATGTAAGCGCAACATCTGTCCCTTTTTCAACCCATGAAAGTTCTTCCACTCCGTTGACCTTCGCGTATGTATTGCCTGGGTCCTGAGTGAATCCTTGCTTTGAGACTTTAACTCCTGACTTTTGAAGTGCTGAGATGAAATTTAAATGGCGCTCGAGTTTCTTCAGGTCTTTGCCCCGAAAATGTTCGGGTATGGCAGTGAAGTAATGAACGGCTTGTTCCGTTGAGTCGGGATGTAGCTTGTTGCCTATATGCATGCAGAGTTTCCTTAAATCTAGCCACA
>CALETE010000050.1 GCA_937920085.1 uncultured Alphaproteobacteria bacterium | reverse complement strand
CGGCGCGGCCCTGGTCCGCCGCCTGGCCTCAGAGGATTGCGAGCTGGTCTTCGCCGACCGCGCCACCGTCGACCTGCGCCGTCAGGCCGAGGTCGAGGCCTGGATGGAGGCCAACCGCCCCGATGTGGTCTTCCTGGCGGCCGCCAAGGTCGGCGGCATCCTCGCCAACGACACCTTCCCGGCCCAGTTCCTCTATGACAACCTGATGATCGAGGCCAACATCATCCAGGCCGCCCATCAGGCTAAGGTGCAAAAGCTGCTCTTCCTGGGCTCCAGCTGCATCTACCCCAAACACGCCGACCAGCCGATCACCGAAGACGCCCTGCTCACCGGCCCCCTGGAACCCACCAATGAGTGGTACGCCATCGCCAAGATCGCCGGCATCAAGCTGGCCCAGGCCTATCGCCGGCAATATGGCTGCGACTTCATCTCCGCCATGCCCACCAACCTCTACGGCCCCGGCGACAATTTCGACCTCCAGTCCAGCCACGTCCTGCCCGCCCTGATCCGCAAGGCCCATGAGGCCAAGCTCTCCGGCGCCGACCACCTGGTGGTCTGGGGCTCTGGCAAGCCCTACCGCGAATTCCTCCACGTCGACGACTGCGCCGACGCCTGCGTCTTCCTCATGAAGCACTATTCGGACGAGGGGCACGTCAATGTCGGCTCCGGAACCGACATTACCATCCGCGAACTGGCCGAGACGATTGCAGCCGTGGTGGGCTTTACGGGCGGCCTGACCTTCGATGCCAGCAAGCCGGATGGAACGCCTCGGAAGTTGATGAGTGCGGATAAGCTGAGAGGCATGGGGTGGGGGCCGAGGATCAACCTCGATCAAGGCCTCGGATCCACCTATGCCGAATTCCTCAGTACAGCGGCATAGGCGGGCAAGGTCGATCCCATGACCCAGCGCGTCCTTCTCTACGGCATGAACTACGCCCCGGAAATCGCCGGCGTCGGCCGCTATTCCGGAGAGATCGGCGAGCATCTAGCCAGCCTCGGCCACGACGTCACAGCCATCACCACCCCACCCCATTATCCCGGATGGGCCGTTCAGCCGGGCCAGGCGCCCAACAGCTGGACACACAGCCTGCTCGCTGGGGTCAAGGTCTTCCGCTGCCCCCTTTATCTGCACCCCAAGATGAGCGGCTGGCGCCGGTTGCTCGCGCCCCTATCCTTCGCCCTGTCGTCAGCCCCTGTCGCCCTCTGGCAAATCCTCACTCGACGACCGAACGTGGTGATTGTGGTGGAGCCGACCCTCTTCGTCGCGCCCATTGCCATACTCGCCGCCCGCATGGTGGGTGCCAGGACCGTGCTCCACGTCCAAGACCTTGAGATCGACGCCGCCTTCGCCGTGGGACATATGGGAAAGGGCGGCCCCATGGCTCGCCTAGCCTATGGCTTTGAACGCCTTGTCCTGCGCGGCTTTGATACGGTCATCACCATTGCCAACGCCATGTCCCGCCGCATAGCCGACAAGGGCGTCCCCGCGGACCGCATCCATGTTGTCCGCAATTGGGTCGATCTCGATCAGATCTACCCCGTCCCCCATGCCAGCGCCTATCGCGCCGAACTGGGTCTGCAGGATGACGACTTCGTGGTCCTCTACAGCGGCAATCTCGGCGCCAAGCAAGGGGTGGGCCTGTTGATCCAAGCGGCTCGCTGTCTCGAGGACCACAAAGATATCGTCTTCGTCATCGCCGGCCAGGGGCCAATGCGGCCAGACATCGAGGCCGCCGCCAAAACCCAAAACAATATCCGGCTGAAGGATTTCCAACCTGAGGCGCGTATGCGCGATTTCCTGGGCGTGGCGGATGTTCATGTTCTGCCTCAGGAGCGCGGCGCCGCCGACCTGCTCTTGCCGTCCAAGCTGGGCGGCATGCTGGCCTCTGGACGCCGCATCATTGCGACGGCTGACCCAGAGACGGAGTTGGCACGTTTTCTAGGCACCTCCTGCGTACTGACCTCGCCGGGAGATGTCTCTGCCCTGGCGGCTGCCATTATTGCCCTGAAGGATGCCCCCTATTCTAGCGACCAGGAAGCCGAGCGCCTGACACGGGCTGCACAGCTCTCCAAAAAGACTGTGATCCATGATTTTGCCCGGGAGGCCGTGTACTTGCAGCCCAATGCTGAAACCGACCCGGTCACTCAGCCTACCATAGAAAGACAGTCCTGACCGATGTCTGACGTAAACGGCCGCAATCTCGACCTCATCACCCCCGAGACGTCCGATCAGGAATTGCTATTGAATATGGAACATAAGCGGGATTAAAGTTTCAGGGACAATTTGTAATGGCTTCTACTGCATATTCGAAGGCCCATATCTGCGTCGTCGCACCTTATTCACCTATAGGCAAAGGTTTTGGAGGCATAGCCCGCAGCACGGGAGCATATTTGGCGGCATTTTCTACCGCTGATATAGCTGTAGACTTAGTTTGTTCGCTTGCATCGGACGGGCCACGACACGGTGCCCCAGAAATTGAGGCGGCATTTAAAGGCCTCAGGGCTCACGTCTATCGCCCCAACTTATCAAGTAGGTGGGCTATCGGGCTAGGCTTCCTGTTTCATGTCGTCACGCTCATCAGAGCAAACACAATTTTAATTCACGGAATTCTTAGTCTTCCCACAATCGTGGCGGCCATAATCTGCCGGATTATGAATAAGCGTTTTTATATTGTCGGTCACGCCACCCTGGATACAAGCCGTAACGGCAGCTTAATGAATAAGCGACCTCTAATTTATGGTATTACAAGACCAATTATTATTTGGGCTGCTCGTGGTGCAAGTGCAATATTAGTTTCCGGTGATCTAGAAATTAGGTATTTACCAGTCGAGCTAAGAATGGTCCAATCCATTGTTATAGAGAATTTTTTCTCATTTAATATTGAAGCAATATGCCAAGCAATAGCTTCACCTTCACGGTCAGGGTCGGTTGCAAGTATTACTTCATCAGCTTTCTTGGCTCTTTTTTTTATATCTTCAATAACATGTTCTTTACCTGGAGAAATTTCGTAATGGGGAATAAAACCACCTTCGATATCGATGGCTTTTTTATTATTTTTTGGTAA
>CALETE010000049.1 GCA_937920085.1 uncultured Alphaproteobacteria bacterium | reverse complement strand
CAATCGTGCCGATGTTGCAATGCGGCTTGTTGCGTTCGAATTTCTCTTTGGCCATGGGGTTCCTGCCGGCGGTCTAGAAGGTTGGAGCGGGTAGCGGGAATCGAACCCGCATATTCAGCTTGGAAGGCTGCTGCACTACCACTGTGCTATACCCGCAAAGATCGAGGCTCTTTCGAGCCTCGTTAAAAATGCTTTCGCTCTGACGCGTGGTGGGGGAAGTAGGACTCGAACCTACGAAGGCTGACGCCAGGGGATTTACAGTCCCCCCCCTTTGCCACTCGGGACATTCCCCCAGCGCGCACAGAGCCCTATTAAGGCGCAGAATGTCTTCCGGCCTCAATTTGGAGCGCGTCTTATAGTGGCCTCGCACACCGAACGCAACGCAAGCCGCAAGGCCTTTCGAAAACCGGGCGGAATCCCCGGCCCTGCGGGCTTTAAACCCCGGCGGGACGCGGTTTCTGATGACTGGCTGTGGGGGTTTCACTCCGTCATTGCAGCTCTCGAGAACCCAAAAAGACCTGTACCGGTCCGGCTGCTGGCCACCAATGACCGGGCAAAAGAGCTCGAAAAGCGATTCGGACGTCTGCCGGTTCTAGAGGTGGTTGAGGGACAGGCGATCAGCCAAATTCTGCCCCAGGGGGCCGTTCATCAGGGTCTTGCCCTTCGAATCCTGGAACCCGAGCCCCTGGCGGTGGAGGATTTTGAGCCTGTCAGGGGGGCTGTCCTGCTGATGTTGGACCAGGTTACCGATCCACAGAACGTCGGTGCGATTTTGAGATCTGCCGCTGCCTTCGGGGCCAAAGGGGTTATTCTTCAGGACCGCCATGCGCCGAAATTAACCGGTGCCCTCGCCAAGGCTGCTGCAGGTGCCGTGGACAAGATCCCAACCGTTCGCGTGATCAACCTATCTCGTGCCTTAGAGACCCTGACCGAAGCTGGGTGGAGGACCGTTGGATTGGCTGGGTCTGGGGAACGCAATCTCGATCAAGCCCTGGATGGCGGGGCTGTGGTTCTTGTCCTGGGATCCGAAGGAGAAGGCCTGCGTCGACTGGTGGCAGAGCACTGTGACGAATTGGCAAAAATTCCCATGCCGGGGGGGTTTGAGAGCCTAAATGTCGGTGCCGCAGCTGCCGTAGCATTGTATGAAGCGGCGCGGTTTCGCGCCTGAGGCGAAATGACTACAAAAAGTTAATTACCGTCTTTAAATCGAAACACAAAACGTGTTCGAGTGGGATCGGCCCGTCCGTGTCCCGGGGGCTGGAACATTCCGATGGTAAGGAAGACGGACATGGCGATTTTGTTCTCGAGAAGAGCGCGTCTGGGTGCAACGCTCATCTCTTTAGCGTTTCTTGCCAATTGCAGCCCGCCGCCGCCAGTTGGCCTGCCCCCTGCACCGCCCCCGCAAGATGCGGTTACGTCCACCCACAAGCCTGAGCAATACGGTGACCAGAGCGGTCTGCTGGGCGGGCCGGCTGCGACCACGGACGTCGCGCCGCCCACCCCGAGCGATGGCCTGATCCACAATCGCCGACCTGACGGTGTTGAGGTCGTCTCAATGCCGGCAATCGCCAATCCCGTTGCGAAGGCTACTGCGCGCCACGGCCATTCCCATCCCAGCTCGGCACCGCAAACCAAGCCTCAGGGAAAGGTCGGCGCGAGCCCAATGGGCGCAAAGCCGGCAGCACCTCATGTCAGCCTTCAAAAACCTCAGGCGCGGCCCGTGCTTCAGTCTGCGCCGCTGCCAAAGGTTATTGCCCCCAAAGTCCAGGCGGCGAAGCCTGTGGCTGTCCCGCCTGCAGTCAAGTTGGCGGCACCCAAGGTCGAAACCCAAAAGGCGCCGACACCGTCCATCCCCGACAGCCTTCGGATGGTTCCTGCCCTGGCGCCCACCGATGCGAGACTGGCCGGACTACAATCTGAGCTCTTGCCAGACCTCGCCCAAGGCGCTCGATTTGTTGTCGCCGACGGCGTGGCAAAGGGTCAGGCAGGACCTGTCACCCTGACCTTCCCGAAGGCCCTTGAAAGCCAGATTCGGGCCAAGGCGGCCCGCCATGGTCTGGGCCGGCCCTCGCGTCAGATTAACCTCACGGCGAAATTATCCGGGACGGGGTATCAAATCGTTCCAGATACCGCTCAAACCATTGAGCTTTCGGCAGACAAGGATACGGTCTTTACGTGGCAGGTGACGCCTCAACCCGTTGCCCGCACGCCCCTTCACGCTGATTTGTCCGCCAGCCTCGTTGGTGCGGCATCACCCCTGGCCCTTCCCCTTGCGGGCCTTGAGCCTAAGGACGCCGTCAATCCGGCGCTGGCTGCGGTACCGCCTGCCAAGAAGGCCTTCCATTTCCAAATGCCGCATCTGCCCGTGGGTATTTCAAAACCTGTGGGGGCAGTTGCCCTATTGCTCGCTGCACTCGGCTTGCTGGCCTATGCCGCCCGGCGGAGCCATGACAGCCAAAGGGAGGCGGATCGCCGCCGCCGGGAAGACAATTCGTCCTTCTCAGGCATGCAATTGGCGGAGCGCAATAACGCGCCAACCGATGTTCACCCGCCCGTCATTGATGAGGCGGCTGCGGACGTTGTGGACTCTGACGTTGCCGATGCGCCAGAAGAGGTTGCGACCGTTGAAGAGGTTGCAGCCCTGGAAGATCACGCTCAAGCCGTAGAGGCGGAGCCTGCTGCCGTCGAAGAGGTAACTGAGGCCGTCGATGCGCCGGAAGAGGTTGCACCTGTTGAAGAGGTCGCGGCCCTTGAGGAGCATGCGCAGACGCTAGAGGCCGAGCCGCACGTCGCTGACGACGTTGCAGAGGTCGCCGCGGCTGCTGAAGAGGTTGCACCGACTGAAGAGGTCGCGGCCCTTGAAGAGCAGGCACAGGCCCCAGAGGCCGAGCCGCATGTCGCCGACGACGTGGCAGAGGTCGCCACGGCTTCTGAAGAGGTTGCACCGACTGAAGAGGTCGCGGCCCTTGAGGCGCATGCACACGCCCCAGAGGCCGAGCCACATGTCGCTGACGACGTGGCAGAGGTCGCACAGGCTGTTGAAGAGGTTGCACCAGCTGAAGAGGTTGCGGCACTGGAAAGCCCCGCTTCCGAGGGGGAACCACCGGTCAGCGCCCCTGCAGCAGAGGATGCAGAGCTTGCTGAACCCGAAGACGGGGGAAGCATCGCTAAGATGATCGCTGACGCGGTGTCGGACCTGCGCGAACACGCCGATAAGGAGAAAGAGCTGACATCCTAATCAGCTCTCCCTCCCCCATCCTCAGTGGCAACGTCAGTTGCGGGTGGGGATGATCACCGGCAGGTATTCGTAGCCCTTCACGAAGACAGAGTGCGTCCGCTGAGGCTCGGCGACCACACGCACCTCTGGGAAGCGCTTCATAATCTCTTCCCACATAATCGTCAGTTGCAGTTCGGCTAGGCGATTGCCGACACAGCGATGGACGCCAAAGCCGAAGGACATGTGGTGACGGGGGCGTTCGCGATCGATGATGTAGGCGTTGGGATTGTCGATCACCTCTTCATCGCGGTTGCCCGAAACATACCACATGACGACGTTGTCGCCTTTTTTGATCATCTTACCGTTCAGCTCGAAGTCCCGTGTGGCTGTGCGGCGCATGTGGGCCAAGGGCGTCTGCCAGCGGATGGTCTCTGACACCATTGAGGTGATCAGGGCAGGATTAGCCCGCAGCTTGGCGTACTGGTCCGGGTTCTTGTTCAGCGCATAGATTGAGCCAGAAATCGTGTTCCGGGTGGTGTCATTTCCGCCAATGATCAGCAAGGCGACATTGCCGTGGAACTCGTGGACGTCCATGTCGCGGGTTTGCGGGCCATGGGCCAGCATGGAAATCAGGTCATTGGCAGGTGGCTCGTTGAGCCGCTTATTCCAAAGCGCTGTAAAAGCATTGAAGCACTCGGTGATTTCGGTGCGCTTCTGCTCCCAGCTGGTCACAGGACCATGGCCTGGGGCGTTGGTGAAAACATCAGACCAGTGGGTCAGCTTGCGGCGGTCCTCGAAGGGGAAGTCGAAAATGGTCGCCAGGGTCATGGCGGTCAGTTCTTTGGAGACCAGATCAACCCAATCGAACTCCTGACCGATCGGCAGGTTATCAAGGATGATACCGGCCCGCTCCCGAATGACTGGCTCTAGGCGATGCAGATTATTGGGGGCAACCACCGGGCTAACGGTCTTGCGCTGCACATCGTGCTTGGGCGGGTCCATGGCGATAAAGCTGGGACGCGTGGGGCGATTGGCGTTCTCGGCCTTGGCTTCCAGGGAAACTAGGGTGATGCCATCGGCGGAGGAAAAGACTTCATGGTTGGTATCCACCGCCATAATGTCGTGCCACTTGGTCACCGACCAGTAGGGGCCATAGGCGCTGTCGGCCACATAGTGCACGGGATCTTCCTTGCGCAGGCGCTCGAAATAAGCCCAGAGCTTGTCCTCGGTGAACAGCTCAGGTTGCGCGGGATCTAGGGTTTCGAGGGGCTGATCGTAGGCCCTGGCGCGCGTTTCCGCAGAAATGTCGATGGCACCGTCGCTCATAAGAAGTCTCCCTTATGTTAGGTCCGGCCAAGCAAGCCGGCGGGACTCTTTGGATCCCATCCGACCATGACGCCGATCCGAACACTGTTTTGCAAGGGAAACCTCCCATCTAGCGAGGATTGATCTATCTTGAGCGCTTCGAACTCGGAGGCCCGTCCATGTCACGTGATGCAATCAAGACCTTCATCCTGGCCAGCTCAGTAATCTGCGGCGTCAGTTATATGGCCAGCTGGGACCTCAATCTGCCGCCCCTGGCGGGTGTGGCCTGGAAGGGATCGGGGGTGGCCCTGCTGGCGGTCTGGGCGGCCATGTCGGCCCGCAATCGCGCCGGGTGGGAAATCGCCGCAATCATGGCCTTCGGAACCCTGGGCGATGTCCTGCTGGAAATTATGGGCATGATCCCCGGTGCAGTGGCCTTCCTGGTCGGGCACAGGATCGCCATTGGACTTTATCAACGTTATCGGCGGCGAGACCTGACACGCAGCCAGATTGCCTTGGCGATCACCTTGGTTCCGACGGTTGTCCTGATTGCCTATCTCCTGCCATCGGTCCGTTCGAGTGCCCTCGGCATTGCCGTCTATGCCTTGGTTCTCAGCCTGATGGCAGCCACGGCCTGGACCAGCCGGTTCCCGCGCTATCAGGTCGGTCTCGGTGCCATCATGTTCGTAATCTCAGACCTGCTGATCTTTGCCCGCACCGGCCCTCTCCACGGCATGGCGTGGGTCAGCATCGCGGTCTGGAGCCTATACTATTTTGGCCAGGTGCTGATCTGCCGCGGGGTGGTGATCACCCTCCCGGTCCTGGAAGCCGAAGATGAGGCGGCAAATCAGGCCGCCCCACCGAACCTTTCGGCCCACTCCGCCACTTGAGCATCCTCGACCTTTCGGAACAGGACCTCGGGGGCCTTCACCGGTCGCCCAGCAGGAAGCAGGTTGAGGGCTGTGTCCGCCGTCGGCCAGATGCCCGGAATGCTCTCCCCTACCCCATCGGCGATGGCTTGGGCGGCGAAGGGAATGAAGGGTTCTGAGACCTTGGCAAACAGGGCCACCAAGTTAAGGCCTGTTCGAACCGCCACGGCAGCACGGTCTCGATCGGTCTTCACCGCTGTCCAGGGTGCGGCTTCCGTCAGGTACTGATTGCCCAGAACCCATAGCTGCCGCACCGCCTGGCAGGCCTTACGCATTTCCGCAGCGTCGAGCATGGCCGTCAGTTCTGCAAGCTTTTCAGCCACATCAGCGGCAAGCTTGATTTCCAGTGGCCCATCCTCGCCTTCACCTGGCACCACGCCCTCGAAGCGGGTCTCGGTGAACTTCAGAATGCGGTTGACGAAATTGCCCAGCACATCGGCCAGGTCGGCATTCACCTGGGCCTGGAACTGCTCCCAGGTGAAGGTGGCATCGCTGCTCTCAGGGGTATTGGCGGTCAACCACCAGCGCCAATAGTCAGCAGGGAGCAAGTCCAGCGCCGTATCCATGAAGATCCCGCGCTTATGGGTGGTGGAGAACCGGCCACCATAATAGTCCAACCAGTTGAAGCCCTTAAGCGTGTCCACCAGCTTCCAAGGCGCATTGTCCGCCAGTCGCCAGGTGCCATCTGCGTTCTGGGTTTCATTAACCCCGATCAGGGTGCAGGGGAAACCCACCGTGTGGAAGGGCACATTGTCCTTACCCATAAACTCTACATAGGTGACGTCCGAAGACTCCGGTCCCCGCCACCAGCTTTCCCAGTCACTGTCGGCGGCCTTACCGCCGGGTGCCCTGGCGTCGGCCCATTCCCAGGTGGCGGCAATGTATTCGATGGGGGCGTCGAACCAGACATAGAAGACCTTGCCTTCAAGGCCCTTAGCGTCAGGCCTAACCCCCTGCGGATTGGGGCCCCAATCGGCAGCATTGACTGGCACACCCCACTCCAGGTCGCGGGTAATGCCACGATCCTGCAGCCCTTCATCCAGCCACTTCTGGGCAATGGAGGTCACCAAGACCGGCCATTCACCCTTTTTGGCATTGATAATGTCCTGCAAACGGGGCGCAAAGGCCGTCTGCTTCAGGAACAGGTGCTTGGCGTCGCGGATTTCGATCTCCGTTGAGCCCGAGACAGACGAGCGCGGCGAGATCAGATCCACGGGATCTAGCTGGCGGGTACAGTTATCGCACTGATCCCCCCGAGCAGCGTCATAGGCGCAATGGGGGCAGGTCCCCACCACATAGCGGTCTGGCAGGAAGCGCTTGTCGGCTAGGGAATAGACCTGCTGGGTGACCCGCTCTTCCATAAAGCCACGCTCCCATAGGGTCTGGGCAAACCTCTGGGTCAGGGCGCGGTTCTGCGGCGACGAGGAGCGACCGAAGTGATCCCAGCTCAGACCATATCGACGGCCAAGGTCATGCTGGATCTTGTGCTGCTCAGCGCAAAAAGTCGCCACATCTTGGCCGGCCGCAGCAGCAGCCAGTTCAGCAGGCGTACCATGCTCGTCCGTGGCACAGATATATAGGGTCTCGACACCGCGCGCCCGCTTGTAACGGGCAAAAACATCGGCGGGCATCATGGAGCCTGCAAGGTTCCCCAGGTGCTTGACACCGTTGATATACGGCAGGGCTGAGGTGATGAGCACGCGGGTCATGACAGGTCTCGAAATGAGGAGGAGCGCGGCTTATAGGGCGCCATCGATCACGAACAAAGCCGCGGCGACGCCTGACGGGCATTTCCTTGTAAGATTGGGGCTTGGGTTGAAATTTCTCACTTAACCTCTGCCCACGCGGACTATATGGGGAGTCTGACGAGCGGAGGGGTTTTGATGGGAACTTGGCTGAAGCGATTGTCCGTGGCTGCTGCAGCCCTGGCCAGCCTTGCATTGACCAGCTGCGGCCAAGTACCGTCCGCCAAGCCGAAAATTCTGCATCTTTACAACTGGTCGGATTATATCGACCCGAAAATCCTCGCGGACTTTACCTCTGAGACCGGGATCAAGGTGGTCTATGACACCTATGACTCCAACGAGATTTTGGAAACCAAGGTGCTTCAGGGACAAACGGGCTACGACATCGTTGTCCCGTCCAACCACAACATCCCCCGCTATATTACGGCCGGTGCTATCCTTCCTCTGGACAAGGCCAAGCTGAAGAACCTGGGCAATCTCTGGCCCAAGATCATGACCCACATGGACCCTTTCGATCCGGGTTCAAAATACACCATCCCCTACATGTGGGGCACAATCGGGATTGGCTATAATCCCGAGGCCCTCGCCAAGCGCCTACCCGGCGTCAAGATCGACACCTGGGCCATCGCCTTTGACCCTAAGATCTTGGCCAAACTGCAGGACTGCCGGGTTTATTGGCTGGACGCTCCCGAGGACATGTTCGCCGTCGCCCTCAACTATATGGGCAAGGATCCAAACTCTAAGTCCGTCGCAGACTACAAGGCCGCTGCGGACATGATGTCGGCCGCCCGGCCTTTCGTTCGCAAATTCCACTCATCGCAATACATCGACGCCCTGGCCAATGGCGATATCTGCATGGCCATCGGCTATTCCGGCGACATACTTCAGGCCAAGTCCAGGGCCGAGGAAGCTGGCGGTAAGGTCAAGGTCGCCTATGCGGTGCCCAAGGAAGGCACCCAGGTCTGGTTCGACGTCTTCGCCATGCCAAAAGACGCCCCGAACACCGAGGCCGCCTATACTTTCTTGGACTATATGCTGCGGCCCGATGTCATCGCCCGTGCCTCGACCTTCACCAAGTATGCCAACGCCAATGCTGCAGCGACGCCACTGGTCACCGAGTCCGTCCGCAATGACCCCAATGTCTATCTGCCTGACGAGGTCTTCAATCGGCTGTTCGTCACCACTGGTAAGGACGAGGCCCTGCTGCGGGACGTCAACCGTCAATGGGTTCGGGTGCAAACAGGTCAATGACCACGTCTAGCCGCCTAAACATTGGCGCCGTTCGTTGCACCTTCGCCCCCTGGGAAGACCCCGCCGCTAAGCCCCTCATTCGGTTTGAGGGGGTGGTTAAGCGGTTCGGCGACGACGTGGCGGTCAATGGTGTCTCGTTGGACATTTACGAAAAAGAGTTCTTTGCCCTGCTCGGTCCATCAGGCTGCGGCAAGACCACCCTCATGCGCATGCTGGCTGGCTTTGAGACCCCCAATGAGGGCCGCATCACCCTGGAAGGCGAAGACATCTTGGCCAAGCCCGCGCACAAGCGGCCGGTCAATATGATGTTCCAGTCCTACGCCCTGTTTCCCCACCTGAATGTGGAACAGAACATCGCCTTTGGCTTAAAGGATCTGCCCAAGGACGAGCGTAACGACCGGGTTTTAGAAATGCTCGCCCTCGTCAGGCTAGAGGGTCTGGCCCGGCGCAAGCCTGATCAGTTGTCCGGTGGACAGCGCCAGAGAGTGGCCTTGGCCCGAGCCATCGCCCCCCGCCCTCGCCTCTTGCTCCTCGATGAGCCCCTGGCGGCCCTGGATAAAAAACTGCGTGACGAAACCCAGTTCGAACTGGTCGCCCTGCAGGAGCGTTTGGGTATGACCTTCATGGTCGTCACCCATGACCAGGAAGAGGCCATGGTCATGTCCACCCGCGTGGCGGTTATGGACAAGGGCCAGATCGTCCAGGTCGGCCGCCCTTCAGAGGTCTATGAAACGCCAAACAGCCGCTATGTCGCCGATTTCATTGGCGAGGTGAATCTCTTCGAGGCCAAGGTGATCTCTGCAGATGGCGTCACCATGACTCTGGCCGGTGACAATTGTCCGGCGGGCTATGCCGTCCGCGAGGACGACCTGCTGTCACCGGGCGCGGCTGTGACCCTGGCTGTGCGCCCAGAAAAAATCCAGGTCAGTCAGGACCGTCCTCCGGCTGGTGCCAATGGCATGGCGGGCAAGGTCGCCGACATCGGCTATCTCGGCGACTGGACAACCTATCTGATCACTGTGCCTGGCGGCATGACGGTAAGGGCCGCCCGCGCCAACTCGGCCCGCATTGTCGAGCGACCCATCGACTGGGACGATGAGGTGTGGCTGAGCTTCAGCCCTGACGCCGCTGTGGTACTGACCTCTTGAGTAAGCTGCGTCCGCGTCATCGGGGTCTGCCCGCCCTGGCACCGTTTCTGTGGCTGGCGGCCTTCTTCCTGTTTCCCTTCGTCCTGGTGGCGAAACTCAGCCTGTCGGACATCGCCCTGGCCATGCCGCCCTACGCGCCGCGCCTGGACCTGTCGAAGGGGCTGACTGGGGTCGCAACCTTTCTGCATGGCCTGGATTTTGATGCCTATCGTCACATGGTCGAGGACGGCGTCTATGCGGCGGCCTATCTGTCGAGCCTGAAGTTTGCCACCATCGGAACCGGCATACTGCTCCTTGTCGGCTATCCCATGGCCTATGGCATGGCCCGATGTCCGCCCAAGGTGCGCCAAGCCTTGCTGATGATGGTCGTCCTGCCCTTCTGGACTAGCTTTCTGATCCGCATCTATGCCTGGATCGCCATTCTCAAGCCCGAGGGCCTTCTGAACGCCGCCTTGGGCTGGCTTGGCCTGCCGCCGATCGCCCTAATGGACAATGACCCGGCGGTGATCATCGGGCTGGTTTACGCCTATCTGCCCTTTATGGTCCTGCCCCTTTACAGCGTTTTGGAGCGACAGGACGAAAGCCTGCTGGAAGCCGCCTCAGACCTGGGCTGCACCCAGTTTGAAGCCTTCTGGCGAGTGACATTCCCCATGTCACTACCGGGTGTCGCAGCCGGTGCCCTGCTGTGTTTTATTCCGATGGTCGGAGAATTCGTCATCCCTGACCTATTAGGGGGATCATCAACCCTGATGCTGGGCAAGACCATCTGGACCGAATTCTTCGCCAACCGTGACTGGCCCGCAGCCTCTGCCGTCGCCATCATCCTGTTGGCGACCCTGATCGCGCCGATCCTTATCTATCAGCGCCAGCAAGCCAAGCTGTTGGACGCCCAATGAGACGAGGTCCCTCAGCCTTCAATGTCGCCTCAGTCGTGCTGGGCATGGCCTTCCTCTACCTACCGATCCTTTTGTTGGTGGTGTTCTCGTTTAACGCCAGCAAGCTAGTCACCGTCTGGGGGGGCTTTTCCACACGGTGGTACGCAGCACTGTTCCAGGACCAGCAAATGCTGGACGCCATCGGCGTCACCCTAAGGGTTGGCCTTGTCTCAGCCACCCTCGCCACAGGTCTGGGGACCCTGGCGGCGCTAGCCTTATCCAAGGTTGGGGGGTTTCGCGGCCGGCTGCTGTTTTCAGGGATGATCTATGCGCCCCTGGTCATGCCCGAGGTCATATTAGGCCTGTCCCTCTTGCTGCTGTTTGTCGCCGTCGGCGCGCCCCGTGGCATTTGGACGGTCACCGTCAGCCACGCCACCATGACCCTGTGCTATGCCGCCGTGGTCATCCAAGCCCGACTGGTCAGTTTTGATAAGTCTCTGGAAGAGGCGGCCCGGGACCTGGGGCGCACGCCGGTTCAGGCCTTTTTCGACGTCACCCTGCCCAATATCGCCCCCGCTGTCGTCGCAGCCTGGATGCTGGCCTTCACCCTGTCCTTGGATGATTTGGTCATAGCTAGCTTCACCTCCGGTCCCGGCTCAACCACCCTGCCCATGCGGATCTACAGCCAGGTCAGGCTGGGGGTGAACCCGGAAATCAACGCCGTTTCCACCCTGCTGATCGGCCTGGTGGCCACGGGGGTAATCGCGGCCTATCTGGTCCAGCAAAGGCGTAAGGTCGCCGAGGACGCGGTCTAAAGCTGGGCCGTCCGATCAAACCACGGCCTTGCCTGTTCAAGCTGACCCGCCAGACGGAACAGGGTCGCCTCATCGGCCATCCGCCCAACAAACTGCAGGCCAATAGGCAGGCCGCTGGCGCTCCAGCTCAAGGGCACCGTCATGGCCGGTTGGCCGGTATTGTTGAAGGCCTGGGTGTTGGGCATGAAGTGGAACAGGCGCTCCACAAACAGAGACACATCCTCTGTCAGGTGGCCGATGGGAATGGCCGGGCAGCCCAGGGTCGAGAGCAACAGGACGTCATAGTCCTGGAACAACCGCGCCACCGCTCGGCCATAGGCATGAATAGCCGCCAGACCGCGCACATAGTCGGACCCTGAAACCCCCTTGCCCCGCCGATACATACCCCAGGTCAGGGGCTCAAGTTCATGGTCGGCTACGGGGCGACCACGACGATCGGCCTCGGCGTCAACATTGGCCGTCACAGACGCAGCGATCACATTGCCCGCCGCCAACTGCATTGCGGCTAGATCGCCGGGCAGGGTCACCTCTTCCACCCTGTGGCCCAAGGACTCGCATAGCTTGGCCGCGTCCAGCACGGCGGCCTTGCACTCTGGGTCCAGGGCGGGAGACGCCAGGGCCACTGTGGTAAATCCGATGCGCAGGGTGCCTGGGCCCCGCTTGACCTCCTCGGCAAAGGCCCGGCTCGGTGGACTCAAATAATAGGGATCGCCCGCCTGGGGCTGGCAGGAAATGTCCAGTAGGACGGCGCTGTCGCGCACAGACCGTGTCACCGCATGCTGGATCGAGGCACCGCCCCATCCCTCCCCAGCCGGGGCGAAGGACACCCGCCCCCGGGATGGCTTCATACCAAACAGGCCACAAGCCGAAGCTGGCGTGCGGATTGAGCCACCGCCATCGCTGGCGTGGGCTGCCGGCAGAATGCCT
The DNA here is from genome assembly GCA_937920085.1 of uncultured Alphaproteobacteria bacterium. Taxonomy (GTDB): domain Bacteria; phylum Pseudomonadota; class Alphaproteobacteria; order Caulobacterales; family Caulobacteraceae; genus Phenylobacterium. Next base: position 3,160 of record CALETE010000049.1, on the reverse strand, counting down.
GCCGCCACCGCCGCAGCCGCCCCGCCGGACGAGCCGCCCGGCGTGCGCGAAACATCCCAGGGGTTGCGGCATATGCCCAGGTGGATCGGCTCAGTCACCGGCACCAGACCAAACTCAGGGGTGTTGGTCTTGCCAAAGATCACCAGACCGGCGGCCTTATAGGCGCTGGTGAGGGCGCTGTCGGTGGGCGACACCACGTCCTTTAGCAGGGCCGAGCCACTGCTGGTGACGGTGCCGGCCAGGGCGGCACCCAGATCTTTCAGCAGAAAGGGCACCCCGGCTAGGGGGCCCTGCGGCGTCTGATCAGTCAGGGTCTTGCGGGCAAGGTCCGTAAGATCGGTGGTAACCGCGTTCACCGCGGGATTGACCGCCGCCATCCGCGCCACGGCAGTTTCGAGCAACTCAACCGGGCTCACCTCCCCCTTGGCCACCAGGGCCGCCAGTCCGACGGCGTCCTGCTTACGATAGTCCTCGAACGTCATGGCGGTCCTCCTTATGATTTTGCTCAGAGGATCACAGGTCCTGTCACCTTCCAAGCCTAGATCAACACCTCACGCCTTGCCCTGCGCGCCGGGTCATGGCATTCGACCGCTCATGGGGCCGGCTTAGCTCAGCTGGTAGAGCAGCGGTTTTGTAAACCGAAGGTCACGGGTTCGATTCCTGTAGCCGGCACCAGGCCCCCTCCCCAAAGCCAGCCAAATCGCCTTTTAATTCATTGAAAAATATGCGATTATTTGGGTTCCACACACTCCAGAATTCTCCGGAATTCGCCCACCTTCGCGAGTTCTAGGGGTATCCTGGGGGGTATGTCGGAAAAACCCAAAGAGGCGATACCCCTAAATGGCCTTATCAGACCTAGCTGTCCGCAATGCCAAAGCTGGAAAAAAGCAGCAAAAACTGACGGATGGAGGCGGCCTCTACCTCCTGGTTACGCCTTCTGGCGGCAGGCTTTGGAGGTTGAAGTACTATTTTTTGGGGGCCGAGAAGCTGCTAGCGATCGGATCATACCCCGACGTCGGACTTAAGGAGGCTCGGCTTGAGCGGGACGAAGCACGCAAACTGCTTGCTAAGGGGAAGGACCCCGGGGTCGTAAAGAAGCAGAAGAAGGCGGCTGCGGAAATCGCTGCAGCGACGACCTTTCAGTCAGTTGCTGACGAGTACATAGCAAAGCGGGAAAAGGAGGGATGGGCCGAAAAAACCAAGGTGAAAAACAAATGGCTTGTGGCTCAAGTCGCTCAGGCCCTTGGCAAGAGGCCCATTTCCGAAATCGAACCTTTCGAGATCCTAGCGGCCCTGAAAAAGATCGAGAATAAGGGCAATCACGAAACCGCTAAGCGCGCCTGCCAATTCACCAGCCGCATCTTTAGATACGCCATCATAACAAGTCGGACCCGCTACAATCCGGCCGCTGAATTAGGAGCGGCCCTGGTTACACCGACCGTGAAGCATCACGCCGCGATCCTGGAGCCCGAAGGCGTTGGGAAGTTACTGCGCGCAATTGACGGCTATGAAGGCTTTGCCACAACGAAGCTGGCGCTGAGATTTAGTCCCCACGTTTTTGTGCGCCCGGTGGAGCTCAGGCTCGCGGAATGGTCGGAAATAGATCTGGTCGACGCAAAAGTCTGGCGGATACCAAGCGCGAGAATGAAGCAGCGCCTCGAGCATGTCGTACCGCTAAGCCGACAGGCGATTGAAATTCTGACTGAGTTGAAAGGCCTTACCGGGTCAGGAAAATATGTCTTCCCGTCCATTCGGTCTTCAGCCAGGCCGATGTCCGAAAACACTGTGAACGCCGCCCTGCGCGGGCTTGGCTATAGTTCGGATGAAATGACCGCGCACGGCTTCCGAAGCATGGCAAGCACCCTCCTGAATGAGACTGGCAAATGGCAGCCAGATGCGATTGAGCGAGCACTTGCCCACAAGGACAAAGACTCAGTGAGAGCCGCCTATCACCGCGGCGCACATTGGAAGGAGCGCGTGGCCATGGCTCAGTGGTGGTCAGACCATCTAGATGGCCTTCGAGAACTCAAATCTAGCAATAATAAATAATTATTTTGGTGAATAGACCAATGAACTCAGATCCAAAACTGCTCAGTCCTTTAGAACTGAAGAAAAAGTCCAGGAAATCAAAAATCTATACACATCAATTTAGAAAATACTTTTATAGTATAACCAATTTTCCTGAAAATAACGCATATGCAATAGGATTGCCCGGCCGCATTGCCTCAATTGCAAGAGGCATAATAAATCTTTGGTCGCCGGAAAATTTTGGCTATTTAGACAGGAATTATATAAATGAAAGATTCACAAAAACTACACGAAAACATATCAACTACGCCGATATACAGATACATTTGAATCGCGCGGTATTTTTGTTAGATATATTTGAAGATAGAATATTATCAAATCGTAATATTCCAACTTCATATAGTCAGATGTCAGAAAATTACGTGATTGTGGCTAATTTGCTTTATACTCTACATTATTTAGATGATGAAATTATAGAAGCGAAAGCCAATTTATCGTCAAATAAATACAGCAGAGTCAAAAAAGTAAAAGGTGCCGCTAAAACCAAATCAATTAGGGCTTGGTGGAGAATTGCTCTAAATAAAGTTGCGACAAAATATCTAAACGAAGACATCAGCGCTAAAACATATAAAGACTTTGCTAACCTAATTATTGACGAAATTAGAAAAGAAACGCCTAGCAATATAGATCAGCCGTTGAGTCCGGAAAATCTGGCGCGAGCTATAGGAAAAAATACAGAACTTGCCAAGAAAATCAGGAACAAGTTTATTTAGATGCTCGACTCCATCAGAAAAATAGGAGCTGTCATTTATTGCTTTGCGCCTTTAGATCGTATTATTCTTCAGATGGTATCCAGGGGTTCTTGTCCCTAAACCGTGTTGCTCGCCGGGAGGCCATGAGGGCAAAGGGAGCGAGCAGGAAAATTGCACCCAGCATTAGGAGCAAGGCAAGGTGGCCATCGTTAGTTGCGATCTTCGAAACGAACAGGGCCATGACGAGGCCAACGAGGGAACCCAAATTCCTTATCGCATATGCACCTGATTTGCGATCGGCTGAGCGCATCCAAGCCCTATAAGTCTTTAGGTTATGCGGATTTCTGAGGGCGCTATCGTCCAACGCTGTAGACAATGCC
>CALETE010000048.1 GCA_937920085.1 uncultured Alphaproteobacteria bacterium | reverse complement strand
CTGGAGCGGCGAGGCGATCTGGGCACCCCTGGGGGATTTGGAGTTTGGGGTCCCTACAGAGAACGCCACCAGCTATCCGGCGCCCGGCCAGATGCTGCTCTATCCTGGCGGGATCAGCGAGACCGAGCTCCTCCTGGCCTATGGCCCGGTCCGCTTCGCCAGCAAGGCCGGCCAGCTGGCGGGTACGCCCTTCCTGACCGTGACATCAGGGCTGGACCAGCTGGCCGAGCTGGGCCGGATGACCCTTTGGCAGGGGGCTCAGACCTTGCGGATGACGTTAGCCTGACACGAACTCGATCGGCCCGGGGTAGGCAGCAACCATCGTGTCGGCGGTTAGAAGGACCAGACCTTCGTTTTGGGCCTGAGCGACCAAGATCCTGTCGAAGGGATCCTTATGGAGGTTGGGCAGGGCCGAGACGGCCGCTGCATGTTCGCTAGTGATAGGGACCTCTATATAACCATTTTCAAGCAGCCCCCTGCGCAAGATGTGCGGGTCAGCTCGAAAGTCATCGCGGCCAAGGCTGGCCTTGATTGCGACTTCCCAAATACTGGCGGCGCTGAAATAGAGCGCGTTCTGTGTATCCGTCACAAGAGTTTTGGCCTTGGCGGGCAGCCCTGAAGTGGCAGCCCACAGCAGCAGATGGGTATCCAGCAGGAGGTTCAAGGCGTCTCGCCGAACAGCTGGGCGACCTCTTCTGCGCCCATACGATCGAAGTCGGGTGGCACGGTAATCTGGCCCAAAAGAAACCCAGTGCGGCTTTGCACCTTTGGCTCTGGAGCGCCTAGCGCTGTGACCATGACCATAGGCTTGCCGGCTTTGGCGATGACGAACGACTCTCCCTTCGCCGCCTGATCCACAAGGCGGGACAAGTGAGTCTTGGCTTCGTGAATATTGATGGTCTGCATCGCGCATTCCTAAACTTAGTTCACTGAACTTAGTTTACATCAGCGAGCGATGCAAGGCAGCCTAGCTCCGCCGGATCACCAAGGTCGCCCAGGCGTCGCGGTGGATGCGGCGGACCAGGGTGAAGCCCTTGGAGCGAT
>CALETE010000047.1 GCA_937920085.1 uncultured Alphaproteobacteria bacterium | reverse complement strand
CACTTAGCCACCCCCTGAAATGAGCCTCGCTGGACCAAAAACGGTTTTATCCCAGTATGCATGAGTCGGCTGTTCTCCGTCAGCTCAAGGGCAAGACCGGCAGCGATATGTATGCCATGCTTGTCGACGAAAAGTGGTATGCAGGTGGTTGGAGGTTCGAGTTTGGCGAACTTCGCGAGTCTCGCGTCGGGAACCCTGTGGCAAGTGAAGGCGAAGTAAGCGTGCCAGTTTCCTTGGCCGTAGTTGGTTCGAAGACATTCCAAAGCAGGACCTTCGATTTCACTTTTTTTTTCACGGTGAACTCGAAGGGCACGCTTCGACTGATTGGCGTTAAGTGATCCGAACTTCCATGAACCAGCAATCCGCCCGCATGGCCCTCCGGGCTGCCCTCCTGCTTTCGGCCTTCCTGGCCGTCATCGGGACGGTGATCTACGTGGCTGGCGACGGCTTGCTGCCCAAGGAGCTCGCCGATTGGAAGGCGGCCCAGGAGGGAGCAGAGGAGGGCAAGGAGGTAATCCTCTTCCTCTTGGCCGTCCCGATCATCGGGCTGCTCGTGGCATCCTATGCCGGAATGTTCATGTTCAAGAAGTGGGCGGCTTGGCTGTATCTCGGCCTGGAGCTGGTCGGTTGCCTGCTGAACCTTCAGGGGCCTAACGTCGAGTCAGGCCTCGCGGCGTTCATCTCCACGACGGAAACGCTCCTCGCCGGCGCGATTCTCGGCCTCGCCTTCTTCTCCTCTGCCTTCGAACCCGACCAATACTCCTGACCCCCACACACACCTCATGAATTATCAGATCAATCGAAACGGACAGACGATCGGCACCTATGATTCCGAGGCCCTTAGGGCGGCCGTCCTTTCGGGGGAGGTTCTCGGCACGGATCTTGCCTGGACGCAGGGCATGCCCGAATGGAAATCGGTGAGCATCGTGCTCGCCGGGGCCCCCTTGCTCGCAAGTCAGGCCGTGTCTCTCTCCGCGGAGCGTATCCGTGCGGTCGCGACGAATCATCGAGAGATGAATTACTGCCTGCTTCTCTCGATCGTCACGTATGTGGCCCTGATTATCCTATCATCTGACACGAAGGATGCGCTTGGCGTCATCGGTGCCGGAGTTTGCCTGGCCTTCGGCTTTGTCTTCGCCATCGCGCTTTTCGTCTTCTGGTGCATGAAGGTATACAAGCTGGCGGACGCCCTGGAGGCCGGGCCGGCCATTCTTTGGACGCTAGGCATGTTCGTCCCGTGCCTAAGTTACCTCCTTGTCCTGATCCTTAGCCAGAAGGCCGGCAACTTCCTCAAGGCCAACGGCGTGAAGGTCGGCTTCCTCGGCGCCGATTCCAGCACGTTGCCCTGAACTGACTCGAGGTAGGGACAGTACCACGTGCTGTCCTGATGTAGTAGGCCGGCCATCATGGCTGGCCTTTTGTTTCCTGCCGCCGCCGTCCTGCGCCGACCTCCGCTATGAGCAGCTCGCCGGTTTCAGTTCGTTCCGATGAGGCCAACAGAGCCATCCTTGAACACGGTGAAAGCGGCCCGGATCTTCATGGTCCGAGGGCCGGCCGTCTGCCCGACGAGTTCTAGGGTGAGCTCGGTCATGACGCAGTGCCCTTTGAATGAAACGGAGTCGGTCTTTAGGGAGCGGAGTTCACCGTCGAGGAAGGTCCATTGTCCGGCTTTGCTGCTCGTGCCGATAAGTAGGGAGTAAATCTGCTCCCGACCAAGTCGCTTCCACGAGTCTTTTGCCCGCGACTCTTGTTCGTCGACGATGGATTCTATCGCATCACGGACCTTGGCCGACTTGGAGGTGAAAATGCTTCCGGAACCGAGGGATGGGTCGATGACCCCAGCAATCTCATTCTCGGTGTCGGCGATGTTCTTCATGTTGGCAATGAACGAGAATCGCTGCTCCAGATTGCCGGAGAATTGTGACTTCAATTGCTCCTCGACCCGGCGTTCGGCGACCCGCTTATCTTTTTCCGTCATGTTGATCGCGATGCTATTCGCAAGGAACATGCCAAGTTCAGAGCCAAAGGTGGATGGCGCCTTGAGTGATGCGCAATTACCTGCCTGTTTCTCGCGACTCAGTGCGAGCCGATAGGCCAGAAGCCTGGCCTGAGGGTCCTTCAGAAGGTCGTTTTGGACGTAGAGGAAGTTTGCCGCGTGCCGGCTGGCCGCCCCCATGCGTTCGATACAAGCCATCGCCTGCTTCATCTTTGCCTCTTCAGCGGTAGTGTTGATGAAGTCGATAGCAGCGGCTTCTGATCGCGCTGAGACGGCGGGCCGAATCGCATAGACGATCGGGTCGTCGCTGATGGAGAGGCCGGCTTTTGCCGAAGCAGCTACAAGGCAAAGCGTTAACAGGGCAGGGAAGAGGCGGGGCATGGCCGGAATCTAATCCCAGCTTGCCTCGCATAAAGCATAATAAGGTTACAATACGTCCTAGAATTAGTAGTCCTATTGCTAATTCGACTCCGCTTTCCGATGAAGCCTCCCCCTCATCTCCGATCCCTGAAGCCCGGTATGGCCGAGAGGTTGGGGTATTACGTCTATCTGTATGTGGACCCGCGGGATGGGAAGGTGTTCTACATCGGTAAGGGTAAGGATGACCGGTGCCTACACCACCTGTTCGAAGATGACGACCACCCGAAGGTGCAGCGCATCCGGGAAATCTTCGCTGCCGGCTTGGAGCCTCGCATCGAGATGCTGGCGCACGGTCTTCGCACGGAGCAGGAGGCCTATAATATCGAGTCTGCCGCTATTGGTCTGCTCGGGCTCGGGAACCTGACGAATCGTGTCGTCGGCAAGGACAGTCTCCGCTTCGGTCGTAAGGGGCTATCGGAGCTCGAAGGCTATTATGCGGCTAAGCCCGTTAAGATCACCGATCCGGTCATCCTGATTCGGATTAACCAGCTCTATCGTCACGGCATACCGTCGGCGGAGCTTTACGACATCACCCGTGGCGTCTGGGTGCTGAGTGCGGAGCGCGCCTCCAAGATGAAGTATGTCTTTGCCGTCTACGAGGGCGTGGTCCGCGAGGTCTATGAGCCGGAGAAGTGGCTACCGGCGTTAACGACCCCGTATCCGAACCGCACGGACCTTGTCCCTGAAGATGCCAAGGGTCGTATCGAATTCGTCGGTAAGCCTGCGCCGGAGGCCATCCGCCAGAAGTATCTCCTGGGCGACGTCACCGCCTACACCAAGGTCAGCCTGCAGGCGCCTTGCCTATACATCAACGAGCCCTGAGGGTTGTCTTTAGCAGTCGTAATGTCGTTCCAGCCGTGCGGTAATGGGAAATGAGCGATCTCCCTCACAATTGGAACGAAATCAAATCGGATATCGCGTTCTGGGATGGGGTGAGGGAGTTGAATCCAGATGTCGTCCTGCCCGAAGATGATGACGAACTCCACGAGGTTGCGCGAGAGCATGTTGTGATTGCCGACTCGGCCTTCTATGTTCGATTCGAGGGAGAATACGGAGAAACACATTCATCGGTTAATACGGTAGCAGGTAAGTATTACGTCGCGAATTGGTCTCAGCCTCCGCGCCTTGATGGGCCTTACGAAACAGTCGATGAGCCGGCGGAAGGCATCCTTTGTTGTTTTGATGAGTGCGGCCCTATCTATGAGGCGTGGTCGACGGTCATCTCGCACGAGCGGTTGCTGAAGATCTGTGAGACAGCGGTCGCCATCGGTGGCGAAGTCATCATCAACGAAGTTAAGCATGTCCGGACAGAGTCCGGCCTCATTGTTGCTTAAAAATTTATGTCCGACATCCACGATTGGAAGAGCGCCATCGAGGCGCCTGGTTTTCGCGAGTAGCTCCTGGCTATGGTCGTCGCTGCGCCGTGACCGAAGAGAAGACCCTTCCGGTTCTCGAGGCCGCCCACATCAGGCCCTACGCGGATGGGGGAGGGCACGAGGTCGGCAACGGCCTGCTTCTCCGCTCCGACTTTTATACGCTCTTCGATGCTGGCTACCTGACCATCGATACCGACTACCGCCTCCTCGTCAGCAAGCGCCTCAAGGAGGAGTTCTCCAACGGCCGTCATTACTACGTGCATCATGGCGCCCGGGTTCCTAACCTCCCTTCGTGGACTGATCTCCTCCCGTCGCGATCAGCCATCGAATGGCGGAACGCCTCATGGGTCGGCTAGTGTATAATATTTAGTCAGAGGCCCTAGGGGCGGGTAGAATGAGTTGCCTAGTGTAGCCTAAAGAAGTACCTAGGACCAACCCCTAGGTTATGTCCTCCATCAAGCTTCAGCAGGTCAAAAACTTCGAAAAGCTCCTCCAATATCTGGAGACAGAACTCGGCTGGCCGGTCGAGGGCCGCGAGATTGACGACATAGCCTTCCCGTTCGACCTCGAGGCCGATCTCGGCCTCGACAAAAAGGAAGTCGCGAAGGTCAGGCACGTCTACCGCTTGAAGAAGATGCACAAGAAGCAGCCTTTCGGCATCTTCTTCGTCGATTTTGAAGGGAAGAAGATGCCGGTGTCGGTCTTGAAGCGAATTCTAAGGACACTTGCCCTGAAGCGACGGGCTAACGCTACTGCGGCAGACCAGTTAGCCTGGGATGTGGAAGACCTCATCTTCATCTCGGCTGTCGGCGAAGAGAAAGATGCATCTCGCGAGATCAGCTTCGCCCACTTTCGTAAAGAACCAGACAATCGGCATGTCCTGAAGGTGCTCGCATGGGATGGCGGAGACACCCCTCTCAAGATGGATCATTTGGACGAAGTTCTCCATGAGAACCTACGGTTCCCGGATGATGTCAGTGACGTAGAAGCCTGGAGGAAGTCTTGGACGGCTGCCTTCAGGACAGGAGTCAGGCAGAATATCCGACGCTCAGAGGAGCTGGCCCAGGCATTGGCCGCGCTGGCCATGCGCATCAATAAAGAAGCCCTCTCCCTGATCAAGAAGGAGTCCGCTAACGGACCGCTGAAGACGCTGCATGCCGGATTCAAGGATGCACTCATCCATGACCTCACTGAAGAGGCGTTCACTGACTGCTATGCTCAGACTATCACCTACGGCTTGCTTACGGCAGCAATCACGAAGGTCAACCAGGCTGGAGTGAAAGACCTTACAAGCACCTCTGTCCTGGAGATGGTTCCGAGCACTAACCCTTTCCTTAAGGACATCCTATCATCCTTCCTGGAAGCTGGGGGAAGGGGTCAGAAGGGTATCGATTTCGATGATCTAGGCGTACAGGACGTCATCGACCTTCTCCGTGCCGAAAGCACCGATCTGCCGAACATACTCAGGGACTTTGGCAACCTTACTCAGGACGAAGATCCGGTCATCCACTTCTACGAGACGTTCCTCAAGATCTATAACAAGGATGAGCGAGTGAAACGTGGCGCCTTCTATACCCCTCGCCCTGTAGTGAGCTATATCGTGCGCTCGGTAGACGAACTCTTGCGAAAGGAGTTCGGCCTGGAAGACGGTCTCGCCGACACGACTACCTGGGGCGAGATGATCAAGCGCAACCCGGCGATAAAACTTCCGCCCCTGACGGACACCCCGGGAGAAAAGAAGACGATCAAGGAAACAGAGCCATTTGTTCAGATCTTAGACCCTGCCACTGGAACGGCGACATTCCTGGTCGAGGTCATCAATGTCATCGAGAAGACGGTTAAAGCCAAGGCATGGGCAAAGCTCAAAAAAGGCGCCTACGAACACGATCAGCACTCTAAGCGAGAAGAAGTCCTGAAGGCGTGGAATGAGTATGTTCCGGAGTATCTCCTTAAGCGCCTGCACGCATACGAAATCATGATGGCTCCGTACGTGATCGCTCACATGAAAGTGGGGCTGAAGCTAGCCGAAACTGGGTATCAGTTCGCGACCGAGGAGCGTGCCAGAATTTACTTAACTAACGCCCTAGAGCCAAAGAAGGATTTCAAGGAAAGACTCAACTTTGATATCCCCGCATTAGCTATTGAGGCAAGGCAGGTAAACGAAGTTAAAAACCATAATAGGTTTACAGTCATAGTTGGAAACCCGCCTTATTCGGGTCATTCATCTAACCCAACACGGAAAGAAGATGGGGAGCTAACATACGCAGGAGAACTGCTGGACCGCTATTTTCATTTCGATGGAAAGCCATTGGGCGAAAAACAACCTAAGTGGTTGCACGACGATTATGTAAAATTCACACGTCTTGGAGAATCGCTCCTATGTCTCAGTGGTATTGGTATCTTAGGATTCATCACAAATCACGGCTTTATAAAAAACCCGACATTCAGAGGAATGCGCGAGAGCCTTCTGTCTACGTTCGGTCATCTCTGGTTGTTAGATCTAGGAGGAAGCGCAAAAAAGAAGATTCGAGGAACGCAGGATATAGATGAGAATGTTTTCGATATCGAGCAAGGAACTGCGATTACAGTCGGAGTAGTCGGATGCAATAAGGTGAGCAGTGAAACATATCATGCATCGATGCATGGTACACGCGGAAGTAAATACAACTCACTATTAGGGAGTTCAGTCGCATCTACAGCTTTCTCTCACGTTGAAGCGCGTCGCCCTTACTTGCTGCTCTCGCCGTCAGAATCTAATCATGACGCGGAATGGTATGGGCTAATGTCTCTAGCAGAAGTTATGCCGCTAAATGCACTTGGAGTGGTAAGCGGTAGGGATGATTTTGCGATAGGGTTTGATAGAGAAGCATTAAGGGACAAGCTCGATTTTTTTTGCGACCCGAATAATTCGGACTCAAGCGTTGCAGCAAGATTCTCAATCAAGGATGCAGGTGGATATATCCTGTCTAAGCGGCGAAAGCATGTTTTAGGAAAGCCGGCTAGCTCGTTCATTAAGTCGATCAACTATCGTCCGTTTGATACACGATTAGTCGCCTATTCCAGGGGCTTTTTAACTGCAGATCAGAATAATGTCATGAAGCATCTTGGCTATAAGGCTAGCATCGCAATTGCTACAACACGAAGTGTCGAGACAGGAGACTTTTCACATATATTCTGTACGCGGGTGATGATGGGTCACCACTTTGTATCACTCAAGGAATCTAATTACGCCTTCCCTTTATATCTGCAGCCAGGAAATGAGGAAGATTGCCTAGTCTTGGAAACTAAACCTGCAGCAAATATATCGCCGGCATATATAAAGAAACTTAAGGGTGTATTCCAATCTGGCGAATCTGGGCCAGGGACTTTGCCTGCTGGAATCTCCCCTGAGGATATTTTTAACCATGCATATGCCGTAATCCATAGTCCGGCATACCGCATGCGCTATGCCGAATTTCTAAGAACAGATTTCCCGCGAATACCTATAACGGCAAGAAGAGAGCTATTTCGTGATCTTGCGCGGCTTGGTTCAGAATTAGTGTCATTACATCTGCTCGAGGCACCCCAACTTCAGACCCCTATCGCAAGGTTTAGTGGACCGAGGAATTCTTACGTCGACAAAGTTTCGTGGTCTAATGGCACCGTTTGGATCAATAACGAGCAAAGCATTGGATTCATAGGCGTTAGCGAGTTAGTATGGTGTTTTAGAATTGGCGGTTACCAAGTTTGTAAGAAATGGTTAGATGATCGGCGAAAAGCTGGGCGTGCACTGACTGACGATGACATATTGCACTACTTAAAGGTTATAACCGCCCTTTCTGAAACAATCAGACTTATGTCGGATATAGACGCGGCTATTGAGTTGAACGGAGGCTGGCCAAACGCATTCCAATAGACTAGCTAAAGATCATGAGCGAAAATACCCCTGACTTCATCATCGATAACGCGAATGACAATTCGCGCGTTGCCCACTTCTTGGCTGATTGGTGCGAGGATGCCACGAAGATGGACATCGCTACCGGCTACTTCGAGATCAGCGCTTTGCTGAAACTTGAGGGTAAGTGGCAGCAGATGGATAAGATCCGCATCCTTATGGGTGACGAGGTGTCAAAGCGCACCTACAAGGCTCTCGATGCTGGCGCTGCCAAGAAGAAGGCCAAGACGAGCCCTCGTAACGAATACATCATTAAGCGAGCCACGGATAACCTGGATACTGACCTTTCCGCCTTAAAGGGGAAGGACGAGTTCCTCTCCGGCGTCGACGCAATCGTCGAAGCTATCGAAAGCGGTAAGATCGAGATCCGGGTCTATCATCCGGATAAGTTCCACGCCAAGTGCTACATCACCTATCCAAAGAAGACGACCTATCGCCCTAGCGCGCTAGTCGGATCCTCCAACTTCACCTATCCCGGTCTCCATGAGAACGTGGAACTGAACGTGCGCCTGGATGGCAACGACGTAGCCCCCCTGCAGGAATGGTATAACACTCACTGGGAGGCTGCCCATCCCCTGGATCCACGCGACCTTAAGGTGCGTATCATCGAGGCAATTAAGCGTCACCTCGCGCCGATCGACCCGTTCCACATTTACCTCAAGGCACTTGATGAGCATTTCAAGTCCCAGGAGCTAGAGCCGGACGCCTGGGATAAGACCCAGTCCGAAGTTTTCGAAAAACTTTCCGGCTACCAGAAAGACGCCTATCGTAATCTATTCAAGATCGCCTCGAAATTCCGCCTGGGCTTTCTGTGTGACGGCGTAGGCATCGGAAAGACCTTCGTAGGCCTCATGCTCATGGAGCGCTACGCTCGCCGTGAAAAAAAGAACGTGCTGCTTCTCGCTCCCAAGTCCGCCAAGGAAACGATGTGGGAAATTGAAATCGCCGAGCACCTGCAAAGCCTCAGCAAGTTTGACCGGATTCAGACGCTCGCGCATACTGACCTCCAGCTTCAAGACGGCGAAGAACTCAGAAAGATTCAGGCCACTATCCGAGACGCCGACGTGATCATCATAGATGAAGCGCATAATTTCCGAAATGAAGGGAGCAAGGGCTCAGACGACAACCAAGCTTCACGCTATCACCGCCTTAGAGAATGCCTGCAGGCCGACCCAAGCCGCCCTAAAACGGTTATCTTCCTGACGGCTTCCCCGATCAATAACTCAGTCCATGACTTCCGCCGCATGATCCAGTTGGTCAGCGGCGATATGGATGACTACTTCAAGGGTGTCGGCATCCCTAGCATCAAGCACGAGTTCGCAAAGATTGAGGATGAAATCGAGGAAACCATCAAGGGGCCTATCGACGAAGAAAACCTTTCTGATTCTGAGAAGGTTTCAGAAGCATATGATGCCAGCCGCCTGTTCCATCACATCGTTGTTCAGCGCAGCCGAAGGTATGTTAAGGAAAGCCAGATCCAGTCCGGCGAGGCTGAGACGCTGTTCCCCGTGCGCAACCTGCCGATCGAGGTAAAGTATGATATCGAAAAGACCTGCCCTGGCCTGTTGAAAGCGTTCGTCAAGGCATGCAGCCCGAAGCAGAAGCTGTTCTACTTGGCCATTTATAATCCCACAGGATACAGTCACACCGAGGCGAAAAGCGAAAAGGAGATCCTTAGAAAGGGCCGCGAAGGAGTGCTGGTAGTCCTCATCCGTACCATCTTCCTTAAGCGCTTCGAAAGTTCCACCAAGGCCTTCGAGGCTTCTTGCTGGGCATTGATGGGCAAGCTCATGGCGTGGATGGACAAGAATGTCGAAGGGCAGATGGACAAGAACGACTACGCCGCCTGGAAAAATCGTAACTCGGAGATGCTTGCCAGCTACGATGTCAAACAACGTGAGCTTTTCCCTGATGAACAGAAAGCGAACGAAGATCGGTTTGACAGGGTCTTGAGTGCCCTGAGCGGAGTGAGCAGTGCCACGATCGAGAAAATAGATAGGAAGGAATACGACGTAGACAAGATGGTGCGAGAAACCCTGAACGACCTTCAGACCCTCACGGACGTTTTGTCCGAGGCGCTGAAGGTGGAGCCCGCTAAGGATCAGAAACTGCAAGCATTGATCAAGCTGCTGACCCAGGATCCCAAGCTGAAGGGACAGAAAGTAATCATCTTTACTGAATCCACGGATACGGCCCGCTATATCGAACAGCACGTAAAGATTGCAGGCGTAAGCCAGGTCGCCTGTATCGATGGCGGTGCCAGCGGCAAGCAGCGCCTCATGGCAGTGCGTAAGTTCGCTCCATACTACAACCCTATCAAGAAGAGTAAGATTACCGGAGATAAGGGTTCTCCCGAATACCTCGAACATCAGGCGCTAAAGAAGGACATGAACAAGCAGACGATGGTCCTCATCGCTACCGATATTCTCGCCGAAGGCTTGAATCTACAGGACTCGTGTAACCTCATCAATTTCGACCTGAATTGGAATCCCGTCAGGCTGCTTCAGCGTATCGGCCGAGTGGATCGCCGCCTTAACCAGGCGACAGAAGATGAGATGGTTGCCGACCATCCCTATTTGACGAAGATGCGTCGAAAGGTGTTCTTCTGGAACTTCCTTCCGCCAGACGGACTTAATGATGTCCTTAGCTTGTTCTCCAAGGTCACCTCAAAGGTATCGACCATCTCGGCAGTCCTTGGCCTTGAAGGAAACATCGTCCAGGCCGGCGAGAAGAACGACCCGATCAAGCTCTTCAATCAGAAGTGCGATGGCACTCTGTCCGCCGGAGAAGAGATGCAGCTGGAATACATGCGACTTCAACGGGAGTTCCCAGACGATTTCATGGCCGCCCGTGGCCTGCCTGAGAAGGCCTTCTCTGGACGAAAGTCGACTAACGGAGCTCCTAGGGGCATTTTCTACTGCTTCCGTCTTCCAGGGCAGGAGCAGGTCGCCATCGGCGAAGAAGAGCCTGATTGGTCTGTCGACGCCGGGGACTGCGTATGGCTGTATTACAACCGTTCCGACAAGACGATCAGCAACAATCAAGGCGAGATCTTCCAGCATATACGTTGCGAAAAGAAAGATCCGCGACTCGTAGATATTTCGCCTGAGGAACTGGCCACAATCCGCAAGAACGTCGAACAGTACGTCAAGAAGGAGTATATCGAGCCCCTCGACCCCACGGCCGACGTCGGCGACGGAAAGTGCATCTGCTGGATGCAGGTATCTTAAGGCATTATGTCTGAAGACTTGTTGCAACGAGCTGAAGCAGGAGATGCCAGGGCTCAGCATGAGCTCGGGCATAGGTATAGTAATGGCCCAATTTATCCCAGCCCACCCAAAGGTGGGTGGGGTGCGGGATCGAAAACTAGTTTTTTCGACGACATCCCGAAAGACCCTGTAAAGGGCGCCTTTTGGTCTAGGCGATCTGCAGAGCAAGGTTATGTGCCCGGGATGGTTAGCTTAATCAGTGCAATACGGCAGGGTGGAGAGGGGAATCCGCCAGACAATGTAGAGGTCTACAAGTGGGCATTAATCGCGTCAGCGCATGGAATGGCCGCAGGAACAAGCCACGTAGAAATCATCGAGGGAAGGGGGTACCTTGGAGAGCCTAGGCTTTCAGCGGCTCAACTGAAAGAAGGACAGCGCAGGGCGCTTCTATTTAGGCCTGTCGAAGAATAGCAAAATCCGGTCCAAGATCGTGGTAAGCCTAGGCACGGTTCAGGCTCTTTCTTGTGGATTCTGTAGATTGTGAGGCCTTACTGGGGGGCATGCTTCCCGCCCCTGAAGAAACTGCCCCCGAAGCCCCCTCCGGCACCCCCAGCGGGGCCTCGCCGTATCTCTTCGGCGCCATCCTGGCCGTCAACGTTGCCGCCCTCGGGTATCTGACCTGGGAGCTGCGTAACTACATCGAGGCCAAGAATTCGGCGACGGTCGCCCTCAGCCTTAAGGCCGACCATGACCGGGCGATCGAAATGCTTACAGCTGATGAGGCCAAGCTCCGCCTGAAGGTCGAGGATCTGTCTACCAAGTCTTCAGCGATGAGTTCTGAGAAGGAGCGCATCGAACGAGAGTTGGCACCTAAGAAGCTGGAATTGGAAAATGCCAAGGCTGAGCTGGATTCCGCGAAGAAGCAGCTGGCGCAACTCAAGCAGGAACGTAGCAAGATGGACGCCGAATTCTCGGCTGTGCGCGCTGAGTCCGACAACCTTGCTGTAGGCAACAAGGCGATGAACGCCGAGAAGCAGAAATTGAGCGCTGACTTGGAAACCCTTCGTAAGGATCAGCCGGCGCTCGCCGCCGCGGACGCTAAACTGAAAGCCTCCGTGGACGCCGCCCAAGTCCAGCTAAACGACGCCCAGCGTAAGCTCGCTGGCCTGAGTACCGAGATCGGCGCGCTCGAAGCCAAGGCGAAGCAGCTCGCCACGTCTGACGTCCAGGTGAAGGCCACGGAAGCTCAGCTCAGAAAGCTGGAAACCGAATTGATTGGCGCCCAGGGCAAGGCCGAAGCCGCCCGCGCCGATCAGGAGCTTGCCCGACAGGCCAAGGTCGCCGCGCAGGCTGCCAAGGATGACCTCGCCCGCATGGAGCAGGCCACGCAGTCGGCCAAGTCGGCGCGCGAGAAGGCCCAAGCCGAACTGGATGACCTCAAGTCCAAGCTGATCACCGCCCAGGTGGACATCGAAGCCGCCAAGGTTGCTAAGCTCGCCGAGCGTGCCTCCAAGGCCGCCGCCGAAGCGGCGACCAGCGAAGCAGCCCAGGCTAAACTATCGCTGGCCTCGCTTACGGCCGACCGGGAGAAGCTGCAGAAGGAGGTCGACGCCGTGCTAGTCAAGGCCGACGACCTGAAACGCCTCCGCGAAACGGTCGCGCTTCTGAAGGGCCAGGAGAACCAATTGCAAAAATGGGTAGCGGACTTGAAGGCTCAACAGGCCGCCCTCACCAAATCGATCGAAGTCCAGAAGGCACAGCTCGCCACCCCTGTCACCAAGTAACTTACCATGGATCCTTTCATCACGCAGTTCATCTTCTGGGGCGGAGCGCTCGGGGCTTCGATTTACGCCGGGTTTAAGTTCAATGACGCCATTCAACAGCAGCGCAGGCTCCCCGAAGCTACGAAGTGGAAAAATCTTAAGGAACTGATCGACCAAAGGCAGGTCCAGTTGAACGACAAGCAGGCTGAGCTGGATGGGCTTAAGACCCGCCTGGAGGACGCTCAAAAGCTCATCGCGGAAGCGACGGTGGCCGACGCGAAAATCAAGGACGTCAAGGAGCGACATGACGCCATGAGCCAGGAACTCCTGAAACTCCAAGCCGACCGTGAGGCGCAGGAAATCCTGCGCGCCCTGGTCGAAATCGCCAAGAAGGAGCTCACCGATCTTCAGGAATCCAAGAAGGCCCTGGATGCGCAGGTCGTCGACCTGAACAAGGAGATCGGCAACCTAAACGGCCAGAAAGCCGCCTTGGAATCCGAGCTGTCCGAAAAGCGGAAAGTGCTGGAAGCCCTGAAGGCCGATTACGCCGCCAAATCTGCCGAGTACAAGGGGGCCTTAGAAGAGCTGGCCCGGCAGAAGGGGGACGAAGAACAGAAGCTGCGTGAGGCCAAGAGCGCCACGGATCGGGCGATCAAAGATAAGACGGAAGTCGAGAAGGCGCTCGTCGACGTTCTGGCAAAGCTAGCCGCAGCCGAAAAAGCCAACGAAGCTGCTGAGAAAAAACTTAAGGACCTTCTCCGCCAGCAGAAGGAAGCCGAAGACGAGATCAAGCGTCTAGAAGAGAAGCGTAAGGAGCTGGAAAGAAAGCTGGGCGAGCTACGCGGAGAAGTCTCTTCGGCGACGCTTTCGGGCGCCTCCGGCTCTGGGCCCGTGGCTAATCGCTATGAAGACCTTTGGAAGACCGCGCAGTTCCAGGACATCAAGTTAACCGGCGCCAGTATCACAGAGGAAGAGGCCCTGAAGAAGGCCAAGAAGTATATCGAGGACTGCGGCCTCACTTTCCCGGACCGTGTCATCAATGCATTTCACGCCTCCCTGAAGACGGCGGACATGTCTCCGCTCGTAGTTTTGGCCGGAATCAGCGGAACCGGAAAGTCCGAGCTGCCGATGCGCTACGCCGAAGGCATGGGTATCCATCTTGTCAGCTTGGCGGTTCAGCCACGCTGGGATAGCCCGAACGACCTCTTCGGTTTCTACAACCACCTTGAGGGTCGCTATAAGGCGACGGAACTGGCTCGGGCGATGGTGCAGTTCGAGATTCACAATCGTGAAACTTGGCCTATGCCGGATGGCTGGGAGGCGAAGAACGCCAAGTCCAAGGGCATGCTCTTGGTGTTACTCGATGAAATGAACCTAGCCCGTGTCGAATACTACTTCTCAGAGTTCCTGAGCAAACTTGAGACCCGCCGTGGCGTGAACGTAGCTAACAAGGATGACCGTGCCAAGGCCGAGATCGCCTTGGATATGGGCAGCCTCCAGCTGAATGAAGCGGCCATCAAACTCTACCCGGATCGAAACGTGCTCTTCGCTGGTACGATGAACGAAGATGAGTCGACGCAGAGCCTTTCCGACAAGGTCTTGGACCGTGCCTGCGTGATGCGCTTTGGCCGGCCGCGAGACCTTACGCTCCAGCAGCAGGTCGCCAAGGTGCGCCCGCCGGCGAATCTCGTCGGACTGACCTTCAGCCAGTGGAAGGAGTGGTGTGATAGCAAACTGGACAAGGAGGAGCTCGAGAAGCTCGAAAAATGGATCAAGCGCCTCAACGACGTCATGGAGAAGCTGAATCGTCCGTTCGGTCATCGCGTCGGCCAGGCCATCGCGCGCTATGCGGCGAACTACCCTAAGGATTCCAAGACCACCAGCGAGCAGAGGCTGAAGCTGGCGATGGCTGACCAGATCGAGCAACGCATCCTGCCTAAGCTGCGCGGCATCGACCTGGAAGAGCAGGGCCCTCATATCACGGAAATCCGCAACCTCATCGATGAGCTCGAAGACAAGGCCTTGGCCGCGGCCTTCGAGGCTTCGAAGAGCAAGGAGTCCAACACGTTCGTCTGGCGAGGCGTCGATCGGGCCAACTAGTCCGTATGTTCGTCACCGAGGAGCCCTGGGGCTTCCTCCTGCGTCAGCAGGGGGAGGGCCAGGCTCTGTCGGTGAAACAGGGAGATAATACGCCCGCGCTATTCTGTCGTGAAGGCGTCACGCCCGAGCTGGAGACACCTTATGGTCAGCCGATGAGGCTGGGTTTCCCGTTCATCTGGAAGGGCCAGTCCTATCAGGCCTGGCACCTGCCGACGCCAAACAAGAAAACGCACGTTCTGTCAGAGTTCAGCGTTGCCGCCAAAATCGCTGGAGGAACGGTACGCATCACGCAAGACGGCATCACGCCCCGTCCGTCCGTCCAGCATGCATTGCCGGAAAGCGAAGCCCTCGACCTCTTGGTGCGCTGGATGAGCCACGGTTTTCAGGAATTGGCCCATGAGAAGCTGGGCGATGAACACGCCAAGCTTCCCGGACAGGTCCGCCGCACATGGGAAGACGTCGACAAGGTCTGGCTTCGGCCCGATCTCGCCGAGCCTCGCATGGAACTCATCATCCGCCTGGCTCAAGACGCAGCTCTTCGGGATAAGTTGGAATCCATCGCGCGGTCGCCGCGTCGAATCCTGGCCCGCGTCCGCGTCCAGACGCCCATCGGCCGGATTCAGGAGCTGGATGCGGTCTGTATCCGGAAGTACGCCGAAAAACCCGGCAAGAACGCGCTAGAGAAGGCCGGAGACAAGCAGCGGCTTCTCGCGGTCCAGCGACGCACCTCGCACGAGACCTTGGAGAACCGCGTCGCCGTGTGGGTGCTTGAGGCCATCGCCGCCCGTGCGAGCAAGTGGGTTGCCTTGCACGCCAAGCGCCTGAACAGCGGGAGCCGCCGCGCCTTGGCGGTAAAACGCTTCGGTAAGAAAACAACCCAGTGGCGGCAGGGTGAAGCCCTGGCCGAAGTCAGCGCTTCGGCGCTCAGCCACCGCGTGCAGGCGAATTACCCCCTGCAGCTTGATCAGCGCTACAAGCGTATCTACGCGACCTATGTCGAACTCCTGAAGTATCACCGTGTGGAGGATGATTCGTGGATGTGGCGACGGGTCTTGTGGTCCGAGACCGTGAAGCAACTGCTGGCGAGCGCCTTTAATGAGAACTGGAAGCCGGCGTTCGCCTCGCGTCCTTATTATCGCGTTGAGCCAGACCGGGGCAGCTGGATTGGCAGCCATCCCTCGCCGGGACCGTACGTGCACCCCAAGTTCGGCACGATGGTGCTGATCGACGCGCGTGAAGCGCAAGGCATGGCGTGGGCAAACTCGGCTCCAGCCCCTTGGATGAGGCATATCGGTGTCCTCGGCTGCGACTCAGTCATCTGGTGGCCGGAGAGGGGTGCGGCCTCGGTGGTCTGGTCTAACTTGGCGCCGAAAGGTAATGCCACGGAATGGCAGGCGAGCTTGGATCGCGCCGCCCACGCGCTCATGCGCTTCAGAATGGCGATGGCGGCCGAGAAGGTCGGTGGCATCAAGCTCTCCGGGATGGTCGTGCAGACCAGCCGGGTAGGCGCCGGGGTGCCGTCGATTGAACTCGAGAGCGTCACCGCGGGCGGCTGTTGCGTCGTCGGGCTTTCCTTCCCTCAGGAGGTCGATCGCGCCGATCAGGCCCAGTTCGCCAAAATTGTGCAAGACTTCCATGTCGGAGTCGGCCTCGTGATGGACCACGCCAATGGCTGACCTGAAGATCATCGACTTGCTGGGGGCGAGGGCCCGCATTCTCCGATGTTCCGGCCAGGAAACGGCGCCGGAGGCCGTAACTTTGCCGCCGGAAGTGGCCATTCATAGTACGATGCTCCTGCCGGCGGCTCGAGGAGACTGTTTCACAGTAGGCGAGCCGACCGATAGTCATCGCCGCGGCCGGGCCTTATCTTGGCCGATGGAGGCCCAGTCGCCGCCCGGTGGCGTCACTGCGAATGGGAACGGGAGAGTCTATGCCGAGGCGGTCCTGCGCTCTTTCGCCACCGACCGATTAGGTGACCGTACTTTTACCTGGAAGCCTGATGGTGTGACCGAGAGTTCGGTTAGCACGGAAGTCCTGCTCGGCGATTCGTTGAAAGGAGAGCTCACCCATGAATCTGAGGTCGGCCTAGTGGTTCCAGATGGGTTGAAGGAAGAAGAGCGCCAAGCGGTACTCGACGCCTGTTCTCCCCACGGTAAGGTTTGGCTTATCCCGCGTACGATGGCAGCGGCGATTGCTTGGTGTCGCTCCAAGGCGGCCGAACCCCTTCTAGTCGGAAAGTCCGATGAGAATAACCCAATCGGACACATTGTCCTCATCGAGGCCGGGTTTGGGCCTTGGGCCGTGACCGCGGTTCCGATTTTCCGCGTCGCCAAAGGTCGGAAGAACTGGCTGGTGCCCAAGCGCGAGGCCAGACTCCGCAAAGTCGTCGAAGGACTCACTGGCTGGGGACTGCTTGCCCGCCAGGCCGCGCATCATCAGGGGCGCTCAGCCCTAATCCTCATGAACGACCCCAAGTGGGTTCTGGATATCCTAGATGGCGAGCAAGCCTTGGTGGACGAATATGTAAACAAACCTATGCCCCCTGAGGGCGTCTTGCCGCGGATGCCTGGACTGGTCGGCGGCACGGTTTGGTATGATGGCGCCAAGCAGCTGGCCCTGGCGGTCCATGCACTCATGGCGGAAATGAAGTCCCCGTGTTTGGGCGGCGAGATGGTCGGCACGCTTGCTTGGGCGAAGAAGCAGGGTGGTTATCTGCGGGATCAGCTCCTGTCGGCCTTTGGCCTCAAGCAACTTGATGTCAGCGATGCCGCCGTTTCCGCCGGCGCCGCTTTAGCCATGGTTGGCAAGGCTAACGGTATGCCAACATGGTTTGAGAACCTAGAGACCATCCATCTTTTCTTTAAGGATAAGAACAAGCTAGGTGACCCTATCCCTGGCTGGGAGCCGCTCCTGCCAGGGAAGCAGATGGACGCCGGACGAGATTATCACAGTGAGCAACCCATCGATAAGTTCAGCATTCCCGCCGGCCGAAACACCATCACGCTTACTTTGCAACACACCCATGATGGCGGCTTTGATTATAGACGATCGACAACCGCGCAGTCCCAGGTTTGCAAAGACGTGACCCCCATTCTTATCACCGTGCAGGCAAAGCCGGGTCAGGGTTTTGCGGTCGTAACCGTTAAGTCGAAGACTCCTGGGCTTTTTGCAGGCAAGTTAGACTGGCGCAAGATGGAGGTCTGCAAGAAGCCAGAAATCAAACATAGCTACACCCCCACCGCGAAACTGGTACCTGTTGTGGTCCTGTGGAATGGCGCCCTCGAGCTGATAGAGGAGGCCTCCTACAGGCTTCGGACAGGGCGCATCGATGATAGCTTAGTTAAGACATTACGTAAGATCAATACGTGCCTGAATCGATGCACGCACTCGGGCGCGGCTGTTCCTGATAAGTGGAGGGTAGTTGGCGCGGAAAAGGGAGCCCATATCTACTATGCCCCTGTCTCGATTGAAGGTCGGGCGCCTTCGGCGGAGTGCCAAGATGCCCTGAGTCAATTGCACGAGCTCCTCGAGGAGCGCATTATTGACGTGATGCCGTCAGGTGGCCCCGTTGCCAAGAAGGCCTTAAAGAAGGCTCAGAATGCCGGCGGCCGGCTTATGGCTTGGAATTACCATGGGTGCCCTGATTGCGTCAAAAACACCGCCATAGAAAAGCTCATGGCGGACGACAAGCTCACGGTCCTGGACCTGCATGTATTGGGGCTGACGATCTCCGGGAGAGAGGAGATCCAGGCCTTCATGGAGAGGCTGGCTCGAGATCTTCCAGAGATCGAAAAAGCCAATAATTGGCTGAGAGCCTTCCGTAATCTCGTTAGGCTCAACGAGCATGCGCTGCGTGACGTAGATGACGCCACCGTATACGATATCATCAAAGATGTCCTGCGAAGGCTCGAAGTAGCCATCGAGAAGAAGAGCAGCAGCATCGCCGCGAACTGCCTGGAAGCCATGCTTTATGTGTTGAAGCGCCGCCGATACAGCAACGGCTTCATGGCCAAGGATAGTGATGAAGCGCTGGAACTGCTGAGATTGGTCAACGGCGACGAAGGGGTCGATATGACCAATCCGGGCTATTCCGAAAAAACATTATCCTTCCTTTCGGTTAACAACCAAAATTTCGTCGGTATTCTCATCAAGTTCCTTTACGAAGATGCCACGGATACGGACATCGAGAAGTCGGCAAATTTAGGAGATTCGGAAGAAGATGATGAGGAGGAATAATAAAAATGGGACCTCCTGCGGAGGTCCCCTGGATGACTAAGCGCTGGGCTTGGCGGCTGGGCGGATTGTTGCCTCGGCCTCCTCCCGAGGGCGGGACGAATGCGGGGTCAGGCCGTACCTAGGTTTAGGGTACGGCCTGACCCTTGGTTGAGTGGGCCGAACACGGGGTCAGGCCGCTCCCTGAGAGGGAGCGCTCCTAAAAACAACCGAAAGCCGAGAATTAAGGAGCGCGCTATCGAAGTAGCGGCCTGACCCCTTAGTTTGAGCAGAGGAGTTTCCGTAGGTAAGATGGCGAGCCAAACCCCATTCGTCTCGCTGGGCCGAATACGGGGTCAGGCCGTACCTTGGTTTAGGGTGTAACTAAAAACGCCTTAAATACGCAGATCTAGTTACACCTTCGCCTCACTCCTTTGAGAGGAGTTTGCGTAGTGCCAGACCGCTTCCCCCAACCCCTCCCAACCACAGATTCAGTATAGGGTCAGACCGCTTCCGACTGATATCCTTCAGAAGCGGTCTGACCCTATATTAATGCTGAGCAATTTCCGCACGTAACCAGGTGAGCCCATGTGGAGCTTGTCGGCGATCCAGCCAGCCGTGGCGGTGGTATGTCGGTTAAGCGCAATCGCGATCGCTACCTTCCAGTGTGCGCTTTTAACGTCGTTGAGAATATCTGTTGGGGTCATCCCGGCAGCCTGTAAGGCCGTCTGGAGAAAGTCGGTTCGATGCTTTTCGTCGATGTCCAAAATCTCGGGCTGAGTGAGGCCGGGTTCTAGTGGCGAAGGTGCGGCGACCGTAAGCGCTGGTTCGACGGTCAACTCCTTCATGGCAGCCCGGGAGACACTTCCGTCCGGATCGGCGGCAAGAATCCGTTGGAGTCTTCGCAGATACGCGGAATGCCCATCGGCATCGTCCGCCAGTCCGGTGAAACGTCTCAGCCCTAAGTCGATTTGGAAAGGGGAGCGCTCAGCTGTCCGCTGGAGCAGGTAGAGGGAGTTGTCCTGCGAATCTTCGAGAGATTCCAGGTCGCACAGGCCTTTACGGATATGGTTTAGGTGCACGTAATCGAACATCCGTCCGGCGGCCATGAGTGAGGGCGCTACCACGTAACGGTAGCGCCCCTGAAAGACGTGTCCGGACTCCTTGCGGAATTTATTGAACCGCATTGCAAAAGTCGAAAGCAGCCACTGCATGCCGACGCTTAGGTTGCCGCGCGGCGTGCGCAGTAGGAGGTGGAAGTGGTTTGGCATGATTGCATAGGCGTACACCTCCCAGCCGCAGCGTTGGATGCATTGAACCAACGCGACATAGAAGCCATGTCTCGCGCCCTCGCTCTCAAAGATCGGAGTTTTATAGTTACCGCGTGAAAAGACGTGGATAGTCGCGGCGGTACTCTCTCTGTGGGAAGGCCTGGGCATCCTGCCATCTTGCCCTCCCTCTGTTGGCTTCAAAGCGGACCTATTACCTGAAAGAAAAGTCCCAATTCAGTATGGGGTCAGACCGCTTCCGATGGATATCGAGCAGAAGCGGTCTGACCCCATACAAGAATTAAGCAATTTGGCCGTCTGGCTCAAAGCTCGTCAGCGCGGGAGGCGGCGGATCGAGGTGATGGGCTCGAAGGGGACGTACTTGCGCATGAGGCCGCGTAGGCGCATGTCATTGAAGCCCTGTCCGGTCGAACGGATGCCCGAATGCTCGAGCATGCTGCGGGCGACGATCCGGGCGGCGGGGAGGTCCTTGGATTTGAACCCTTTGACGCTGCCGTCCAGCAAGCGGAAGACCAAGGTCTTGAGCAGGC
>CALETE010000046.1 GCA_937920085.1 uncultured Alphaproteobacteria bacterium | reverse complement strand
GATTACCCGTGACCAGCTTCAGATGGGTCGGCTTGGGTTTCGTTCCGGGTTTCATCGCTCATGTCCTGCTTCTGCCCGGCCGAAATCTCTGCAAAGGTCCGTCCATCTCCTTCGAGCCGGGCCTCATGCCCCGTAAAATCTTGCCAGCGCTTAACCGCGACATCGACATAGGCCGGGTTGAGCTCGATCGCATGGATCGAGCGGCCGGTCATTTCGCCGGCAATAATGGTGGTGCCTGAGCCCGAGAATGGCTCGTAAACGGCCTGACCCGGGCTGGAGTTGTTCTCGATCGGGCGCTTCATGCACTCGACCGGCTTTTGGGTGCCGTGGCCCGTCTCGTTCTTCTTGGGCTTGGCGATGTGCCAAACGGTGGTCTGCTTGCGGTCGCCGGCCCAGTGACCTTTGCCCCCCTTCTTCACGGCATACCAGCAGGGCTCATGCTCCCAGTGGTAATCGCCTCGTGAAAGGACAAGCTGACCCTTGTCCCAGATGATCTGGGAGCGGAGCATAAGATCGCAGGCCGCAAGGCTTTCGCCGACAACACCGGCATAGAGACCGGCGTGCCAGACATAAGCGACATCGCCCGGGAACAGAGCCCAAGCCTCCCGCCAGTCTGCCTTGTCGTCGTTGAGCACCTTACCTTTGGCAGTGCCCGATGCAGCGACACCGGCCTTCTCACGCCAAGCTGGATCGTACTCCACGCCGTAGGGCGGATCAGTGACCATCAGGTGCGGCGAGACCCCGTTGAGCGCCTTAGCGACCGTATCTGCATCAGTGCTGTCTCCGCAGACCAGCCGGTGCTTGCCTAGCAGCCAGACATCGCCAGGCTTAGCGATGGGATCGATCGGTGCTTCCGGGATCTCATCCGGATCGGTGTTGCCTTCAGTCTTCTCAGCTAGCAGCTTTGAAAGTTCGTCGTCAGAGAACCCGGTCAGCAGCAGATCGAACTCGAAGCCCTGCAGATCGCCAAGTTCGACCGCGAGCAGCTCGAGGTCCCAGCCGGCGTTCAGCGCCAGCTTATTATCGGCGATTACGTAGGCCTTTTTCTGGGCTTCGCTCCAGCCTTTAGCGACAATGGTCGGGATCTGGTTCAGCCCCAACTTACGGGCTGCAAGCAGACGTCCATGGCCAGCAATCAGGCCGCCGTCTTCATCGACGAGGATCGGATTGGTCCAGCCCCATTCGCGGACAGAGGCCGCGATCTGAGCGACCTGTTCGTCAGAGTGCGTGCGGGAGTTGCGCGCGTAGGGCGTGATCTTCTCTATCGGCCAGAGCTCGCTGCTCTGGGCCGGCCAAGATTGGGTCATAAGATCTCTTGGAATGGCGTCTTGCGACGCGTTTCAGGCAAAAAAAGAGCCGCCTTTTTAGGGGCAGCTCGTTATCAGTTTTAAATAGGAGAGGATGCCTGAAAGGCACTCTGGAATTGGTCGTCCCCCGCCCTGTTTGCAACTGTTCGTCCAACAAGCGCCGTTGCAGTATATGCAACCGCATGCTGCAGACGGCGCAATTACTGACAAGGTTGGTTTAATCAGTTTCAATGCTATGGCGGCCCGTGGTGGGGCCTGTAGCTCAATGGTTAGAGCAGGCCGCTCATAACGGCTTGGTTGCGGGTTCGAGTCCTGCCGGGCCCACCAAATATCATTTCGCTGACGCACATCCCAAACAAAGCGCGGCTTCAGGTCGGGCTTCCAACCGCTTGGTTGCAATCGCTTCGCCGCATTTAATGCATTGGCCGTAAGTGCCCTGATCAATCCGCTGGAGCGCCCGCTCAACTGAGTTAATCTCTTGGGTTACTAGGCGGCTCTGCGCTTCGAGAGACGCGTCATCTTCCGTCTCAACGGCACGCTCACCAGAATCGGGATCAAGCGGCTGAGCCAGATCTGCGCCTAGATGGCTTTGCCGAGCTTTAAGTTCGGACAGCTGCTGCTCGAGTATTGCCCGCATGTCGGCGATGTATGTCAACGACGCACTCCTTCTAGAGTGCAATCCTTATACCCCAAAGGTCGGCCGGCGCCATTGACCTTGATCAACCATGCCAAGGACTTTTGACCCCCGGTCGCTAACTCGCGGTTGCGTGAATTTTGGACCAAGCGCGGTTTCCCCCGCCAAAGCCCCAGACTTTCACCCCTCCCCCTCCCCTTGGCCTTCCCATGGAGGTGCCGCGGAGGTGGGCTTGCCGATCTGCGCTACTTCGATAAGCTCGCAGATCAGAACAAGGTCACTCGGGGGAATTCACCATGCGCCACGCTTCATTGGCCACACTCGCTTTGTTGGCATCAACCACTGCCCTGGCGCAGCCCGCAAACCTGCCGAGCGCGATCTACACGGATCCTGTGGCCGACCCAGCCCACCCAGCACGGATGGAAGTGCTCCATATCCCGAGCGGGACTGTCGCCATCAATGGCGTTGCCTATCTGTCGGCAGGTCCCGGCGTGCATCCCACGGTGATCATCTGTCATGGCCTTCCCGGCAACGAGAAGAACCTCGACTTGGCGCAAGCTGTACGTCGGGCCGGCTGGAATGCCATCACGTTCAACTACCGTGGTTCTTGGGGCAGCCCGGGCAATTATCGGTTCGCCCAGAATCCTGAGGACGCCGAGGCCGTTCTGGCTTTCCTGCGTGATCCGCAGAACGCTGCCAAGTACGGCATCGACACCAAGCATATTGCCATCGTCGGTCACTCCATGGGCGGCTGGGTGGCCGCGACCGTCGGCGGCCAGGACAATGGCCTACTCGGCGTCGGCATGATCTCCGCGGCCAATATGGGCCGCGAAGGTGCTCAAGGCCGCGCCGAAGCGATCAAACTCATGACCGACAACATGGAGGCGCTGGCTGGGGTAACCCCGGAAATCATGGCCGACGAAGCGATCGCCAACCATGACACCTTCGACTTCCTGCATCAGGCCAAGGGACTGGCTGGCAAGCCGGTACTGATCCTGAGCTCAGATGACGGGCTCGCCCCGCAAACCGACGAACTGGCCAAAGCCATCCGTGCCAACGGCAGCACGAAACTGCAGACTCTGCACGTTGCGACTGACCACAGCTGGTCGGACAAACGCATTGCCCTGCAGGCGTCGATTATTAACTGGGTCCAGTCGCTGCTGAACTGATCGGCCACCCGTCGGGGCCAATGCGGGCTGTCCTGTGCTGGCCAAACTGCTGCGCAGTCCGCTTTGCATGGCACTCGGCGCAGAGGCAGCGGATGTTGCTGTCCTCGTCCGATCCGCCATGGGCGAGCGGCACGATGTGGTCAGGTACGGTCGCCTCTCGGACTATCCCGGCGCGGGCACAATCCCGGCATAGAGGTTCGGTGCGAAGGCGGCGGAGCCGTTGGGCAACGGCCGCTCGCCCTCGCAAGCGCGCCATGCTACTGCGCCACCGTTATGTCTGAACGTCGATACATTACTAACGAAGCTTGCACGAAACAGATCGACGAAGATGGATCGATCTGCGGCCAGCCCTCGAACATCATCGAGCAACGCACCGATCCCACAAGCGGTCTGATCAACGCAGTCTCCGAATGCCGGGCTGGACACCAGTGCGCAGCCTCAATCGATCCAGAGACGTTCCAGATCTACAATCGGCGGTGGATCGCCTAAATGAACAACGCCCGGAAGCTGATGAGCTCCGGGCGCAGTTCTGAATTCTCAATTTCGGAAATACTCCTAGGCTGTAAACTACAGCTGGTCAAATATTTATTTCCTTTTGAATCAAAACGTTATGTCTAGATTGATTGCGCTGCATCACGGCGCACTACGTCAAGAACTGTCGATGCGGATGCGATAAAGTTTAGCCAGCGCATCAAGACCATGCCCCAGCCATTTCAAGTCCGCTGGCGACCAGAGCGCAGCATCGACATCGTAGCAGACGAGCGAATTCACCAGCAGGCTGGGGCCGCGCCTCGTGCCAGCCGGCATATCCCGGTCAGCATCGCGCAACACCATCATCGCGGCAGTAGCCTCCTTCCGGATCCGGTCGATGAGCTCGGGATCATGGACAGGTTCACCCCCGCCGAAGATCCCCTCGTTGACAAGATGACCGGCGACCGAACGCGGCTGGGCCATAGGCAAGCCGACCACCGCCCGGTGCCGCGCCATGGTCTCGCCGTAGAGCTCACCAGCCGCATATTGGGTGGGCATGATGGCACCGACAAAGGCCAGCCGACCGAGTGAGGTGCCCAGCCGCTCGTCCTTTGCCTGTCGCTCACTAACCCCGAAGTGACGCTGCCGCGCCTCGAGAACTGTCGACATCACCTCGCGCTGGGTCTCTTCGAGACGCGGCTGCACGAGCTTTCCGGAGGGGTGGCGCTTGCCGGCCTTGCGCTTACGACCGCGTGCCATGGGCGCCTCCCCTGCCCTCATTTCCGTAGAGACGTTCACCCAGCTCGCGGATGAACTCCCGCTCGCTGATGCTGAGGCGCCTGTCGGAAGGCGAGACCGCAAGGATCCCGCGCTGCCGCCACCCATCCCGTGCGAGCTCGAAGGCATCGCGCTGCCGGGCATGACTGTAGATCGGGGAGATGGCAGCCATCAGCGCAGCTCCCGCATGAGAGCTGCGTAGCCGATGACGTCGACCAGGCTGTCGACATGGCCAGGGTCGTAAGCCAACCGTGCCAGCTTCAGTTCGATCATGCACAGCGCAACCTGAACCGGCGTGACTGGTGTTCCGAGCGTGATCGACCAGCGATCTGCAATGGCCCGAAACTGCTCGGCTGGATCACCGTAGTCGTCACGGCGCTCCTCGAGCACCTTGGCGGTGTGACCGAGAATGGACCAACTGGTCATCGCACACCTCCCCGGGTCTCAATGGCCCAGAACAGGAGGGCGAGGGCATCAGCCTCATTGTCATCACGGGGCGCTAAGCCGCGGGCTCGCATCGCATCGATGACGGCCGCCTTGTCGGCATTGCCCTTGCCAGTGGCGAAGCGCTTGATCGTACCAACCGGCACGCCCTGGTAGGCGACGAGGTGCTCTTCGCACCAGGCAGAGAGAACAGCGAGCAGACCGCCGTAAATGTGCGCGGCATCGGTCCCGACGTGGCGGCGGACCTCCTCGAAGTAGATCGCCTCGATCGGTCCAGCGTCCTGATCGAGATCTTCCAGCCAACGCCGGAAACGCAGGAAACGCATCCCGCCGCCATCGTAGCGGCTGTGCTTCAGCAGAACGGTACCACTGGACATGTAGTCGTCAGAGGTTCTCAGCGCCCAGCCGGTGCTGGTACCGAGGTCGAGAGCCAGCATAGAGCCGCGCATTACAGTCACGCGTCTCGCTGCCAGGGTTGCGCTGCGCACCCGCGCAGGCAAAGTCGAAACATCCATGATGATTCTCCAATTGGGGTTTGTCTGGTGCGGACGGCGGGGGTTGTGCTTGCAGGCACGGGCCACCGCCGTCCGGTCTTGGGTTGTTGGGTTTCAGAACACTGGCACCTCCATCAGAACGGGATGTCCAAGAGCTCGTCGTCGAGCTCCTGGAGGGTGGTTTTGCTGGGGCGAACGCTCACAACCTGAGCGCCCGGAAACGAGGTCTTGGCGGCAGCCAGGATCGGGTGGCAGCGAATAACATTCGCGATTTCGTCGAGGGCCCAGACCTGCGCTTCGCGTCCATGACGCTGAGCCCGGCCGGTATCACGCAGATCCTGGACGAGGATCACGAGGCCCTCCGGGGTCTCGAACTCCCACTGATCAACCGGCAGGGGTTCGCCCTTGGCTGCACGTGCCAGCTCATCAAGCTTGTCGTATGCCCTGAGCATCGCCTCGCCATGTTGGCGGACGAGCGGAAGATCGAACTCCCACACCGCAGCGTTGAACAGCTTGTGCTGTGCGTGGAAGCGTTCGGCCCACTCGATCGGCACCAGCATGGGCAAACGCCCGATCCCCCAGCGCTGGTCCATTTCACGACCGCGCTGGTCGACACATTTGATGATGACCTGCATGTCGCTGATCTGAGCATGACGGGTCGGTGGCGCACCTTTCATGCGCCCCTCCTTTCTCTGCTAAAATTGAGGCTGACGACGCGCCTGACGCGCAGTCGGAAGCCCTTAGGGGGTGTGGGGGGGAAGCGACTGCGCGTTCCGACAGCTTCCGACCGTGCTTCCGACGGCTTGCGACAGGGCTTCCGACAACGGAAAACCTTGCTTCCGACGGCTTCCGACAACTTGATTTTTGCGCTCATCGGTCGGGCTCCAGGTACCTGACGACCCGAAGACCAGAGGCCTTGCCGTGGAACTTTCCAGCCTCAGTGACGAGGTAGCCATTCTGCTGCCACTTGGTGATTGAGGTCTCAGCCTCGCGTTTGGTAACGCCGTATTGATCGGAGATGAGATCAACCGCGAACCGGCCCTTACGGCGCGCATGCGGGAAGACGGACCATGGGGCGCCTTCGCGCCACGCATCGTCGATCGCCTTGAAGATCTCGCGGATCTGGTGCCAGCTCAGGCGCTTCTCAGCGGCTGGAGTTGCGCCGGTACCGATCACCGGAACGAGCGTGCTCTGCTCCTTGCCGAGACCACTAGTGACATCGACAACCTCCATCGTGAAATGGACGTCCTCGATCTCCTCACCGTCCTTCTGCTTCTCAACCGAGAGGACGGTGTGGTCCTCCTCCTTGGCCACGCGAATGGCCGTATCGCAGCCGCCCAGCAGCACGGTTGAACCGCGCATGCCACGATCGGCGTCCTTGCCGGAATGGTGGATACCAATGACGACACCGCCGCAGTGGTTTTGGATCTCGGCGCAGGCATCGACGAACAGCGACATCGCTTCCTGACTGTTCTCGTCCTGCCCGGGGATGGCGCGCGAGACCGTGTCGATGACAACGACGCCGATCTCGAAATCCACCTCCTCGCGTACCTGATCGATCGTGCGCTTGAGCTTCTCGACATTGGCAGGGTCGAGCATGTGAACTGCGACTGGGAGCAGTTTGAAAGGCGCATCAACACCGCTCAGCCCATGCTTCGTGCGCCAGCCCTTGATGCGCTGGCCAATCCCGAACCGGCCTTCACCAGCAATGTAGAGGACGCCCGTCTTGGTGACCGCGCGGCCATGCCAGTCGAGGCCGTAGGCAACCCGAAGGCTCCCATCTACGGCGATGAAAGTCTTGTGCTCGCCGGGCCGGCCGTAAAGCAGAACTAGTCCATGCTCCGGGATGAGCCCATCGATCCGCCACCTGGGCGCGGGCATGTTGACGAGTTCGTCGAGGCTGAGTGTCTCGAACACATCCGGGCCAGCGCTCGCGGCAAATAGGGCTGCGACGGCATCGTGGCCAGAGAGCTGGGCCATGTCGTTGAAGTCGGTGCCTAGGTGACCTTCCGGGAACAGCGGAAACACCGTGTCGCAGCGCAGGAGCTGGGCAGCCTTCTCGGCAGCCTCGCGGCCAATATTGGGCGCCTTGTGTCGATCATCATCGCCGGCGATGATCCAACGGTTACGGGGGAATGCCGCCACCAGCCGCTCGGCGACCTTGGACAGGTTACCGGCATTGAAGGTGACCACGACAGTCCGGCCGGTCGCTTCGTGGAGCGAAGCGCCGGTGGCAAACCCCTCGCACACCAGCACCGGAGCTTTGGTCATGGTGATCGGCGTGCCCATGACAAAGGCCGAGCCTGCAACAGGGAGTTCTGCTTCGAACAGTTTGTGGCCGGCAGGATCGATCGACTGCAGCGACGTAAGATCGCCAGCAGCATCGAACAGCGGCACCAGGATGTGCTCGCGGTCCAGCCGCGTGCCATTGGGCCCGATCCCCTTGGCCGTGAGATAGGGGTGGGATGCATAGGTGGGATCCGCGCCAGCCCAGCGCAGCCGCATCTGCTCGGCAGCGTGTTTGCGGCGCTCGGCCTGTTCGGCTTCGAACAGAGCCTGGCGCGCGCGCAGTTCAGCCACGCGCGCTTCCGACATAACCGGGAAGTTCCCGCCCGTCAGCCGCTCGGCCGCGCCGCGGATATCGAGACCTT
>CALETE010000045.1 GCA_937920085.1 uncultured Alphaproteobacteria bacterium | reverse complement strand
CGCTCAGCAGCTTCGGCCCGCGCCTCGGCCTTGACCTGCTTCACCGCACCCTTGTCCACCTCCTCGCCGGGCGCTGTGAGGGCGTCGTTGGCGAATTCCAGGTCCATGAGTTTCAGGCGTTTGATCTCGTCGCGCAGGCGAGCGGCGGTTTCGAATTCCAGGTCAGCGGCCGCTTGGCGCATCTTGGCTTCTAGGTCCCGCAGGGTGGCCTTGAAATTATCCCCCAGGAAGGGTTTGGACTCCTCGGCCACGGATGACACCTCATGCCGGCGGCGGTCCTTTTCATAGGGACTGGCGAGGATTTCCTTGATGCTGGACTTGATGCTCTCAGGCGTAATGCCGTGCAGGGTGTTGTAGGCCTCCTGCTTTTCCCGGCGGCGGCTGGTTTCGGCCATGGCTCGCTCCATGGAGCCGGTGATCCGGTCGGCATAGAGGATGACCTTGCCCTCCACATTCCGCGCCGCCCGGCCAATAGTCTGGATCAGGCTGGTCTCTGAGCGCAGAAAGCCTTCCTTATCGGCGTCGAGAATACCCACCAGGCCGCACTCGGGAATGTCGAGGCCTTCCCTCAGCAGGTTGATGCCGATGAGAATATCGAACGCCCCCAGTCGCAGGTCGCGGATGATCTCGATCCGCTCCATGGTGTCGATGTCGGAGTGCATGTAGCGGACCTTCAGGCCTTGCTCGTGCATGTATTCCGACAGGTCCTCGGCCATCTTCTTGGTGAGGACGGTGACCAGGCAGCGATAGCCCTTGGCGATGGTCTCCCGAGCCTCGGCGATGACGTTGTCCACCTGGCTGTGATTGTCCTTAGAGACGGGGCGGACCTCGACCGGGGGGTCGATCAGGCCCGTGGGGCGAATGACCTGTTCTGCAAAGACCCCCGCCGCTTTTTCCATTTCCCAAGGGCCAGGGGTGGCCGAGACGCTAATGGTGTCGGGCCGCATGGCCTCCCATTCCTCAAACTTGAGGGGGCGGTTGTCGAGGCAGGAGGGCAGGCGGAAGCCATATTCCGACAGGGTGAACTTTCGGCGGTAGTCACCGCGATACATGCCGCCGATCTGCGGGACGCTTTGGTGGCTCTCATCAATGAACAGCAGGGCGTTATCGGGAATGTATTCAAAGAAGGTCGGCGGGGGTTCCCCCGGCCTGCGGCCAGACAGATAGCGACTGTAATTCTCGATGCCCGCGCAGGAGCCGGTGGCCTCGATCATTTCCAGGTCAAAGGTGGTCCGCTGCTCCAGGCGCTGGGCCTCCAGCAGCTTGCCGTTCTCAACCAGCCAGGCCAGGCGCTCCTTCAGTTCGGCGCGGATATTGATGATCGCCTGGTTGAGGGTCGGTCGCGGCGTGACGTGGTGGCTGTTGGCGTAGATCTTCACCGAGGGCAGTTCGGCGGTCTTCTTGCCGGTCAGGGGGTCAAATTCAGTGATGGTCTCGATCTCATCGCCGAACAGCGAGATCCGCCAGGCCCGGTCCTCATAGTGGGCAGGGAAGATTTCCAGGCTGTCGCCCCGGCGGCGGAACATGCCGCGCTCGAAAGCGGCGTCATTGCGCTTGAACTGCAGGGCGACCAGGTCAGCCATTAGCTTCTTGTCATTGACCTTTTGGCCCACCTCTAGGGTGAAGGTCATGGCAGTGTAGGTCTCGACGGAGCCTATGCCGTAAATGCACGACACCGAGGCAACGATGATCACATCGTCCCGCTCCAGAACCGCCCGGGTGGCCGAGTGGCGCATCCGGTCGATCTGCTCGTTAATGGAGGAGTCCTTCTCGATATAGGTGTCCGTGCGCGGGACATAGGCTTCGGGCTGGTAGTAGTCGTAATAGCTGACGAAGAACTCGACGGCGTTCTCCGGAAAGAAGGCCTTGAACTCGCTATAGAGCTGAGCGGCCAGGGTCTTATTGGGTGCCAAGATCAGGGCTGGGCGCTGGGTCTGTTCGATGACCTTGGCCATGGTGAAGGTTTTGCCCGAGCCGGTGACCCCCAGCAGGACCTGGTCCGACTCATGGCCCTCCAATCCGGCCACCAGTTCTGCGATGGCGGTGGGCTGATCGCCGGCGGGCTCATAGTCGCTTACCAGCTTGAAGCGCTGGCCGCCCTCCGACTTTTCAGGCCGCGACGGACGGTGGGGCGTCCAAAGCATGGGCATGGAGGCGGTCAGTTCATGGTCGAACAGCGCCGAAATGTCGGTAACGCCGGATTTTGACGAGCTAGGCATGGCTGGAACCTAAGAGCGATAGAGTGCCGATACTAGAGGCAGCTGCTGACAGGGTGTGGCGGTAGCCCGTGAACGGACTTGATGTCCACGGTCGGGCGGACTTTAAGGTAAGCTGCGCTGAAAATGGTCGGTGCCCTTAGGTCCTGTCCATGTCCAGACGGTCTCATTCTGATTTGAAGACCTTGATGGCGAAGGCCTCGCCCCTGCGGTCGGGAGATCAGCTGGCAGGTCTGGCGGCCCAGTCGGCGGAGGAGAGTATCACTGCCCGTATGGCCTTGGCGGACCAACCCCTGACCCGATTTCTCAATGAGCCGCTGATTGCCTACGAACGGGATGAGGTGACCCGGCTGATCCTCGACAGTCACGATAAGGCGGCCTTTGCGCCGATCTCCGGTCAGTCAGTGGGAGAGTTCCGGGACTGGCTGTTATCGGATGCCGTTGGCGGTGATGCTTTGGCGGCTGTAGCGCCGGGTGTTACCCCGGAAATGGCGGCGGCGGTTTCGAAAATTATGCGCAATCAGGACCTGATCCTGGTGGCTTCAAAGATTCGGGTGGCGACAAGGTTCCGTAGCACAGTTGGCCTCCACGGCAGGCTGTCCAGCCGCCTCCAGCCTAATCACCCTACCGACGATCCATCGGGGATTTTGGCCTCCATGGTAGATGGCTTACTGCTTGGCTCTGGGGACGCTGTCATCGGTGTCAATCCGGCCAGCGATAATCTACAGGTTCTCGGCGGGTTGGTGGAGATGATGGCCGATGTCATCCACCGCTTTGACATTCCCACCCAGTCCTGTGTTCTCACACATGTGACGTCGAGCTTGGCCCTCATTGAGCAGGGCCGCCCTGTGGACCTGGTCTTTCAATCCATCGCCGGGACCGAAGGTGCCAATGCCGCCTTTGGGGTCAATCTCAACCTGCTGCGAGACGCCCAGCAAGCCGCGCAGAGCTTGGGGCGAAATCCGCACGGTGGCCAGGTGATGTATTTCGAGACGGGGCAGGGGACGGCACTGTCGTCGGGTGCCCATCACGGGGTGGACCAACAAACCCTGGAGGCTCGGGCCTATGGGGTTGCCAGGGCCTTTGATCCCTTTCTCGTGAATACCGTCGTTGGGTTCATTGGTCCGGAATATCTGTTCGACGGAAAGCAGATCATCCGCGCCGGACTGGAGGATCACTTCTGTGGCAAACTGCTCG
The DNA here is from genome assembly GCA_937920085.1 of uncultured Alphaproteobacteria bacterium. Classification (GTDB taxonomy): domain Bacteria; phylum Pseudomonadota; class Alphaproteobacteria; order Caulobacterales; family Caulobacteraceae; genus Phenylobacterium. The sequence goes on along the minus strand of CALETE010000045.1, from coordinate 31,298 downwards.
GACTGCCGATCGGTTGCGACGTTTGTTACACCAACCATGCTGAGGCTGATCAGGATGATATGGATGTCCTGTTGACCCTGCTTGCGGCGGCGGGGGTGAATTTCATCATGGGCGTGCCCGGCGCTGACGACATCATGCTGAACTATCAGTCCACGTCTTTTCATGACACGCTCTACGCCCGGCGGCTGCTGAACCTGAGGCCAGCCCCAGAGTTCGAGGCCTGGCTAGAGGCGGTCGGCATTGCAGACGCCCAGGGCCTGCTCAGGACACCTGAACCCAAGCATCCCCTCCTGCAGGTCTTGCCATGACCGATGAGGTTGCGCGTCTTCAGGCCTGGCGTAGCCTTACCCAGGCGCGGATCGGCCTCGGTCGCTCCGGGGCCAGTCTGGCGACCCGGGACGTGCTCGGCTTCGCCCTTGATCATGCTAGGGCCAGGGACGCCGTCCATACGCCCTTGGACGCTCAAGCTTTGGATCGCGAGGTTCGCGACCTCGGATTTGACACGGTTCACGTGGCAAGCTTGGCCCACGACCGGCAAACCTATCTTGCAAGACCTGATCTGGGTACCAGGCTGCCCCCCGACGCCGTTGCTCGCTTGCGCGAGGCTGAGTGCCAGCCTGATCTTGCCATTGTCCTGGCAGACGGACTTTCCAGTCAGGCCTTGCGGCACGCCGCGCCGGTCCTGGGGCACATGCGGCAACCCCTGCTTGACGAGGGCTCGCGGCTTGCCCCGGTGGTCATCGCCACCCAGGCGCGGGTCGCCCTGGGGGATGAAATTGGCGTAGAGCTAAAGGCGGCCATGGTGCTCGTCCTGATCGGAGAACGGCCGGGAATGTCATCGCCAGATAGTCTTGGTGCCTATCTGACCTGGAATCCCATGGTTGGCCGCACCAATGCAGAGCGCAACTGCGTCTCGAATATCCGCACTGAGGGTCTTCAACCTGCCGCCGCGGCGGAGACCTTGCTTTGGCTGATGCGCGAAGCGCAGCGCGGGTCTTTGACTGGCCTTGGCCTGAAGGATCTCAGTGGTTTGAGTACTATTTCGCCGGCTTAGCCCTCGGATGCAGTGCTGATTTATAGGCGGCATCCAATTCCTGCAGCGTCATTTCGCCCTCCTTGACCTTGACCCCGTTGAAGAAAAACGTCGGCGTCGATTGAATGCCAGCGTCGACATTCGCCTGGACGCGGTCATAGAGGGCGTTGAGGGCTTTCTCGTTCTGCAGGCAGGTGCCGACCGCGGCTTCATTCAAGCCCGCTGCCTTTCCGGCCTCCATAAGCGGGCCCTTGAGGTCGTGGGTTTCGTAGATCTTGGCCTGACGGCGGAACAGGTCATCCACCACGGCATAATATTTTGCGGAGGGAACGCAGCGCGCCAACATAAATCCTGCGACGGCCACTTGCTCTGGTGGGGTGATAAACTCATGAAGGACATAGGCGACCTTGCCCGTGTCGATGTACTTGGCCTTGAAGGCTGGGAAGATCTCATTGTTAAACTGCGCACAGTGAGGGCAGCTCAAGGAGGCGTATTCCTCCATCCGGACCTTGGCCTTCGGATTTCCCATTATGATGAGGTCAGAGGCTGGAATGACGGCCTTGGCCGTCGGGGCTTTCGTCGCGGCTTGGCCGGGCAGGGCAAAGACGCCGATGATTGCGAGGCCTAGAATGAATGCGCGCACCACGGAACCCTTCTGAATCTAAGTGTCTCTGGACACTGTGAGGGTGGATCTTGTCAATCTTGCAGCCTGCAAAAGGCGAGCTAAGACTTGCGCTTACAACCCTAAACTCATGGCACCAAAGTGTGACCGTTAACCCACAATGGTGTAAAAGTTATGTTGCAGTGCGGCATGGGGTTGCGAATCCCTCCCATTCGAGGCATACACAGATCAACTTCGCCGAAGCCTACGCCCCAACCTGTATGGGCAAGGCCCGTCGCAAAGCGCCGCCAGCAAGAGCAGGGGCGACAAGCGACAACGATGTCTGGGGGTGTATCGCCCTCGCCACACGGGACGCTATTCTTTGTTAAACGACACCCAAGCCTGCGCCGATAGGCGTGCGGTCAGTCGGGCTGTTTTGCTAGGATCTGCGGTCGGACTGGCGCTGGGTTGCGCCTATCTCGCCGGGGGCATGGCGCGCAGCGCAACAGACCACACAAGAGCCACGCGGCTCGCGAGCGCCGCGACTGAAGGCTTCTCAGAAGCCGTTCTTTGGCGGACGGCGGCGGCTATGGACCCAGGCGTCGTACGTCTGGCCAAGCCCTTCGACAATCGCAACATGGCGCGCACCAGTGAGCAGGATCGCAAGATGGCGATTCTTGAGGCCAGCCTCCTGCGGCATGAGCCGAATGGCGGTGCCATGGATATGCCCCGTATTCTCAAGGTCTCCTACGCGGCACCCGCCTCGCCCTTCCGTCTTATTGGCGCGTTGGAATCCTCTCGCGAACTCGATTGCCTGACCCAGGCAGTCTACTATGAAGCCAGGGGGGAGCCTGCCTCTGGTCAGGCCGCTGTCGCTCAAGTGGTGCTCAATCGTGTTCGCAGCCCGATTTTTCCAAAGACGGTGTGCAGCGTGGTCTTCCAGGGTGCTGCCCGCAGCAATGGTTGCCAGTTCTCCTTCGCCTGCGATGGATCGCTACGGATTGGCAGAGAGCCTGTGGCCTGGCGTCGGGCGCAGAAAGTTGCGGCAAATGCCCTGTCTGGCGTGGTCATGGCAGCCGTCGGAAACGCGACCCACTATCACAATCTGACGGTCTCGCCGAACTGGGGTCCAAACCTGCTGAAGGTCGCACAGGTTGGGTCTCACCTGTTCTATCGGCCCAGCTATAATGTGGTGCGGGGCTATGTCGACGACCTGCCGAACATGAACGCTGAACCCATGACCAATGACGTGAACGCGCCAGACCTACGGCTCGCCAGCATGGTGTTAGTGGACGGACCTGCCAAGGCTAGCGTGGGCGGTCCTGTGGTGGGAGGCCCTGAGCCGGCGTCAGCACCGTCTGAGGCCAAGGGGATGTCCGCTGAGGGGTCTAAGGTGCGGAACGAAGGTTCCACCCAAGTCGTTGGGTCTTTGAACTAAGATTTCGTTTTTATTGGCTTGCGCGGTGAGGTTTTGACGCCCCATCGGGAGGCGGCGCAGCGCTGTAGGCTAGGCTAAACGGCGTCGAGACCTATATCCAGAACCGGCGCGGAGTGTGTGAGGGCACCAACGCTGATGACCTGAACGCCGGTCTCGGCAATGGCGCGGACAGTGCTCAAATTGACGCCGCCCGAGGCTTCCAGGGTGATCGTATCGCCGACGATTTCCACGGCACGACGCAGGTCATCCAGGCTGAAATTGTCCAGCATAATGACGTCAGGGCGATGGGGGAGGGCTTCTTTCAGCTGATCCAGGCTGTCGACCTCAACTTCGATCTTAATGAGGTGACCGGCAAAAGCACGGGCGCGGGTCAGGGCCTGGCTAACCCCGCCACAGGCCGCCACATGATTGTCCTTAATGAGGATGGCGTCGTCCAGGCCGAAGCGGTGATTGACCCCGCCGCCGCAGCGCACCGCGTACTTTTCCAGATGTCTTAGGCCTGGCGTGGTCTTGCGGGTGTCGACAATGCGCGCACCAGTTCCGGCCACGGCATCCACATAGGCGCGGGTCAGGGTCGCGACCCCAGACAGGCGTCCCAGCAGATTGAGCGCTGTGCGTTCGGCAGACAGCAGGGCGCGTGCCTTTGCCCTAACCTTGGCCAGATGAGTTCCAGGTGCCAGAAGGCTACCATCTTCGACCAGGGTTTCGAATTGGGCTTCGGGGTCCATGGCGAGAATAGCGAGGCGCACGCAGGCAAGACCAGCAGTGACGCCACGACCCCGCACCGCGAAGACAGCGTCTAAATGAGCCTCGGCCGGAATGCAGGCCATGGCCGTAATGTCGCCTGCGCGGCCCAGGTCTTCGGCCAGGGCGGCGCGGACCACAGGATCAATGAGCAGGTCAGGAAGGGGCGCGGTCATGCGGCTAGGCTTTCCATAACACCGCCCTTTAGCGTGATCAGGGTCCGGGCAGGGGATATTTGGTCTGGATAATCGCTCCGATAGTGACCCCCGCGGCTTTCCCGGCGCGCCAGGGCGCAAGCGGCCACAAGTCGGGCTGCCACCAGGGCACCACAGACGCCATGAAGAGCGTCGAGCCGGTCGATAAGTTCTAAGAGTCGCAGCAAACCCTCAGCATCACGCAAGACCCCGGCGTCTTGGCTCATAGCCTGCCGCAAGGCTTGTAAGGAGGTCTCCGGCAGCGGGTTCAAAAGGATGCGCTTCAATGACTTACCGGGAACAGCGGTCTTTTGAGCTGCAGCCATACCAGCCCGAGCGCCAAAGACTGCTGCTTCAACTAATGAGTTCGAAGCCAGTCGATTGGCACCATGAACCCCAGTGGATGCGCACTCCCCGGCGGCAAAGAGGCCAGGCAGGGTTGTGGCGCCGCAGGCGTCTGTGACGATACCGCCCATATGATAATGGCAGGCCGGGACAACTGGTATGGGCTCAAGCCTCGGATCAACACCTCCCGAGAGGCAGGCCGCGAACACGGCGGGGAAGGCTTCAGGGAAGTGATCGCCAACTGCAGTCCTGGCGTCCAGAAAGGCCCCCCGACCCGCTGCGCGTTCAGCATGAATAGCCCGTGCGACCACGTCCCGAGGGGCAAGTTCGGCATCGGGATGATAGGCGGCCATAAACGCGTCGCCGGCACCATTGATGAGCTTTGCCCCTTCGCCGCGCAGGGCTTCTGTCGCCAGAGGCGCCGGATCGCGGCCAATGTCGATGGCGGTGGGGTGGAACTGAACGAACTCGGGATCACCAATCTGCGCGCCAGCTAGGGCGGCCAGGGCCATGCCCTCGCCCAGCAGTTCAGCTGGCGTCGTGGTGACGCCGTAGAGCCCGCCAATGCCACCCGTTGCCAGAATGACGGCATGACCTGTGATCTCAATGAGGCGGCCGTCCATCTGGACCACAACCCCAGAAATGGCTCCAGATAGCTCTTGCAGCAGGCCGCACAGGACCGCGCCATTGCGAACTTCAACATGACCAGAGGACAGCACGGCCTTGACCACGGCGTCCATGATGCCCCGTCCAGCCTGATCGCCCTTCACGCGGGCAACCCTTGGCCTGCTGTGGGCCGCTTCAAGGCTTTGTGCGAACTCACCTTCATCCGTCCGATCGAAGGGAGCCCCCAGGTCGGCCAGACGGCGGACTGCGTCCGGCCCTTCCTCCGCCAGCAAGGTCGCCATGATGGGGTCAACCAGGCCCGCTCCGGCCTGAACTGTATCTTCGGCGTGAAGCGCAGGATGATCATCGGCGCCCAGAGCCGCCGCCATGCCGCCCTGCGCCCAGGCTGAAGAGCAGCCATAGGCAAGGGGCGCGCCGGTCAGGACAAGAGCCTTCTTAGGAGCGGCCGCCAAGGCGGCGGAGAGCCCCGCTAGCCCCGCGCCGACAATGATGACGCCATCGAAGTGTCGCCGCTCGGCCATTAGATCAGCTCGACATCCACATGGTGGCGGGCCTTGACCAGGTCATAGCGGGCGGGAATGACAGGAGGCGGCAGGTCCACCATCCTCTGCACAGCCAGCCGCGCACGCTCGGCGATGGCGGGATCGACGGTGACCTCATACTGATCATGCAACAGGGCCTGATAGATGTTTTCCAGGCTGATCCGCTTCATGTGCGGGCAAAGGTTGCAGGGCCGAATGAACTGGGTGTCGAGGGCGTCGGCGGCGACGTTGTCGGCCATGGAGCACTCGGTGATGAGCACCACCTGCTTGGGCTTACGGGTCAGGACATAGTCGCTCATCGCCGCTGTCGAGCCGGTGAAGTCGGATACCTCGATCACCTCAGCGGGACATTCGGGATGGGCCAGGATCTCAGCGCCTGGATAGGCAGCTTTGAGCTCGCGAATATCGTCGGCGTTGAACCGCTCATGGACCTCGCACCGGCCCTTCCAGGCGATGATTTTAATCGAAGTCTGCCGGGCGACATTGCGGGCCAGGAACTCATCAGGGATGAGGATCACGCGATCGACGCCCCATTCCTTGGCGACATGCTCCACCACCTGAACGGCGTTGGCGCTGGTGCAGCAGACATCAGTCTCTGCCTTCACATCCGCAGTCGTGTTCACATAGGTAACGACGGGCAAGCCTGGATAACGCTGCTTGATCAGCCGGACATCTGCGCCGGTGATGGACGAGGCGAGGCTGCAGCCCGCGCGGAGGTCTGGAATTAAGACCGTCTTTTCAGGCGAGAGAATTTTCGAGGTCTCTGCCATGAAGTGGACGCCGGCCTGAACGATCACCTTGGCGTTGGAACGGGCCGCCTCCTTGGCAAGCGCGAGGCTGTCTCCGACAAAATCGCCAACCCCGTGGAAGATCTCCGGGGTCATATAGTTATGGGCAAGGATGACCGCGTTCTTCTCACGCTTCAGGCGGTTAATGGCGTCGATCAAGGGGGCCTGCACCCGCCATTCCATGGGCGTGATGTGGGCTTTGACTTTTTCCCAGGCCGCGTGGGTTGAGGCTTCAACCTCGGGCGTAAACGTCAGTTGCATCACGGGATCCTCCATATGCTCACAATGAGCAAATCACCCGCCTCAAAAAAGCGCCTGGGACTATTGCCCCTTCGGCGCCACAGATATGCTCGAAATGAGCAAAACTGTTGTGACGAGATATAGACCTCTGACTTGCGGGTGCCAAGACGTTTTTTTGACAGCTGCCTTGGTCAGAGCATGGCTGAGATATGATAAAGCCCTGCGTCCGCCCCTGAGGAAATCTAAACCCTGTTTGCGTCCCGACACTTACTGACCCTCCTTGGCCTTGTTCTGGCGGTGGTCGGCTGTGCGCCCGCGACGGTGCATCAGGCGGGGGATGGACGGGCAAGATTACACCTGGTCCCGCATCAGGCCTTCCTCGGGGCGCGGTTGGATAAGGTCACCACAGTGATGTCGGAGAGTGCGCGCGATCTCGCGGCGCGCCATATGCCCGGCCGACGCCTTGATCTCTGGGGGCGGCCGACCGGTTGGGCCGTACTTGATCTATCGCAGCCACCAGCTCTGGACTTCATGCTAGATCCCACACCCGATATTGCCGAGGGCATCAACGCACTGAGACCCTTCTCCACCTTGCCGATCCGTCCCCTTGGTCCTTTTGTCCTGGCGGCGTCAGTGGATGATTCAGCCCGCGCCATGACCTGCCTCACCGAGGCGGTCTATTACGAAGCCGGGATGGAGCCAAAAGTAGGACAGGAGGCGATTGCTCAGGTGGTTCTCAATCGCCTGCGCCATCCAGCCTATCCCAAGTCCATTTGCGGTGTGGTCTATCAGGGGGCGGCGCGAACGACGGGTTGCCAGTTCACCTTCACCTGCGATGGGTCGCTCAATCGCCCCATCAATCTGCAGGTTTGGCATGAGGCTGAGGCCGTGGCGCGACAGGCACTGGGTGGACATGTGGTCAAGGAAGTTGGAACGGCGACCCATTACCATGCCTCATATGTCGTCCCTTATTGGGCACCGACCTTGGTCAAGATGGTTAAGTTGGGCCAACATATCTTCTATCGATGGACAGGCCCTGGGGGAGAACCATCGGCGTTTAATGGCCGCTATGAAGGGGTAGAAGCCTTTGTCTCACCCGCCATTCTCAGCAGTCTTGATGCGCGAACCCAGGGGATGTTTGCAAACCCATCAGAGATCGCAAAAGGCATGCCGAGCCGTCGTGAGGTCACCCTAGGCGTGGCCGGGGATACCCGAACCTATCAGATCGCAGAGCCCATGCCTGGCTTGGCGACGCCGCTCAATGTTCAAGGCGCACTGACCCCCAGCCGGCGGCAGCCCACAAAGGAAGAAGTTCAGCAGATTAACGCTGCCCTGGCGAAACTCGAAAAGGACGAGGCGGATTCGACATCATCATCGGCACCGCAACCTTGAAGGTCCTAAAGAGAGTGAACGGCCCATTAGGACTCTGATGGTACCGCAGACCAGCTGCTTAAACTGGAGCCTTCCATGACGTACCGGAATCCTCGCCTGCCAATTCCATCACGTCGCGCCCTCGTGATGGGTTTTGGTGCCGCACTTCTGGCCGCCGGTGCGGCGCTAGCTGAAGATCCACCGGGGGGCGCTCCAAGCCTGGATGGCCAGAGCCCGCCGCGCCCAAAACATTACTTTCGTAGGCCGAAGCCAAAGGCGCCACCGCCTCCGGCTCCGCCTGCGCCTCCAGCAACGGTTCACGTTGAGCCCGTACCGGGCATGGATCCGGAACTGGCCATGGCGCGCCTGATGGAGGGTAATGGTCGATATGCAGCAGGATTCTCAGCCCATCCGCATATGGACATGATCCGTAGAGCCGATGTTGCCGTCGCCCAGAGGCCAATTGCCTCAATCGTGGCCTGTGCAGATAGCCGGGTTGCCCCTGAGCTGATTTTCGACCAGGGCCTTGGCGATCTCTTTGTGACCCGTGTGGCGGGCAATGTCATTGATGATGCCGTTTTAGCTTCACTGGAATACTCGGTCATCCACCTTGGCTCGACCTTGATTATGGTGGTCGGCCATGAGCGTTGCGGCGCGGTGAAGGCGACTATCGACGCCCTGGATGGTCGTCCCGCAGATGAGGATCGTGGTACGTTAATCAGCGTGCTTGCCAACTTGATTGCGCCAGCGGTTCGAGCAGTCCCGGCCGGAGTCCCAGACCGGCTAGAGGCTGCTATTTCGTTGAATGCTGCCTATTCGGCTGCCGACATTTTTTCCCGTAGCGCCCCGTTACGAGCGCGTGTCCTGGCCGGGCAACTGAAAATCGTCGCCGCTCGTTACGATCTGGATGATGGCAAGGTCACGCCAGCCCTCGGAAAGAGCTAAATCCCGAAAGCGTCCGGATAAATAACTGTCAAAGGCTGATCCAGGGCGCCGGGCTCAAGGGCCGTCGCCATGAAGGCGGGTAGTCCGGAGAAGGCACACCTCAAACCCTGAGCCGCTTCGGTGCTAAAGCCGAACCTCGGATAATAGCTGGGGTGTCCCAGCACGATGACCGCCGCCGCGCCGAACTCCTTAGCCGCGTCTAGGCCAGCGCGAACCAAGCGCCCGCCGGTTCCACGGTTCTGAAGATCAGGCCGAACAGAGACGGGTGCCAGGGCGGCGTAGAGGTTCAGACTATCGGCCCACATCCGGCTGAACATGATGTGGCCAACCGGGACCCCTTCGGTCATCTTCACCAGTTCGAACATGGCGTCGCCGTCAGCCCTAAGCCGTTCGACGAGATCTGCCTCATCCGGGCGTTCAAAGGCGGCGACGACAATGTCGCGAATGGCGAGGTGGTCAGATGCTTTGGCGTATCGGATCATGGGGACAACATAGACGTGCCTCACTCGAAGGGAAGGCAGGCCTAGGCCAGCAAATCCTCAGGCGCTGTTTGGTGCGAATAGCTTAGACTGATGTCGACGCAGGGCAGGGCGGATGATGAACTATAGGGTATGACCTAAGCTCGTGTGTTTTCGGTTTTAGTCGCCCGCCACCCAAGACACGTCGGCGCCCAAGGCGTTCAGGTTTTCGACGAACTTTGGGTGAGCTCGCTGGATCGGCGCGGCGTTCAGGATCATGGATTCCCCCTCGATACTGGCGGCCAGCATGAAGAGGGCGATGGCGACGCGGATGATGTAGGGGCTCTCCACCGTGGCCGGCATGAGCGGCTTGCCGCCATAGATGATCAGGCGGTGCGGATCGCACAGCACGGCGTGGGCGCCGAACTTGCCCAGCTCCGAGGTCCAGCCGAGGGCGCCTTCGTAGACCTTGTTCCAGTACATGACTGAGCCTTCTGCGCGGACGCCAAGGGCGATGAAGATCGGCAGGAGGTCGGCGGGGACATAGGGCCAGGGGGCGGCCTCGACCTTGGTCAGGATGTTGGTGGTGAAGGGTTCGCGTATCTTTAGGCGACCATCGATCCTGGCGCTGGAATAGCCATCCTGATGGGTCACTTCGACGCCGAACTTGGCGAAGGTGCGATCGAGAAGGGGGAACTGGTCGACGGCGCCGTTCTTGATCTTCACTTCGCCGCCGGTAATGGCGCCCATGGCCAGGAAGGTGGCGATCTCATGGAAGTCGTCGGCGAAGGTGAACTCGACGCCGTGGAGAGCCGCGACACCGGTGACCACAATGCGCGACCCGCCGACGCCTTCGATCTTCGCCCCCATGCGAGTCAGGAAGGTGCAGAATTCCTGAACGTGAGGCTCGCAGGCTGCGTTGGTCAGTTGCGACCGACCCGTGGCCGTCGCGGCGCAGAGGATGAAGTTTTCAGTGGTGGTCACTGAGGCATAGTCCAGCCAATGGTCGGCGGCGGAGAAACCCTTTGGCGTAGCGATGTGCAGGGCGTCCGGCTCGCGGTCGACCTGGGCGCCGAAGGTCTGGAAGACTTCGATATGCGGATCGATCTCCCGTGCGCCAAGGGTGCAGCCTGTGGCGTCTTCTTCAATGCTGGCGGCGTTGAACCGGTGCAAGAGCGCCGGGATCAGCATCAGGGTTGATCGCATGCCCAGGGGCAGGTGGGCGGCCTTGGGATCTAGGCCCGCGCCATGTTTGACCACCAGGGTGCCGCTCTCGAAGTCCATGGCGACGGAGCTGCCAAGGTTCCTGAAGAAATCTAAGATCTTGCGGACATCGGTAATGTCAGGAACCCGGTGCAGGGTGACCGTCTCTTCTGTGAGAAGGGTCGCGCATAGGATCGGCAGGACGGCGTTCTTATTGGCAGAGGGTGTCAGGGTCCCGCGCAGAGGACGTCCGCCACGCACAATCAGATTGGTCATGGTCGCGTCCTATTCAGCCGCAGAAACCGGGGCGGTGCCCCTATGTTCATGATCTTCTTCCGCCAGCAGCCGAACGGCCTCGAGAGCTGCCATGCAGCCCATGCCTGCCGCGGTGACAGCTTGGCGGTAGACATCGTCCGTCACGTCGCCCGCAGCGAAGACGCCTTTAATGGCGGTAGACGCTGACCCGGCCCGAACCTTGAGATAACCCGATGCGTCCATCTCTAACTGCCCCTTGAACAGTTCCGAAGCCGGGGCGTGGCCAATGGCGATGAATACGCCGTCCGTGGCCACCTCTTGGGTCGCCCCAGTTTGAACATTCTTGAGCCGAACGCCCGTGACACTCATGGGATCGGTAGCGCCCAGGACCTCTTCAATGGCGCTATCCCAAATGACCTCGACCTTTGGGTGGGCGAATAGGCGTTCCTGGAGGATACGTTCAGCCCTGAACTCAGACTTGCGGTGAACCACCGTAACCTTGGCAGCGAAGTTGGTGAGGAAAAGGGCTTCCTCCACGGCGGTGTTGCCGCCGCCGACCACGATGACGTTCTTGCCGCGATAGAAAAAACCGTCGCAGGTGGCGCAGGCTGAAACCCCAAAGCCTTGGAAACGCTGCTCGCTGTCTAGGCCTAGCCATTTGGCCTGGGCGCCCGTCGCGATAATCAAAGTCTCTACCAGCCAGACAGCGCCGCTATCGCATTCCAGCCGGAAAGGCCGTTGAGACAGGTCCGCCTTCAGCACAATGTCGCTGATGATTTCGGTTCCCACATGCTCGGCCTGGGCTTGCATTTGCTCCATCAGCCAGGGGCCTTGGATCACGTCGGCAAATCCCGGATAGTTTTCAACATCCGTCGTGATGGTCAGCTGGCCCCCAGGCTGAATGCCCTGGATCAGCACGGGATTCAGTAGGGCGCGCGCAGCGTAAATCGCCGCAGTGTATCCAGCGGGGCCAGATCCGATGATCAGACAGCGAGCAGTGCGTGGTGGTGTGGTCATGGCCCACATGTAGGAGAGATTCTGGTCGTACGCGATGGCGTATGCCGAGATTTAACGCGGCAAAAGCCCAATCAGCTTCTGGGCGATCCTGTCAGCGCCGCTGCCATCGATCAGGGCCGCTGAATTGCTGCTCAATTTCCTGCGCAGATTTGGGTCTGCCACCAGCCGGACAAGGGTACGCTCTAGGCGATCTTCAAACCCCTGTTCTGACGCGTCCAAGACGACGGCGGCCTCAAGGTCTGTGAGATGAGCGGTGGTCGCGTGATCCGATGGCGACACGGATACCGCCACGATCGGAAGGCCCCGAGCGCAAAGCTCCCAAAATCCGGCACCGACCGCTGAGATGGCGATATCGGCCCTCAAGACGACGCTGGGCCAAGCTTCTGGTTGCCCGTGTAATACCAGACGGGTGTCGCGGGACGCGATCTTTGTCAGGCTACGCAGGGTCTCAAAGTGTTTCGGTAGGAGGATATCAAGGACGGCCTCTCCAAGTTTAGGCCGTAAGCTGTCGACGATCCGCATGACAAGGTCTGCTGAGGTCAGGCCCTGAAGCGACAGAAGAACATGGCTCATCGTTCCCCGATCGATCTGGGGGGCGCCCTCGGCATTGCGGGCCTGAGGCGACACGAGCGCAAAACTTGGCCCACACAGCAGTTCAGCCTCATCAACCATAAGGCCTTGATAGGTATCTGCTGCGCAGATCAGGCTCGGATTGACGACAATTCTGCCGCCGATCACACGGTCTGCATGATCATCCAAGACGATGGAAGGGCGGTCCCCTGCAATGTCAATGTGGTCGTCTTGGCTCAAGCCAGGATGGTCTATGACAACGGCATCATAATGAAGGCGTCCGGCGGCCTCGCGGAAGTCTTGGGGCGTTATGTCTTCGGTTGTCGCGCAGGATAGAAACGGCGCGCGGCTGCCCAACAGAAACGCCGACTGAGGTGTGGCAATGATCGAGCATGTGCCGCCGTAATCTGCGAGGGTTTTCGCCAGGACTAGGCAACGCGACAGGTGCTCGCGGCCACCTGTTTCCTCTGGCGCGACAACAAACAAGAACCGGGAATTTGTCTGTGACATTGCGGCTCAGATGATGATTTGAGCGTCGATAGCCGCCTTGAAGATCACGAAAAAAATCTCAGGATCATCTGGATCCAGGTTTTCGACCATACCGGTGACCCGATAACCTCGCCGAACTAAGAGATCTCGCATGACGGTGTTGGACTCGTTAGCTGAAACAAAGAAGCGATCATCGTCGAGGCTTGTCTCAATGTCAGCGAGGAGTGCTGAAGCAATCCCCATACGCCGTCTATTCGGTGCCGTGGCAATCAGTTCTAGAAATGGGTGACCAAAAAAGTCCCCGAGAACCGACACCGCGACCAGCCTGCCATCTAGGATATAGACCTTCACCGTCCGGCTCATTTCACCTTGGATGGCCCGACTGATATAGTCATATCGGCGCTCTTCGCGCTCCGCCAAGGGGTCGACGCGGAGGATATCGGGCACATCTTCTAGGGTGGCAAAGCGGATTTCGACGCTCATACTCATAACGCCTTGTAATTTCGGTCGATCACTGGGGTCGCAGATTCTGTCATGGGAATCGGGTCTTGGATGACATGCGGCAGAAGACCGCAGGAGTCACCCCGACTTGACGCTCAAATGTGGGTTGCGCGGTCTAATACTGCCTTGGCGGCCCTATCTGTCTCAGTTAGGGGCGGATAGCTCCAAGCATGCAATTGCCCCGCAAAGGGCCGTGAAACGCCAAGGTCCTGGAGGTCTTGATGAAATAACCTGAATTTCAGGCTGCCCCCATCCATCCTTGCCACAAAGACGGGCTTCCCTGTCGCGGCTGCTTCAGTGGCCATGTTTGCAGAATCTTCAGTGACCACAATGGCGTCGGCAGCCCCAAGAAATGCAAAATAGGGATTGTCACCTTCGCCATCCCAAATCACCCCCGGCAAATGACTAAGGCGAGCCATCAATATGCGCCGGGCATCGGGCGGGGTGCGTCGGGAAAATGTCACCATGATGGTACCGCCGGAGTCTCGCACGGCTGACTCAAGATCCCGCGCTATGGCTGCAGCGCGTTCGGGTGAGAGATCGTGGGCCTTGGACTTCCCGCCAATCAGCACAGCAAGCCGGGGATGGGCGAGGGGCGTAAGAGTCGAAGAAAACCTTTCTTGCTCAGCGTCTAAGCGATCTGGCGTCACCCGGTGCGGGGACCCAGTAATCAGCAAGACATTGTCGCCGTGGGTGCGGTCATGCTTGGGTGCAATTACCAGATCAAACGGCGAGGTTGGCATGCGAGGGTCTTGAATCTGGACCACCAAGCATTTGCCCTTTGACCACCGTCTCATGCGGATCGAAAGCGGAAGGGTTGCGCGACCTGCGGCAATCCAAATGTCTGGCCAGGGGGGAGTGATGTTGCAGCCTGGCACAAGGGTCTGCTGTGGGATGGGGTTGAGAAACCACGGCAGTCGGCCGACCTTGCCCTTCCAGGCGATCGTTTTAACGGTGATGTCCGCCGGCCTCAGTCGCGATACGGCTTCAGCCAAGCCAAGGGCGGGTCCGGCATTACCGGCCCTGCCATCAGAGACGGCCCAAATGCGAAGCGGTGCTAGACCCACTCGACCTTGAGGATCTCATAGGCTTTGACGCCGCCGGGGGTGTTAACTTCCACCACATCGCCGGTTTCCTTGCCAATCATGGCCCGGGCGATCGGCGAGGTAATAGACACCTTGCCCGCCTTCACGTCAGCTTCATGCTCACCGACAATCTGATAGCGAGCGGCATCCTCGGTATCTTCATCGACAACGGAAACCGTGGCACCGAACTTCACCTGGGTGCCAGACAGCTTGGACACGTCAATGACCTGGGCGCGAGCCATCCGGTCTTCGATGTCGGCAATCTGCCCCTCGATCCAGCCCTGGCGTTCTTTGGCCGCATGGTACTCTGCATTTTCAGAGAGATCCCCGTGGGCGCGCGCTTCCGAAATCGCGGCGATCACGGCAGGCCTTTCGAGGGTCTTCAAACGTTTCAAGTCGTCGTCGAGAGCTTGATAGCCCTCGGCGGTCATCGGGACTTTTTCCATGGCAGATGGGACTCGGGTTCGCCCAAGGAATACAGGTTCGACCGTTGGACGTGAGCGGCCGGGGCGAAGAAACTAGTCGAACTAGCAGGATTATTCAAGACCGCCTATTGCGGGCCGCCTAGCCGCGAAATTTGGACTTTGCCTTGGGCGCTAAGCAGCTTCTAGCGTCAAATCCATACAGCGTTTCGCCAAACTCAAATACGGCCCGCTCAACCAGGGTGCGAACCGCCATGTGCAGAGGTTCCATACTGCTTGAACCACCCGACAGGTCCATGATGACGCCATTGGCGAACCCAAAGATCCCAGCCTTCAGTTCGTGGCCCACGAGCTGCTTCTGGTAGGAGACAATATCCACGACCTCCTGGGTTCGCGTGTTCACGAGACGCAAGTCAATGGCAACATTGATGACATAGTTGCGGGACTCAAAAGTGCCCTTGGTGGACTTTACGCCCAGTCTGCCTGCGCTCAGATCAACCCCGTTGGAGCTGATATTGGAGTTGAGTTCAGTCACCCCGCCGACGATGTAATAGTCAGACCCTGCGACCTGGCCCTCGTAAATTTTACGGAAGTTATCCGCCGCCTTGCCAGCGAGTTCTGGGTTGTCGGACAGGGTGTGGGCCTTGGCATAGGCCAATTCTATGTCCGACACCGTCGTGTCATAGCGTTCTACAACGCGAAAGCCGGCACGACCCAAGGCCGTTAGGGCAAAGAGGGTAGATCCCTGACCAATTTGGGACCCGGTCTGCAGATCGTACTTGCCAGTCAGGTCGGCAATCCGCCCGACGGTGACGCTCGGAGGCGCAATACGTCGATCCGCTGCCATTTGCAGTTCGCAATAGAGCGCATCGGAATAGCTGGAATAGTTATCCGTCGCAGGTGCTCCGCCCGTTGGCTTGGCATAGAGGCCCGTTTCAGAATTCAAGGTTGTGCAGCCTGAAAGCGTCAAGAGGCCAAGGCTCAAGACCACTGCCGAGGCCTTAGCTAAACGCCCGAAATTTTGGGTATAGCCAGCATTGATTTGCATTCAGGCCTCGTTTTAGCTCTGCCGTATCATTTCGAAGTGTTGATCTGGTCCGCAGATAAACCCTCAGCTCTTAAAACATGGTGTCTGATAGGTGATTGCCATGTCCCATTCTGAGACAGGGGATCTGGCGTAGAATTCCCAAACAGCCACCGAAAGGTTGGCGAGACTGCGGTTTCAGGCCCGAATTGGGTGCTCGCCGTCAGAAAGATCTTCATAAAAACAATGGATAAATCGATATCGTATCCCTGGCATGGCCTGTGCACTTGAAGTTCTGATGGCGGACATTCCAAGCCATCGAGGACCATGTCATGAAGTATTTCCTAAGTTCCGCTGCCTTTGCCGCCCTTGCCTGCGCTGCGGCTGGCTCTGCCTCGGCCCTAGATGCCCCTTGCTCTAACTGCGAGCTGTTTCCTCCCATCACCAACGTCCAAACCTTCGAAAACGGCTTCGGCAAGGCTGAGGTCAATGCCCATATCGCGACTGCGGTGGGTGACGTGAAGGTCTCTGGCACCGCTGTTGGCAACAACCTGTCCATCGATGCCGGAGCCGGCACCACCGGAAAGATCGTCAATACGCAAAGCTTTGCGGGTTACGGCGACATACTGAGCTCGACCGTCAATGTTACGGGCACCACGAGCACTAATGGCGCGTTTGGCGGTAAGCTTACCGTGGACAATACAGCCGTAGCCAATAATGCCAGCATCAAGCTAGGGGCCTGTTGCACGACCGCTCCGGGCATCGAAAACACCCAGACGCTCTCTTGGGATTCGACGGCCATCACCAATGTTCAGCTCGCCAGTGTCACAGGCGCGGCGGACATTAACACCACAGCCGTTGGCAATAATCTGAGTATTGAGGGCCGCATTGGCTCGCTCACGAATAACCAGACGGATAGCTGGGCATCTATTCAGGCGATCTCCAACGTCACCCTGGGTGCCCTTGGCGCTGGTCTGACGATCGCCACAACAGCCGTTGGTAATAATGCCAGCTGGAAGCAAACCGTCCCTTGTCCAGTCATTCCCTAAAAGCGACCTAGACTAGCGCCCATGTCTGGACGGGCATGGGGGCCTTTGTTGGGTCATTGACCTGAAAAATCCAGAAATTGTGGTCGGGGCTAATGCGCCTGCCATCCAAATGATATTTGAAGCGGGCGGTGCTGAGACCGTCATGGGTCTGCTAACCACGAGCCTGGCTTGAAGCGTCCCATTCAGTGCGATCCTCCCCGCATAAGAGGCGTAGCCCTGTCACAATTGAGGAGGCCTAGCTTTGTCTCAATGCGGGATTTCGCGATGAATTTCGGGTTTAAAAACTGTTTCATCCTGGGTTTAAAAACTGTTTCAAACTGATCGAGGGTGACCACCTCTTCTGCCAATTTCGAGTGAAATCGGATAAAAAATCAATAAAATCAATAATATGAAGATCCATTGATCATCTGGCACGGGGTCTGCAGTTGGAGGTCATGACCGCAGAGGTCTCAACCTTGAAAGGAGTACCCTATGAAGCGTTACCTAACTGCCGCCGCTTTTGCCGCCGTTGCTTTCGCATCGGCTGGTTCCGCCTCGGCCCTTGACTGCACCACTTGTGAACTGTTTCCCCCAATCACCAACGTCCAGACCTTCGCCCACGGCTACGTCAAGTCTGAAGTGAACGCCAAGGTCGGCGTGGCAGTTGGCGACGTGAAGGTCACCGGCACAGCCGTTGGCAACAACCTCTCCATCGATGCTGGAACCGGCACTACCGGTCGGATCTCAAACACGCAAAACTTCGCGGGTTACAACGACTTGCTCATCTCGACCGTGAATGTCACGGGCACGACGAACACCAATGGTACCCTCGGCGGTAAGCTGACCGTGGACAACACCGCCGTCGCCAACAATGCCAGCATCAAGCTCGGCGCTTGCTGCACCTCCGCCCCAGCCATCGAAAACACCCAGACGGTTTCTTGGGATCCGACGGCCACCACCAATGTCCTGCTCCCCAGCGTTACGGGCGCTTCCGCCATCAACACCACTGCCGTTGGCAACAATCTGAGCGTTGAAGGCCGCATTGCTTCGCTCAGCACCCGTCAGACGGATACCTGGGCTCCGATCCAAGCCTTCTCGAACGTCACCATCGGCACCGTCGGCGCTGGTGGCCTGACGATTGGCAACACTGCAGTTGGCAACAATGCCAGCTGGAGCCTGACCCCGAAGGTCGTCACGCCGTAAGCCTGGAGGCAGGTAGCTAGGCTTTCTTGACCTCTGCAAACCCCAATCCGGCCCAGCCGGATTGGGGCACTTGCCGAAGACTAAAATCGAAGTTCCGAACCTTGTCGAACGGATAGAAGTTATGCTGAGACTTGCCCCAATTTGCGTCCTTGCCTTGAGCCTTATCGGGTCAACAGCCATGGCTGCGGGCACAAGTCGCTCACTGGCGGCTCCGATCCAAGACGCTGGTTATGGCAATGCCCGCGGCAGCGTGATGGGGACCTTTGACCCGTCGACCCGGGACGCTAATAACAATCGGATCGTGAAAGATGGTCTCATCCAGTCCGGTACGGGCGGTAGCCAAATCTCCACCGATGGTACGATGGGTGGGGCGGCCATGCTGCAAACCGGAGCCATCAATTCGACCAATTATGCCGTTGGCAATCTGATCAATCTTTCGATTGTCGGCTCCTGGAACACAGTTGTCTTGAACTCGGTCCAGAATAATTACGGCGCTGTGACCGCCATCTCCTCCATCAACGGCGCGTCGCAAATGAGCACGGGCCAGCTGAACTAGAGCCTTGGACGCCAGGCTCCCTGGTGTCTGATCCAAGCCTCAAAAATTTCAAAGTAGGGTCTTGTTGCCCGGCCATCTCCCAGCGGGAGACGCGTCGGTCTTTTTGCGATCTGGCCCTGTCTCAAAAGAAGACACGGTAACAGGTGATTTTGGCACACAGCCTTCGCCTCTCAGGCGATTACACGCTTTGATTTCAAAGAAAAATTCCTAAATAACTGAAAAATAACAGGAAAAAATTTTACCCTACGGATTTTGTCCCTGGCCCCAGGTTTGCAATTTCAAACCATATCTATCTCCGGCGCTTACCGCGACGGGGCACTCAGTTACAGAAACGGACCTGAGATATGAACACGGTTACGACGTTCAAATCCCTGCTGAAGGCCACGGCAATCCTGGGCCTTCTTGTTGGCCCGCAGCTCGTGGCGTCAGAAGCCCAAGCCCGTGAAACAGGCAATTATGTGACGCCGATGGGCGGTGCCATGGCGACCGACAACCTGACCGCATACTCCGGTGCCTTGTTCTGTCTTGCAGATGCGTCGCATCGCCGTGGTTGGGCCCCCCCCCGCGTTGCGGTGGGTCGCATTGCCGACATGACTGGCAAGAGCAGCCTCGATGAAGGGGCAAAGGTCACCCAAGGAGCATCCCTCTTCGCCATCACTGCCTTGGGCAAGGCTGGGCTCCCGGTTGTCGAACGGTTGGACTCGTCAGTTTCCGAAATCGAGCTCAATTACGCCAAACAGCATCTGCTCTCGGATACCCCAGAGCGGGCAGGCATCGACCCCAACAATTACCGCAAGACCATGGCGGGTCAGATCGCTGGCTCCGGCTACTACATTGTTGGCGGCGTGACTGAACTGAACAACAATATCAAATCTTCAGGTTTCCAGCTGGTGGGCAGCAGCCTTGCTGGCAATACGCAAAACACCTCCGGCCAGGGTCAGCTCACCAACCGCAATTACGTGCTGAACATCGGCGTCGATCTGCGGCTGGTCAATTCCTTGACCCAGGAAGTGGTGAAGTCTGTCTCCTATCAGAAGCAGATTCTGGGCTATGAGAACGAAGGTGCTCTAGGCGGCGGCAAGTCCCGTAAGCTGCTGTCCCTGACAGGCGGCGGCAGCGCGATCGAGCCCATCCAAGCCGGTGTCCGGGCCCTGATCGAGTTAGGTGTCTATCAGCTGGCCGACTATGTTTATGCTGGTGAGCGCGGCTCTGGTTGTATGGTGGACTCCGGCCAGAAATATTCCGCCACGGGTGATTTGAGCTCGACCTATGCGGCCTTGGCCTCGAACGACACCCGCTCGAGCGTGCCCTATTCCGGTCCGGCCTATGCCGCCCCTGAGCGCCAGTATCGCAACCCCAACGTTCCTGAGGTGCAAGGTCCGGTCAATTATCAGGGGGTGCACGCAGACAGCGGCGCGCCGATCTATCAGGCCGAGGCGGCTCCTGCGTCGCAATACCAGCCCCAGGCTCAGGCTCAACCCCAAGACCCAGCCCAATATGCGCCTCAGTATGCACCCCAATACCAAGGCCAGTATCAGGAACAACCGCCCGCTCTGCCCCAAGGCCAGGACCTTCCACGCTATCTGCGGGACTCCTGGCGGCGCTAGAGCATGGGTCTTCCCGATAATTGGGACCTCGCTCTAGGTCAGAGGCGGTAGATTTGAAGGGGGCGACGAAGGCTCAGGCACCTGAGCCTTCGGTTCTGATTCGGGGGGCGGGTTGCTCGGCTCCGTCGGCAGGGTCTCAACCGGCTCCGGCGGCACCATCACTGGGACAACGGGTGCCAGACCAAAGGGAATAGGCGTTACCGGGATCCGGCGCACCGCCACGCTCATGACGTCTTTCCAGATTTCCGCAGGCACACTGCCACCTGTGACCTTGCGCATGGGCTTGGCATCATCTCGGCCAACCCAGACAACCGTCGTCGCCTGACCCGTAAAGCCTGCGAACCAGGCATCCTTGTAATCTGACGTGGTTCCGGTCTTGCCAGCCACGTCAAAGCCTTTGAGGGCCGCCTTGGTCCCTGTGCCTGACGTGATGACGGTGCGGAGCATGCGGTTGAGTTGGCTGAGGGCCGGATTACCAGCTGCTGGAATTCCTGCTGTGGCGGGACGGGCATAGATCACCGCGCCAGAGGTGGTACGGATCCGCAAGAGGCCATAGGCGTTCACGCGGTTTCCCCCATTGGCGAAGGTCGTATAGGCCTGGGCCATTTCCAGAGGCGTTACCAGCGTGGTGCCAAGGGCCATGGCGGGGTCGGTGTTAATGGCCGAAACAATGCCGACCCGATGGGCCAAGGCCGCGATATTAGGCCGCCCGACCTCATCGGCCAGTTTAGCTGCGACGGTATTGATCGACTTGGCCAGCGCGACCTCGAGGGTGATGGGCCCCAGAAAGCCAGCTTCATAATTACTTGGCGTCCAGCCAGAAATCGTCACCGGCTCATCGACGACCGGATCATCTGGACTGCGGCCAGTTTCCAGAACAGTTAAATAGACAAAGGGTTTCCAGGATGACCCCGCCTGTCTGTGCGCGTCCACGGCACGGTCAAACGGGCTTAGGGCGTAGTCTGTGCCCCCGACAAATGCTCGCACTGCCCCTGAGCCGTCGAGGGTGACAACCGCGGCTTGCTGGACCCCTTGCTTGGTGTGGGCCGTGACGGACCGTCGAACCGCATCGGCTGCATTGTTTTCCAGGCGAAGATCGAGGGTTGTTTCCACGAGGATGTCGGACTTCTGTGTGCCAATCTTCGGCCGAGCCTGCGCATCGATCCAGTCAACGAAGTACTGTGCCGGAGCGGTGGGCGAGGTCTTCCAGACCTTAGGCTTTTCGGCCAAAGCCTTTGTCCGGTCTGCGGCGGTAATGGCACCGGTCTCGACCATGGCGTCCAGGACGAGGGCTGTGCGCTCGGCAGATTTCTCGGGTTGATCGACAGGATTGTAGCTGCTGGGTGCCTTCAGAATAGCCGCCAGCATGGCAGCTTCGCGGACGGTAAGCTTGACCGCCGGTTTGTTGAAATACCGCTGGGCGGCGGCCTCCAGCCCATAGGCACCTTCACCGAAATAGACCCTGCTGAGATAGAGGCCCAGAATCTGTTTCTTGGAGTAGGCCTGCTCCAGCTGTACCGCCATGACCGCTTCCTTGGCCTTGCGTTCGACAGTCTGGTTGGCGGTCAGGAAGACATTCTTCACCGTCTGCTGGGTGATGGTTGAGGCCCCCTGCCGCTTGCCGTCGGCAATGTCGGCGACGAGGGCGCGGGCTATGCCCATGGGGTCGACACCGCCATGCTCGTAGAATCGTCGATCTTCAATGGACACGAAGGCCGCTGGGATGTGGTCGGGCAGGCGGCTAACGTCGACCGGTGGTGCATAGCGGCCGCCTCGCACGCCGATCACTTGTCCGCTGCGGTCCAGATAGGTGATCTGAGGATCGCGCCGAATAGCTGGCAGGGGCGGGATGTCCTGAAGGCGCGGCAGTTCGGCAAGGGCGCCACTGATCGAAACAGCGACAACAAGACCAATCACAAGCATGCTCCTCTAGACCGCGTTCAGGTGACGCTGAATGAGGGCAATCTTGTGTCGTTGACCCGGCCCCAGGCCAAGATAATTATCTGTAACCTAGGTGCTTTCAGAGATGATCACGCCGGCAAGTTCTTCGGCGTCGGGGGCTTCGTAAATGCCCTCCATGAAATCGAACATCTGGGGCGTGACGACCATGGAAAAGGTCTCACCCTTGACCTCATTGCGCGCCAGAACCCGGGCGCGACGTATGTCCCGGGGGGCCGTCACAAAGTGAAACTGCACAGGCAGGTCGCAAGCCTGGGCGATTTCGGCGACCCTTGCCCTGTCACCCTTTCGGGTGAGCCCAAGATCGAGGACGACGCTGGTCCCCGCCGCCATCACAGCCGCCGCCACAGACCAGATCTGAGTCTCGCAGCGCTCAACCCGCTCCATAACCCAAGTGAACTCGATAGGATCTGGCATGTCGGCGACAAACAGTCGGGCCATCCAATCGTCTATGGCGAAGTGGACAGCCGGCTCCCGCCTGGCCAGATTCTGAGCATAGCTGGATTTGCCGGCGCCCGAGGGACCGAAGATCACGTGTAAGGTGGCACTCATGGAACTGCGGCTACTTGACCGTCAGTCCCCCGTCAATCACCAGCTCAGCGCCTGTGACATAACGGCTCTCGTCGCTGGCCAGCCAGAGAATGCCGTTGGCGATGTCTTCAGGCATACCCTTGACGCCCAGGGGCACGGAGTCCGCGGTCATGGCGTCGAGGGTGGCGCTGCGCGGAGCCCGGGCATTATCGCCGATCTCGCCGGTACCGATGATGGAATCCCAGATCGGGGTCTCGATAATGCCAGGGTGAACCGAGTTGCAGCGAATGCCGTCCTTGGCATTGGCGCATTCCATGGCCACTGACTTGGTGAAGAGGCGGACAGCACCCTTGGTGGCGCAATAGCCCGCAAGGATGGCCGAGCCCTTCAGTCCAGCGATGGAAGAGATGTTGATGATGCTGCCGCCGTCGCCGCTGGCGCGCATCAGGGGAATGCCGTGCTTGCAGCCCAAGAAAACGCCGTCGACATTGATGGCAGTCTGGCGTTGAAAATCAGCGAGGCTCATGTCGAGGACTGAGGCTGAAATGCCGATGCCGGCATTATTGACCAGAATATCGAGCCGGCCGTGATTGGCCTTGATGGCGGCCATCACGTCGATCCAGGCCTGCTCTTGGGTGACGTCATGATGCAGGTAGTCTGCCTTGCCGCCCATGGCCTGGATGGCTGCGACGACATCACCGCCCTTGGCATCTTGCAGATCGGTGATGACAACGGTGGCACCTTCCTGTGCCAGTCGTTCCGCCGCTGCACGACCAATGCCGCTGGATCCACCGGTGACCAGGGCCACCTTGCCTTGAACTCGACCCGCCATGTGTAGTCCTCCCTTATCGACGTTTTGCGATCTGGAAAGATCGGTAGCCGATGAAAAGGTGATTGCCCAGGGGCCTATTCAACGGTCTTAAGAATGCCCTTTACCACCCTGCGACTGGACTTGATTTCGGCTGGGGTCGAAGCCGTCTCGATTTGGGCGGCGGCGGTCTATTCAGGTGTGGGCCGCTAGGAGACCAGACCATGACGATTGCGATCCGAAAGTGCCGTCCATCGGACGCCAGGGCCCTGTCTTTGCTGGGGCAAGCCACCATGCTCGCAACCTATGCCGACACCGTGCCCTTGGGTGACATCCTTCAGCATTGCGAAGGCCCGCACAGTGTCGCGACCTATGCCGAATGGCTTGAGCGTTCGGACTACCAGATCTGGTTGGCGGAATTGGAAAGCACCCGCGCTCCGGTCGGCTACGCCGTCCTGGGGCCTGCCGAGGTCGAACTTGATCTGCGGGACGCCGATATCGAGCTGCGACGCATTTATGTGCTGCAGGGCTTCCACAAGGGCGGACTGGGCGCGCGACTATTGGACGCCGTGATCGAAGGCGCCAAGGCGGCTGGGTTCAAACGCCTCTTGCTCAGCGTTTACGCCGTCAATGAAAACGCCATCGGCTTCTATGCCCGTCAGGGCTTCACCCAGGTCGGCGAGCATAAGTTCAAAGTCGGCTCAAACGACTATGACGACTTCATAATGGCAAAGTTGCTCTAGGCGTAGCTCTGTAGTGGCCGGACGTCCAAGGCCCCATTGGCCATTTCCACAATGGCCTGGGATGCTGCGAGAGCCCCAGCTGTGGTGGTGTAGTAGGGGATCTTCATCATCAGGGCTGTGCGGCGGATCGCATAGCTGTCGGCGAGGGACTGCTTGCCCTCCGTGGTGTTGAACACCAGCTGGACACCGCCGTTCTTCATGGCGTCAACCACGTGTGGGCGACCTTCCAGCACCTTCTTTACGGTTTCAACATTGAGGCCATTCGCGGTCAGGTGCGCCGCCGTCCCGCTGGTCGCCAGAACCTTAAAGCCCTGCTGCAGAAGCAGCCGAACAGGCTCAACCACCCAGGGCTTATCGGTTTCCTTCACGGAGACAAATACGGTGCCGCCTTCCGGAAGGATAGTCCCGCCGCCCAGCTGGCTCTTGGCAAAGGCCCTGGCAAAGGCTGCAGCCTTTGTGCCGCCGGGGCGCTGCCAGTCCAATCCCATGACCTCGCCGGTAGAACGCATTTCGGGGCCCAAAATGGTGTCGACCCCAGCGAAACGGGCAAAGGGGAAGACCGCTTCCTTGACCGCCACGTGATCATAGACCCGTTCGGTTAGGCCAAAGCTGGCCAAGCTTTCGCCGGCCATGACCTTAGCGGCAATGGCGGCAATCGGGGCGCCAATGGTCTTGGCGACGAAGGGCACGGTGCGGCTGGCCCGGGGATTGACCTCCAGCACGAAGATCCGGGGGTTTTCAGAGTGCGGTTCTTCGATGGCGAACTGCACGTTCATCAGGCCGCGCACATTCAGAGCGAAGGCCATGGCTTCGGTCTGACGCTTCAGTTCTTCAATCGTTTCTGTCTTCAGCGAGAAGGGGGGCAGGGAACAGGCGCTGTCGCCAGAATGCACCCCAGCCTCTTCAATGTGCTCCATGACACCGGCGACAAAGACCGTTTCGCCATCGCAAAGGGCGTCCACATCCACTTCCGTGGCCCGGGAGAGGTACTGATCGATCAGCACCGGGCTGTCGCCGCTGACCTTCACCGCATGGGTGATATAGCGCTCCAGCTGTTCGTCATCGCGGACGATTTCCATGGCCCGGCCCCCAAGCACATAGGATGGGCGGATGACGACCGGATAGCCGACCTGGTGGGCCCCAGCGAAGGCCTCATCCCTGGATCGGGCAATGGCATTGACGGGCTGGGCGATCTTCAGCTTGTGCAGAAGCTGCTGGAAGCGCTCGCGATCTTCGGCCAGGTCGATGGCGTCTGGGCTGGTGCCCAGGATCGGTATGCCGGCGTCCTCTAAGGCTTGGGCCAGCTTCAGCGGTGTCTGTCCGCCAAACTGCACAATGACCCCTAGTAGGGTTCCGGCGCGCTGTTCGACGGCGATCAGCTCAAGGACATCTTCGGCCGTAAGGGGTTCGAAATAGAGGCGGTCTGAGGTGTCGTAGTCGGTGGACACGGTCTCTGGATTGCAGTTGACCATGATCGACTCCACCCCGATATCGGCCAGGGCGAAGGCGGCGTGGCAGCAGCAATAGTCGAACTCGATCCCCTGGCCGATCCGGTTGGGACCGCCGCCGAGGATGATCGCCTTGCGGGCCCCAGACGGCTCGCTTTCGCAATCGGGTTCCTGACCCAACACGCCGGTTTCATAAGTGGAATACATATAGGGGGTTTCGGCGCGGAACTCGCCGGCGCAGGTGTCGATGCGCTTATAGACCGGACGGACGCCCAAGGCCTGACGGGCAGCGCGGACCTGGCCCTCTGCCATGCGGGTCAGCATAGACAGGCGGGCGTCAGAGAAGCCCTGGGCCTTCAGCGCCCGGAAGGCTTGGGCCGTGGTCGGCAGACCGCTGGCGCGGATCAGACCTTCTTCCCGCACGAGTTCCTGGATCTGACGCAGGAACCAAGGCTCATAGGAACAGGCGGCATTGACCTCTTCAACGCTGAGGCCATGGCGGAAGGCCTGGGCGATAACCCGCAGCCGGTCTGGGGTAGGGTTACCCAGGGCGCGGACAATGGCAGCGTGGCCGGTTTCAGGATCAGCCGAGCCTTCAATATCGACTTCATCTAAACCGCTGAGGCCTGTTTCAAGACCACGCAGGGCCTTCTGCAGGCTCTCCTTAAAGGTCCGGCCAATGGCCATGACTTCACCCACCGACTTCATTGACGTGGTCAGGTGGGGTTCCGAACCGGGATATTTCTCAAAGGCAAAGCGCGGGATCTTGGTGACCACATAGTCGATGCTGGGTTCAAACGAGGCCGGGGTTGCCCCGGTGATATCGTTCATCAGCTCGTCGAGGGTGTAGCCCACAGCCAGACGCGCCGCGACCTTGGCGATGGGAAAGCCGGTGGCCTTGGAGGCTAGTGCCGAGGACCGTGACACCCGGGGGTTCATCTCAATGACCACCATCCGACCGTCAGCAGGATTGACCGCGAACTGGACGTTGGAGCCGCCGGTCTCGACGCCGATCTCCCGCAGGACGGCGATCGAGGCCGACCGCATGATCTGGTATTCCTTGTCCGTCAGGGTCAGGGCCGGGGCGACGGTGATGGAGTCGCCAGTATGGACGCCCATCGGATCAATATTTTCGATGGAGCAGACGATGATGCAGTTGTCCGCCTTGTCGCGGACGACCTCCATCTCATACTCCTTCCAGCCCAGCACACTCTCTTCGATCAGCACTTCGGTGGTGGGTGATAGGTCCAGGCCCCGCTCCACAATCTCGCGGAACTCTTCCATATTGTAGGCAATGCCGCCGCCGGTTCCTGCCAGGGTGAAGGAGGGGCGAACAATGGCGGGCAGACCGACGAAGTCGAGGCCTTCCAGGGCTTCGTCCATGGTGTGGGCAGCCTTGGACTTGGGGCTCTCAAGACCCAGCTTGTCCATGGCATCGCGGAACTTCTGACGGTCTTCGGCCTTGTCGATCACGTCAGCCTTGGCGCCGATCATTTCGACCCCGTACTTTGCCAGGGCACCAGAGGCTTCCAGAGCTAGGGCGGTGTTCAGGGCCGTTTGACCGCCCATGGTTGGCAGAAGGGCGTCGGGCCGCTCCTTGGCGATGATCTTTTCGACCATTTCTGGGGTGATGGGCTCGATATAGGTCGCATCGGCCACATCCGGATCGGTCATGATGGTGGCGGGATTGGAATTGACCAAAATGATCCGATAGCCCTCCGCGCGAAGCGCTTTACAGGCCTGGACCCCTGAATAGTCGAATTCGCAGGCCTGCCCGATGACGATGGGGCCCGCGCCGATGATCAGGATCGAAGATATGTCGGTGCGTTTGGGCATCAAATTCCGTTCGCGCAAAAGGGCGGCCGCGCTGTTGGCGCGCCTTGCCCGTTCAATCTGTAGGTTAAGACGCCCGTTTAGAGAGGGAGTCGGGATGGCGCAAGCGGCGAGGGGACGTTCTGTCCTCATCGAGACAAAAAGAAGCGGGCCGGTGTTGCCGCCGACCCGCCTCATGCCACAAAAAAGAAACGGGCCGGCGTTTCCGCCAGCCCGTCATGGTCTTTCATCCTTTGGACTTTTCAGGGTCCGCCGGTCGCGGTTGCTAGACCTGCAGATTGCCCGCGGACATCTTGCCGCTGCGCTTGTCGCGCTCGAGCTCATAGGTAACCTTTTGGCCTTCGTTCAAAGAACGAAGTCCGGCGCGTTCCACGGCCGAAATATGAACGAAGACGTCCGCGCCGCCTTCATCAGGTTGAATAAAGCCGTAGCCCTTGGTGCCGTTAAACCACTTCACGGTGCCGGTAGACATAGAGATATGAGTCCTTGGATAGATTTGCCCGAACGGCCAAGCTCGACCGAACAGGATCAAAGTTCGAGGGGGCAGGTCCGGTGCATCGGAATGAAGCGTCGAAAGTCAGCCGAACCTACGAGTTTGACCCATTCACCATGGATCAAGAAAAAGCCATTGGCAAGACTAGGTTTCTGACGTTGCTGTAATAGGGTTTCGAAATTTGCTGCTTGCTGGACGCAGGGGATGCAGGCAGCGTCCCGGTTGCTTTGAAATTGAAGGCCCCTGTGTCCCCCACTTTAAGCTCAGATCCACTATCCGCCCTCATTCCCCGCATAGCCGGGGGAGATCGCGCTGCCCTGCGCCAGCTTTATCAAGCAACCTCTGCGAAGCTTTTTGCCGTCTGCCTTCGTATCCTTTCCAGCAGGGACGAGAGCGAAGACGTGTTGCAGGAGGTTTATCTGACGATCTGGCGTCGCGCTGATCGCTTTGAGGCGGGGCGGGCCAGCGTCATGACATGGATTTCGACCATTGCGCGGAACCGCGCGATTGATCGGCTGCGGGCCCGGGGCCCTCTCGCCCTTGCTGCCCAGGTTGAAGACATGGAGATTGCGGATAAGTCACCCGGTGCCGAAGCGCGCCTCGAGACCGCCCAGTCTGTAGAGGCCCTAAATGCGTGCCTGTCCCAGCTGGATGCGCGCACCCAGGGCGTGATCCGCACAGCCTTCTTCGAGGGCGTGACATACGAAGCCATCGCCTTGCGCCTGGATATACCCCTCGGAACCATCAAGAGCTGGATCCGGCGCGGCCTGCTGAAACTTAGGGGGTGTCTGGAGCCATGAGCCAGGAACCCGAACTGCCTGATGACGAAGCCCTGGCCGCCGAGCATGCCCTGGGCGTGCTGGATGCCCCAAATCGCGTCCTGGCCGAGCGCCGCATGGCACAGGATTTTGCCTTTGCCCGCCTGGTGGTTGCCTGGCGCTATCGGCTTGCCCCCTTGGCGGACCGCCTCAAGCCCATAGAGCCTTCGGCAGAGCTATGGACCCGTATCGAGCGCGCCCTGCCGGCAAATGATAACCGGTCTCTGCGCCTATGGCGCGGTGCGGCGATCAGTGGGCTGGGGCTGGCTGCGGCAAGCTTGGCCGCCATAGCTGTCATCGTCCTGCAGGGGCCCCTGGCGCCAGCCGCGCCTCCGCCCATGCTCAGCGCCAAGCTGGACACCGCCCAGGGCCAGCACCTGTTTGTCGCGGCCTATGATCCCCAGCGACAGGCCGTCGTCATCTCGTCCCTCGTGCCCCCGGGGACAGATCCGGGTCACGTCCACCAGCTCTGGCTGATCCCAGCAGATGGCAAGCCCAGGCCGCTCGGCTTCGTACCGGTCGGGGCTTCTGTGAAGATCCCGTTGGCACCTCCGGCGGCGGGCTTAACCGACACCCAGGCGACCCTCGCCATTTCCGTTGAGGCCCCTGGTGGATCTAAAACCATCGGGCCGACGGGCCCTGTGGTGGCCAAGGGGGCCCTGACCAAGATCTAGGCTAGGCAGGTGCCTTGGCCAGGTCCATCAGGTCTGCGAAACGCTGGAAGAGGTAGAGGGAGTCCGTCGGTCCGGGCGAAGCTTCAGGGTGATGCTGCACGCTAAACACCGGCTTGCCCTTGAGGCCTAGGCCCGCATTGGTGCCATCGAACAATGAAATGTGGGTTTCCTCAACGCCCTCTGGGAGGCTATCGCGATCCACAGTGAAGCCGTGGTTCATGGAGACAATCTCCACCTTGCCAGTGGTCAGGTCCTTCACAGGATGGTTGGCCCCGTGGTGGCCCTGTTCCATCTTCACAGTCTTGGCACCCAGGGCCAGGGCCATCATCTGGTGACCCAGACAGATCCCAAACACCGGCACGCCGCTGGCAACCAGCTTCTTGATTACAGGTACGGCGTAGACGCCGGTCGCAGCGGGATCGCCCGGTCCGTTGGACAGCATGACGCCGTCTGGATTGTGGGCCAGAATGTCTTCCGCCGAGGTCGTGGCGGGCACCACCGTCACCTCAGCACCGATCGAAACCAGGGACCGCAGGATGTTGCGCTTCACACCAAAATCCATGACCACGACCTTGAACCGGGTCGCGCCGGGCTTGGCATAGCCTTCCGGCCAAGAATAGAGCCCCTCGGAATAGGTGAAGGCCTGACGGCAGGTGGCGTCCTTGGCAAGGTCCATGCCCTCGAGGCCAGACCAAGCTGCGGCCTGAGCCTTCAGGGCCGGAATATCGAACTTGCCGTCTTTCGCATGGGCGATCACCCCGTGCGGCATGCCGGTCTCACGGATGACTCGGGTCAGGGCGCGGGTGTCGACACCGGCTAGACCGACAATCCCGCGGCGCTTCATCCAGCTGTCGAGATCAGAGTCTGCACGCCAATTTGCGGGCGCGGTCGGCACATCGCGGAAGATGGCACCCCGGGCGGCGGTCTCGGCAGCCCCGGACATCTGCTCAAGGTCTTCCAGGTTGGTGCCGACATTGCCCACATGGGGGAAGGTGAAGGCGATGATCTGGGCCATGTAGGACGGGTCGGTCAGGATTTCCTGATAGCCGGTCATGGCAGTGTTGAAGCACACCTCGCCGAGGGCTGATCCCTCCGCGCCAACGCCGACGCCTTGCAGAACGGTTCCATTGGCTAGAACCAGGACTCCGGTGACCCCAGGCAAGAGTTCGCTCATGGTCGGAGTCTCCTTGAAGGCACCCGCGATCTCGGATGAGACCTTCTGGGCAAACGGCGGCGTAGGTAGAGTTTCACGCCCCTCGGGTCAATGAGTCGCGAAACGGACTGACCTATGGCATCAAAAAGCGAGAAACTTTGGGAGGACCATCATGGGCTATATTGATCCTGACCGCGAGGCCTGGGCGCAATTTCGCAATCTGCCCAGCGATCAGCCGATCCACATGCTTAACCTGATCAAGGTCAAACCCCTGGCGACCTATCCGGAAGACCACCCAGATCACGGCAAGGGCGTCACGGGTCTAGAGGCCTATCGCGCCTATGGCCGCACCACCGCCCATATCTTCAAGCGGGTCGGCGGTGTTCAGATTTGGGCAGGCAAGCCCCAGGTCATGGTCACGGGCCCCCAATCCGAGGCCTGGGACATTTGCTTCATTGCGCAATATCCGTCCCCTGACGCCTTCGTCGAAATGGTGCGGGATCCCGAATATCGCGAGCTCGTGAAACACCGCACGGCGGGCGTGGAAGACTC
>CALETE010000044.1 GCA_937920085.1 uncultured Alphaproteobacteria bacterium | reverse complement strand
CCAGCCATGCCAAAGAAGGACCCCGCCGACGCGAAAGGCGGGCCGCCCGAGACGTCAACCTGTGCAAAGTGATCCACGAGAACAGGCACCTGAGGGAAGCGTTTTGCAAGAGACATGATCGCTGGGATACCGGATGCATTAGTGTTGATGCACATGGACAACCCCCGCTCCCCCATCAGGCGCCAGACCGGATAAGCGCGAGGATCATCGAGGCTGCTGGCATCTACCGATTTCGTTGATCCACCGGTAAAGATGCGGAAGCACACGGCGCCTCGGTCTATCCATGCTTGAGCGCAAGCAACAGCGTCGGGAGCCGCCAGATCAATCGAGGCCACTGCTACGCAACGATCAGGCGCATGCTGCGCCGAGTCGACAACCAATGAGTTGTCGAAGCCATAGACTGTCGATGCGTGCACGATCGCCGCCTTGTGCACTCCTGCACGATCCATTTCTGCCAGCAGGTCATCGATGCGAGCGGTACGATTTTTCGACCAATCGGAGCGAATTCCAAAGAGTGGCGATGGTGGATAGCGATCTGTGTCAGGTGAAATCACATGGGGATGGACATCGACAACTATCCCTGCCATTCGCGTTCCTCTCAGTTTATTGATCATCGCGCCAAAGAAAGCTCAGGCAGCCCGCGCCCGCGCAGGATGATATGACATTCTAACGCATCGCCCCGATGCTGCCCGTGACCCGTTCGATACAGGACTTGTGCGTCGAAAGCTGGAATATTGATATGGATTGGCCATCAAAACGAGCGCCTTCAACCTCAGCCGAAATGCACCGACAACATTCAGGAAGCCATTTTTCTGGCATCAAGATAGCAACCCACGAAACACACAACACATTGGAAAACAGACGCCCGCCATTAATTTTCCGGGATTCCCTCAGCTTCAGGCGCCATGCTCGCCAAGATAAAACTATCGCACTCAATGAACAGGGATGCCTCTATTTTTACCGCCCGTAAAATTTCTTCACGGTCTCCTGGGCGATCGTCTGGACGAAAAGTCTTGTTTCAGGATCCAACGCTCCAAAATAGTCATAAGAATTGCCAACCGGCGAGCGTCCATAAATACTGGCATAGACCACACAGGCCGACAAATATTGTCCCACTAGGGTTGGGTGGTTAGCGTCATAACCTACCTGTAGCTTAAGATCAGGGCGCCTGTGGTAAGCTTCCTTGAAAGCGGGCGCCAATGGTATGATCAAAGCTCCTACTTCGTTGCCTACTGCGAGCATCATATCTTCGGTTTTCTTTCCAAGATCACTGGCTCCCAGCGGGCTATTGGGAGCGAAGGCGGGCAGCCACAAAAGCGCGGTGCGGCCAGCCCTGCTCTTTATGGCGTCGTCAAATTCCTTGACCTTCTGGCGATAACGGGCCCTGCCTTCATCCGTGGCGGCATCCTGCGAATTCCCTCCAAGGACGAAAAGTTCATAGGGCTCTTTTGGTCCGAGATTACCAGGCGTGGTCAGAAATTCGATGGGATAGTTGGCGAGGTTTGCGCCGGTTATGTGAACCGATTTATAGCCGTCCTTGAGGTTGAATGGATTCTTGTCGGCGGAATCCAGGCGATGCACATGAGTCTGCAGTCCGCCGCTGTAATAAATGAGGCTGTTTGCGATGAAGAGAACGCGTTTGGGCGCATCGCCGGGGAGATGCTTCACAGTCGGTGCAGGCGCTTCCTGAGCGAGAGCCATGGCAGACGACAGGATCGGCGCTGCAGCGAGCCATAAAGCCATGAGGCGCGTTTTCATTGGCGTTTCTCCTGTTTATTGATGTTCCAGTAACACGGATTCGCGGACATCATTTTCGATGAGCCGCCAGATATGATCGACAAGCCCAACGAATTTCGGATCGCGCTTGGTTGCCATGGTGCGTGGCCGGGGCAAATCAATTGGCACCTCTTCGAGGATGCGGCCGGGACGACGTGCAAAAACGAGCACTCGGTCTGACAGGAAAACGGCTTCATCGATCTGGTGGGTCACAAACAGAACCGTCTTGCGCCCTTCATCCCAGATACGTTGCAACTCCACCTGCATGATCTCGCGAGTCTGTGCATCAAGCGCAGAGAAGGGTTCGTCCATTAATAGAAGTTCAGGATCGATGGCGAGCGCGCGCGCAAGATTGACCCGCTGACGCATGCCTCCGGACAGTTGACGGGGAAAGTAATTCTCAAATCCCTTGAGGCCGACCAGATTCAGGAGTTTGTGCGTTCGTTCCACATCCTCAGGCGAGAGGCGCCCTGCAAGCTCCAGGCCCACGATCGTATTGTCGAATATATTACGCCAAGGCAGAAGGCTATCGGACTGGAACACAAATCCTCTGTCACGACCAGGACCGGAGATCGCGCGCCCGTCAACTTCCACTGCGCCGGCGTCGGCGAAATCCAGCCCCGCGATGATCCTCAGAAATGTGGTCTTGCCGCATCCGCTAGGCCCCACGAGCGAGACGAATTCACCCTCTGGAATTGTCGCGGAGACTTCGTGCAGGACCTTGAGTTCACCGAAAGTTTTGGTCAGAGCGCGGGCTTCTAGCTTGTTAGTGCTCATGCGATCAGTCTTTCGTCCAGGGCACGAGTCTCGTTTCTAGCTTCGAAAAAGCAGAATTCATGAAGATGCCGCTGGCCGCGAGGATGGCGACGGCAGCGAAGAGCTCGGGCATGTTGAAACTGTCGGCGGACTGCCCGATCAATCGGCCAAGCCCGAGGCGTGAGCCAAAAAGCTCCGCCACGACGACGCCGATGAGGCCGCGGCCAATCCCCAGCTTCAATCCCGCGAGTATGAAGGGTGTGGCGGAAGGAAGCGATACTTTCAGGAACAACTGGCGCCGGGTTGCGCCAAAGCAGCGCATCATTTCGAGATAGCGTTCGCTGGTGCTACGAATGCCTGCCTCTGTGTTGATCGTCACAGCGAAGACAACCAGCAGGACTACGACAAGCACTTTCGACCAGATGCCGATGCCCAGCCATAGGATGAAAAGCGGCCCGAGCGCCACAGTTGGCGTTGCATAGAGCCCGGATATCCATGGTTGCAGCCAACTCTTCCAG
>CALETE010000043.1 GCA_937920085.1 uncultured Alphaproteobacteria bacterium | reverse complement strand
GATGCAGCGCGCCTCGCACCGGTGGCCGTTACAAAATACGATAAGCCATTTGTGGTTGTCATGTCGGCTGAGCAGTTTGAGCAATTGAGATTGGAACTAAAAAAATCGTCTGAAAAATCAGAGCAGGAAGCAAAGAAGTAGGATGCCGAGGGAACCCCATTGACTTACAAGGCCGACATTGCTGGCGGATCTCTGAAGGTCTATGAGGCTCGAATCATTGCGGGTTTGCTTTTGCGCAACCTCTCGGCATCCGAGTGGCGGCAGGCCATTGAGCTGGACAATGTGCTTCAGAAGACTTCCGTAGGTACAGCCAAGCGCCAGGCTAGCCTCATTAAAGCTCGCCTCAAACTTATGACGCCAGAACTCTGGACGATTGTTCGTGATGGCACAAAGCCAGCGGCAACCCAGGCCGTCTTCGCTTGTGCAATCGCGCACAGCTCACTCCTGCGAGACTTTCTCATACATGACGTCAGAGATCGGTTCCGATCAGGCAATCTGAGCCTTACGCGGAATCATTGGCGAGCATTTGTGGCTGCCTGCCAAGAGCGTGACTCCGAAATGACTGCCTGGTCCGCTTCGACGGCTGACAAGTTGGGAGATAGCGTGCTCAGAATTTTAGCCGAGGTCGGAATGCTGTCAGAAAACGACAAACCTTCGCTGCAACCCGTTCATTACCAGCCGGAGGTCATGGACTATTTGAAGCGCAACAAGTTCGATGAAGTACTCAGAGCTATGCAGGCATTCCTATGAATGATCTTAGAGACCGGCTTGATCGCATCCGCGACCGTATAACCTCAACTGAGTTCTTGCACGGCAAAGGGCTCGGAAACGAAGTGCCGTTTTATGCCTTCGATTACCCACCGTCGGAAGAACCCCAGGTTGCCAGTCAAATTGAGTGGCTGATTGACGATTTGACACGCAAGACCAGCCTGAAGATTGGAAACGTTCACATCTTGAAGCTTGTTGTGGAGCAGCTGAAAACCCGGGGCCTTTATGAAAAGGCTATGGCAATGGAGCAGACAAAGGGGGTGCCAGCTCTGTTAGGAGCACTTAAGGGCCCACTAGAACCGCGGAAGCTCGCCGAGGCCCTCCTGGCGAAGTTTCACTTGCCGGCGCTCGACATGATCTTCCTGACGGGGGTGGGCGCTGCCTATCCACTCGTCCGCACCCATAGCCTTTTGAACAACCTACAACCGCTCATAGGCAAGACCCCCGTCGTCTTGTTCTTCCCGGGTCGCTTCAATGGGCAAACCCTTCAGCTTTTCGGCGACTTGCAAGAGACACCCTACTATCGCGCCTTCAGATTGGTGGATTGATCGACATGAAACTGCAGAACATCTTTTCGAAAGACATCAATCGCCCGATCAACGGCGTGATCAAGGCCGATCAGTCTGACCAAGCCTATAATGAACTCGAAGAATATGTGATCACCAAGGAAGTCGATCGGCACCTTCGGAAATTTGTCGATGCCTTCTTGTCAGGGCTGGATCGTGGAAACGACCCAAGTGTTTCAGGGCAAATGGGTGTTTGGGTCTCGGGATTTTTCGGATCTGGCAAGTCGCATTTTATCAAGATCCTGTCTTACCTCCTTGGCAACAAGCAGGTTAGTGAGCCAGGTCGCGATGCAAAGGCTCCGCTCGATTTCTTTATCGAGAAGGTC
Source organism: uncultured Alphaproteobacteria bacterium (assembly GCA_937920085.1). GTDB lineage: Bacteria > Pseudomonadota > Alphaproteobacteria > Caulobacterales > Caulobacteraceae > Phenylobacterium. Next base: position 2,792 of record CALETE010000043.1, on the reverse strand, counting down.
GCGGGGGACAGAGTGTTTGAGGGCGATCTTCGCCGTATGGCGAACGCCAAAGCCGAAGTCATTCTGTTCAACATCGACAGCAAAGCCGAACAGAACCACAACAGGGACGCGATCCTTCAGGTTTTTCTGAAGGTGTTCAACGAGCATCTAGGCTATTGTGGCGATCACCCCGAAGTCGCGCACATGGAGCGTTTTCTAGACGATAAGGGAAAGCTCCAAGCATTCATCGATACACTGGCAGCTGACTACAATGTGGATTGGCATGCCGAACGGGATTCATATCAGTTCTGGGGGACCGAAATAGCTGGTGCTCTCAGTAACATCCTTAACCAGAAGATCGAGGATCCACAAAACTGGATCGACAATCTCGAAAAAGGCCTGAGTCTCAACGTTGAAAATTTCGCCAAGTGGGTGAAACAATATCTCGACAAGAGAGGATCAGACCAGCGGCTGGTCTTCCTCGTCGATGAAGTCGGTCAGTTTATCGGCGGTCAGTCTCAGCTGATGCTAAATCTGCAGACCATCACCGAGAACCTCGGAACTGCCTGCAAGGGTCGGGCCTGGGTGGTCGTGACATCGCAAGAGGACATGGAAGCTGTTGTTGGTGGAGCTTTCGAAAGAGATAGAAGCAAGGACTACTCCAAGATCCAAGGACGCTTTTCGACGCGTCTCTCTTTGTCGGGGTCGAACGCGGATGAGGTCATTCAGCGCCGACTGCTTGGAAAGACTGCCGCGGCCGACGCAGAATTGCGATCTTTATTCAAAGAAAAGGGCGACATCCTCCGCAACCAGATTACCTTTCGGGATTCAGGCATCACCCTGCGGCCATTCACAGACGATAATAGTTTCGTCCAGTGTTACCCCTTCGCCCCTTATCAATTTCTACTGGTCCAAAAGATATTCGAGGCGAGCAGGCAGTTTGGAGCTACCGGGGGGCATCTCTCCAAGGGCGAGCGATCGATGCTGGATGCCTTTCAGACTGCAGCTCGTACCATTCAAGACAAGCCTGTCGGCGCTCTCGTACCCTTGGACGCTTTCTACCCATCGATCGAGAGTTTCCTTGAGGGCGTCGTTCGTGTCGCCATTAGCCGCGTCGATAACATCGCTGACCGCAGTTCCTATGATGCTCGAGTTCTAAAAACTCTGTTCCTCATCCGTTACGTCGAGGAGGTCCCCGGCAACATCGACAATTTGGTGACTTTCTTTGTCGACGAAGTGGATGCTGACAAGCATGCGCTGCGCCAGGAAATCGAGCAAAGTCTCCTCAGGCTCGAGCGTGATACGCTGATTAGTCGGAACGGTGATCTCTACTTCTTCCTGACCAATGAAGAACGGGACATCAACAAGGAAATCAAATCTCAGGAATACAGCCCGACTGACCTTCACCGCCTGTTGGGTGAGGTTATCTTTGAGGATGTTCTCAAGGATCTCCGTAAATATCGCTATCCAATCAACAACAAAGACTTCGATCTGGTCCGTCTTGTCGATCTGGCCCCATATGGCAATCGTGCGGAGGGAGGCCTAGCGGTTTCTATCATCACCCCAATGGCACCCGATTTCGATAGCTTCAAAGATCCGCGCTGTCTTGAGTTGAGTATGGAGAGCACGGTTGGCCAGGTCGTCATCCGGCTGCGCGATGATAAGAAACTTGCCGACGAAATCGCCATCTACATCAAGACAGAGACCTACCTGCGCCTTAAGTCTGACGGCTCACTGCCCACAACCACAAAGCGCATCTACGACGATAAGCGGCAGGAGAACTCTCAAAGACGCAATCGTATCAATTCCACGCTCGGGACGATGATTGAGGAGGCGAAGTTTTTCGTCCTTGGCAATGAAAAGCCATTCGCAGGCAACCCGAAGGTCGCCGTTGATGCGGCTCTTCGTTACCTCGTCGAGAACAGCTATAAGAAGCTTTCCTACATTCAGACTTCCCCGAACGACCACCTCGCAGAGATCCGGAAGCTCTTGGCGGATCCAAGCGGCGAGGAACTTGATTTGCTCGGTGGCAGCCAAAACACCAAGGCACTCAAGGAAGTGCTCGACTATGTCGAGTTGCTCAGCAGCCGTAGCCAGACGATCAATCTCGGATCGCTCATCAACGAGAGGTTCTCCCGTCATCCATGGGGATGGAAAGAGTTCGACGTTTTGTTGGTCGTGTGTCGTTTGTTCAAGGCCGGTCAAATTGAGTTACATGCCAACGGCGCTAAGCTGCAGGCCGATGAGATTTATGCGCAGGTTGATGGTCCAAACAAATGGAACCGCGTTAGCGTCTCACGGCGGAAAACAGTCGACAAAACAGACATCCAGTCGGTCCGTAAACTGGCACGCGATTTGTTCGGGAGTGCATCCCCAGACGGAGAGGATGATCTTCACGCCTGGCTGCGTGACCGTTTCAGTAATTGGTCAGAACTACTCGGTCGCTGGTCAGCATTGGCGGCAACGGGCGCCTATCCCGGCGGAGATGACATTGCCGACCTTCAAGGCGTTGTTAACAAACTCCTAGCCAACCGCGATAGCTTCAGCTTCCTCAGTCACGTGAAGGCACATGAGGCTGATCTTGAGGACGTGGGCGAGAGGTACCAGCGGCTTGAAAGTTTCTATGTCCAGCAAAAGCCACAGTGGGATGCGTTGCGCTCAGCTTACCAAAACGAGTTTGAGCCAAACGCGCTATTTCTGGTTCGCGATTCCGAGGCAGCTGCAGCCCTTTCGACGGTTCGATCAATCCTGGGCGATGCTCGACCCTATGTCCGCATCAGAGAGAGCGCTGCTCTGATAGCAACACTGAAGGT